>JBBQVA010000001.1:0-273674 GCA_038211945.1 Sphingomonadales bacterium
TATGACAATGCTCGATCTCGGCGCGCTGCGCGACGAAGCGCATGAAGAGCCCGATCCCGTACATACCGGGCCGATCACCAAGGAAACGCAGATCATCGCGATCTATGGCAAGGGCGGATCAGGCAAATCCTTCGCGCTGGCGAACCTCAGCTACATGATGGCGCAGCAGGGCAAGCGCGTTTTGCTGATCGGTTGCGACCCCAAGAGCGATACGACCAGCCTGTTGTTCGGCGGCAAATCGACCCCGACGATCATCGAGACATCGTCCAAGAAGAAGCTCGCCGGCGAAGAAATCGGCATCGAGGACGTCTGCTTCATGCGTGACGGTGTGTTCGCGATGGAATTGGGCGGGCCGGAAGTCGGTCGCGGTTGCGGCGGGCGCGGGATCATCCACGGGTTCGAAACGCTCGAGAAACTGGGCTTCCACGAATGGGGCTTCGATTACGTTCTGCTCGATTTCCTCGGTGACGTGGTGTGCGGCGGCTTCGGCCTGCCGATCGCGCGCGACATGTGCCAGAAAGTGATCGTCGTCGCGTCGAACGATCTGCAATCGCTCTATGTCGCCAACAACGTCTGCAAGGCGGTCGAATATTTCCGCAAGATGGGCGGCAATGTCGGCGTCGCGGGCATCCTCATCAACAAGGACGACGGCAGCGGCGAGGCGCAGGCGTTCGCCAAGGCGGTCGGCATTCCCGAACTGATCTCGATCCCGGCCGACGACGATATCCGCAAGAAATCAGCCAATTACCAGATCATCGGCACGTCGGAGAGCCGCTGGGGCTCGCTGTTCGCCGAACTGGCGGAAAATGTCGCGACGGCCCCGCCGGTGCGCCCGACGCCGCTCGATCAGGACGGCCTGCTGGCGCTGTTCAAGCCCGAGGATACCGGTGGCAATTTCACCCTGAAGCCCGCCAGCCAGGCCGACATGCGCGGCGGCATCTTCGAAACCAAGCCGAGCCTCGAAGTGGTCTACGACCTGGTATGACCCTCGATGTCGCCTTGGACGCGCTGCCGGACGAGGGTTCTGGCTGCCACGCCGGTGGCGACACGCTGCGCGATGCGGCCAATGCGGCGGGGAAGACCGAAGTGCTGGCGCGCTATGCCAAGGATTATCCCAAAGGTCCGCACGATCAGCCGCAATCGATGTGCCCGGCCTTTGGCTCGCTGCGCGTGGGCCTCAGGATGCGCCGCACCGCGACCGTTCTCTCGGGATCGGCCTGCTGCGTTTACGGCCTGACCTTCACCAGCCACTTCTATGGTGCCCGGCGGACGGTCGGCTACGTGCCGTTCAATTCCGAGAGTCTCGTCACCGGCAAACTGTTCGAGGACATCCGCGACGCGGTCCATGAACTGGCGGACCCCGAACTTTACGACACCATCGTCGTCACCAACCTGTGTGTGCCGACCGCGTCGGGCGTGCCGCTGCAGCTGCTGCCCGATGTCATCAACGGCGTCCGCGTCATCGGCATCGACGTGCCGGGCTTCGGCGTGCCCACCCATGCCGAGGCCAAGGACGTGCTGGCCGGCGCGATGCTGTCCTATGCACGCAAGGAAGTCATGGCCGGGCCGGTCGCGGCCCCCGCCGTGCGCCAGGATCTGCCGACGATCACGCTGCTTGGCGAGATGTTCCCCGCCGATCCGGTCGGCATCGGCTTAATGCTTGAACCGATGGGCCTGGCCGCCGGACCGGTGGTACCGACTCGCGAATGGCGCGAGCTGTACAGCGCGCTCGATTGCGCCGCCGTCGCCGCGATCCACCCCTTCTACACCGCCAGCGTCCGTGAATTCGAAAGCGCCGGTCGCAAGGTGGTCGGCAGCGCGCCGGTCGGCCGCGACGGCACGGCGGCCTGGCTCGCCGCCATCGGCGAAGCCTGCGGGATCGCCGCCGACAAGGTCGCCGCCGCGCAGAACAAATGGCTGCCCGCAATTACCGCCGCGCTCGCCGCCAAGCCGATCAACGGGCGCATCACGGTGTCGGGCTATGAAGGCTCCGAACTGCTGGTCGCCCGGCTGCTGATCGAAAGCGGCGCCGATGTGCCCTATGTCGGCACCGCCTGCCCCAAGACCAAATGGTCCGATCCCGACCGCGAATGGCTCGAGGCCAAGGGCGTCCATATCCAGTATCGCGCCAGCCTGGAAAACGACCTGCAGGCGGTCGATTTCTACAAGCCCGATCTCGCAATCGGGACGACGCCGGTCGTCCAGCATGCCAAGACCAAGGCGATCCCGGCGCTGTATTTCACCAATCTGATCTCCGCCCGCCCGCTGATGGGTCCGGCGGGCGCAGGGTCGCTGGCGCAGGTCATCGGCGGCGCGCTCGGCAACAAGTCGCGCTTCGATTCGATGCGCGACTTCTTCGCCGGTGTCGGTGAAGGCTATGCCGCGGGCGTCTGGGAAGACACGCCGACCGACCGCCCGGCGTTCAAGGCCAAATACGCCGCCAAGATGCAGGCCGCCGCCAAGGCCGAGGAGTCGGTCGGGTCATGACCCTGATCCTCGATCATGACCGGGCGGGCGGCTATTGGGGCGCAGTCTACGCCTTCACCGCGATCAAGGGCTTGCAGGTCATCATCGACGGCCCGGTCGGCTGCGAGAATCTGCCCGTCACCAGCGTGTTGCACTATACCGACGGCCTGCCGCCGCACGAACTGCCGATCGTCGTCACCGGTTTGGGCGAACAGGAACTCGGCCGCGACGGCACCGAGGGCGCGATGAAGCGGGCGTGGAAGACGCTCGATCCGGCGCTGCCCGCCGTCGTCGTCACCGGCAGCATCGCCGAAATGATCGGCGGCGGCGTGACGCCCGAGGGCACCAACATCCAGCGCTTCCTACCGCGCACCATCGACGAGGATCAGTGGCAGTCGGGCGACCGTGCGCTGACCTGGCTATGGACGCAGTTCGGGCCGAAGAAAGTCCCCGCGCTGCGGCCGCGTGCCGAGGGGGCCAAGCCCAAGGTCAACATCATCGGGCCGATGTACGGCACCTTCAACATGCCGTCGGACCTCGCCGAAATGCGGCGCCTGATCGAAGGCATCGGCTGCGAGGTCAATTGCGTCTTCCCGTTGGGCACGCATCTTGCCGATATCCGGCGGCTGGCGGATGCCGAAGTCAACGTCTGCATGTACCGCGAATGGGGCAGGGGTCTCTGCGAGACGCTGGAGCGGCCCTATCTGCAGGCCCCCATCGGCCTCAATTCGACGACATTGTTCCTGCGCAAGCTGGGCGAGCTGACCGGGGTCGATCCGGAGCCGTTCATCGAGCGCGAGAAACACACGACGATCAAGCCGCTATGGGATCTGTGGCGCTCGGTGACCCAGGACTTCTTCGGCACCGCGAGCTTTGCTGTCGTCGCCACCGAAACCTACGTCCGCGGCCTGCGCAGCTTCCTCGAAGACGATATGGGGCTGCCCTGCACCTTCAGCTTCATGCGCTCGGCAGGGGTCAAGCCCGATAACGCCGCCGTCCGTGACGCCATCAAGGCGACCCCGCCGCTGGTGCTGTTCGGCAGCTATAACGAACGTATGTACGCCGCCGAAGCCGGTGGCCGCTCGATCTATATCCCCGCCAGCTTCCCCGGCGCGGTCATCCGCCGCCACACCGGCACGCCGTTCATGGGCTATTCGGGCGCGACCTATCTGGTCCAGGAAGTCTGCAACGCGCTGTTCGATGCGCTGTTTAACATCCTGCCGCTGGCCTCGACGATGGACAAGGTCGATGCGACGCCGTCCAAATTGCTGGCCCATGTCGGCTGGGCAGACGAAGCGCGATCGGACCTCGACGACATTGTCGACAAGCAGCCGGTGCTGGTCCGCATTTCCGCTGCCAAGCAGCTTCGCGACAGCGCCGAACGCGCCGCGCGCGACGCGGGCGAGCGACAAGTTACCCGCGCGCGCCTCGCCGCCGCCGCCCGCCAATTCGAGCAGCGCGCCGCATGAGCGCCCGGCTCACCCCTTTCGGTGCCAACGCACCTCACCCTCTTCGAAACGCGCTCTGGCGTAACGAAGCCGCCGGTCAGGCGAGACCATTCCGGTCCCGTTCGGCGGATAATCTGGAGAACCAACCATGAGCGACGAAAGGCTGGGGCCAGGAACCTACCTGACCGAAGCGGAAGCGAAAGAGTTTCACAAGCTCTTCATCACCAGCTTCCTGGTGTTCACACTGGTGGCGGTCATCGCCCATTTCCTCGTTTGGTCGTGGAAGCCCTGGCTTCGCACCGCCGACGCGGGCGATGTGATCACCCATGCGAAGATGGCGATGAGCGCCGTCTCGACACTGCTGGCATAAGGGGGACCTGATCATGTGGAGAATGTGGCAAATCTTCGATCCGCGCCGGACGCTGATCGCACTGTTCATCTTCCTGTTTGTGCTGGCGATCCTGATCCATTTCATCCTGCTTTCGACCGACCGGTTTAACTGGCTGGGCAATGGCATGATGGCGGCTCCGGCATCGACGGCACCCGCAGCTGCACCCGCCCCGGCTCCCTGAGCCAAAGCGGACACAGTTTGCGTTCGACGTAAGCGGGACGGGCGGGGGCAGCCGCCTCCGTCCGCCTGCAACCTGCAACGACCAGGCCCGGCCGTCACGGCGGCGGGTAAGCGAGGTGCGCGATGGCGCTCTTGAGTTTCGAGCGGAAATACCGCGTCCGGGGAGGCACGCTGATCGGCGGCGATCTCTTCGATTTCTGGGTTGGCCCCTTCTATGTGGGCTTCTTCGGCGTGACGACGGCCTTTTTCGCTGCCCTCGGCACCGCGCTCATCTTCTACGGCGCTGCTCTCGGGCCGACATGGAACCCGTGGCTGATCTCGATCGCGCCGCCCGATCTCAAATACGGCCTGTCGTTCGCTCCGCTCAAGGAGGGCGGGCTCTGGCAGATCATCACCATCTGCGCGACCGGGGCATTCTGCTCCTGGGCGCTGCGGCAGGTCGAAATCGCCAAGAAACTCGGCATGGGCTATCATGTCCCCTGGGCATTCAGCTTCGCCATCCTCGCCTATGTGACGCTGGTCATCGTGCGGCCGATGCTGATGGGGGCGTGGGGCTGGGGCTTTCCGTACGGTATCTTCAGCCACCTCGATTGGGTTTCGAACACCGGCTACCAGTATCTGCATTTCCACTATAACCCGGCGCACATGCTGGCGGTGAGCTTCTTCTTCACCACTACGCTGGCGCTCGGACTGCATGGTTCGCTGATCCTGTCCTCGGTCAATCCGGCCAAGGGCGAAGCGGTCAAGACGCCCGAATATGAAGACGCCTTCTTCCGCGATCTGATGGGCTATTCGGTCGGCACGCTGGGCATCCACCGCGTCGGACTGCTGCTGGCCGTCAACGCATCATTCTGGAGCGCGGTCTGCATCGTCATCTCGGGGCCGTTCTGGGCACGCGGCTGGCCCGAATGGTGGACCTGGTGGCTCAACCTGCCGATCTGGCACAATTAAAAAGGGGGGGTATGACGATGATCGGTTATCAGAACATCTTTACCCAGACGCAATTGATCGGGGTCGAACACGGGCCACCTTTGGGGGTGGGCAACGATCCGCGCAGCGGTGTCGGCGGGTTCAACTATTGGCTCGGCAAGATCGGCAACGCGCAGATCGGTCCGCTTTATCTCGGCACGCTCGGCCTCGCCTCGATCATCTGCTTCTTCGTGGCATTTGAAATCGTTGGGCTCAACATGTTCGCCAGTGTCGGCTGGAACCCCATTCAATTTGTTCGCCAACTGCCGTGGCTGGCACTTGAGCCGCCGGCACCGAAGTACGGCCTCCATATCATGCCGCCGCTGGCCGAAGGTGGCTGGTGGCTGATGGCGGGGTTCTTCATGACCTCGTCGGTCATCCTATGGTTCCTGCGCACCTACCGCCGCGCCAAGGCGCTCGGCATGGGCACCCACGTCGCCTGGTGCTTTGCCAGCGCGATCTTCCTGATGCTGTCGCTCGGCTTCATCCGGCCGATCCTGGTCGGTTCCTGGTCGGAGGCGGTGCCGTTCGGCATCTTCCCCCACCTCGATTGGACGGCGGCCTTTTCGATCCGCTACGGCAATTTGTTCTACAACCCGTTCCACGCGCTTTCGATCGCTTTCCTCTACGGATCGACACTGTTGTTCGCCATGCACGGCGCGACGATCATGGCGACGACGCGCTATGGGGCGGAGCGTGAGCTGGAACACATCACCGATCGCGGCACGGCGGCCGAACGTGGCGCTTTGTTCTGGCGCTGGACGATGGGGTTCAACGCGACCTTTGAATCGATCCATCGCTGGGCGTGGTGGTTTGCGGTGCTGACAACGCTGACCGGCGGCATCGGCATCCTGCTGACCGGCACCGCCGTCGACAATTGGTATCTCTGGGCCGTCCAGCACCATTATGCGCCAGCCTATCCGGGCACCGGTGTCATTGATCCCGCCACACTTCCGGGGGCAGCGAAATGAGCATGAAACGCATCCTCATCGCCGCGATGGCGGCACCGGCGCTGCTGCTCGGCGGCTGCGAGGTCGGCACCAAATATGTCGACCAGACCGGGCCGCGCGGTGCCGGCATGGACCAGGTCGTCGCCAAGAGCCATGTCGTGAAGGCCTCGGCCATCCCAGACGCGCCCTATGCGCTGACCGCCGACATGCTCAACGGGCCGCGCGCCAGTGCGACCTATCAGAACGTCAAGGTTCTCGGCGACACGTCGACCGAAGAGTTCAACCGGCTGATGGCGGAGATCACCACCTGGGTCGCTCCGGCGGAGCAGGGCTGCAACTACTGCCACAACCCTGAAAACATGGCGTCGGACGAGAAATACACCAAGGTCGTCGCGCGGCGGATGCTGCAGATGACCCGTGCGATCAACACCGATTACAAATCGCACGTCCAGGGCGTCGGCGTCACCTGCTGGACCTGCCACCGCGGCAACCAGATCCCCGAATATCGCTGGTCGATGGGGCCAGTGGAATCGGCGAGCATCCTTGGCAACAAGCACGGCCAGAACACGCCCGACAAGAACGTCGGCTATGCCTCGCTGCCGTACGATCCATTCACTTCGTATCTGCAGGGCAAGAACGTCATCCGGGTGGCGGGTAACAGCCCTTATCCGACCCCCGACAAGGGCGTATCGATCAAGAACGCCGAGCAGAGCTATGGCCTGATGATGCATTTGTCGCAGTCATTGGGCGTCAACTGCACCTTCTGCCACAACACCCAATCGTTCCGGAACTGGGGTGAAAGCCGCCCGCAGCGGGTCACCGCTTGGTACGGCATTCGCATGGTCCGCGACGTCAACGACGAATATATCTCGTCGCTGCACGGGGTGTTCCCTAAGGATCAGGCCGGGCCGCTGGGTGATCCCTACAAGGTCAATTGCGCGACCTGCCATCAGGGCCAGTCGAAGCCCCTGGGTGGCAAGTCGATGCTTGGGGACAATCCGACATTGGCGGGCGGTAACAAGCCAGTAATGGCGGCAGCACCGTCGACCGCCCCGGCGGCATCGGGTGAGGCCGGAGCACCCGGACCGGTGCTGGAGGCGGCCAAGGATGCGCAGACGCCGGTTCCTGCGCGTTAGGGTCTGCGGCAGAGCGGGCTAATTGCACTGCGGCGGCGTTCGGCATAGGCTGGACGTCGCCCAAGCCTGTCAAGGATCGCGTCATGTCCAAGCTTCTGTTCGCCGCCGCCGCAACTCTCGCTGCTGCGGCCAGCGCCGCCGAGGCACCCGCCCCGTTGGCGGCTTCGGCCTATGACTTCACGATGACGACCATCGACGGCAAGCCGATGCCGTTCGCCCAGTACAAGGGCAAGGTGCTGCTTGTCGTCAACACCGCCAGCTTCTGTGGCTACACCCCCCAGTACGAAGGACTGGAGGCGTTGTACGAAAAGTATCGCGATCAGGGCTTTACAGTCATCGGCATTCCGTCGGGCGACTTCATGAACCAGGAATATGGCAAGAACGCCGAAATCAAGCAGTTCTGCGAATCAAAGTTCGGCATTCGCTTTCCGATGAGCGAAAAGAATGTCGTCACCGGTCGAAACGCGGCGCCTTTCTACCGCTGGGCAGCCAATGTGCTTGGTGAAGACAAGGTGCCAAAGTGGAATTTCCACAAATACCTGGTTGGCCGTGACGGCAAGCTGATCGCGGCGTTCGGCACAAAGCTGACGCCGATGTCGCCTGAAGTCACCGGGGCGGTCGCTGCGGCCATCGCGGCACCGGCACCCGCTGTTTAGGGTTTCTCGGTATCGCCTGGAGGCGGCTCACTCATCGCGCGGTCGCGCGCCTTGCGCTTCAATAAATTGGCGCGCAGCGCTTCGGCCAGCCGTTTCTGCCGCGCCGCTTCACCTTCTGCCTGACTCTTGCTCATCACCGAACTGTAACGCGGCGCGCGGTTTCTTGACACCCCTCGCCCCCTCCCGCATAGGCCCGCTTCCGCTGCAAAGTGCTGCCGTAGCTCAGTGGTAGAGCGCATCCTTGGTAAGGCTGAGGTCGGGAGTTCAATCCTCCCCGGCAGCACCAGCGGTTCAATCATCGGCGGGGCCGCATGAACGACGCGACCGCTGCCCTGATCGATCATGCGCTGGGCATCGAATGGACGCGGCTGACCGCGAACGACCAGCGTGCGGCGCGGACTTTTCTCCATGACAGCCTTTGCGTCGGCGTCGCCGGGCGCAACGCTGCGAACGCCGATCTGATTTTCGCCGCTGCCGCCGACTGGGGCGGGCAGGGGATGTGTCCCGTTCTGGGCCGATCGGGAATGATGCTCGGCGCCCCATATGCCGCTTTTGCCAACGCTTTTCAGATCCATGCCCAGGAATTTGATTGCGTCCACGAACCCGCCGTGGCGCACCCTCTGGCGACCGTCTTGGCGGCGTTGCTGGCCGAGGCGGGGCGTGGTGCGCCGGTCAGTGGTTCGGAATTCCTTGCGGCATTGGTAGCCGGTGTAGATGTGGTCGCGACGCTGGGCATTGCGGCGACCAGCCCATTGAAGTTTTTCCGCCCGGCGACGGCAGGGATTTTCGGTTGCGTCGCGGCGATGGCGCGGCTGCGTCGGCTGTCGGCTGCGACGACGCGCGATGCCTTCGGTTATGCTCTGGCTTTCGCCGGCGGGACGATGCAGGCTCATGTCGAAGGGTTGCCGACTCTGGCGGTTCAGGTGGCGGCTGCGGCGCGATCGGCGGTCGAGGCGCTCGATCTGGCGCGTGCGGGACTCCCAGGACCGCGGGGATCGCTGGAAGGGCCTTTCGGTTATCTTTCGCTCTTCGAGGATCGCCACGAGCTGACGGCAGCGGTGGCGCGGTTGGCGACCGGACACCGGATCGCCGAAGTCAGCTGGAAGCCTTTCCCGACCGGCCGTGCTGCGCATGGGGCCATTGTCGCGACCCAGATGCTGATGCGCGAACAGGGCCTGACTGCGTCCGACCTCGACACGCTGACTTACCGGGCGCCACCGCTTATCCACCGCCTCGTCGGGCGACGGCCGACGGCGGGGATGACCGTTGCCACCGCAAGGCTATGCTTTCCCTGGCTGGGGGCGCTCGTGCTGACACGCGGCACCGTCCGTCTGGGCGATTTCACCCCGGAACGGCTGGCCGACCTTGAGTTGATGGCTCTGGCCGAGCGGATCAGTGTCGAGGCCGATAGCAATCCGGATCCGGCAGCATTCGCCCCGGCCGAGGCGGTTGCGGCGATGAACGACGGCCGAGTCCTGCGTCAGGGGGTGGAGCGTCAGTTCGGTTCGCCGGAATGGCCGCTCAGTCGCGATGACCATCTGGCCAAGGCGCAGGCGTGTCTTGCCTTTGGCGGAAGAGCTGATGCCTATGGTTCGCTGCTGCCGGTGCTCGACGATTTTGCCGACGCACCGGACGCAATGGCCGTGCTGGCTGCTGCCTTTTAAAAGCGGCAGCGCGCAGCTAGCGCGAGAATGCGGCCGTGGAGTTGAAGAACAGCGCCTGCGCGATCGCCGCCTTGACCGTCGAACGCTGGAACGGCTTGGTGATCAGGAAGGTCGGTTCGGGCCGCTCGCCGGTCAACAGGCGTTCGGGGAAGGCAGTGATGAAAATCACCGGCACCGAGAATTCGCCGAGAATGTCGCGCACGGCGTCGATGCCGGACGAACCATCGGCGAGCTGGATATCGGCGAGCACCAGCCCCGGCTTGTCAGCCTTGGCGAGCGCTGCGGCCTCGTCGCGGGTAACGGCGACGCCTGTAACCTCGTGACCCAGATCACGAACGATCGATTCGATGTCCATCGCGATAATTGGCTCGTCTTCGATAATCAGCACGCGGGTCGCGGTCTGACGGTCGATCTCAGCCAGTGCTTCGGCGACCAGGCTTGCAACATCGGACGGTGCGGCGTCGATCAGATAGGCAGCGTCTTCGTTGGTGAAGCCTTCCATCGCGGTCAGCAGCAGCGCCTGGCGCGACAGGGGAGTGATCGCGGCGAGCCGGTCCTGCGCAACCCGTTCCAGAGCGGAGGCAGTGTCCTCGCTTGGTCCCGTCTCGATGTGGGCAGTCGACCAGATCTTGTGGAAGACGCGGTACAGCCCCAGCCGTGCATCGACGTCGCGCGGGAAAGCTTCGGGTGCATCGACGATCGTTTCGAGCGCCGTGCGAACAAAGGCGTCGCCGGTCGACTGGCTGCCCGTCAGCGCGCGCGCATAGCGGCGGAGATAAGGAAGATGCGGCGCGATTTCGGACGCGAGCGACATGGATGGCATACCCCTTTTGGCTTTGATATCGGTCTGACTGCCGCTGGCATAGACCAGCGGTCGACGATCGAACACCCGGCCCGCGATTTTGTTTCCGCCGTGCAACAATCAGGGTTGCCAGAGACTGTAATTACGGCATTAAGATGCTCGATGCCGGCAGAACGTTTGAATTCCGATCCTGCCGCCAGCGATAACGCAGCCGCAGCGGGCCGTTCCAAGGCCATTGCAGAAATGTTGCGCCGCGCGTTCGACGACGCTGCATCCGAACCCCTACCTGAGGCGTTAGCGGACCTGTTGAAGCGGTTGGACTGACCGACTGCCATCACAGGAGCCAGTTTTGCCCGGACCCGTGCCTACACTTGATCGCATTGCCACACGGGCTGGCGATGCGGCGCGCGGCTGGTCGATCTCTGCCAAGTTGATTGCAGCGCTGACGATCGTTCTGGCACCGTTGCTGATCTTTGCAGTGCTGGCGGCGTTCCGGAATTTCCATGACTATCAGCTAACCCGCACGCAGACATCGGTGGCCCGCCTGACTGCCATTGACCGTGCGATAGACGCCAGTCTCGCAGCCGACTTTGCCATGCTGGAAACGATATTGCTGACGGGGACCGGCAACGCTGATGAGGATTGTAACGACCTCAACGTGGCCGCAACCTACGATCGGCACATCGAAAGCGTCGAGCGCTACGACCGGCAAGGTCGGCCTATGTGCATCCCATCCGCCAGCCCGATGCCGACCGCTGTCACCGCGCAGCTCGATCGGCTCAAGCGACAACAGGGACCCGGAATGATCCGCGCCGTCACCATCGACACGACGGGTCCGACGCCTTCGTTGTGGCTGCTGACGCGCAATAACGATAATGGCACAGCTGCTGTCGCCTCACTGCCGATCACCGCGCTGAAGCCGCTGGTCAGCGACCGGATGCGTGGCCTTGGCAATTGGTTCACGCTCAAGCAGGGCGGACGCTCGCTGCTCGATTGGCGGCCTGGCGAGCCCTGCGACCCGTTGGCCAATTGCGATGTGACGCCGCATCTTCTGTCGACCGCCGGGTTGACGCTTGAGCTTCGTCAGCCCCGGCAGATGATGTCGGCGGTGCAGGCGCTCTCAATCGGTGGGCCGCTTTTGATTTGGATTGCCGCACTTTTAACCGCCTGGTTGGCGGCGCAGAGGCTCATGGTCAAACCCGTCCTAAAGGTCCGCGACGCATTTGTCGGCTACACCCAAGGTGATACGACCCGGCGTCTGTCGGGTGAGCGCTTCCTGTCACGCGAGATGACCGATCTGGGGGAGGCGTTCGACCGTATGGCCGACACTATTGGCCGCGGCGAACATGATCTGCGCGACGCACTGGCCGAACAGAAGCGGCTGACGCGAGAGGTGCACCACCGCGTCAAGAATAACCTGCAAATCGTTTCAAGCTTGCTTTCGATTCAGGCGAGAGAAGCCCCCAGCGAAGATGTCGCGCTGGCCTATGCCACTGTGCAGGCGCGTGTTGGAGCATTGGCCCTTGTCCACCGCTGGATGTACGACGACGAGACCGCCAATGGCGTCGACCTGCGCGCGCTGACGACCGATTTGTGCGCCAGTCTGGAGCAGGCCCTGACAGCCACGCACAAGCTTGCGGTGACGATGCACTGTAACGTCGAGCGGGCGATCGTCAGCCAGGATACGGCAGTTCCGGTGGCCTTCCTGATCACCGAGCTGGCAGGGATGGCGACCCGGTTGGCGCCGGATGGCCCGGTCAAGGTTGATGTTTCTGCGGTTACGCAAGGTGGCATCGTGCGGCTGGGCATCGCGTCTGACGCCTTCAAAGGCGGTGAGCCGCTCACTGCAGGGAAGGATCCGGCGGCTCGCATTATTGCTGGCATGGCAAGGCAGATGCGAGCCCAGCTGCGCCACGACGCGCAAGAGGGGTGCTACAGCATCGACATCGCGTTGCCGGCTGCGACGTAAGCGACCGCAGCGTCAGTCGCCGGTCCACACTCCCGGTCGCTTTTCGACGAAAGCCGCCATGCCTTCCTTCTGATCCGCAGAGCCGAACAGGCTGTGGAACAGCCGCCGTTCAAAACGCACGCCCGCCGACAGCGGCATTTCGAACGCCGCATCAATCTGTTCCTTGACCGCCTTGACTGCAAGCGGTGCCATTCCAGCGATAATCGCGGCGGTTTTCAGCGCTTCAGTGAGCAAATCCGCCGCCGGGACAACGCGGGCGACCAGCCCGGAGCGTTCGGCTTCGGAAGCATCCATCATGCGCCCGGTGAGGCACATTTCCATCGTCTTGGCCTTGCCGACGGCGCGCGTCAGCCGTTGCGATCCGCCCATGCCGGGGGTCACTGCCAGCTTGATCTCGGGCTGGCCGAATTTGGCGGTGTCTGCAGCGATGATGAAATCCGCCATCATTGCCAGCTCGCAACCGCCGCCCAGCGCAAAGCCGGCGACAGCGGCGATCCACGGCTTGCGCGTCGCCGTCAACGCGCCATAGCCACCGAAAAAGTCGCCGCCATACATCGCGGCAAAGCACTGGCCCGACATTTCCTTGATGTCGGCGCCGGCTGCAAAGGCCTTGTCGCTGCCGGTCAGGACCAGGCAGCGTTGCGCCGGATCGGCGTCATATGCGGCCATAACCGCGGTTAGATCGGCAAGTACCTGGCTGTTCAGAGCATTCAACGCCTGCGGACGGTTGAGCCGGACAAGGGTGACAGCCTGATGCTGTTCGACGAGGAGGGTTTCGTAGGTCATGCGGGGCCTTTACGCGCTGGGACTTCACCACGCCACATCGAACGCCAGCCGCGCATTCAACGGCTGAAGGGGTACCGTCTCCGCGCGCCGGGCGAATTCGAACGGGTTGCCAAAAGCGAAGCGGTTGGCACGGGTGTCGGCGATATTATCGACATTGAAGCGGACGCCGTAATGGCCCCGTTTCCAGCCGGCATCGAGGCCTGCAACGGCATAGGCTCCTTGGCTGAGGTCGAGCAGATCGCCCGGCCCCAGCACCGACCGGCCGACATACTGAATGTTCGCACCCGCGTGCCATTCGCCGCCGCTGCGCCCCGGCCAGCGATAACTGGCGCTTGCGACGGCTGACAGCGGCGGCGTTTCGGGCAGTCTCCGGTTGCCCTTGACCGAGGTCAGCAGCAGGGGCCCGGCGATGTTGTTCGCGGTATAGAGCCCCGACGCAGCCAGGACGAGCCGCCTGACCGGTACCCATTCCGCCGATGCCTCGATCGCCACGATGTCGGCGTCGCCGATGTTGGCGGTGTAGGGCTGGCCGCGCCGGTCGAGCAGATCAGCCTGGATCGCCGTCCAGCGCGCATAGGAGACGGTGATAGATGCATTCACCCCTGTCACGTTCCGACGTTCGTGGCGGATGCCGATTTCGCCCATGCGGATTTCATCGGACAGAAAGTCGGCAACCCGCCCGACGCCGCGCGCCACCGCGATTCCGCCGGTGCGATACCCGGTCTGGACGCGACCGAACAGCGCCAGGCTGTCGCCAAGCGCCCACGAAAACGCCAGCGTCGGATCCGCACGGCGGGTTGAGCGGCCGCGGACAAAGCTGCCCGCAATCGGCTTGGCCGAAGGCTCCCCATCCGTTCGGGCCGATGTCAGGCGGACGCCGCCGGTAAGGGCCAGTCGCCCGAGTGGCAGTGTCCCCTCGCCGAATACCGAGATATTGGTCGTCTGGTTTGTAACCCCGATGATGTCGACCGGCTTGGCTGCCGAACCGAATGTTCGATCCTCTATTTCGCGGTCATTGAGGTAACTCGCTCCGATCAGCCACGACGTGCCGCTGGCCATGGTGCGCGACAACCGCACTTCCTGAGTGATCAAGCGGCCAGCGCGGGCATCGTCATATTCGGCCTCGCCGGCCGACAGTTGCGATGCCGTGGCGTCGAAGACATCGTCGGAGCGTCGCTCGACATAGCCGCTGGCAGAAGTCAGCTGCAATCCGCTTGTCCAGTCCTTGGTGACGATGGCGCGGCCCAGGATCACACTGCTGTAATAGGGCTGGGCGGCATAGGCCTTGCGGGCGAGCGGATAGCCTTCGGCATAAGGGCCGTCGCTGCCACTGATGCGCTGGCCCAGGCCCGATACATCGATCGTCCAACCATCGCCCGGGGTGGCGCGCAGTGCCAGGCGGCCGCCATAGGTGTCGCTGCGGTTGACGTTCTTCAACTCGCGACGGAGGTCGTCGATGTAGCCGCCATCGCGGGCCTGATAAGCGACTGCGCGGATGGCGAGCTTGCCGTCGACAATCGGCACATTGGCCATGGCGCGGACAGCATCGCCTGCTTCGCCGTGTAGAGTTTCTGAACCCTCCACCGATGCCGACGCAGCCACCCGCGCCGTGTCGGGCGCCTTGGGGGTCAGGCGGATGATGCCACCGATCGAACCCGAGCCGTATAGCGTCCCCTGCGGCCCCTCCATGATCTCGATGCGCTCGATGTCATAGGTGACCAGCGCGGGCTCGACCCCCGAATATCCGACCGCCACATCGCCGAAATAAATACCGGTGGTCGATTGGGCGGCGCCATTGAAGCTTGAATCGGCGATGCCGCGAACAAAAATCTTGTTGCGACCGTTGCCCAGCACAGTTGTCTGGAGCACCGGCAACGTCCGCGCCACATCATCGAGGTCGCCGGCATCGCCGCCCGGCAACGCAGCAGGATCCACAACGACGACGCTCCCGGGAAATCGCAGGCGTTTCACCGGCTGCTTGCTGGCGCGGACGATAATCTCGGGCTGGGATTCCGGGGCAGGCGGTGGCAGCGGGGTGGCAGCGATGTGCGGGCGTTGCAAGGCAGGCATGCGTTCGATGCGGAAACTGCCGGGAGCCAGTTGAATGGCGCGGAAGCCGGTCCCGGCGAGCAACTTCGCCAACGCCTTTTCGGGCGTCAGATAACCAAATATACCCGCCGTCCGGACGCTGGCCAGTCCTGCTTCGCCGCTGACCATTTCGGCCCCGCTTTGGCGCGCAAGTTCGGTCAGGGCGGTGTCGAGTGAACCGGCAGGAACAGAGATGCTGGAATGCGCGGCACCAAGGCACGGCGCTGCGCAAATCAGTGTTGCAGCGACGCCCAGTCTAACGCGGCGCGAGTATCCATTGCTCACCATCGCGTCGCCAGTCGACCCCCATCAACGCGGCGATATGCGGAATGTCGCGGCGCGCGTCACCAGTGACATTGACTATGCCGGTAAAGGGCTTGGCCGACAATCTCGGGTCGAGCGATAGTTTGGCGCCGGTCCGGCGCGCGATCGAATCCGCGACGAAGCGCAGCGTTTCGCTCTGGAAGCCCAGCCGTCCGGAGCGCCAGCCGCCCACAGCATCGGGGGTCAGTTGGAACAGCGATGCGCTGGTGCCGCGCAGGCTCAGGCCCGACCCCTTGCCAAGCAGGACGCTGCGTCCTGCGGCAACGAAGCGGACCGCGCCCTCGGCCACGGCGACGTCGAAACGACTGCCATCGCGGATGACGTTGAAGACCGTGCCGACATCCTCGACCGCGACTTCGCCACTGATCAGCTTGAACGGTGCCTTGGCATTGTGGTGGACACGGAACACCGCCTCACCGCTTTCCAAAGTTGCGACACGGGTATCAGCATGATCGAGCTTCAGCCGCGTGCTGCCGTTCATCTCCACGCTGGTGCCGTCATCGAGCGTCACGGTCCGCTGTTCGCCGGGCGCCGTGGCGATTTCATAAGGCATGGCATGCCGTTCACCTGGCAGGCCGACCAATAACAGAGCCGCACAGGCCGTCGCGACACCACCGGCGGCAAAGCCCCACGGCAGGCGACGTCGCAACGGCAGCGCGACGATCGGGCGGGATTTGGGTTGCGGCGCCGGCAGCGGTTGCAAGCGATCACCGGCAGCGACGCGATCATAGGCCTCCGCATTGGCCGGAGAAGCCTCCAGCCAAGACGTGAACGCCTCCCACTCTGCGGCACCCATATCGGGTGTGCGCAGGTGCCAGACGATAGCCTGATCGACCGTGTCGACCGTCACCACAAATCTCCTTCACTGATGAGACGACGCGGCCCGGACAAATCCTCACCAACTTTATGTTCGGCATCGTGAAGGGCACGATAAGCGCGTTGCAACAGCTTTTCGACGCCGCTGACGCTGATGCCCAGCCGCGCGGCGATTTCCTTTTGTGGACGCTCGTCGAGCCGGAACATACGCAGCGCTTCGCTCATCCTTGGCGGCATTTCGGCCATGATCGCCTGAACCCGCCGGAGACGTTCGCGATCGATCAGTTCACGCTCGGCGCTCGGGAGTTCGTGCGCCTCCGGCTGTACGTCGAGCCAGGCGGCGTCGCGCGTCTGGCTCCGCCGCCCGGCGACACGGCGGTCGGTGGCCAGATTGGCGGCCATGCGGTACAGATACGCTTGGGGCTGGGCGACCGGGCCCTTCAAGGGCTGATCAAGCTTCAGCCACATATCCTGCAGTGCATCTTCGGCCTCCTCGCGGCCGCCAAGGCGTGCCGTCAGCAGCCGGGTCAGCATCGGTCGCATATCGAGGAAAACGGCCTGTAGGCCGGCCGGGCGCGCGCCCGGCGCCTCCTCAGTCACGCACCTGCTTCCCACACCAAGCCATAAGGCGCTGCAATGTCCGCAATCGCCAGCCGGTGCAATGCCTTCGGTCGGCTTGTGTTTAGCGTCGGCGAGTCGGCGACCTCTTAATAAAAAATTACGCCAACCGCTGCGGATGCGCAGCGACGGTGCCGTCTATGGCTTGAAAGGGGAGGGCAACGCATGACGGCAACAGCGATAATCGGGGCAGAAACGGGCATCGACCTGCACGGCATGGCCCGCACGGCGATGGCGCGCGGACGTGCTGTCGCTGCACACCCTGTTATCGCACACCCGTTGACTGGACGCATCGCCAGCGCAGCGCTGTCGACGGCGGTGGTATTTGCTGTCCTCAGTCAGCTTGGACCGGGAGCCGCGGTGCGGCTGGGTGCCGAACTGCCGATTTCGATGGGGTTTTGGCTGGCTTTCGTCGCAAGTTATCTTGTTGTTCCCGCTGCGGATTGGCTGTTGTTCCGGTGCCTGTTTTCAGCCCCGATCCCGGCTGCGGCGATGATGAAGCGGATGGTGCTCAACCTAGGCGTGCTCGGCTATTCGGGTGATGCGTGGCTGCTCGCCTGGTCGCGGCGGCAGGGAATCGAGACGCGGACTGCGGTCACCGGCGTGAAGGACGCGGCAGTGCTTTCGGCAGCTGTCGGCAATGTGCTGACGCTGTCAGTGGCGGCGCTGGTCTGGCCGAGTCTTGCTGCAGCAGGCGGGGCGTTCGGCGGTGGCGCGTTGCTTACCTCGCTTGCGTTCGTCGCCTTCGGTGCTGCGGTGACGATGCTTTTCTGGCGGCGTATCCTGCACACCGATGCCGCAGGGGCGCTGTACATCTGCGGTATCCACGGCGGCCGCATCGTGCTCGGCATGGTGTTTGCGGTTGCGACCTGGCGCTTTGCGCTGCCAGGGCTGCCGATGTCGACGCTGTTGTTGCTGTCGGCGCTACGGATGATCGCAAGCCGCTTGCCTCTGATCCCCAACAAGGACATCGCTTTCGCTGGCGCAGCGCTGCTGTTGTTCGGCCATAGCGCCGGGGTCGCCGAAGTCATCGCCATGACAGCGATGCTGACCTTGGGCGCCCATCTCGTCACCTGGTTGTCGCTCGCGACTGCCGAAGCACTGGGCGGAACGCCGCACCAGCTTGATCATTCTGTCACAGTCCAAGGAGTTTGCTGAGATGAAGCGCTTTGTGCTTGCTGCTGCCGCCGCGATGATCCTGGCCACGCCAGCGACCTCGACCGGTTTCACCGCGCCCCAAAGTACTGTTGTCGAGCGCACCGCTGGCGCCTTTATCAATCAGGTCGTCACCCGCGCATTTGCGGTGCTCGAGGACCGCAGCCTGTCGAAGCCCGCGATGAAGACCAAGTTTCGTTCGATGCTGCGCGATAATTTCGCAGTCGACGATATCGGCAACCGGCTGATTCGCCGCCAGCGTGCCACCGCCACGGCCGACCAACTCGCGCAGTACAAGGCGGTACTGCCTAACTTCGTCGTCAACGCCTACGCTGACCGATTGAGCGATTATGCCGGAGCCGAACTAAAGGTCATTCGTCAGGTCGACCGCGCGCCGGGCATCGTTGACGTTTATTCGACCGTCCAGACAGCCGGCCACCCGCCACGCAACGTCGTCTGGACTGTACAGGCCCAGACTGATGGCCGTTTTGCCATCGCCGGCATCACCGCATCGGGCATCAACCTGACCATGACACAGGAAGCCGATTTCACTGCCTATATCGCCAAGAACGGCTTTCAGGCTTTGGTCGACACGATGGCAAATTCCAATAGCAAAGGGTTGTAAGCGCCCTTTCGGCCGACGAGGACTGCTGCTTCACAGGTTCGACGGTTTAGCCGCAGCTGCAATGTTTCTTGAGAACCATTCGCAAAACGCTTGCACTTGATATTCATTCGCAATAGCACTTCCGGAGTTAACCATCCGGAGTGTATAAGTGACTCAGTCCTGTCTTCCTCTCTCTCTGCGGCAATCGGTGCCGATGGCCGCGGCGTTGCTGACGCTGGGCCCCGTTCCCGCACTGGCAGCGGACATGGTGGAGGATCAAGGGGTAACAATCGTTGTTACCGGAACTCGCGACCCATCCGCTAATCCCAACGCGGACCCGCTCGCCCCCTACAAGGTTGATCGCTCGGCATCGGATAAGTTCGGCGCACCGATCGCCGATACGCCAAAGTCGGTGACGATCATCCCGAAGGAGGTCATTCAGGATTCGGGGGCGCAGTCGTTTCGCGATCTGGTTCGCACCCAATCCGGTGTAACGCTTGGCACCGGTGAGGGCGGCAATGCCTTTGGGGACCGAATCTTCATCCGCGGCTTCGATGCTCGCAACGACGTTTATATTGATGGGCTGCGCGACCCTGGTGTTACCAGCCGTGAAATCTTTGCTGTCGAACAGGTCGAGATCGTCAAGGGCCCGTCGTCGAGTTTTGGCGGCCGCGGCACCACCGGCGGCGCGGTCAGCCTGATCTCCAAGGCACCTGCCAGGATCAATTTTGCGCAGGTCGAGGCGACCGGCGGCACCGATGCGACACGGCGCTTTACCGGCGATTTGAATCACAAGCTCGCTGACAATTTCCAGATCCGTTTGAACGGGCTGTCGCATGACAGCAATATCGCCGGGCGCAACGCCGCTTGGAACCGGCGCTGGGGCGTCGCCGCTGCCGCCGCGTGGCAGCCGACATCGAATATCGACGTCGTCGCCGATTACTACCACCTGACCGCCGACGGCTTGCCCGACTGGGGCGTGCCCTTTGACACGCGCATCCAGCAGCCGTTTAAAAGTATCAACCGCAGCAATTTCTACGGCATCCGCACCCGCGATTTTAGCGAAGGCCGCGCCGATGTCGGCACGCTGCGACTGGAATATCGTCCCGCGACCGATGTGAAGCTGACCAGTAAGACGCGCTATGGCTGGAACCGGTCGAGCTATATCGCGACGGTACCCGAACGGCCCACCATCACCGATCCCGATCCGTCGAAATGGACCGTCCAGGCCAATCCGCAGAACCGTAACGCCGTTTCGGAAACGTTGGCCAACGCGACCGAGGTCAATATCGCTTTTGACACCGGCAGCCTGCGCCACAATCTGCTCGCCGGTGTCGAGTTGAGTCGTGAGACGATCACCAACCGACCTTATGCCTTCGCGAGTTCAGAGACGGCGGGGGCACTGGTCCAGCCAACCATCGTCGTGTTGCAACCGATCTTCGCGCCAAATCCCAACGTCGCCTATCCGCAGGTTCGGGTATTGCCGGGCGCCGCCCAGTACACAAAGATCGTGTCGAAGGCGGCTTACATCCTCGATACAATCGATCTGGGGTCGAAGGTGAAGCTGAGCGGCGGGCTGCGCTACGACGATTACGCCGTCACCAACATTGCCACGACGGCGGCCGGTGTGGTCACGCCGCTGACCAACAACAGCCATTTTCTCAACTGGAATGCCGGGCTGGTGTGGAAGCCGGTGCCCAAGGCGACACTGTACGTTTCGGCGAGCACCTCATCGAACCCCAGCGGCGAGCAGACCGACGCGGCGAGCGCTTCCTATGGTGCCATCGGCAGCGTCAACGCCAACCTCGATCCCGAACGTAACCGCAGCTATGAGGCCGGCGTGAAATATCAGGCCGGCGGCGGCGGGCATCTGTTGCTGACCGGAGCGGTCTTTCGCACCGACAAGGTCAACGCGCGCGTGACCGATCCGGTCAACGGCGGTCTGCAGGTACTGGCGGGTAAGCAGCGCGTCGACGGTTTCGAACTGGGCGCGCAGGGCAACCTGACCCAGCGGCTGGCGGTGTTCGGCGGTTACACCTTCCTCGACGCCAAGGTGCTGGCGACGACCAACCCGCCAGTGGCGGCCGGCACGTTCCCGAACATTCCCCGGCACAGCGCCGCGCTGCTGACGACCTATGTGCTGACCGATGACCTGACCATCGGTGGCCAGGCCACATACAACAGCGTGCGTTACGCCGGGTCGACCATCGCCGGGATCGGCAGCCTGCCTGCCTATTGGCGCTTCGACGCGACTGCCAAGCTGAAGGTCAGTGCGCGGGCAGAGGTCCAGCTCAACCTGCTCAACCTGACCGACAAGGTCTATTACGACGCCATCTATCGCAGCGCGACGCCGTTCAGCTATATCGCCCCGGGTCGGTCGCTGCTGGCGACGCTTCGGGTGAAGATATAGCGTGCTCCTTGCCATTCCTGATATCCTGACACCCGCCGCAGTTGCCGCCTGTGTCGCCGATCTCGATGCGGCGGAATGGACCGACGGCAAGGCCACCGCGGGATTGCAGTCGGCTCCGGTGAAGGACAATGAACAGTTACCCGAAGGCTCGCCCGTGGCGCGCAAATGGGGCGATGCGATCCTTGACGCGCTGGGGGCGTCGGCGGAATTCGTCGCCGCCGCCCTTCCGCACCGGACCTTCCCGCCGCTGTTCAATCGCTATGCCGGTGGGCAGAATTTCGGCATCCATATCGATAACGCCATTCGCCCCATTCGTGGCACGCCGGTCAAGCTGCGGACCGACTTGTCCGCCACACTGTTCCTGAGCGACCCCGCCAGCTACGACGGCGGGGAACTAGTGATCGAGGACGTCTATGGTGCACAAAGCATCAAACTCGCAGCGGGGAGTCTGATCCTCTACCCGGCGTCATCACTTCACAAAGTCGTGCCAGTGACGCGCGGCGTGCGGCTCGCGAGTTTTTTCTGGGTCCAGTCGATGGTACGTGACGATGGCGCGCGGGCCCTGCTTTACGATTTAGACCGTACCATCCAGTCGATTGCCGCCGAGGCCGGGCAGGGGCACCGCCACACGGTTGAACTTACCGGCATCTATCACAACCTCGTCCGCCGCTGGGCAGAGACCTGAGAGGGCAACCATAATAGTCCGCGCCCGTTAGCGAGCCGCTGCGCCTGCCAGCCGTGCAGCCGTGCCCAGGCATCAAGCGACGCGTCGGGAAACAGCAGAACATTGACCGACGAAGCGCCCTCGTAACCGGTCAGGATTGCCGCCGGTGGGGCTATGGCCAAAGCGGCGGCAAGGGTGTGCGGCGAAGCCAAATGCCACCGCGTCAAATCGGCGGGGGTGCGCAAATCGGCGGTTCGGAACCCCGACGCCCCGGCAGCAAAGCGCGGATCGAGAGGATAACCGCTGTCGGCGACCCTCGCAGCGGACAGGGTGACGATCATGCCAGTTGCACCGGCGGCGTGCATTCGGTCGCCGATGTCATGCGCCGTTGACGTCACTGCCAGCGCAGCCGGAGCGCCGTTGCGCCGCCAGTCGCGCGCGCCTGCATAAACCAGCCCCGCAGCTCCGAGCAGCGCGAACAGGTTGAGCAGCCATGGGCTCCAGCGCGGCAGCCGCGGTGCTGCCATGCCAAGCGCAACGAACAGCGGTGGCAGGGCGGTGATAAAATATTGCTTGTAGGTCGGGGTCGGCAACCATGCGCCGATCAATCCACCGATCAGCAGCGCGCAGACCAGAGTGAAACGCGTGCGGCCCGACACGATGGCCAGGGTCAGCAGCGCCAATGCCGCCAACGCCGGGCCCTGCGCCAGCGCCCATAGCCCGTCGCCGAGTTTGCCGGCGAACGTCAGCTGATGTTCCAGCCCGTTCAGCCGATACCAGGTCGGACTCGACGTCGTGGCAAAAGTGAGGACGCCGTAGCGGAAGGCATCGGGGCCCACTGCATAAGTGGCCAGCGACGGCAGCAGCCCGGTCAACCCGCCCGCGCTCCAAGCAAAGGCGCCTCGCCAACCGCCGACGGCCGCCGCGCACCACAACAGCCATATCGCTCCCGCTCCCAGCGGCACGGCAAAGCTGATCTTGGCGCTGGCGGCGAGGCCCAGCGCTAACCCCGTCAGCGCCAGCCGGATGGGCCGCCGCCCGGTCGTTCCTGCGGTCAGCCAAAGCGCCGCCGCCAGCAATGCCGTTGGCAGGGCATCATTGCGGGCGACGGCGGCACCAAAGGCGAATGGCACACTGGCCGCCATCAGTGCGGAGGTCCATGCCGCCGTTCGCGCGGAAACGCCCCATTGCTGCTGCGCTCCATACACGCCCACCAGCGCCGCCAGACCGAGTGCCGCATTGGTCAGGCGCAGCGCGATCAGAGTCCACCCCGGCGTGGCTGCCGCAACCGCGCCGGTCAGCGCCAATTGCAACGGCGTCTGCAGATACATGAAATCATTGAAGGGCCGCAGACCACGTGCCACCAGCAGCGCAGCCGCGACATATTGATCCTCATCGTGGCTAAGTGGCACCAATAGCGCCATCGCCGCGAGCCAGGCGGCAAGGGCGAGCCAGGGCAGGGGGCGGAACATCGCCGCACTATCGGTCATTCCGGCGAAAGCCGGAACCCCGTGCCCCGCGCGCCGTTCCGCCTTGCACCATGGAAAGCATCGCACAATGGGTCGCCCCTGCCGCCACGACGCTGGCTGCGATTATCACTGCCGCCAATCTGGGTAGCCGCATTACTGGCTGGGGCTTCGTGGTGTTCTGCGTCGGCGCGCTCGGTTGGATCGTCATTGCCGCCTCGACGCATCAGACCAGCTTGCTTTGGCAAAACGCGTTTCTGCTTCTTGTCGACATCTTCGGCGTGTGGCGCTGGCTTGGGATGCGCGCGCGCTATGAAAAGGGTGCAGGTGCTGCGACCGAAAAGACTCGCATCTACAGGCGCTACCGGTGAGTGAGGCGCGCGCGGAGGTCATTGGCGGCGGTGCGCGGACTCTAATGGCGGCCGGGGCATTGTCCGGAGCGAAGGTTCGCGGCGCAGGAGGCGAAAAGCTCGGCAGCGTCGCCGAAGTCATGGTCGAGGCCGGAACCGGTGCGATCGCCTATGTCGTCTTGGCATTCGGCGGCTGGTTCGGCGTCGGCGAGAAGCTGCTTGCCGTGCCGTGGAGCGCGGTCGCCGTCGACCCCGAGAACGGCAGCCTGACGCTGGAATTGGCCAAGGCGGATCTGGACAATGCCAAAGGCTTCGACAAAGACGCCTGGCCAGCCGATGCCGACGCCACCCTCTTTCCCGCGTGACCACCGCCCGCTGATCCTGACAGCGTTGCTCGAGCCGCGTGCGCAGGCACATTTCGAAGCGTTGCGGCAGACGCATTTCCCCGCCGAACGCAACCAGGTTCCGGCGCACATCACCCTGTTCCACCAATTGCCCGGCAGCGAAGTAGATGCAGTGCGCGGGCGGTTGAAGCGGCTGTGCGGGGTAACGCCGCCGCCGCCAGTCGAGATGGCGGGGGTAAAATTTACCGGACAGGGCGTCGCCTATGTCCTGCGCTCGCCGCAGCTGGAGGCGGTGCGTGCGGAACTGGCGGAGGGATTTGACACGTTACTCATCGCGCAGGATCGGCATGGCTGGCGCCCGCATCTCACCGTGCAGAACAAGGCGGAAGCCGGGGTCGCAAAGCGGACGTTCGCCGAGCTGTCGACCGGTTTCATGCCGTGGATAACGCGGGTCACCGCGGTTGCAGTCTGGCGCTATCTCGGCGGGCCATGGGAGGCGCTGGGTGAGGTCTCGTTCAGGGCTCGTTAGCCCGCTTCACACCGTGCGCGCCATCCGCTACACGCGCGTCATGCCCAGTTCCCGCGTGTCGCGTCCCATCCTTGCCGTCCTTGCTGCGGCGCTCGCGCTCTCCGCTTGCGGTGGTGGCCCCAAGGTGCGCAAGGACCAGGCCTATGTCGCCCGCGACGTCGAAACGCTCTACAACGTCGCCAAGGATGCGCTCGACAAGGGCCGCTACAAGCAGGCGGCGGCGATCTTTGACGAGGTCGAGCGGCAGCACCCCTATTCGGTCTGGGCCCGCCGCGCGCAGCTGATGAGCGCGTTCAGCTATTATGTAGCGCGGCAGTACAGCGATTCGATCCTGTCGGCGCAGCGCTTCCTGTCGCTCCACCCGGGTAGTCGCGAGGCACCCTATGCCTATTACATGATCGCGGTCAGCTATTATGAGCAGATTGAGGGTGTCGATCGCGACCAAAAGATCACCCAGCAGGCGCTCGATGCACTGCAGGAGTTGATCCGGCGTTATCCGAATACGGACTATGCGGCCGATGCGCGATTGAAGATCGACCTGACCCGCGACCATTTGGCGGGCAAGGAGATGGAGATCGGGCGCTTTTACCAGCACCAGGGGACGTATCTCGCGGCGATCACGCGGTTCCGCACAGTCATCGATACCTATGACACGACCAGCCACACGCCGGAGGCGCTGGAGCGACTGGTCGAATGCTACCTGTCGCTCGGCGTGCCCGAGGAGGCGCGCAAGGCGGCGGCGGTACTGGCGGCCAACTATCCGGGTTCGAAATGGTATCAACGGTCGTATGACTTGATGGGCAAGAAGGCGGCGTAACCCTTATCCCTCCAGGCGGGAGTGGAATCCTTGCCGTGTCACCCGATTACACTAGCGTCCGCTCGTGCCGCACTTCATATTCCGTTGCCAATTGATGACGGCATCGCGCCTCCCCATATGCGGGTCAAGAGAGACCGGCTTGCCTGACTTGGGGGGCCGGGAGTGGAGTTGAGAATGACCCAGACACTGCCCGTTCTGCCGTTGCGCGATATCGTCGTCTTCCCGCAGATGGTCGTGCCGCTGTTTGTCGGCCGTGAGAAGTCGGTGAAGGCCCTCGAAGCCGCCATGCTCGGCGACAAGACCGTATATCTCCTGTCACAGAAGAATCCCGGCGACGAAGATCCCGGCGTCGATGAACTGTACGATGTCGGCACCGTGGCAACGGTGCTTCAGCTGCTGAAGCTGCCCGACGGCACGGTCAAGGTGCTGGTGGAGGGTCAGTCGCGCGCCTCGCTGGTCGAGTTGCGCACGGCTGACGATCATCTGGTTGCTGACATCCTCGCGCTGGACGACATTGTTGCTGATGCAAAGCGAATCGAGGGGCTGTTGCGGTCGGCGGCCAAGCAGTTCGAGAATTACGTCAAACTCAACAAGAAGACCGCGCCCGAGATCGCCGTACAGATCGGCCAGATCGAGGATGCCGGGCGCTTTGCCGATACCGTCGCCGCCAACCTTGGTCTGAAAATCTCCGACAAGCAGGCGCTGCTCGCCGAGGCCGATGTCGCGGCGCGCCTGGAAAAGGTCTTCGGTCATATGGAGGGCGAGATGGGCGTCCTGCAGGTCGAGAAGAAAATCCGTTCGCGCGTCAAGCGCCAGATGGAGAAGACCCAGCGCGAATATTATCTCAACGAGCAGATGAAGGCTATCCAGCGCGAGCTGGGCGAAGGCGACGATCCCAAGGACGAAGCCACCGAGTTCGAGGAGAAGATCGCCGGCACCAAGCTGAGCAAGGAAGCTCGCGAAAAGGCGATTTCCGAACTGAAGAAGCTCAAGGCAATGTCGCCGCAGTCGGCGGAAGCGACGGTCGTGCGCAACTATCTCGACGTTATGCTCGGCCTGCCTTGGGGAAAAAAGTCTAAAGTTAAGAAAGATATCGTCGCTGCGCAGAAGGTGCTCGACGACGATCACTTCGGGTTGGAGAAGGTCAAGGACCGGATTATCGAGCACCTTGCCGTCCAGGCGCGGACGTCGAAGCTGAAGGGGCCGATCCTGTGCCTCGTTGGCCCGCCCGGCGTCGGCAAAACCTCGCTCGGGCGTTCGATTGCCAAGGCGACGGGGCGCGAGTTCATCCGGCAATCGCTGGGCGGCATGCGCGACGAGGCCGAGATTCGTGGCCATCGGCGGACCTATATCGGTTCGATGCCGGGCAAGGTGATCCAGAATCTCAAGAAAGCCGGCACCGGCAATCCGCTGTTCCTTCTCGATGAGATCGACAAGCTTGGCCAGGATTTCCGCGGCGATCCGTCATCGGCGCTGTTGGAGGTGCTCGATCCGGAGCAGAACAAGGCGTTCAACGATCATTATCTCGAGGTCGATTACGACCTATCGGATGTGATGTTCGTGACGACGGCGAACAGCCTCAACATGCCGCAGCCGCTGCTCGACCGCATGGAGATCATCAACCTCAGTGGCTACACCGAGGACGAGAAGGTCGAGATTGCCAAGCGCCATTTGCTATCGAAGCAGTATGAGGCGCATGGCCTGAAGCCGCTCGAGTTCGCCGTTACCGATGGCGCGCTGCGCGACCTGATCCGCTTTTACACGCGGGAAGCGGGCGTGCGGACGCTGGAGCGTGAACTCGCCAAACTGGCGCGGAAATCGCTGCGGCGCATTCTCGAGAAGAAGGCGTTGTCCGTCACGGTCGACAGCGACAACCTTCATGAGTTCGCGGGGGTGCGGAAGTATCGCTACGGCGTCGGTGAGGTTGAGGATCAGATCGGTGCCGTCACCGGGCTTGCCTGGACCGAGGTTGGCGGCGAATTGCTGACCATCGAGGCGGTGACCGCACCGGGCAAGGGCACCATCCGCACGACCGGCAAGCTCGGCGATGTCATGCAGGAATCGATCCAGGCGGCGCTGTCGTTCACCAAGGCGCGCGCCGTCCAGTATGGCATCAAGCCCTCGGTGTTCGAGAAGAAGGAAATCCACGTCCACGTTCCCGAAGGGGCGACGCCGAAAGATGGTCCGTCGGCGGGCGTGGCGATGGTCGTCGCCATCGTCTCGACGCTAACCGGTGTCCCGGTCCGCAAGGACGTGGCGATGACAGGTGAGGTGACGCTGCGCGGCCGCGTGCTGCCGATCGGTGGGTTGAGGGAGAAGCTGCTCGCCGCGCTGCGCGGTGGCATCACCCACGTCTTCATCCCGGCAGAGAATGAAAAGGACCTCGCCGATATTCCAAACAATGTGAAGGAAGGTTTGACGATTACTCCGGTCAGCCATGTCGATGAAGTGCTGGCGCTGGCGCTGACCCAGCCGCTGGTGCCAATCGAATGGTCTGAGACCGATGAACTGGCGGTGCGCCCCGATCCGTTAGTGCTGGTCGAAAACGTGGCGGTGAGACACTAACCTTCCCCTGCTTTACAAACAGACATTAACTGGAGCCTCGGCTGGGCAGGTCGGATAGACCACAGGGTCTAAAAGAATCTGCCAAGTCGAGGCTTTACACTGTCCCCGAGGCGTCCATGATAGGCGCTTGAGTCGCGCGCCGGGGGTATAGTCGCCGATGAACAAACCAGACTTAGCTGCGCAGGTCGCCGACCGTACCGGCTTGACCAGGGCAGATGCCGCTCGCGCGCTCGATGCCACGCTCGACATCATCACTGAAACGCTTGCGGTGGGGGAGGAGGTGCGGCTGGTCGGGTTTGGCAATTTCATCGCCGGTCAACGCAAGGCGACGACGGGTATCAACCCGCGCACTCGCGAACCTATGGATATCGCAGCATCGGTCCAGCCCAAGTTCCGCGTCGGCCGCAACCTCAAGGAAGCGTGCAACGCCAAGCGTTAGCTTTACACGCCCGGCGCGCTCACCTATCCCCCCGTCACCGAGGCGTGGGCGCATAGCTCAGTGGTAGAGCACTGTGTTCACACCGCAGGGGTCGCAGGTTCAAACCCTGCTGCGCCCACCACGTTTCGGCTGTGCGTCGCTCGGATGGGCACCCGGGGGTTGGCGGCGATGACGTTCGTTAAGGGTTCGACGCGTGGCGTCGACTGCGGGAGGGTGCGTGTTGCGTCATCAGTCTAAGTTTCTGGCCAGTGCCGCTGCCGTCGCTCTGTTTGCCGGGCCCACTGCGGCTGCCGATCTGACAGTCTCTGCCAGCCAGGCAACGCCGGTCGCCACCGCCACGGCTTCGGGCAATGCCCCTGGCAACATCACCGTTACATCTACAGGCTCGATCATCGTCACCAGCGGAACGGCGGCGACGATCAATTCTGCCAACAGCCTGATCAATGCCGGCATCATCGGCTCGAGCGCTGCATCCAGCGCGACAGCGGTGCTGTTCAATGCCAGCGGCGGCAGCCTGATCAACAATGGTACGATCAACGTCACTGGAACCGGCGGTAGCGGCAATACCGGCCTGCTGGTGACCGGTGGTCCGCTGACGGGTTCGATAAGTTTTGGTGCTGTCGGAGCCGTCTCGGTCACCGGCGACGCTGCCTTCGGCGTCTCAATTGCGACGCCTTTTACCGGCGACATCGGCCTGCGCGGTATCAGCGTCAGCGGGGCCAATTCGACCGCAGTTTCGCTCACCGGTGCGCTGACAGGAAATCTGACGCTGACGGGGTCAGTCTTTTCATCGGGCGTTGGTGGCTATGGCTTGCTGGTCGCGGCACCGGTCAGCGGGACAATCGCCAATGGCGGTCAGATCCAGGCCGGGTCTGCGCGCGGCACCGACAGTTCGGGAAATATCGTCGCCGGCAACCTGGCGATCGCGGGCGCGCGGATCAGCGCTAGCGTCGGCGGCGGCTTTATCAACGACCGTTACTATATCGATGCGAACGGCAATCGGGTCGCTCCGGCCGCTGTCGACGTCGCGGTTAATACGCTTGTTGCTGGTAGCATAAGCGCAACCGGCACCGCCCCCGCACTATGGATAGGGCCCAGCGCCACGAACCCGCAGCCGATCAGCCTGGGTCTCGCCGGAACGGGTACCGACGCCTATGCCATCGTCAATCGCGGCACAATCCAGTCGAGTATCGCCAGTACGGGGACACCAACGACCGCAGTCCGTATCGGCGGCGGCGGCGTATCAACCGTTTTGGCCACCGGCTTTGTTTCGCAGTCGACGGGCGTGATTACCGCTGTGGCGCTGGATGCCAGCGCCACCGGCGTCGATATTTTGGCAGGCGCGACGGTACCAAAATTTCTTAACCTCGGAGCGCTGGCGACAGCTGGCACTCAGACTGCGTCGAGCGGATCGACTGCGGCGGGGCCAGGGGGAACGGCCTATGGTCTGATCGTCGAAAGTGGTGCGCTGGTTCCGGTGATCACCAACGGCGGGACGATGTCGGTCACCGCGACCGGCAACAACGCCGGTACAGTCATCCTCGACCGGTCGGGCTCCGTGACCTCGATCGTCAATGCCGGGACGATCAGGGCTGTCGCAGCAACCGGACAAGCAACCCGCGCCATCGACCTCAGCGGCGGGGCCGCGGCGACGACGTTGACCAACAGCGGCACAATCACTGGCGACATATTGTTCGGCAGTGGAGCTTCAACCCTGCAGTCTGTCGCAGGAACGATCACCGGCGCAATCACTTATGGTAGCGGCGGCGGCACGATCGCGGTCAGCGGGGCCGGGGTCATCAATGGTAATTTCACCAGCCCTGTTCCCTTGATTGCCACGCTTGCCGACACTGGGAGGCTCAGCCTCGTCAATGGGCCCAAGACCTTGCAGTCGGTCACGGCAATCGGCAGCTCGGTGCTGGTGGTGCCGGTCACGCCTGGCGGCCCGGCACTGACCGTCACCGGCACCGCATCCTTTACCGGAGCAAGCACGGTTTCATTGTCGCTTCAGTCGCTGGCGCTCAATCAGTCGCTAACGATAATTCAGGCCAATGGCGGCATCACCACCGACCATCTTTCAACGCTGATCGACGCGACCGCAGCACCGTATCTGTTCACGGCGTCGGCCCCAACCCTCACGGCGACAGCTCTGGGGATCACGCTGACCCGTAAAAGTGCAGCCGACATCGGCCTAACCGGCGGACAAGCGGCGCTTTATACGGCGTCGTTGAATGCGCTGCCGTCGAATGCCGCCGCGTCATCGGCGATCGCCAATCTTTCAAATGCGGCTTCGGTTATTGCCGCGTACCGACAGATTACGCCGCCGAGTGTCAGCGGCGCGCCGCTGCGAACGGCTGTATCGTTTGCCGATACGGGTTATGGCGCAGCGGCCCAGCGATTGGAGATTGTTGAATCGATCCGCCGCAGCGGCGGCCGGGGTACCGGTGTCTGGGGCCAACAGGTCGGCGATTTTACCACCCAAAAGCCGGGCACGGAAACGCTTGGCTATTCGTCGTCGGCGTTCGGTATTGCTGGTGGTGCGGATACGCCGTGGCTTGGCCTGGATGCTGTCGGCGTGTCGCTGCTATCGTATTGGAACACGGTACGCGAGACCAGCGCTCCCGGATTGGCCAACGTGCCTCTCAACATCTCGACACAGGGGATCGAGCCGTATTTCCTGAAGTCGTGGAAGCATTTCTTCGTTGAAGGCACCGTGCTCGCAGCCAAGGTCAGTTATGACAGCAGCCGCGTGGTCAGCATCGGCGGGTTTTCAGACACGATCAACGCGCATTGGAGCGGCACGCAGTTCGGTGGGGGGCTGACGCTCGGTGCGCGTTTCCAGTCTGGCCGCATCCGCATAATACCCTCGAATTCGTTGTTCTGGACAACGCTGAAGCAAAACAGCTTCACCGAAAGCGGCGGTGGGGCTTTTGCTTTGAAGGTCGCCAGCAAGACGGACAGCGTGCTGACCGATACTGCCAAACTGTCGATCGGATACACGATGCCGGTTGGCGAGGGCGCGCTGCTCGCCGAGCTCCACGCGGCCTATGTCCATCAGTTCAAGGATAATCCAAACCCGTCGGTCGTCCAGTTCGTGTCAGGAAGTGATGCGATCACCTTGCCCGCCGATGTGGAGAACAGTGGCAAGGCGTCGTATGGTGGCAGCCTGGGCTATTTGCAGGATTCGTTGCGCGTCACCTTCGGCTATGATCGGCGTTCCAGCTCGGTAGCGCACGATCAGGCGTTCGTCGCGCAGGCAGGATTTGCCTTTTAGTTACTAAGTGCGCTGCCGATCAGACCGACCGACAACGCAACGACGACGATGTTGAAGATGAACGCCATGAAGCCGTGCATCAATGCCAGTTTGCGCATCCGTTGCGACGTGATGTTCACGTCAGCCACCTGAAACGTCATGCCGAGGACAAAGGCGTAATAGGCGAAGTCCCAATATTCTGGCGTCTTGTCGCCACCGGGAAATTCCAGGCCGCCGCAGTCGCCCTTTTGACCGGGCAAATACCAGACATGGGCATAGTGGAAGGTGAACAGCACATTGGCGAACAGCCACGCCGACAGCAGCGTCGCGCCCGATATGGCCAAGCCGATGCCTTTATGCCCTCCGGCGCCAGTCAGTTCGACAAACAACGCGGTCAGCACAACGCCGGCAACCATGAACGCGATCACGGTCAGCAACCATTGGTCCGGGTCGTTTTCTGCCGCTTTGCGGCGCATCACCTTTTCTTGGGCATTGCTGAACAAGTGAATCGACAAGGCGATGAAGACCAATACGCCTGTATCGAAGCCGATCAGGATCGCGCGCCGCAGATCGACCATAAAGCAGAGCCCGGCGGTCATCAGCACCGCAACAGCCAGGAAGGCAGCGAACCGCGCGTAGCGAACGAAGAAGCTCATTGCGCTTCCTTATGGCTTCCGGCCAATGCCGCCCAGCCTGCCAGCGCAGAGATCAGCGAGCCGCCCAGGATGCCGAGCTTGGCCGCTTCACTGGCGGCGTTGCCGTCGCCGAATGCCAGCGCACCGATGAACAAACTCATGGTGAAGCCGATGCCGCACAAAATGGCGACGCCCCAAACCTGCCGCCAGGTCGCATCCGCTGGTCGATCGACGACTCCGCTGCGAACCAGCGCAAAAACCGAGCCAAAGACGCCGACCTGTTTGCCGATGAACAATGCCGCCATGATGCCGAGCGGCAGCGAAGCCAGCGCCGCACCGGGGGGCAGGCCGCGCAGATCGACCCCGGCATTGGCAAAACCGAACACCGGCACGATGATGAAGGCGACGAGCGGCGACAGCGCATGTTCAAGCCTGTGCAGCGGCGAATGGTCCGAATCGGGGTGGCCGGGCGTCTTGTCGAGCGGGATGGTGAAGGCAACCGCCACTCCGGCGAGGGTTGCATGGACGCCCGATTGCAACACCGCCGCCCAGACGCCTGCGCCAACGATCAGATAGGGCCATAGCGCCCGCACACCGAACCGGTTGAAGGCCAACAGCACCGCGATGCCTGCCAGCGCCGCGCCGAGTGCCCCAAAGTTCAGCCCGGCACTGTAGAATATGGCGATGATCAGGATGGCGCCCAAATCATCAATGATTGCGACCGCAGTCAGCAGCACCTTGAGGCTGGCAGGGACACGCTTGCCGAGCAGTGCCAGTACCCCCAGCGCAAAGGCGATGTCGGTCGCTGCCGGGATCGCCCAGCCCTTCAGCGCCGCCGGATCGTCGCGATTGAAAGCGATAAAGATCAGCGCCGGGACTGCCATGCCGGCCAGCGCTGCCGCAGCGGGCAGGATACGGCGGCGCGGTGTCGATAGCGCACCGTCGACCAGTTCGCGTTTAACCTCCAGCCCGATCAGCAGGAAGAACACCGCCATCAGCCCGTCGTTGATCCAGTGCAGCAGCGTCGATCCGAAAGCGGGCAGGTGCAGCAGATGCTGATAGGCTCCGCTGAGCGGCGAATTGGCGGCGGCGACCGCCGCAGCAGCCGTGCCCATCAAAAGCAAGCCGCCTGTGCTCTCCCTTACGATGAATTCACGAATCAGCGAGGATGCGCGCGTCAGCGCCATGATAGGCCCTCCCTACTTGCCGCGCCGGTCACGGGCGAACGGCCCGTGTCCGCGTAGCGGAACCTGGGGGCGGCAGGCAAACCGGGCATCCTGCCCGCCTTTGGGAGACGCATATGATTCGCACCCTGATCGCCGCCGCCGCCGTCATCGCCATGCCAGTTGCCGTGATGGCCGCTGAACCGATGGCCACGACAACTTCGACCACGATGACCAAATCGACCGACACCGACAAGCCGGCGATGACCGTCCATCACGTCCATCATCACTATCATCATCACATGAAGCGCCATCATCACATGATGACCAAGAAGACGACCGAGATGAAGTCCGATGACGGCATGAAGATGGAAAAGACGACGACGAAGACCGAAGCCAAGCCCATGTAATTAGCCGGGCGGCCGCTCCGGCGACGGGGCGGCCGCTCAACCTTCTGACGCACATACCCCGCTAATGCTGAGCCTTCGTCGAAGCACGGTTCGCACGGGCCGTGCTTTGACGAAGGCTCAGCACTAGCGGGAAATACGACCCCTTAAACGCTATCTCGCGGCGTAATTCGTCGCCACCCAGTCGCGGTAGCTGCCATCGAGGACGCCGCGCCACCAGTCTTCATTGTCCAAATACCAGGCCAGCGTTGCTGCAAAACCGGTGGCAAAGTCGCGCGACGGGGCATAGCCGAGTTCGGCGCGCGCCTTGGCTTCGTCGATGGCATAGCGCCGGTCATGGCCCGGCCGGTCGGCGACGGTGGTTTTGAGGCTGGCGGTGGGAGCGCCCTTGGCGGCGGGCGCATCTGGGAAGCGCGCCGCCAACCCCGCATCCCGCGCGAACGCCGCATCGACTGCCGCACACAGCGTATCGATGACTGCGATGTTAGGCATCTCCGCACCGCCGCCGATGTTGTAGGTTTCGCCCGGGCAGCCCTTGAGCAGCACCGCCTCGATGCCCCGACAATGGTCCTCGACATGCAGCCAGTCGCGGATCTGCATGCCGTCGCCATAGATCGGCAGCGGTCGCCCGTGCAGCGCATTGATCAGGAACAGCGGGATCAGCTTTTCGGGGAATTGGTAGGGGCCGTAGTTGTTCGAGCAGTTCGACGTGGTGACGCTAAGGCCATAAGTATGGTGCCAGGCGCGGACGAGGTGATCCGATGCAGCCTTTGACGCCGAATAGGGCGAATTCGGTGCATAGGCGGTGGTCTCGCTGAACGCCGGATCATGGGGGCCGAGCGAGCCATAGACCTCATCGGTCGACACATGGTGAAAGCGGTGGGGCTTCGCGTTATCACCCAGCCAAACCGTTCGCGCCGCCGTCAACAGGCTGAGCGTCCCCAGTACATTGGTATCGACGAACGCCGCCGGGCCGTGGATCGACCGGTCGACGTGCGATTCAGCGGCGAAATGCACGAGGGTATCGACGGCACGGTCACGCAGCAGGCCTTCGACCAAAGCAGTGTCACGGATGTCGCCATGGACGAAATCGGCATGGGTGCCGTTGAGGCTGGCGCGATTGCCCGCATAGGTCAGCGCGTCGAGAACCGTGATCGCGTCGTTCGGGTGGGCGGCTTCCCAGTAGCGGACGAAATTGACGCCGATGAAGCCCGCGCCGCCGGTAACGAGGAAATTTGTCAATTTACGACCCCCGGCTGAGCCATGCAGCGACTCGCGAAGGAGAGGAAAGAGACACTCACGGTGTGCGGGAAACCACCATATGCGAGGTTTTGGGCAGCAGGCGGTTTTTGAGGGCAGTTAGATGTCATCGCGTTGTAACTATAACCAAATAGGGATAATATGTCAAGCGATTTTTGGTCCTTGGCGTTGCGGGACTGACGGCATCAAGCATCGGCCAAGCCCTTCAGGCAATCGCGCAATTCATCCCGCCAATGCCGCGCCGGTCCGGTCACGGCCCATGTCGCTGTCTTGTCGAGCACACTATAGGCCGGACGGCGGGCCGGGGTTGGGTAATCTTCGGTACGGATCGGCACCACCGGCACGCGCCGCGTCAGCAGCCCCAAAGCCAGCGCCTCCTCCTGAATCGCCACGGCGAAGTCATACCAGCTGCACACGCCGGCATCGGTGCAGTGAAATACGCCCGTCCGCCCAGCTGCCAGAAGCGCCCAGATCGTGCGCGCCAGCGTCGCCGCATGGGTCGGCGTGCCGATCTGATCGGCAACAACGCGGACCTCATCTCGTTCGCGCATCAGCCGCAGCATGGTGTGGACGAAGTTGTTGCCCCTGGCCGCATAGACCCAAGCCGTCCGGACGATCAGGGGATCGCCGTGGAGTTCGAGCGCCGCCGTCTCCCCCTCCAGCTTGGTGCGGCCATAGACGCCGAGCGGGTTCGGCGCCGCGTCGGGCAGATAAGGGCGGCTGGCGGTGCCATCGAAGATGAAATCGGTCGAGACCTGAACCAGCCCGGCGCGGGCGTGGCGCGCCGCCGAAGCCAACAGCCCGACGGCGTTGACATTGATGCGCTGGGCGGCGGCGGCATCAGCCTCGGCCTTGTCGACGGCGGTGTAAGCGGCGGCGTTGATGACGACAGTTGGCGCGGCTTCGGCGACGACGCGTTCGACTGTGTCGGGATCGGTGATGTCGAAATCGGCTTCGGGCGGCGCGATGATGGTGGTGCCCGTTGGCACGCTTGCCTGTAGCGCGCGGCCTAGCTGCCCGGCCGATCCGGCGATCAGCACCCTCATGCGAACACCTCGGCGTCGGCGAGGAGGGGCGCGGCGGCGTCTTTAGCGGATAATAGCGGAGGCGTGGTCAGCGGCCAGTCGATGCCAATGGTGGGATCATCCCATCGGATCCCGCGATCGCTCGGCGCGTCATAGAGCGTAGTGCATTTATACAGGAAGTCAGCCGTCTCGCTCAACACCATGAAACCATGCGCGAAACCAGGTGGAACATACAGCATCCGCTTGTTTTCTGCCGATAACTCATAGCCGACCCATTTGCCGAAATGGGGTGACGAGCGACTGATATCGACCGCGACGTCGAACACCTTGCCGGCGACGACGCGGACGAGTTTCCCCTGCGGATTGCCGAGCTGATAGTGGAGTCCGCGCATTACGCCTTTGGCCGAGCGGCTGTGATTGTCCTGGACGAAGGCCGCGTCGATCCCGGCATCGGTGAAGGCTTTGGAGTTCCAGCTTTCGAGGAAGAAGCCGCGGTCGTCGCCGAAGACCTTGGGGGTGATCAGTTTGACGCCGGGCAGGGGGGTGTCGCGGACGATCACCCCGCCATCCTCAGCTGATCGAGCAGATACTCCCCATACCCGCTCTTCCGCAAAGGCTCTGCGACGCGCGCCAGCTGCTCGCCATCGATGAACCCCTGTCGCCAGGCGATCTCCTCGGGGCAGCAGATTTTCAGGCCCTGGCGTTCTTCCACGATGCGAACGTAGAGCGCTGCATCGAGCAACGACCCGTGGGTGCCGGTGTCGAGCCACGCAAACCCACGCCCCATCAGTTCTACGTTGAGGCTGCCCGCCTCCAGATAGAGTCGGTTGAGATCGGTAATCTCCAGTTCGCCGCGCGCCGACGGCTTGACCTCGCGCGCCAGCTCAACTGCGCGGCCGTCATAGAAATACAGGCCGGTGACGGCGTAGTTGGACTTCGGCTGCGCGGGCTTTTCCTCGATCGTCGCGGCGCGGCCCTGCTTATCGAACGACACGACGCCATACGCCTGCGGATCCTTGACGTAATAGCCAAACACCGTCGCGCCCTCGGTCCGCGCCGAAGCCTTGGCGAGCAGTTCGGGCAGGCCGTGGCCGTAGAAGATATTGTCGCCCAATATCAGCACCGAAGGCCGCTCGCCGACAAACTCCGCGCCAATGTGATAGGCTTGCGCCAACCCCTTGGGTTCGGGCTGGACGGCATAGCTGATGCTCATCCCCCATTGCGACCCATCGCCGAGCAGCCCTGCAAACGCCGCGCTGTCGGCAGGTGTGGTGATGACCAGCACCTCGCGAATGCCAGCCAGCATCAGCACCGACAGCGGGTAATAGATCATCGGCTTGTCATAGACCGGCATCAGCTGTTTGGAGACCGGCTTGGTCAGCGGATACAGCCGCGTGCCGCTGCCCCCGGCAAGGATGATGCCGCGCCGCGCCGCTGTCGCCATGGATGTGCCCCCGCCGCCGGTCACCAGAGGTGGCGAACCCGGCCGGAAATGTTGATATAGAGGAAGTCGCGCGAAATGCCCTCGCTCGTGACCTTGGTGACGCCGTGGTAGCTGTTGTTCTGGCACGGGAAGAACACGCCGAGATTGGGCTTGGGTTTCAGCCGGGCAACTTCGATGACATCCTCGGAGCGGGGGTGACGTTCATACGCCGCGACAGGCTTTTGCTCTTTGTGCTTGAAAATCAACAGTTCGCCGCCTTCCAATCCGGCGGTTTCGGCGTCGGTGAAATAGACGATCAGTGATGCCAGACGGTTGGGCCGGTCGCAGTGCGCAGGCTTGGCGTAGCCGCCCATGCTCTTGTGGATGTCCAATCGGGTGAACATAGGAGCCGGGCCGTGGCTGCGAAACGGCGCCATGAATTTCTTGGCGACACCTGCCACCTTGTCCATCGTCGTCGCGGTTTCGGTCAGCTGTTCGCGCGGTTCGAAATAGGCACCGTCGACATGGCTGTTCTGGATGTCGACGCCAAGGCCGATGCTGCCCATATGGTCGGCGAACACGTCGCGGAAACTGTCGAGAAACGCTTCGGAATTGAGGAAATCGGCGAATTCCTTCCACGCCGGGGACCGTTCAGTCAGCGTGTCGAAGCTGGGATCGCCGCGGTAGATGTCGAACCCATTGCCGGTGCGGCTTCCGGCACCGCCATGTGCGGCCTTTTGATCGGCAAAGATCGCTTCGCCCGGAAAGTCTGCCGCGAGCCGTGCGAACAGTTCGGGTGGGAGCACGTCCTGCTTGACGACGTGCGGAAAGGGGTCGGCGACGACGTCGTGACGGGTGATGTTCAGCATGCGTTAGGCTCCCCGGCTGGCCGTGCATACCGCAGCGCGGCACGGCCGGTCCAGCATCCATTTGGGTGACAATTGCGCGGCTTGGCCATCAACGTCGTCCCTGGACGATGCGCCGCGCCGAACCCGCGAAGGCCTTGAAGGCTTCCTTGGCGGTCGACTGACGCGCCGCTGCTGCGACCTGCAGGCCGGATACAACCGGCCTTGGTTGCAGTGTCACCGCCAGCGCCGCCAGCCGCGAGGCGATCTGGCGTTTCCGCCGCGCCTGATGCGGCTGCATCTTGATGATCTCGGTCACCGCCAGCGGTTCGGCAGCGACGGCTCCAGCTTGCAGGGCAGCGTTGAAAATCGCTTCGCCCGCCGCCGTCCGTACCATCACCAAACTGCGGCCGTCGGCCTCATCGAAGCTCGGATAGCCGCTCTCGCCGCCGTACCAGGCATCGGCGCAGGCGATGTCGGCGACGCCACCGACGGCATCGGGGCAGATTTTGCAGCGGAACTGAACTTCTTTCGACAAGATATCGCCCCAGCTTGCGGCATAGCTCATCCGCGTCGTGCGCCCGCCGTCCTCGACCGCCGTCGCATAGCCGGGCCAGCCGTCGCCGCGATAGCGGAAGCGGGTTAACCGCTCCTTGTCGGCCCCCAGATGCTTGAGGATGCGGTCAGTCCCGGCCTGGCTCGGCGTGCCGGCGCAGAAGAACGACAGCATCAACGGCACATGCGCGGCGACGCGCCGGTCGATGGCGGCGAGCTGGCGCAGCGCCGACACGTCGCACGGCTTGCCGAGAAAGATGAATTTGCCGCCGCGCGCCAGTTCGGCATCGATCACGGCGAGCGGCGACTCGGGGGCATAGCGCGATCCAGCGGCATCGACGACTTCGGCGCGGCTGCGGCTGAGCTGGATGCGGTTGAGCGTTGGTGAAGCCTCGTCCATGGCGATATGGACGATGCGGTCGGCGAGGCCGGTTTCCAGCGCGTGGATCAGCAACGACGACAGGAAACCGCCCGACGATCCGGCGTGGCGGACCTCCGCATCGGTCGACCAGCCGGTGTGGATGGAGCGATAGGGCCCCCACAGCGGATCGGTCGCCGGGGCGGCGGGCCAGGGGGCGACGCGGCTGCCGGGGCAGATGGCGGCGATGACGGCGTCGGTTTCGCGGCTGACGGGGGCGCGTTCGACCGGGCGGTTGTAGCCGGGCGCGGCGGAGGTCATGGCCACCGCATCGCTGATCCCGGCGCAGGCGCCGCAGCCCGAGCACAATTGTCCGTCGACCACCCGCTTCAGCGTCGGCGAGGTCCAGCTCACCGCGCCGCCTCGGCAAAGCGCGTCGCCAGTTCGGCGGTGTAGCGTTCCAGCCCCGCTGCGATGACCGGTGTGCCGCGTTCGATGTCGGCGGCCAGTTCCGCCCGCCGGTCGAAGGCGTCGAGGATGAATGCGGTGGCTTCAGCGGTCGTCTTGCCTTTGACCGGGACCAGCCATTTGTAATCGAGGCTGCCGAACAGCCCTTCGAACTTGCGGCTGTACGACACAGGCACCACCGGCACGCTGCTCGAATAGGCGGCAATGGTCGCGTGCATGCGCGCGCCGGTAAGGAAATCCAGGCCGGAAATGTAGGATTTTGCCGCCGACGGTGAGGCGAAATCGGGCGCGCGGATGGCTGCGGGATAAAGTGCCATCAGCGCATCGGCAACGCGGCGGTCGTCGTCATTGGGGATGTCCGACAGCACATGCGGCACGAGGTGGATTTCGGCGTCACCGCGCGCCGTCAGCGCATCGAGCAGATCGTGGGTCAGCGCGGCGTAATCGACATCGATGCCGAATTCGTTCTTGCCGCTGTAACCACGATTATACAGCAGCCCGGACACGTTGACGCCGATACGCGGCTTGCCGCTCGATTTTGGCTGGCGATCGAAGGGCAGGGCGAAGGCGACATCGACGGTCTGGATGGCGTTGGCGTTCGGCGCGATCTTGGCCAGCGCCGCCATCGATAGCGGATCGCGGGCGAACACCGCCTTGGCGCGGTTGCATGCCCAGGCAGCGGCGGCGGTCTGCGGCTGCTTCGAAAATGGTCCGATAGTCTGCGGCGACAGGATCAGCGGCACGCCGCGCGCCACCGTCATCGCCTTGGTGGCGATGATATAGGCGAAGCGTTTGGCCGGGTAGATATCGGTGAAACTGTCACCCGCACCGATGTCGAGCATGATGTCGAGCTGGCCCAGATCACGCCAGAAACCGCCCGGCGACGCCATATAGCGCCCGCTGATCGTTCGCAGGGCGATATCAGGCCCTTCGACGTAGACCGGCCCGGTCTCGCGCGGTCCGACAATTAGAAATTCAGGAATGACGCCCACGCGTTCGGCGGCGGCACGGCACAGCGCCAGATTGCCCGCCGTCAGCGCACCGACGCCGAGATTACCCGACCGCGCCGAATGCCAGAGCAAGCCGATCCGCACTCGCCGCGTCACAGCGCATTCCTTTCGATCGCAGTGACAACCGGATCTGTCGGGTCAGATCGGCGACTTCCCGCTTGCCGCCGGCTTGGTCGGGGCTGGCGCAGCTGGGGCCGTTGCGGCTGGCGTTTTTGCGGTCGCAGGGGCAGCAGTTGCGGGCGCGGCAGCGACCGGAGCGTCAGCCTTTGGAAAGACCGGGGGGCCATAGCCCTTGGCGTAAACGATCGTCGACTTGGCGGTATCGGTGAACTTTTTCAACGAATCAACAAGTCGCTTCTGCGTTTCCTGGCGCTGCAAAACCTGCTGCGCATAGCTGATCGCCTGCTCGCCGATGAAGGGCTTGGTCTTGGTGTCGGTGACCAGGCTGATATAGATAACCGGCGCTGGCGCCCCCGGCGGCTGGTTGGAGAGCATGAAGGGCTCACCCTTTGATTGGGTCGTTACTTTTCCGATAGCGTCAACCAGACGCGGATCGGTGGTCAAGCTGTCGATCTGCTGGGGCGCACGCCGATATTCGATGTTGGCGTCGGTCAACAGCTTCTCGACATCACCCATCGTCTTGGCGTCTTTCAAGCCAAGGGTTTCAAAGTTCGCTGGCCGCAGGAACTGGATCTGATCGAGCGTGTAGACTTTCCGATCGCCGAAGATGCCGGGGTTATCGGAGATAAACTTCTGCGCCGCTTCACGCGTTGTCGGCGGTAGCCCCTTGACCACGTCGGATTGCAGCGCCTGCACCAGCAGTTGTTCATTGCCGCGTTCGCGCGCCACAAGATACTGCGGGTTCTTGTCGAGCCCGCGCTTCTGCGCCTCGGCCACCAGCGTCTTGCGCTCGATCACCCGAGCCAGCGCCACCGATTGAATAAGCTTCAGCTTATCGGCGTCTGCAGCCTTGGGCAGACCCTGCATTTCGGCGTTCATTTCATGAACAGTGACTTCCTTGCCGTCGACAGTTGCCACAACCTGGCCGCTTGGCGCCTTGCTGCCCTTGTCCCCGCACGCAGAAATCAACAGAACCGCCGTCATCGCGCCGCCCAGTAGCGCGCTTCTCGCCAGCTTCATTCCGAACTCTCCCAATTTGTGCCCGTGTCCATGCGTGTGTGATCGCGCGCGGTCAATATGCAAAGCCGAACATCGCCCGCAACATCGCCGCTGACTTGACCGGCTGGCCACGCAGCAGCCGCCGCAGCACCAGCGGCAGTGTCAGCAACCAGTGCCAGGGCAACGCCCAGATGTGATGACGGCGGATAAAGACCAACCTCGACCGCGTTAACCAGTATTCGGATTTCGCGCTGCGCTGACCGCGCTTGCCGGACGAGCCGATCGACCCGCCTTCCTTGTGATAGACAATGGCACCGTGCGCAAACGCGGTATCAAATCGTTCACCCGCGCGCGTCGCCCAGTCGATTTCCTCGAAATACAGGAAATAGCCCTCGTGCATGGGCCCAACTGCCTCCAAAAACGGCCGACTGACCGCGAGCGATGCGCCAAGCACAAAATCGGTTTCGCGTGCGACCTTGGCGGGATCGAATGGCTGGTCTGCTGGCTGGCCGCTGCCAATCCCTTGCGATGCCCCCGACCAAAGGCTGAAGCGACTGCCATTCAGCGCCTGGATGGTATCGGGCCGGTGGTAAAAGCGGACGACTGTCCCGCACATGCCAACATTGTGAGTCGCGTTCATGCGGCGAACCAGAGCGTCGGGAGCTGCGGCGTCGACGACCGTATCGTTGTTCAGCAGCCAGAACAGGTCGAGATTGTGCGCCATCAGCCAGCGCAGCCCAAGGTTATTGCCGCCAGCAAAGCCCAGGTTTGCGCCGCTGTCGATCAGCGTCAGCGACAATCCGGGGGCTAAGTCACGCTTGCTCGCTGCCAGCGTCGCCACTTCAGCCGCCGACAGCCTGTTCAAGGCGATTGGTTTGGCTGCAGGCGGTTGTGAGAATCCCGACATTGCCGGATCGGCTGGAACATTCGGCTGTCTTCCGGCGGCCCAGTCGGCAAGGTGATCGATCGAGCCATCGTCTGATCCATTATCGACGACCGCCACGGCGAGAGGAATATTGGTTTTCAGCAATGATTCCAGACACTCGATGGTGTCTGCCCAACGGTTCCAGTTAACAATCACGACCCCAAGCTGCGGCGCACCATCACCCAATTTCATGCCACTGCGCCGCCCCGGGTCATCCACATACTGCGGTGCAATATACCGGGAAACATTGACGGACGATGACTGAAAGTTCAGCCATGTCGCATTGCTGCAAGCCGTTCCGGCGTCGGGTGATAGACGGTATCAGGATGCGCCGCGATCAGTCGGCCAAGAGTCGCTTTGTCGAGCTCCCACCACCGCGATGCCTCAATCGCAGCAATGGTGTCTGGATCGAAACGCCATCGCAAGCGGCGTGCAGGCAGGCCCGCCATGACCGCATAAGGTTCGACATCACGGGTAACGACGGCACCGGTGCCAATCACCGCGCCGCGACCAATTTTCTTGCAACCTGGCGTAATCGTGGCGTTATGACTGATCCAGACATCGTCGGAAATTTCGAGCCAGAGGGGATCGATCAGGTCACGCTCGATCAGTCCATATTTACGCTCGTATATATATGGGTGGGCCGTCAGCGCTTCGAGAGGGTGATTCGCGTCGAGCAGTCGCGCTGTCTTGGCGAATGAACAATAGCGACCGATGCGCGTCCGCGCAGGAACGCGCCACGGATCGAAGCAGCCATAGCTGTAAAGTCCGACCTCGACCCCCCAGCGTTTGGCGAACCAGTCGCGGAGTGCCTGGCTTTCATATTCGTTCCGACGCAGCCAACGCAGACGCAGCTTGTCAGCCAGGTCTCCAATCACGCCGCCAGCCGCGCCATCGCCGCCGACATGAGCAGAAGCGAAGAAACGCCGGGATAACGGAAGCGGAAGCGCGTTTCTTCACCATCCTCGGCTTCAAGCAAATCGTGCTTATGAACAAAATGTCGGAGGTCGCGATCGATCGCGCTGACAGGGGGCGCGGTGCTGCCCAACTCCGTCTGCACATCGTCGACGGTGAAGAAGCCGTCCGCGCTGCTGCCTGCACGGGCTGCGGCGATCAGCAACGGCCATCGCGCCTGCGCCTCGTCGCGGCCGAGGATCGCTTGCACACGACGCGGCAAAGAGGCGTTCCAATCGGTCAGCACCCGTTCGACGGCAACCTTGCCATGCTCTGCGGTGACCTGGCGGCTGCGATCGTCGAGCGCCGCCATGCCGGCGCGATGCGCGAGCAATCGCACCAGGTAAGGCGAGCCGCCCGCCATGGTCGCGACCATTTCGATCGCTGCGTCCGAGTAGGTCAGTTCCGCAGCCGCTTCGCCGATGGCAATGACTTGGCGCACCTCGTCGCTGCTCAAAGGCCGCATCGGCAAACCGACGATGTTACGCCGGATCGATGGCGCATAGCCGATCAGCTCGTCCAGATTCTGGGCAACGCCGGTGAGCACAAGCTGCACCCGTGCAGCACGATCCGAAAGATTTTTGACGAGTTCGGCGACATCCCGGCGGAACGCCGGATCCATGACGCGGTCATATTCGTCGAGGATCAGGATGATCCGCGTGCCAACCACTTCGGCCAGGACATCGGCCAATTCGCGTGGTCCGAAATGTTCGGGCAGCATTGCGTCCAGCGAGCCACCGGCTTCGGCCTCCACGGACGTCGGCGATACCGACTTATGATAGATCGCCGGGATGCGGCTCGCAAAAGTGCGAAACATTTCATCGAAGCGAGCTTCGGTTCCGCAACTTCCATACAGAACGAGATACCGTGCTTCGCGAGCCGTTTCTGCAAACACATGGGCGAGACTGGTCTTGCCGATCCCCCGCTCGCCATAGACAACAACATGGACTCGTTGTTGTTCGATGGCGTTGATCAGCTGTGCCAATGCATCATGACGACCCGCAAAGCCTTCACGACTGATAACCGGTTGCGAGGCACCAAGAGCGTCGCGCAGCGCGAGGCGCCGGCGGCCTTCGGCAGTCTCGCGGCCTTCCACCTCGTCGGCGGCCGAAGCGGCAAAGCGCGGCATCCGATCGCTACTGACCTTGGGTTCCGCAGCGCTCCACAGCGCATCGAGAAATTTCGGTCGGGCTGCAACAATGGGCACCGGCTGATCCGCCACCTGCTCCACCGTGTCGACCGGGGCCACTTCATCGTTGTGCGCGCGCGCCCAGCGTTTCCAAATCATTAAAAATAGGTCCAGCTATAAATCAGCGATAACCGGCATATACCAACCAATGAATAGGTGGCATCAAAATTATTCGCTACCCGGTCGAAAGCGCGCTGATTAACCTTCACGCGGTTGCCGTTCGCCAGCCAACTGTGTAGCAACAGGCAACATTTCTGCGAAGGGGTTCGGGTTTTGCGATCAAGGGTGGCGGCGCGGTGGACAGCTCTGGCAGCAGCTGCGTTAACGGTCACTGTCGTGTTGGCGCCTTCGGGGGCAAGCGCGGCAATCCGAAGCAGCGGCGACGACGAGCCGGTTAGCCCGTCGGGCATAACGTCGATCAGCCCTGTCAACGGGCGGGGTTGGCGGCTCGAAGCGACCGGCAACGTCTTCTACGACGATAACATATTGCATATTGGCGACGGCCAAGCCCCGCCCACGGGCGAAAAGCGTGCGGATTTCCGCTTCTCCCCGTCCGCCTCTGCGGCCATTGGCATGCCGTTCGGGCGTCAGCAGTTTTATCTTGGCGGCTTGGTCGGCCGAGATTTCTACGGGCGTAACACCATTCTCAACCGCAACCGATACCTGATCGGCGGCGGTTTGAACTGGCGGCTCGGGGCAAGCTGCACCGGGTCGCTCGCCGGAGAGTTCCGGCGGCGGCAGAACCTGCTGTCCGAGGTCGCGGTGGTTCAGGACAACGTGCAGGAAACGCAGGTTTATGGTGCTGACGCCAACTGTCAGGCGCCGGTCGGCCTTGGTTTTGGCGGGCATGTAAACCGGACGCAGATCAACAATCTCAATCCGTTGCGGCAGGCATTTGATTCGCGCTCGACGGTGTTTGGCCCGTCGGTCAGTTACGGCTCACCGGGTCTGGGACGGTTCAGTCTGAGCGGCGATGTCACGGCATCGCGCTACCCCCGGCGCACCGTACCAACACTTGATGGAAATAACGCGATTATCCGTGCGACTGATGGAGTCGACATTTATTCGGGGCGTGTCGGCTATCAGCGCAATCTCGGGACGCGTTTCAGTTTGCAGCTCGGCGTGTCGTATCTCAAGGTCAAGCCGAAGCCGGGCGCCGTCGTTCAGTTCATCGGCATGCCGCCGCTGCCGTTCGTGATGAGCCGTCCGGGCTATTCAGGTGGTGGCTATGATGCGACGATCAGCTACACGCCAAGCGCCCGGATCAATGCGCAATTCGTTGCATCACGCAACATCACGTCGAGTGCCAATGTCGGTGCGCTGTTTACCGTCGCGCAGACTTATGGTGTTGATTTAGGTTATGAGATTGGGCCGTCGATCAACGTCGGGTTGGGCGGAACGATCAATCGGCGCGACTATCGTGGATCGTTCCCGTCCGTCCTCGAGCCTCAGGCGCGCATCAGTGACGAGCTCAAGCGTATCTACGCGCACGTTACTTATGCTCCTGTGCAACTTTATTCGTTGGATTTCGAACTCGCGCACCAGCAGCGCAATTCCAATCCTGACATCTATAACTATAAGGGCACTTCGGCGACGCTGTCGCTCAGGCTCATGTTCGGGAGACGGTAATGGTGGCGAAGGCGGTCCTTTCAACTTTGGCTGCGCTGTCGATGCTGGCATCGCTGCCCGCATTGTCCGCGCCTGCGGCAAACGGTTATATTCTTGGCCCTGACGACACCATTCAAGTGGTTGTTTACGGCCAGCAGGACGCCGGAGTGACGACGCGAATCAAGAGCGACGGCACCATTGTCATGCCGCTGATCGGTACGATCCATGTTGCCGGTGAGAATAATATCTTACTGGCCGATACGATCGCAAAGAAGCTCGCGTCTGCCGGGTTCTTCAAGTCTCCGATCGTCAACGTCGAGGTGGCTGCATATGTCAGTCGCCGCGCCAATGTCGCGGGTCGCGTCGCGCAACCTGGTGTCTTCCCGCTCGATCGTGACTATCATGCGCTCGAATTGCTGCTCAAGGCCGGCTGGACGCGCGACAACGGCGCAAATTACGTCTTCCTGCGTCACCCCGATGGGCGCGAGCAACGGCTCGAAACCGACGGTTTGTCGCGGGGCGGTGACCGCGATCCGCTGATCGCGCCGGGCGACACCATCTTTGTGCCCGATGCAGACAATTTTTATATCTACGGGCAGATCAACCGTCCGGGCACCTTCCCCGTGATTGCCGGCCTGACGGTCCGGCAGGCGCTGGCTATCGCTGGCGGTGTGACGGCGACAGGCTCGGATCGAAAGGTTCAGTTAATCCATCCGGGTGGCAAGGATGGCGATGCCGGGCTCGACGAACCGGTCGGCAAGAATGACGTTCTGGTGGTCAAGGAACGCTTGTTCTGAGCCGTCAACAGTGACGAAACGAAGCGAGGCTTTTGTTCGATGAGTTTGCTGCAATTCGTGCGAATCCTGATCGCCCGACGCTGGATCATCCTGGTGTCGCTGGTGACCTGCGTCTTTGTCGCGATGGGTGTCGCCCTCTTGCTGGCGCCGCGTTATCCGGCGCATGCGCGCATCATTCTCGACACGATCAAGCCCGACCCCGTGACCGGCCAGGTGATCGCGAACCAGGCGATGCGCGGCTATGTCGCCACCCAGTCACAGCTGATTCAGGATTACCGGGTCGCCGGTGAAGTCGTCGATAAGCTCGGCTGGGCGAACAACCCGGCAGTTGTTGCCCAATATCAAGCGGATAGCGACGGCAGCGTCGATCTGAGGCGATGGGCGGCGCAGCGTATCATCGACCAGACGTCGGTGTCTTTGGTCGAAGGTTCGAACATTCTGGAGATCAATTACCAGGGGCCGACGCCCGAAGCCGCCAAGGCGATCGTCAATGCATTGCGCGATGCGTTCATCGATTCCAGTCTCCGCTTGAAGACCGACAGCGCCGGCCGCACTGCGGAATGGTACCGCGAACAAGCCGACAAGGCGCAAAAGACGCTGGCGATCGCGGAAGCCGCCAAATCGAAGTTCGAGGCCGACAATGGCATCGTTGCCGCTGCGGCCGGAGGTGACGCGGAAACCGCCAAGTTGCAGGCATTACAAAGCGCGCTGCTGCAGGCGCGGTCCGGAATCGGCGCCCGCGATCTGCAGGCATCGCAGACCGCAGCGGCGAACGGTGGTATCGTCGATCAGCTCAAGATGCAGGTGGCGACGCTTGACGATCAGCTGACGCAGGCCAGCGAAAAGCTTGGGCCGTCGAACCCGCAATACAAAGCGCTGATGGCGCGAAAGGCGCTGCTGGCCACCCAGTTGAGCCGCGAATCCGCAGCGGCCCGAACGGCAGGGGCACTGGTATCGGGCTCGACCAAACGTTCGATCGCCTCGATCGAATCCGATTATGCAGCGCAAAAGGCCAAGGTTTTGAGCATGAAGCCGCTGCTCGATCAGGATGCGCAGTTCCAGCGCGACGTCGAGTTGCGCCGCGACCAATATCAAAAAGCGGCGGCACGCACCGCCGATCTCAAACTGGAGGCGGATGTTTCAGAAGCCGGTCTGGTCATACTGGGCGATGCCATCAGTGACAAAAAGTCGTCATGGCCGAAAATTCCGCTGATCGGTGCCCTCTCGGTGGTGTTCGGGTTGGGGCTTGGTCTGGCATTGGCGTTGACGACCGAACTTCTTGCACGCCGCGTTCGGGGTGCCGAGGATCTTGCCAACGCCTCCAAGGTCCCGGTATTGGCGGTGATCGCTGCCGCCCGCCGGTCGCGTTTCCGCGAACGTATCCGCAACTTGCTGAGCCGCAGTAACCGCAGCTCCGCTCCGCAATGGCAGCCGGCGCAATGACCGATGTAATTGACGCCGGCCAAGCGGCGCTGACGGGCATCGTCGATGACGGGCACCCGCAGTTTGATGCGCCGATTCGCGATACGCTACGGCGGTTGGGTTATCTGACCGATGACCAGGCGCAGCGGGCCACGGATTTCGCGCGCGAGAACGGGGTCGATATAGACCAGGCGGCGCTCGACCTTGGTTTTATATCGCCTGACGATCTCGATCGAGCGCGCGAGCAACTGATCAACAGCCTAGCGCTTCACAGCGGTCCGACAGGCCGGATGTCGGACGAACTCATCGTCATTTCTGACCCCAGTGGCTTGCGCGCCGAGGCGATCCGTTTGCTGCGAACTCAGATTATCGCCCAACATATCAAGCCAGGGCGTCGGGCCCTGGCGGTTACGGCTCCGGTAGATGGGGCAGGGTGCAGCTCGGTGACCGCAAATCTTGCGGTTGCGCTGTCGCAGGTCGGTATCAAGACATTGCTTGTCGATGCCAACCTACGTTCGCCGCGGATCGACCAGTTTTTTGGAATCGATGCGCATGCGACGGGTCTAACGTCGTATCTGACGTTGGAGGTGCCCCGGCCCGAGCGCGTCGTGAACGCCAATGTTCTGCCCAGCTTGTCGATCATTACGGCGGGGCCGCCGGTTGGCCGACCGCAAGAACTGCTTTCAAGTTCGCGGTTCCGCGACGGGCTCAACATTCTATTGCGCGAATTCGACATCGCCTTGTTCGATACGTCGCCTGGCAATACCAGCGCGGATTCGTTGAGCGTTGCCGCTGCCGTCGGCTACGCGTTGATCGTCGCGCGGCGTGATCACACGCATTTCCGCGATGTCGCGACGCTGGCCGGGCAGCTGGCGGCGGCACGCGCGACCGTCATCGGTTCAGTTCTGAACGAGTTTTAATCGTGGCGACGGTTGTTGCGTCACCGCCCGTTCCGGACTGGCAGGGTCTGGCCGCTCGGCATTGGCCGGTCGTTCTTGGGATCGCGGCAATCGGTTTGCCGACTTTGTACAGACTTGCGACCGGGCCCTGGTCGACAGAGGCCGGCGTCCACGGTCCGCTGGTCTTGGCCACAGGATTTTGGCTGATCGGGCGTCGGCTGCCAGAAATACGGCGGATCATGACGCCGGGCCATGCTGGTCCGCTGATCGCGATGTTTGCGCTGGCTCTGCCGGCTTATGTATTTGGACGCGCATTCGATTTTCTCAGTATCGAAGTGCTGTCGATGGGCTTTATGCTGGTTGCCGCCGCCTATGCTTATGCCGGGTCACGGGTTCTTCGGCTGATGTGGTTCCCGATTTTCTATCTTGGGTTTGTCGTCCCCATTCCGGGCTGGGTGCTCGACACGATCACGCAACCCTTGAAATTGTTTGTGTCGCAGGCGGTGGTTTCGGTGCTGGCGATGGCGGGTTATCCCATCGCCCGGATTGGTGTGACCATCTACGTCGCGACCTATCAGTTGCTGGTCGAAGATGCGTGCGCCGGGCTGAACTCTCTCGTCAGCTTGTCGGCGATCGGATTGTTTTACGTTTACATCATGCGCAATTCTAACTGGCGCTATTCCGCGCTGCTGCTGGCATTGGTGCTGCCGATCGCCGTTGCCGCCAACGCCGTCCGCATTGCTGCCTTGGTGCTGATCACCTACCATTTCGGTGATGCGGCGGCGCAGGGTTATCTGCATAAATTCGCCGGCATGGTCACGTTCACGTCGGCGTTGCTGTTGATATTCCTGATCGATTCGCTGTTGAAGCCGCTTCGTGACCGGTTGGCGAGCAATAGCCGGGGGTGGGAATGAACCGGCGTGATCTGCTGATCGGTGGCGCGATGTTGACTGCGGCGGGCGCTGCAGCGGCACTGACCCCGCGCGAACGACTGATCCTGCTCGGTGACCGCCGGTTGGAGGACATTGTGCCCGAGAAGATCGGGGATTGGACGCACGTGCCATCGAGCGCGTTCGTGCTGCCCAAGACTCCTGGCAGCCTTGCCGATCGGCTCTATAGCCAGACGATCAGCCGACTGTATGAATCGCCGACGCGCGAGCCAGTGATGCTCGTCATCGCCTATGGCAGTCAGCAGAGCGATCTGTTGCAATTGCATCGCCCCGAAACTTGCTATGCTGCGGTTGGGTTTTCAATTTCGGACAGTAGCGTTGCCGATGTGCCGTTGGGGAAAGGCATCCTCCCGCTGCGCGAACTTGTGGCGACGTCGGAACAACGGGTTGAACCGATTGCGTACTGGACCCGGATCGGTGACGATTTGCCAACCGATGGCCGCGCACAGCGCTGGGTTCGGTTGAACCAGCAGCTCCACGGACTTGTGCCCGACGGTGTGCTCGTACGCATTTCGACCGTCGCCGAGGGCACGCCGCAAGTTTTCGCCGGGCTTCGCGACTTTGCCGTCCAGATGGTCGCATCGATGAGGCCTGTCGACCGGGCTGCGTTGGTCGGGAGGCCGCTTGCCGCCTCCGTGCACGCTTAGCCGGCGCGGCGCAGAGATTGTTATGATTGACCGCTCAGCTGGGTTCGCCGCCGAACGGCCGCAGGATGAACCAGATAAACCCAAGTGTCGCGATGCCGAGCGCAATCGCGCCGACATGATACAGCGTTTCGCCAGCTTTCAGAGCCTCGTTGCCGATGATATCGGTCCCGGCAATGCCGCCCGCTGCGACCATGTAATGCCAAAGTTGATCACGGGCCTCTCCCTGCGAACGTTGCAGGAAAAGAACGACCAGCCCGGCGAACAGGCTGACGGTAATCCAGTCGTACGGCGTTTCCATTCACAGACCCTAAATCATTTCACACCGACCGTATACCAGACGCTTGGCCGCCCGCTACTGTCATCAACCGCCGTTCGTTTCGGACATGCATCCATTATGGAATGCTCGTCGTGAACGACATGCGGTTGAATATTGACGATACCGTTGGCGTCGATCCACACAAGCGCGGCGTGCCGCTCGACTTGGCGATATTTGCGGTCAGACTGTTCGAGTTTCTGGTTGTCGCCTTGAGCGGTATCGTCACGATCGCCGTTTTTGCCGATACCGTCCATCCCGGCGGCATGGTGGTTTACCAGCGTGTCGTGATGGTGGCGGCGATTGCCTTCGCCGTTCTCGCAGAAACCATCGGCTGTTACGATATCGATGCGCAATTTTCGCTGCGGGTAGGCTGGCAGCGCGTGGCGACCGCCTGGGTGATGGCGGCGCTTTTCATGATAACGCTGGGCTTCGTCCTGCGTTCATCTGACGCGGTTTCGCGTGGCTGGTCGTTGGGATGGTTCGCCGGCGGCGGTATCGCGCTGCTGCTGGCCAGGCTGGCGGGAACGTTCTGGGTCAGGCGGTTGAAGACCCGGGGCACCTTCAATCAGCGTATCGCGATCTTCGGCGCCGGGCCGCAGGGGCAGCGGCTGGCTAACTATATTCAGACCCATGACAAGTTGACGATTACGATCATTGGTTTTTTTGATGACCGGCGTGATGGTCGTGTCCCGGCGTCGGCCAGCAACGTGCCGGTACTCGGCAATCTTTCGGCGCTGATGTCGCTGATTCGCGACGGTCGGGTCGATCAGGTGATCGTCGCATTGCCCTGGTCGGCAGAGGCCCGCCTGCAGGAGGTGGTCAGCCGTCTGGCATTGACCCCGGTCAAGATTCGCCTGGCTCCCGACCTCGCCAGCTTCGCCTTTGCCCGGCGCCCGGTCGTCCTGCTGGGCGAGATGCCGGTAATGACGCTGTTCGAACGGCCTATCTCGGGCGCCGACGCGGTGATCAAGGCGATTGAGGACCGGCTGCTCGGCGGGCTCATACTTGTGCTAATTTCGCCTCTGCTGGCCATCGTCGCTCTGGCCATCAAACTCGATTCGCCCGGACCGATTTTCTTCCGCCAGCCGCGTGAGGGGTTCAACAACAAACTTTTCCGCGTCTTCAAATTCCGCTCGATGCATCACAATGCCGGGCAGATCGACGCAATACAGCAGGCCAGCCGGAGCGATCCGCGCATTACCCGCGTTGGGCGCATCCTGCGGGCGACCAGCATCGATGAACTGCCGCAGTTGTTCAACGTCATGGCCGGCGACATGTCGCTGATCGGTCCGCGGCCGCATGCCGCTTCAACGCGCGCCGGGGGCCGATTGTTCTCCGAAGTCGTCGCGTCCTATGCGGCGCGCCACAAGGTCAAGCCCGGCATGAGCGGCTGGGCCCAGGTCTGCGGCTGGCGCGGCGAGACGGATACCGAGGACAAGCTCGTCAAGCGCTTCGAACACGATCTTTACTATATCGAAAACTGGTCGATCGGCTTCGATTTCTACATCTTGCTGCGCACCGTCGCTGCGGTTGCCTTACCCAAAAACGCGTTTTAGGCGCTCGCCGGTGGCTTGGTTACGCGGATCGCCTGTCCGTCCCGAAGAACTGCGCGCCAACGGCAATTGCTTTACCCTGCTGCGCTGGCTGCTCGCCTCGACGGTGATGTTTTCGCATGGGTGGGATCTGACCCAGGCGCGGGCTGGCCTCGATCCATCGGTTGCGATTCTGTCCTTCCCGGTCAGCCGGCTGGCGGTGTTCCTGTTCTTCACCCTCAGCGGCTTTCTGGTTACCGGCAGCCTCGTCAAGCGCGGCGCGGTGCAATTTGGGCTGGCACGGGCGCTGCGGTTGTTGCCCGGTCTTTGGGTCATGTTGCTTGTCGTGCCGCTGACTCTCTGGGCGGCGTTTGGCACCCTATCGCTTGCTCAATTCGTGGCTGATCCGCTGACGCACAAATTTCTGGTTCGCAACGCCTTGCTGATTGGCGGCGAATATCGGTTGCCGGGCCTTTTCGAAGCCCATCCCTTCGCGCAGGTAGTCAACGGCTCGCTCTGGACGATTCCGCTAGAGGTGCGCTGCTACGTCGTCCTTGCGTTGGCAGGGGCAGCGACGCTGCTCCTGCCCCGTTGGCGCGCAACGGCCTTGTACGCAGTGTTCGTGATCGCTCATCTGGCCGTGCCGATCGACCAGATTCCGGCACTGACCAATCCGCGCCGCCTCGCGCTATCCTTCTTCCTTGGCGTGATCGCGTATCTATGGCGCGACCGCCTCCGGTTGTCGGGCCCGATCGCGCTGCTTGCCGCTGCCGCGGCACTCGCTTTGCCGACCGAATGGACGATCAAGACAGCGGCAATTCAGACGGCCTTTGGCTATGCCTTTCTCGTCATCGCGTTCCGCGCTCCGGTGTCCGTGAAACGGCTGAGCGCGGCGCTGCCCGATTACAGCTATGGCATCTACATCTACGCCTTTCCGGCACAACAGGCGGCATTGGCTTTGGGAGCCGTATCGCCGGCTGCCAACATCGCTTTGGGGTTCGCTCTGATGCTGCCGTTTGCCGCCTTGTCCTGGCATCTGGTCGAAGGGCCAGCCCTTCGACTGAAACCGGCCCTCTCAAGGCGCAGAGAACGAAAAGTGTCGGAATCTTTTACACCTGCGAATATGGTCGAAAGAGCGTCGTCATTGGATTCAGAGAGTTAGTCGAAGTATCCCGGTTGGCACGTGTTTTGCATTGCAACAAGCGAAGCCGCTGGATTATCCATCGGTTGACATAGGTTCTTAGGTCGCAACGACGCGATCGACTGGTTTGGAGCAAGGGGTAATGAGCATGATTAAGGGTCTCGTCAGCGCAGTGGCACTTGCCGCCGGTCTTCTGGCAGCGTCGCCTTCGGCAGCTGTGATCACGACGTTCGCTTCGTTCAGCGCCACGCCGATCGTCTTCAAGAATAACGGCACGGGCGGCAGCAACGCTACGTACACCAGCAATGGCACCGGTGGTTCGCTATACACCACGACGTCGGCTGCTAATGTTCGCCCCGGTCTGACGACGCCGGGAACGGTCGCTACGACCTTCTCGTTCCTTCAGGCTCCGCTGGCGCCCTATTGCACCAATTGCGCCGCAAACTTCACTTTCTTGGCTACGACGACCGCTTCGCCAGCACTGAGCTTCGCTGGTTTCGATTTTGAGCAGAAGTTGTCGGGTAGCTTCTCGTTCATCTCGGTTGCTGGAATCACGATTAACCACGTCACCTATCACAACCTGCTGAGCGGCTCATTCACCAACATGACGATCGCTGGTGCAGCGGGCGGCTCGTCCGGCGGTGGCTCGGCCTCGACGACGTCGACCCCGGCCGGTGTGATCACCTACACTTCGGATTTCCTGAGCTTTGCACCGACGACCAACCGCGACCTTGCGCTATCGCTCAGCGCGATTGTCTCGCGGGTGTCGAACGTCGACAAGGGTCTGAACTTCGTCAACGGCAAGGCGCTTCGCAGCTTCCGCGCTACGTCGACCGGCAGCTTCTCGACTGATCCGGCTCCGCTGATCACGGTTCTTCCTGAGCCGGAAGCTTGGGGCCTGATGCTTGCCGGTTTCGGCATGGTTGGCCTTCAGGTTCGCCGTCGCAGCCGCTCGGCTTCGATCGCCGCCTGACACCAACGCCGCAAGGCTTGAACGAAAGACGCGCTACCTTCGGGTGGCGCGTTTTTCTTTGTCTGTCACTCGGTTGCGGCATTTTGTGTCCGATACCGGGCTTGTAAGCGCAGCAATGTTGCAATAACGTCCATGGCTGGCGGTGAAGGACCGCTTGCCGTGAAGGGACAATATGTCGGACGCGCGCGACACGGGTGGCAGGATGATTGCGGCAATCCCCGATCGCGCCGCATGGGCCGCGATGCGTGACGCAGCCTTGACCGACCCCGGTGCGTTCCACGGCGCCATCGCCGCGCGAAACCTGCACTGGTTTGTCGCTGATGCGGGTGCATGGTTGACGCAACCTGCGATCAACGCGCGCTGGTCGGGCTGGGCCGCCGACACCGGAGCTGTAGCCACTCCCGGCATAGCTAACGACTTCACCCCCTGGGACCTGGCCTTCGATGCCAGCGACCCGCCCCACTTCCGCTGGTTCAGCGGTAGCCGCACCAATGCCTGCTTCAACGAAGTCGACCGTCACGTCCTCGCTGGCCACGGCAACGAAGCCGCGCTGATCTTCGAAGGCGACCGCTGGGACATGGCGGCGGGAGGCGGCAAGGGCGCGCCGGTCGATGAGGAGACCATCAGCCGGAAGCAACTGCTTCTCGAAACCGCCAAATGCGCGTTGGCGCTGCGATCCCTGGGCCTCAAGACCGGCGACCGCATCGCCATCAACATGCCCAACATCGTCGAACAGATTTACTGGACCGAAGCGGCCAAACGCCAGGGCATCATTTACACGCCCGTCTTCGGCGGTTTTTCCGACAAGACGCTTAGCGACCGTATCCATGATGCAGGCGCGCGCGTCGTCATCACCGCCGACGGCGGCTATCGCAACGCCCAAGTCGCGGCGTTCAAGACTGCCTATACCGACCCCGCGCTCGATAACTACGTCCCGGCTGCTGTCGCCACCGCCCTCGCCGCCGCCCGCCTCCGCGCGACTGACCTCGATCTTGCCCCCGGCGTCGCCGACACCATCATCGCCGCTATCGAAACCACCCTGACCGGCGAAATCACCGTCGAGCGCGGCGATGTCATGCGCGGCGTCGGCCGCGCGCTCGCCGAACTCACCAAGTCGAACGCCGTCGACAGCGCCGCCGCCGCGCGCATCCGCATCGCCGTCGCCGAAGCGCTGGTCACCACACCCTCGCGTGTCGATGCCGTCGTCGTCGTCCGCCACGTCGGCCTGCCCGACATCGTCTGGCGCGACGAACGCGACCGTTGGGCGCACGATCTGACCGGCGCGGCGCTGGCCAGGATGCTGGAGGCCGCCCGCGCCACCGGGTTCGCCGTGACGACCGAGGCCGACCTGCTCGCCCTCCCCGACAATGACTTCGTCCGCGCCGTCTGGGCCAGCTGCCCATGCGTCCCCGTCGACGCCGATTTTCCGCTGTTTTTCATCTACACCAGCGGTTCGACCGGCAAGCCCAAGGGCGTCGTCCATGTCCATGGCGGCTGGCTGGCCGGCATCGTCGAGACCATGTCCGTCGCATTCGGCGCGGTCCCGGGCGACGTGCTTTACGTCATCGCCGATCCCGGCTGGATCACCGGCCAAAGCTATATGATCGCTGCAGCTCTCGCCTCGCGCGTCACCACGGTCATCACCGAAGGCTCGCCAGTCTTCCCACATGCCGCCCGCTTCGCCGCCAGCATCGAACGGCACGGGGTCACAATCTTCAAGGCGGGGGCGACGTTCCTGAAGGCGATCATGCAGGATCCGCTCAACGCCGCCGCCATCGACACGCACGACCTGTCGAAGCTGCGTACGGCGACCTTTTGCGCCGAACCGGTGTCGCCCGATGTGCAAGCCTATGGCATGGCGCATCTGACGCCGCGCTACATCAACTCCTACTGGGCGACCGAGCACGGCGGCATCGCCTGGACGCATTTCGACGGTAACGCCGACTTCGCACTGAAGCCCGACGCGCGAACGTTCCCGCTACCCTGGGTCGTCGGCGACGTCTGGGTTGAAGATACCGATGCTTCCGTCATTCCCGCGAAAGCGGGAACCCATCTCCCGAACTACCCGCAGGTGCTGGGTTCCCGCATTCGCGGGAATGACGGCGTTGTCGGGCTGTTCCCCCGCATCGGCGAAGGCACCGCCTTTCGCCCCGCCGAGCCCGGCGAGAAGGGCGAGATCGTCATCGCCGCGCCCTATCCCTATCTCGCCCGCACCGTGTGGGGCGACGCCGACAACTTCCGGGTAGAAAACGGCGGCGTCGCACCCGGTTGGAAGGGCGACGCGGCCCGCTGGGCCGACGGCTATTGGAAACGCTGGCAGGGTGTGTGGGCCTATACCCAGGGCGATTTCGCCGTTCGCGATGCCGACGAAGGCTTCACCCTGATGGGTCGCTCCGACGATGTCATCAACGTCTCCGGCCACCGCATGGGCACCGCCGAGATCGAGGCGGCGATCCTGCGCGACAAGGCGCTCGATCCCGATTCACCCGTCGGCAATGTCCTCGTTGTTGGCGCGCCACACCGTGACAAGGGACTGACGCCGCTCGCCTTTATCACCGCCGCCCCCGGCCGCACCCTGACCCGCGACGATTTCCGCCGCCTGTCCGATCTGGTCCGCAGCGAGAAGGGCGCGACCGCAGTGCCCGGCGATTTCTTGCCCGTAAGCGCCTTCCCGGAAACCCGCAGCGGCAAATATATGCGCCGCATGGTCCGCGCGCTGGTCGAGGGCGGTGACGTCGGCGACGCCTCGACGCTGCGCAACCCCGAAAGCCTCGACGAACTGCGCCGCGTCATCGCCGACTGGCAGCGCCGCCAGCGGATGAGCGACGACCAGCAGGTGTTCGATCGCTACCGCTATTTCCGCGTCCAGTACAACGATGTCGAGCCGGGCCAGCGCGTCGCCACGGTGTTCGTCAGCAACCCGCCGGTCAACGCGCTCAACGAACGCGCCATCGACGAACTGGCGATCGTCGTCGATGGCCTCGCCCGGCGCGACGATGTGGTCGCGGTGGTGTTCACCGGCGATGGCACCGCGTCGTTTGTCGCCGGGGCCGACATCCGGCAGTTCCTCGACGAAATCCACACCGTCGAGGAGGCGCGCGTCCTCCCCAACAACGCCCAGCTGGCGTTCAACAAGATCGAACGCATGAACAAGCCGTGCATCGCGGCGATCAACGGCGTCGCGCTCGGCGGCGGCATGGAGTTTGCGCTGGCCTGCCATATGCGCGTGGCCGAACCGGGTGCGCGTTTCGGCCAGCCGGAAATCCGCCTGCGCCTGCTTCCGGGTTATGGCGGCACCCAGCGACTGCCGCGCCTGCTCGCCGACCGGCGAGGGCCGACCGGGCTCACCGATGCGCTTGACCTCATTCTCGGTGGTCGCAGCATCGACGGCGATGCAGCATGCAAGATCGGTCTGGTCGACGGTCTCGCCGATGCGGCGAACGACGCGCTGGCGCTCGCCCATGCCGAGGTGCGCGAATTTGTCCGCCACGGCGACCATAGCAAACTCGGCAAGGCGTGGGCGGAACGCACCAAGGCATCAAAGGCGGCGTGGCAACATCCTGGCCATGTCGATCTCGACGCCGCGCTGGCCGATGACTTTGTCCAGCGCATCCTGCGGCAACTCGACTGGGCCGGGCGCGGCCACGCGGGTGCGCGCGCCATCGAAGCAATACGAACAGGTTGGGAGCAGGGGCTCGATGCGGGTCTCAAGCGCGAGGGCGAGTTGTTCGCCGAAGCCGTTGTCGACCCGCACGGCGGCAAGACCGGCATCCGCCAGTTTCTCGACAAGACCAGCCAGCCGCTGCCGGTGCGGCGCGACGGTGTTTACATCGACAGCGAACACGAAACGCGCGGGAGCGTGCTGGAGGCGGCCGGTGACCTGCTGCCCCTTGGTGCGCCCTATTACCCCGGCATTGACGCGATCCCTGGCCATCAATACGCCTTTGGCATCGCCCGTGACGCCGATACCGGCGCGCCGCGCTTCGGCCCGCCGGCGACCAACGAGCGCGAACTGATCGTGCCGGTACCTGTGCCCGAAGCCAATGAAGCCCTCGTTTATCTCCTCACGTCAGAGGTTAATTTCAACGATATCTGGGCACTTACCGGCATTCCTGTCTCGCCGTTCGACAGCCATGAGGAGGATGTGCAGATCACCGGGTCGGGCGGTCTGGCGCTGATCGCGGCGCTCGGCAGTGAGGCGCGCGCCGAAGGGCGGCTGAAGGTCGGCGACATCGTCGCGGTCTATTCGGGCACGTCCGATCTGTTGTCGCCGCAAGCAGGCCGCGACCCGATGTTCGCCGATTTCGCCATCCAGGGTTACGAGACCAAGACCGGCAGCCACGCGCAGTTCCTGACCGTCCAGGCGCCGCAGCTCCACCCGGTCCCCGGCGATCTGACGCTCGAACAGGCGGGCAGCTACATCCTCAACCTCGGCACCATCGTCCGCTGCCTGTTTACCACACTGGAGATCGAGGCAGGGCGCACCATCTTTGTCGAGGGTTCGGCGACCGGCACCGGCCTCGACGCGCTGAAGACCGCCAAGGCGACCGGGCTCAACGTCACCGGGCTGGTGTCGTCGCCCGAACGCGCGGCGTTTATCGCCACGCAGGGCGCGGTCGGCGCGCTCGACCGCACCGACGCGCGCTTCAAATCGCTGTTCACCCCGGTCCCCGACGGCACCGCCGCCGATTGGGCGGCATGGGAGGCGGCGGGGCAGCCGTTGCTCGACGAATACCGGCGGCAGAACGGCGGCGGGCTGGCGGACTACGCCGTCAGCCACGCCGGGGAAACCGCGTTTCCGCGCTCGTTCCAGCTGCTCGCCGAGGGCGGCAAGCTGGCGTTCTACGGCGCGTCGTCGGGCTATCACCTGAGCTTCATGGGCAAGCCCGGCGGCGCCTCACCCGAGGAGATGCTGCGCCGCGCCAGGGTGCGCGGCGGCGAGGCGGTGCTGATCTTCTACGGCCCCAATTCGACTGCGCTCGCCGATCCGACGGGGCTGGAAATGATCGAGGCGGCGCGCGCCATCGGGGCGCGCACCGTCGTGGTTACCACCACCGGCGGCCAGCGCGAATTCATCCAGTCCTTGGGTTTCGAGGACGCCGTCGCCGGGGTCGTCGCGCTGGAGGATATCAAGCGGCGCGAGGGCGGTAATTTCGATTGGCCGCTGACCATGCCGCGCCTGCCGGTCGCTCGCGCCGATATCGAGGCATTCCGCGCGGCGGTGCGGGATTTTCAGGACCGGACGCTCAAGCCCTTTGGCACCGCCGTCGGCAAGCTGCTGCGATCACCCGATAATCCGCGCGGTGCGCCCGACGTGGTGCTCGAACGCGCCGGGCAGGATACGCTCGGGGTGACGACGGCGCTGGTCAAGCCGTTCACCGGGCGGGTGGTCTACGCCGAGGACATGGCCGGGCAGCGCTATAATTTCTACGCGCCGCAGGTGTGGACGCGGCAGCGGCGGATCATCATGCCGACCGCTGAAATTCGCGGCACCCATCTGTGCAACGCCTATGAGGTGACGCGGATGAACGACATGGTTGCGGCGGGCGCGCTGACGGTGACCGAGCCGACCGTGGTGCCGTGGGACGGCCTGCCCGAAGCGCATCAGGCGATGTGGGACAACCGGCATTCCGGCGCGACCTACATCGTCAACCACGCGCTGCCGGCGATGGGGTTGCGCACTAAGGATGAGCTGTTCGAGGCATGGGCAGCGGCAAAGGGAAACTCTTGAGCGCGCTCGCCTGTCATTCCGGCGAACGCCGGAACCCATGGCCACCGACCGTCGGGAGAATGACGCCGGGAGCGATGGCAGGCCGCAGTGTCCATGGGTTCCGGCATTCGCCGGAATGACGATTTGATTGAGGGCGGACTGTCATGAACCACGCTAATTCTGCCCCCGGCCGCCTGTCCGGCAAAGTCGCCCTCGTCACCGGAGCAGCGGGCAACCTCGGCCAGCAGATCGTGCGGCGATATCTGGCCGAAGGGGCAACCGTTGTGCTGTCGGGCCGTGACCGCGCCCGTACCGACGCCGCGCGCGATGCCGCCGTCGCCGATTGCGGCGTCGATCCGTCGCGCGCCTCGACCGTCGTGCTCGATGGGGCCGACGCTGATTCGGTCCGCGACGCCATCGCCGAGGCGGTTGCCCGCCATGGCCGCATCGACGTGCTGGTCAACAACGCCGGCTCGGCTGGGCCCAAGCAACCGCTTGAAAACCTGCCGCTGACCGCCGCCGATCTCGACAGCGGCGACAGCGAAACCGTCGGCGATGCCGCCCGCAACATCATGGTCGTCGCGTGGAATTTCGTCCGCGCGGCCGCCGCGTCGATGGGGCCGGGCGGGGCGATCATCAACGTCTCGACGATCTTCAGCCGCACCGAATATTATGCCCGCGCCGCCTATACGGTGCCCAAGGCGGCGCTCAATGCGCTGTCGCAGGAACTGGCGCTGGAGCTCGGCCCCAAGGGCATTCGTGTCAATCTACTGTTCCCGGGCCCGATTGCCAGCGAGCGCATCCGCAGCGTGTTCGCCACCATGGACGAACGCCGCGGCGATGCCCCCGGTGCGACGGCGGCGCATTTCTTCGGGCTGATGAGCCTGGAACGTGCCGTCGACGGCGCGGCCAAGGCCAAGACTTTCCCCACCCCCGCAGACATCGCTGCGACCTGCGTCTTCCTCGGCAGCGACGAATCCGCAGCCTTCAACGGCCATAATTTCGAAGTGACCCACGGCATGGCGGTGCGCGAGGAATCGCGCTCGACCTACCTCAGCCGCCCGACGATGCGCTCAGTCGATGGCGGCGGGCTGGCGGTACTGGTCTGCGCCGGTAGCCAGGTCGACGACGCGCTCGCGCTCGCCAAGGTGCAGGCCGATTGCGGCGCCGAAGTCCTGCTCGGCTTCCACAGCGACTATGCCGTCGACGAGGCGCGCGAGAAGCTTGGCGACGCCCCCCGCATCGCGCTCACGCACTTCCCGCGCCACGATCACATCGCCATGGACGCCGCGCTCGCCGAATTTACGGCTGCGAAATCAGCACTATCCGGCGCGCTGATCCTGCCCACCCGCCCGGCCAACTACTTCGCGGGGTCGCTCGCCGATGCCGCTGACGCACAGGTCGAACGCTTCGTCGACGATGAGCTGGAGGGCGGCATCGCCGTCGCGCGCACGCTGAGCCGTTACTGGAAGCAGCAGCCCGAACTGCTCCATGATCCGCGCTTCGTCTTCATGACCAACGGCAGCGACGGGCAGGGCGACCGCTATGCCGCCATGCTGCGCGCCGCGCTGGAGGAACTGACCCGCATCTGGCGCGACGAATCCGCCGTCGACGTGGCGCATGGCCGCCGCCGCCAGGCCGAATGGGGCAACCAGATCGTCCGCTACACCAACGCCGAACCCGAAAGCCTGATGTTCGCGGCGGGCCAGGCGGCGCGCATCCTGCTCAAGGAACGCCGCATCAAGCCGATCAACCTCTACCTCCCCGAAAACATCGGCGAGGCGACCGGGGCCAAGCGCGCGCTGGCCGGGACCAACGAGAACATCACCGGGCTGCATCTGGGCAAGGTCGCGCTGATCACCGGCGGCTCGGCGGGCATCGGCGGGCAGGTGGCGCGGCTGCTGGCGCTCGCCGGGGCCAAGGTGATGATCGTGGCGCGGCGCGACAGCGAACTCGATGCCGCCAAGGCGCGTATCGTCGAGGAGCTGGAAAACGTCGGCTTCTCGGGCGTCGAACGCCGGGTTCGAACGCTCGGCGATATCGACGTCGCCGACCAGGCGTCGCTGCAGCGCGCCTTCGATGCGACCATCGCCGCCTTCGGCCGCATCGATTACCTCATCAACAACGCCGGGGTTTCGGGGGCCGAGGAGATGGCGGTCGACATGGGCGTTGACCAGTGGCGGCACACCCAGGCCGCGAATCTGATCAGCAATTATGCGCTGATGCACATGGCCGTGCCGCTGATGAAAAAGCAGGGCAGCGGCTATATCCTCAACGTTTCCAGCTATTTCGGTGGCGAGAAGTTCCTCGCCGTCAGCTATCCCAACCGCACCGATTACGCCGTCAGCAAATCCGGGCAGCGCGCCATCGTCGAAACCATGGCGCGGGCGCTGGGGCCGGAGATTCAGATCAACGCCATCGCGCCCGGCCCCGTCGACGGCGGGCGGCTGGGCGGGCTGGGCGGCAAGCCGGGGCTTTACGAACGCCGCGGGCGGCTGATCATGGAGAACAAGCGGCTCAACGCCGTCCATGCCGCCACCGTCAAGGCGATCCGCCGCGGCGAGCCGGTCGACGCCCTGCTCAAGCGGCTGATGCGCAACGACTCTGTCCAGCTTAGCCACGACAAATCCGTGCCGCCCGAGCTGCGCGAACTGGCGCTGGCCTGCGCGCGCGAGGGCGACGAAAGCTGCACCTGGGACCGCTACCTGCTGACCCCGCCGCTCGCCGCCAAGCTCATCCGGCGCCTGCGGCTGGCGGGCTATTTCCTTGGGTCACCGGACTGGACCGACACGGCGCGCGACGACGACTGGCTGCTGCGTATCCCGCCCGACGACCGGCCATGGCTGCCCGCCGCGCAGATCGCCCGCGAGGCCGCCAAGGTCAAAAACGGCGTGCTGGCGCTGCTCCATCTCGGCAAGATGCCGACCGAGGGCGAGGTCGCGCAGGCCACGGTATTCTTCCTCGCCGACCGCGCCGTCAGCGGTGAGACGTTCATGCCGTCGGGTGGCCTCAACCTCGAACGCTCGACGACCGAACGCGAATTGTTCGGCAGCCCGAAACAGGAACGCCTCGACCAGATGCGGGGCAAGACCGTCTGGCTGATCGGCGAGCATCTGACCGACTACCTCGCCGAAGCCACGCGTGAATTCGCTCGCGTCGGCGTCGGGCGGGTCGTCGTCATCGCGGCCAGCGATGCCGGAGCCAAGGCCATCGCCGAGGCGGCGGGGGAGGGCATCGTCGAGACGCTGACCATGGACGGCGACGCCATCGAAGCCGCCATGGACACCGCGCTGACCCGCTGGGGCAGCCCGACGACGATCGTCTCGACGCCGTTCACGCCGCTGCCCGACGCGCTGTTCGACGGCGCCGCACCGCTCGGCGCCGACGGCTTCGCCCAGGTCGTCGAGGCCAACCTCACCCACCACTTCCGCGTGTCGCGCAAGGCGTCGCTGTACGACGGCTGCCAGCTGGTGCTGGTTTCGCCCGATGTTGCGATGGGGGGCGCGGGCAGCAGTTTCGCGCTCGCCAATTTCGTTAAGACGACGCTGCACGCGTTCACGGCGACGCTGGCGGTGGAGAACGAACGCCTGGTCCACGACGTGCCGGTCAACCAAATCAACCTGACCCGCCGGGTGCGCTCCGAGGAACCGCGAAACGCCGCCGAACACGCCGAGGAGGTCCGCAGGTTTGCGCGGGCAGTCCTGCTGGCGGGGGCACCGCTGCCGGACGCTGAGGATTCGCGGTACCGGGCGCGGATTTACCGGGGGATGGCGATTACGGTGTGAGCGTCATTAAAGCGCCGCATATCAGGCGTCATTGGCTTGACAGCCATGCAACGCCATGCGAACATAATAGGAACATATAGAGAGAGGGGGGTGATAAGCTAAGGCATGATTACCCACGCGCCCTTTGAAAACATTGCCACGGAGTTATTATCGACGCAGGATGCTGTCGACGCGAAGGCGCTTGCAAACTGTTTTTTGGATTGGGCTGACGATCTGCAAATATCGGTTACCCCGATGAAATTACAAAAACTCCTATATTTTTCGCACGCAGAGTGTATTGTTATATTAGGTAAATCTTTAATAAAGCAAGAATTTGAAGCTTGGGATTATGGACCAGTAATTCCGAGCATATATCAGGAATTCAAGTCTATTGGTAAATCGCCGATATTGACTAGAGCATTGCAGTTTGACGCTAAGACAGCGCAAAGAGAGCCTATAAACTGTTATTTAGAAGAACCGTTGCTGACAGTGGTTCGAGATGTATTTAAGTCATACGCGAACCTCTCTGCAGAGCGACTTTCATATATCTCTCACGTATACGACGGACCGTGGTTCGAGGCGCGACGCTTGTTTGAGGACGGAAAGAACATGGACAGGCGGGTTACCTGTGCCATGATCGCTCAACGACATAGGGGTATAAAATCTTAAAGACTAATGACCGCGCGTCCGACATATGTTCTCATTGCTGGTCCCAAACAGAGGTGCCGAATGGCCCGGTCAAACGCTCCACTGGCTCTTTCCGTTGTGTCGGTCACCGTGCCCGGCGATGTGCCTGCGACCTACCAGAAAATGGCGCAATTCGACGACCTTATCATTACGTTGTCTCACGACAGGACGTGGCGGGCATTGCCTGCCGCACTAAGGGGAGTAATGGACCCAAGTCATGTGGCAACATCGTTCGGTAATGCCCCAGGACGCATACGGGATTGCATCACCGCGTTGTGTGCTCTCGGTCAAAACCGACCTCGGGAAACGCATAAATTTGAAAGCAATCCAGATTCTGGATTGCAGCCGATCCGTCGAGTGCAGTGGGCTCCCGATGTATATGTCAGGGTTAAAGGGGTTTGTTGGTTCGTTGACGAACGAGGTTCGACAATAATCCCTATTTTGCAACTTCGAAAAATAGCTCTTTCAGCTACGCAAATGGGTTTGTATGTTCGTCTCGCCCGTCAAGCCTTCTGCCAAGGTGACTGGGTTTCGGCGCAGACTCAGGTGATCGACCTGTCTGGCGACTCTAGGACTGTAGTAGCGAATGTTATTGCCGAAGACGAAATATCCTTAGCTTCAGATGAAGAGGTCGCTTTGACGATCTCGACGTACAATTTAGCCAAAGAGCAGGTTGATAAGAGAAAAAAAGAAGGGCCAACGCGCTCCGTTGTTACCCCTATGGACGAATATCTATTCGGGACTAAGTGACTGTGTCAATTTTAGGGGGCTTAGTTTGACCGCCAACCCCCTCCACATCGGCGTCGGCGGCTGGACCTTCGCTCCGTGGCGTGGTCCATTCTATCCGCCCAAACTCCCCCACGCCAAGGAACTGGCGTACGCCGCGCAGCATCTGACCAGCATCGAGGTCAATGGCACTTTCTACCGCACTCAGTCGCGGGCGACGTTTGCCAAATGGGCGTCGGAGGCTCCGGAGGGGTTCGTGTTTGCGCTCAAGGCGCCGGCGTTTGCGGTCAATCGCCGGGTGCTGGGGGAGGCGGGGGAGTCGATTCAACGCTTTGTGACCAGCGGGATCGATGCGCTGGGGGACAAGCTCGGGCCGATCCTGTGGCAGTTCGCCGGGACCAAGCAGTTCGATGCCGATGACATGGCGGCGTTCATCGCGCTGCTGCCGGCGCGGGCGGGCGATCTGCCGCTGCGCCACGCGCTCGAACCGCGCCACCCGAGCTTTGCCAATCCGGCGTTCGTGGCGATGGCGAAGGACGCCAATGCGGCGATCGTCTTTGCCGATAGCGACGATTATCCGTGCATTGATGAGGCCACCGCCGATTTCTCCTATGCCCGTCTGCAGCGCAGCCGCGACGAGGTCGAGACCGGCTATGACGCGGCGGCGCTCGACGGCTGGGCGGAGCGGGCGAAGGGCTGGGCGGCGCGCGGGGAGGCGTATGTGTATTTCATTTCGGGGGCGAAGGTGCGGAATCCGGCGGCGGCGATGGGGTTGATTGCGCGGGTTGCGGGGTAGGGGCTTTCGTCGGTCATTCCGGCGAATGCCGGAACCTATGAACACAGGCGGCGGGGGGAAGGCTGCGTCGCAATTTACGGGCTGCAATGGTCATGGGTTCCGGCATTCGCCGGAATGACAGGTGAGGAATGGCTTGACACGTATAACCATACCGGTTAGTTAGCGCACGTCGAATCGGTCGATCACGGTGCAGGAACCGGTCGAAAGGTTAGAAAAACCGTCCTGGGGCCTAACCTTCCGCGCCGCCGCCGCCCGGAAGGTTAGAAAAACACCCCTTTTGAGTAACCTTTCGCGCCGTTGCCCGGCCATGCGCGGTCGGCGATTGAACCGGAGGCTGTGGCGCTCTATCTGCGGAAGCATCACCCCGCCACCGGAGCGCAAATGACCACCTTCGACGACCGCGAGCGCGCCTTTGAGGCCAAGTTTGCTCATGACGACGAGCTGCAGTTCCGCGTCAATGCGCGGCGTGACAAGCTGGTCGGGCTGTGGGCGGCGGGCAAGCTCGGGCTGAACGGCGACGCGGCGGCGGAGTATGCCGCGAGCATCGTCCGCGAAGACTTCAAGGAGCCCGGCGACGAGGATGTCATCGCCAAGCTGGTCGCCGATCTGCCGGGGGTGAGCGAGGGCGACATCCGCGCCCAGCTGCTAATGGCAGGCACCGAGGCGCTGAAGCAACTCGCCGCGGCCGAGGTCGCCTGATGGCGATGGCGGCTGCCGATATCGAGGCGGCGATTGTCGCCGCGCTGCCGGGCGCGTTGGTCGAGATCACCGATCTGGCGGGCGACGGCGATCATTATGCGGCGCGGGTGACGGCGGCGCAGTTCGCCGGCCTGCCGCGCGTCAAGCAACACCAACTGGTTTACAATGCGCTCGGCGGGCGCATGGGCGGGGCGCTCCACGCGCTCCAGCTTTCGACCGCCGCGGCCTGAGGAGAGACATATGACCGTCCATGACCGTATCGGCACGCTGCTGACCGACAACCCCGTTGTGCTGTTCATGAAGGGCACGCCGCTATTTCCGCAGTGCGGGTTTAGTAGCCAAGCGGTGGCGATCCTCGAACGGCTGGGGGTTGAGTATGAAAGCGTCGATGTGCTCGCCGACCCGGAAATCCGCGCCGGGGTCAAGGCATACAGCGATTGGCCGACGGTGCCGCAACTGTATGTGAAGGGCGAATTCGTCGGCGGATCGGACATCATGATGGAGATGTATCAGGCGGGCGAACTGACCGATCTGCTGCAGACGGCCGGCGTCACCCACAGCGCCTGAAGTGGCCGGGCCACTGCGGATCGGTGAGATCTGGGCCGGGACCGTCGCCGCGTTGCGGGGGCAGTTCTGGACGTTGTTCTGGATCGCGGCACCGTTCACGCTGATGGTCGACATGACCGTGGCGATTTTCGGCCCGGCACCGCCGCAGCCGCCCAAGACGATGCCGACGACGTTCGAGATGTATTTCGCGCTGTATCCGCCAGCGTTGCTGCTGCTGCGTGTCGCGCTGCCGCTGCTCGCAGGGGGGATTGCCCAGCTTGCGGTGGCGCGGCTGATCGCTGCGCCCGCGAACGCGCCGCGTGATGCGCTTGCGGCGGCGCTGAAGGGCTTTCCGGCCTATGCCGTCACGGTGATCGTGGTGACGGCAGCCGTCATCGGCGGCGCCTCGCTGCTGTTGCTACCTGGAATCTACGTGTGGGCGCGGCTGTTCCTCTGCGCTCCGATTGCAGCGATTGAAGGGGGATCGCCGCTGTCCCAGCTTGCGCGCAGCTGGCAACTGACGGCGGGGCAGGGTGCGAGGCTGTTTGTGGCGTTGTTGCTCGGCATGCTGGTCGCGTTGGGGCTGCTGACGATCTGCCAGATTGCCGGCGTTGCGGTCGGGTCGATTCTTGCGACCATGGGGCTGAAGGCGGTCGGCGACTTCGCCGTCCTGCTGTTCGGCTCGACCGGCGAGATCGTCGTGTGGCTCGGGGCGACGGCGGCAGCGACAACGATCTATGCGCGGTTGCGGCCTGTGGCGAGCTAATCCCAGCGCGCCTCGGGCGGCAGGCTCATCAGGATGGCATCGACATTTCCGCCGGTCTTGAGGCCGAATGTGGTCCCTCGATCATAGACCAGGTTGAATTCGGCGTAGAGGCCGCGATAGCGGAGCTGCTGCAGCCGTTGTTCGGGCGTGAAGGGCAGCGCCATCGTGTCGCGAACCATCGCCGGATAGACGTCGACGAAGGTCTGCCCGACGTCGCGGGTGAAGGCGAAATCGGCATCCCAGTCGCCGCTGTCGAGGTGGTCGTAGAAAATGCCGCCGACGCCGCGATGGCGATTGCGATGCGGCACCCAGAAATAATCGTCGGCCCATTGCTTGTATTTGGCATGATACGCCGGGTCATGGGCGTCGCAGGTCGCCTGCAGCGCGGCGTGGAAGGCAGCGGTCTCGGCGTCGTCGGGAATCGCCGGGTTGAGATCGGTGCCCCCCCCGAACCAGCTTTTGGTGGTGACCAGGAAACGCGTGTTGAGGTGGACAGCGGGGACGAGCGGGTTACACGGATGCGCGACCAGGCTGATTCCGGTGGCGAAAAAGCGCGGATCGTCGGCGGCACCATTGATCGATTTGGCGAACTCCGGCGCGAATTCGCCGTGGACGGTCGAGGTGTTGACGCCGACCTTTTCAAAAACGCGGCCCTTCATCACCGACATCACGCCGCCGCCGCCGTCGGCACTGTTCGGATCGGGGCGTTTCCAAACCGTCCGTTCGAAGCGTCCAGCGGGGGCAGGGCCGCCCAGTTCATCCTCGAGCGCTTCAAACGAAGCGCAGATGGTGTCGCGGAGGGACTGAAACCAGATTTCGGCGGCGCGCTGGTGGTCGGTAAGGGTGTGCATGAGGCTTGTCTAACCGAGCAGGTGGCGACAACGCAAAGCCCCGCGCCAAAATGCCCGTTGCGCTGGGCACCATCCTTTCGCTAAGTCGCCGTGAACTTTCGCCGTCGGAACCCGTCCGGCGGCTAACGACGCTTTCAGGGGCCTTGGATGGCAATCGATACCCATACGACCGGCGACGACCTGACCGAGACTGGCGAGCGCCGCCGCGACTTCATCTATGTGGCGACCGGGGCGTTTGCCGCTGCCGGTGCCGCCGCCGTCGCCTGGCCGCTGGTCAATCAGATGAACCCGTCTGCCGACGTGCTGGCACTCGCGTCGATCGACGTCGATCTGTCACCGATTCAGGCTGGTCAGGCAATCGTCGTCAGCTGGCGCGGCAAGCCCGTATTCGCCCGGCAACTGACTCCCGCAGAAATCGCCGAGGCCAACAAGGTCGACGTCAAATCCCTGCGCGATCCGCAGACGCTGGCGCAGCGCACCAAGCCCGGCAATACGCAATGGCTGATCACGCTCGGCGTCTGCACCCATCTTGGCTGCGTGCCACTGGGTGCGCGGGAAGGTGAGAACAAGGGCGAGTTCGGCGGTTATTTCTGCCCGTGCCACGGCTCGCAATACGACACCGCCGCGCGCATCCGCAAAGGCCCGGCCCCCAAAAACCTCGAAGTCCCCGACTATAAGTTCAAGTCGCCGACTTCCGTGACCATCGGCTGAGGAGCGACCCAATGAGCTTCCCCTGGGCCAGACATTACGAACCGACGTCGGCGTTCGGCAAATATATGGACGCCAAGCTGCCGATTCCGCGCTTCGTTTATGGCGCGCTCGGTGCGGGCTATCCCGCGCCGAAGAACCTGAATTACTTCTACAACTTCGGCTTTCTGGCGGGTGCCGCGCTGATGATCCAGATCATCACCGGGATCGTGCTGGCCATGCATTATGCGCCGAATACCACGCTGGCCTTCGATAGCGTCGAACACATCATGCGCGACGTGAACAGCGGCTGGATGATCCGTTACATGCACGCCGTCGGCGCGAGCTTCTTCTTCCTCGTCGTCTATGTCCATGTCTTCCGTGGGCTCTACTACGGCTCGTACAAGGCACCCCGCGAGGTGCTGTGGATGCTTGGCGTTGTCATCCTGCTGCTGATGATGGCGACGGCGTTCATGGGTTATGTGCTGGTCTGGGGGCAGATGAGCTTCTGGGGTGCGACCGTCATCACCAATCTGTTCTCGGCGGTGCCGGTGGTTGGCGAGGCACTGCATACTTGGCTGCTCGGGGGCTTCGCGCCCGATAACGCGACGCTCAACCGATTCTTCTCGCTACACTATCTGCTGCCGTTCATCATTCTGGGGACGATCATCCTCCACGTCTGGGCGCTGCACATTCCGGGGTCGAACAACCCGACCGGGGTCGATGTCAAAAGCCCTCAGGATACGGTGCCATTCCATCCATACTACACTGCCAAGGATTTCTTTGGCCTGGCGGTCTATCTGATGATCTTCGCCGGGGTTGTGTGCTTCCTGCCGAACGCGCTGGGCGAGGTCGATAATTACATTCCAGCCAACCCGCTGTCGACGCCGACGCACATCGTACCCGAATGGTATCTGCTGCCGTTCTACGCGATCCTGAAGTCGTTTACGGTGGATTTCCTGTTCATTCCCGCCAAGCTGTGGGGCGTGCTGGCGATGCTGACCGCCATCGTGCTGCTGTTCTTCCTGCCGTGGCTGGACACGTCGCCGGTGCGGTCGAACAGCTATCGGCCGCTCAATCGCATCTTCTTCTGGGTGCTGGTGGCCGATTGCATCCTGCTCGGCTATTGCGGCGGGCAGCCGCCGGTCGAGCCGATCGTGCGGATCGGGCAGCTCGCCGCCGCCTATTATTTCGCGCATTTCCTGATCATCGTGCCGCTGATTGCGCGGATCGAAAAGCCGTTGCCGCTGCCGCATTCGATTGCGGAGGCCGTGCTGGGCAAGGAGACGAAGACCGGCGCGCCGATCAGTCAGCAGCCCGATGGCGCGAACGAAACACCGGCGGGAACGCTGGGCGGCGGCTCCATGCCGCAGCCCGCTGAATAAGGGGCGCATAGACAATGATCCGTCTTGGAGCGTTCGGCGTCGGTTTGGTCTTCATCTGCGCTCTGCTGTGGGCGGCGGTTCAGCCGCGCGACGCGGTGGCGCCGGATCCGGTGGAGAAATATCATCTCGAGCCACAGGCCGTCACGTGGTCGTGGCGCGGACCGGGCAATGCCGGCATCCTCGGCACCTTCGACCGGGCGCAGCTGCAGCGCGGTTTTTCGGTATACAAGAACATCTGTTCGGCGTGCCACTCGATCCACCGCGTCGCCTTCCGCGATCTAGCCGACTTGGGTTTCTCGGTTCCGGAGATCAAAGCGCTGGCGGCGGGTTACGACGTGCCCTCGATTGACGACAAAACTGGCGAACCGGCAACGCGCAAGGGCCTGCCGTCGGATAAATTCCCGCTGATCTACCCCAATGAGATTGCTGCCCGCGCCGCGCAGAATGGCGCGCTACCGCCTGATCTGTCGCTGATCACCAAGGCGCGTGAGGGCGGGGCGAACTATGTCCATTCGCTGATCACCGGCTACCGCGATGCGCCCAAGGACTGGACGGTTCCGGACGGCCTTTATTACAACCCGTATTTCCGGTCGTTGAATGTCGCCATGCCGCCGCCGCTGTCGGCCGATGGCCAGATCGAATATGCCGATGGGACCAAGGCGACCAAGGACCAGATGGCGCGCGACGTGGCGACCTTCCTGACCTGGACCGCCGAGCCCAAGCTGGAGGCGCGTCGCTCGACCGGCGTTGCGGCGGTGCTGTTCCTGCTGATCCTCAGCATCCTGGCGTATATCAGCTATCAGCACGTGTGGGCCGACATCAAAGGCAAGAAGGTCGTCGCGTAAGGCGGTGTGCCATGCGGATGGCCACAGCCTTTCCGCATTGTCACTCGCCACTGCCGCCAAGGCTCGCTAGCTTCGCCGCGCCACAGAGGAGAGACTAATGATCCGTATCGCCACACTTGCTGCCATCGCCGCCATGTCGCTGGGTGCCATGTCGGCCCCAGCTTTTGCCGCGCCGTGCAAGGACGCCAAGGGCAAGTTCATGAAGTGCCCGCCCAAGGCAGCCGCGCGCTGCAAGGATGCCAAGGGTAAATTCGCCAAATGCACCGCCCCCGGCGCAAAGCCGATGGCGTAAGATCGATCGGGGCGCGGCGGTGACTGACGACCGCCGCGCCATAGATTTGCGAACACTGGTTCGCACGATTCCAGACTATCCCAAGCCGGGAATCGCATTTCGAGATATCACGACACTGTTGCTCGACGGGCCGGGGTTTGCCGCGACCGTCGAGCAACTGGCCGACACCATCGGCCCGGCTCCCGATCTGATCGCCGGTATCGAAGCGCGCGGCTTCGTCTTTGGTGCAGCGCTGGCCTATCGGCTCGGTTGCGGAATGGTGCTGCTGCGCAAGCAGAACAAGCTGCCGGGGCGGGTCACTGGCGTCAACTATGCGCTGGAATATGGCCGGGACCGTATCGAGATGCACGCCGACGCGGTCACCCCCGGCGCGCGGGTGCTGTTGATCGACGATCTTATCGCGACCGGCGGCACTGCGCTGGCCGGAGTGCAACTGCTGCGTGACGCAGGGGCCGTCGTCGACCACGCAGCCTTTGTTATCGACCTGCCCGAACGTGGCGGCGCGGCGCGGCTGGCGGCGGCGGGGGTCTCCGTCACTGCCCTGGTGGACTTTTCCGACAGCTGACTATCTTGTGCATCGCGGCGACTTTGCGATGACAGCGGCGTTTCGCGCCGTTAAGAGCATCACCGTCGCCTGCCAGGACTGTACCTCATGGACTACGAAGCGCTGTTGCCGACCGCCGAGGACGCCGCCGGGCCGTCCTGGGCGCGGACCGACTGGCCGCTTGCTGTTGCCGATGACCTGACCCGGTCGCTCGACGCGGCTGGGATCGCGCTTGATCCAAAGCCAATCAAGGCACCTGCTAATCCGGCATTGCCGGTCCCCGCCGCCCATGCCCCGGACGCCGACGCGGTCAAGCGCGCCGCGCAGGATGCCATCGCCGCGCAATTGCTGATCCGCACTTACCGGGTGCGTGGCCATCTGGCGGCCAATCTCGATCCGCTTGGCCTGACCCAGCGTGAACTGCCCGCCGATCTGACACCCGAATACCATGGTTTCAGCGAAACCGATCTCGACCGCCCCGTGCACATCAACGGCGCACTCGGCCTCGACACCGTTACGATCCGCGAGCTGGTGACGATCCTCCGCGCCAACTACTGCGGCAACGTCGGCCTCGAATATATGCACATCAACGATGTTGCCGAGCGCCGTTTCCTGCAGGAAAAGTTCGAGGGGCGAAACAAGGAAATTCAATTCACCCCGCTCGGCAAGAAAGCCATTCTCAACAAGCTGGTCGAGGCCGAACAGTTCGAAAAATTCCTCGGCCGCAAATATGTCGGCACCAAACGCTTCGGCCTCGACGGGGCGGAATCGATGATCCCGGCGATGGAATCGATCATCAAGGTCGGCGGCAGTTCAGGAATCAACGAGATCGTCTTCGGAATGCCGCATCGCGGGCGTTTGAACATGCTCGGCAACGTCATGCAAAAGCCGTTCCAGGTGATCTTCCACGAATTCGGCGGCGGCTCGGCCAATCCTGACGATGTCGGCGGCTCGGGTGACGTCAAATACCACCTTGGGACCAGTACCAACCGCGAATTCGACGGCAACGCCGTCCATCTGTCGCTGGCCCCGAATCCGTCGCACCTTGAAGCGGTCGACCCGGTCGTCCTCGGCAAGGTTCGCGCCATTCAGACCGTGGCGGGCGATGAGGCACGCGAACATGCGATGCCGGTGCTGCTCCACGGCGATGCGGCGTTCGCAGGGCAGGGGATTGTCGCCGAATGCTTCGGATTTTCAGGTCTGAAGGGCTACAACACCGGCGGCACCATCCATTTTATCGTCAATAATCAGGTCGGCTTCACCACCAGCCCGCAGTTTGCGCGCTCCTCGCCCTATCCGTCCGACGCCGCCAAGGTGGTTCAGGCGCCGATTTTCCACATCAACGGCGACGACCCTGAAGCCGTCACTTTCGCCACCAAGGTCGCCACCGAATTCCGCCAGCGCTTCAAACGCGATGTCGTCATCGACATGTGGTGCTACCGGCGTTTCGGCCACAACGAGAGCGACGAGCCGAGCTTCACCCAGCCGCTGATGTACGCCGTCATCGCCACCCATCCGCCGGTTAGCGAACTCTATGCCGCGCGCCTCGTCCGCGAGGGCGTTATCGATGAGGGCTTCCTCAAGGCCAATATCGATCAATATGTGAGCCGGCTCGAGGGCGATTTCGACGCCGCCGCCGGGTACAAGGCCAATAAAGCCGACTGGTTCGAGGGCCGCTGGTCGGGCCTCGGCAAACCCAAGGAAGAGATTACCGGACGCCGCGCGGCCTCGACCGGCGTCGCCGCCGCCGACTTGCGCGCCATCGGCACCAAGCTGACGACGGTGCCGCCGGGCTTCAATATCCACAAGACGCTGCAGCGCATCCTCGACGCCAAGGCCGAAACGCTGAAGACCGGTGCGAACATCGATTGGGCGACCGGCGAGGCGCTGGCCTTCGGTGCCTTGCTCGAGGATGGCTATGGCGTCCGCCTATCGGGTCAGGATTCGGGGCGCGGCACGTTCAGCCAGCGCCACAGCGTCTGGACCGACCAAAAGGACGGCCACCGCATCGTGCCGCTGCAATCGGTCGGCCCCGATTTCGAGGTGCTCGACAGCCCGCTGAGCGAATTCGGCGTGCTCGGTTTCGAATATGGCTATGCCATCGCCGACCCCAAGACCCTGGTGCTGTGGGAGGCGCAGTTCGGCGATTTCGTCAACGGCGCCCAGACGATCATCGATCAGTTCATCGCGAGCGGCGAAGTCAAATGGTTGCGCGCCAACGGCCTCGTCATGCTGCTGCCGCACGGCTACGAGGGGCAGGGGCCGGAGCATTCGTCGGCGCGGCTCGAACGCTTCCTGTCGCTGTGCGCCGAGGATAATATGCAGGTCGTCAACGCGACGACGCCTAGCAATTATTTCCACGTCCTGCGTCGGCAGATGCTGCGCGATTTCCGCAAACCGTTGATTATCTTCACGCCGAAATCACTGCTCCGCAACAAGCGCGCGGTGTCGGCGATGGCGGACTTCGACGAGGGCACCAGCTTCCACCGTTGCCTCGACGATCTTGCACCCGCCGATGACAGCAAGATCCGGCGGCTCGTGCTGTGCAGCGGCAAGGTTTATTATGACCTGCTCGATGCGCGCGAGAAGCAGGACCGCGATGATGTGTACCTGTTGCGCGTTGAACAGCTTTATCCTTTCCCCAGCGATATCGTTGCCGAATATGCGGCGCGTTTTGCGCACCTGGAGGATGTTGTCTGGGCGCAGGAGGAGCCGCGCAATGCGGGGCCATGGTTCTTTGTGGCGGGGCTGATCGAAGCGGCGTTGGGCAAGTATCCGATCTACGCGGGACGAGCAGCGGCGGCGGCGACGGCGACCGGGCTGATGAAGCGCCACAATGCCGAACAGGCCAAGCTGGTGGCCGAGGCGCTGGGGGCGACGCGCGCCGAGGTCAATGCGGTGATCCGCCAGGAATTGCGTGCGGCGGAGTAACCTGCGCGCGAAACGCACAGAATAAGGAAGCATCATGGCAACCGACGTCATCATCCCGGCGCTGGGCGAATCGATCACCGAGGCGACCGTTGGCCAATGGCTGAAGAACACCGGCGACGCGGTGAAGGCGGATGAGCCGATCGTGTCGCTGGAAACCGACAAGGTTGCGGTCGAAGTGCCTTCGCCGGTCGATGGTGTGATGGGCGAACTGCTGGTCAAGGTCGGCGATACGGTGGCGGTCGGCGCGCGGATTGCGATTATCGAGGGCGGGGCGGCGGCTCCAGCGGTTGCTGCGGCACCTCAGCCTGCGGTAACGAAGGAACCGGTCAAAGCACCGCCTTCGCCTGCGGCGCCAGCTGCCGCGTCACCGGCTCCGACCGCGCAGGTTCCCGTTGCTCCAGCGCCAGCCCCAACTCCTGCTGCGCCTGCATCGGAAGCAGCGGACGCCGTGGCCCCTGCGGTCCGCCGCCTGATCGGCGACTATAACCTGGATGCGAGCTCGATCACTGGCACGGGCCTCCAAGGCCGTCTGACCAAGGGCGATGTGCTTGCAGCCATCGAAGCGGGAACTGCCAAAACCTTGGGCAGCACTGCGCCTGCGACCGTTGCGACAGCAGTCCCCGCGGCCCGCCGCGAAGAGCGTGTCCGCATGACCCGCCTGCGCCAGACCATCGCCCGGCGTCTCAAGGAGGCGCAGAACACCGCCGCAATGCTGACGACGTTCAATGACGTCGACATGACCGAGGTCATGGCCGCACGGACCCGCTACAAGGATCTGTTCGAAAAGAAGCACGGCGTCCGCCTCGGCTTCATGTCATTCTTCGCGCATGCCTGCGTCATGGCGTTGCACGACATTCCCGCCGTCAACGCGCGGATCGAGGGCGAGGAGATCGTTTACCACGACTACGCCGACCTCGGCATCGCCGTGTCGTCCCCGGGCGGACTGGTGGTGCCGGTCCTCCGCAACGCCGACAAACTGTCGTTCGCCGACACAGAAAAAGCCATCGGCGACTTTGGCAAACGCGCCCGCGACGGCAAGTTGAAGCTAGAAGAGCTGCAGGGCGGCACCTTCACCATCACCAACGGCGGCGTTTTCGGCTCGCTGATGTCGACGCCGATCCTCAACACGCCGCAATCTGGTGTGCTCGGCATGCACCGCATCGAGGACCGCCCGGTGGTGCGCGACGGAGCGCTTGTCATCCGCCCGATGATGTATCTGGCACTGAGCTACGACCACCGCATCGTCGACGGCAAGGACGCGGTGACATTCCTGGTGCGGATCAAGGAAGCGCTCGAAGATCCGACGCGACTGTTGATCGACCTTTAGGAGCGTAGCGTGGCTGACCCAGACTATGACGTTGTCGTTATCGGCTCCGGCCCGGGTGGCTATGTCGCCGCCATCCGCGCCGCACAGAACGGCCTGAAAACGGCGTGCGTTGAGAAACGCGACCGGCTGGGGGGGACGTGTCTCAATGTCGGCTGCATCCCGTCGAAGGCGCTGCTGTACGGCTCCGAATTTTACGAGGAGGCACATTCCGGCAGCCTCGCGAAGTTCGGCGTCAAGCTCGGCAGCGTCGAACTCGACCTGCCCGCGTTGCTCGGCGAGAAGGACAAGGCGGTCAAGGAATTGACCGATGGCGTGGCCTATCTGTTCAAGAAGAACAAGGTCGAGTGGGTCAAGGGCGAGGCGAGCTTCGTCGATGCCAAATCGATCAAGGTTGGTGACCGTACGATCACCGCCAAGAATTTCATCATCGCCACCGGATCGGAGGTCGCGCTGCTGCCGGGCATGACCCCCGACGGCGAGGTGATTGTTACCTCAACCGAGGCGCTCAGCCTGCCAAAGGTGCCTGGCCATCTCGTGATTATCGGCGGTGGCTATATCGGGCTCGAGATGGGCTCGGTCTGGCGGCGGCTTGGGGCCAAGGTCACCGTGGTCGAATATGCCGAGCGGATTGTCCCCGCGATGGATGTGGAAATCGCCAACGCCTTTGCGAAGATACTGACCAAGCAGGGCTTTGCGATCCGGACGTCGACGAAAGTCACCGGCGTTCGGCGCGACGGCGCGGGCGCGATTGTCACTGTGGAGCCTGCTGCCGGAGGTCCCGCCGAGGAGATTCCCGCCGACATCGTCCTGCTGTCGATCGGGCGGCGACCGAATACCGACGGGCTGAATATTGAGGCGACTGGACTGAAGCTGGAACGTGGGCGCGTGCCGATCAACCCGGATTTCTCAACCAGCGTCCCGGGCCTGTGGGCCATCGGCGATGTCGTGGAGGGTCCGATGTTAGCCCACAAGGCCGAGGACGAAGGGCTCGCCTGCGCCGACAATATCGCCGGGCTGAATGGCCGGGTGAACCATGCCGTGATCCCTGCGGTTGTTTACACCCACCCGGAAGTCGCCACCGTGGGTCGGACCGAGGAGGAACTGAAGGCGGCGGGCGTCGCCTATAAGGTCGGCAAATTCCCGTTCGCGGGCAACAGCCGCGCCAAGGCCAATCGCGACACCGATGGCTTCGTCAAAGTGCTCGCCGATGCCAAAACCGATCGGGTGCTCGGCGTCCACATCATCGGCAGCATGGCCGGGACGATGATCGCCGAGGCGGCGCTGGCGATGGAGTTTGGCGCATCGTCCGAAGACATCGCGCTAACCTGCCACGCTCATCCGACGCATTCCGAAGCGCTCAAAGAGGCTGCGATGGCGGTAACGGGCAAGCCGATCCACATCTAGGCCAGAACGCTAAGCCTCTGACACATCCCGCCGTTTCTTTCCCTGCCGGTCAATAACGAGCGGCAGAGAGAGGCGCCATGGCAGCGATGTTTCGCCCGCCGATCGCGGTCAAAACGGCCATCGGCTGGCCGCAGGTATTCGGGCGGGGGCAGCGCGGTGATCCGTTCTTTGCCCGGGTACGCGGTGCTCAGCTGGCGGCGATCAACCGTTACGCCCCGTTCAACATCGTGCTGATGACGCTCAATATCGGCGCCCTGCTGGTGTCATACGGCGACTTCGATCCATTCATGATCTGCTGGAGCGGCGTCATGGCGACGTTGGCGCTGGTTTGGACGGTGCGCTGGCTGCAGGCGCTGCGGCACGGCGAAGCGGAGACTGCCACTGCCCGCCAGTTTTGGCTGATCAGCGGTGAAGTCGCGAGCTTTGGCGTGGCCTGGGCATTGATGACCGCGCATTTGCTACCTGAGTCCGATCACGCCCAGCAGACGCAACTCGTGCTGTTGTCGCTGACCGCGATGGGGGCATGCGGATTTGCGGCGGCCGTGCTCCCCGCAGGCGGCATCGCGCTGGTTGCCATCTTGGCGGCGGGGACGCTGGCCAGCATCCCCGAAGGCTCGCCACTCGGCGCGAGTACGGTCACGCTGGCTTTCGTCACATTTGCCCTGCTGATTGCGCGCGGCATCTTGGTGACGAGTTTTGCCATGATGGCGCGGATGCGGACCCAGGCCGAACTGTCGGACCAGAGCGCTGTCGTCGGCCTGCTCCTCAACGAATTCGAGGCCAATGGCAGCGATTGGCTGATCGAGGTCGATGCCGAGGGCCGCCTGACTCATGTCAGTCCGCGCATGGCCGAAGTTGCTCGCCAGCCGCGCGAACTGCTGATCGGTACGCCGCTGCTGTCGATCGTCGGCGATCGGCGCTGCAACCGGGCGCGCGCGGCCATCGGCAAGCTGTCGGCCGAATTCCGCGCGCATCGCGGCTTTCGCGACCTTGTCGTGCCCGTCCGTGTGGGCGAAGAGCAGCGCTGGTGGTCACTATCGGGAACGCCAAAACTCGGTCCCGACGGGCGTTTCTGCGGTTATCGCGGCGTCGGCCGCGACGTCACCGATGCGCGGCGCGGCGAGGAGCGGATTGCCGAACTGGCGCGTTTTGACCCGCTGACCGGCCTCGCCAACCGTGCGCTGTTCCGCGAAACGCTCGACGATGCGCTCGCCCGCGCCGCGCGGACGGGCAAGGCGTGCGGGCTGTTGTTTGTCGATCTCGACCGGTTCAAGGCGGTCAACGACGGCATGGGGCATCAGGCCGGGGACCGGTTGCTGCGCGAGGCAGCGACCCGTCTGCGCCAAGCGGCGGGGCAGGGGGCGAGTGTCGGGCGGCTCGGCGGCGACGAGTTTGCCGTGGTGCTGCCCAACGCCTCGCCGCGCCGCGCCGAAGCAGTGTCGCGCGCCATCGTCATGACCCTGGCGCGGCCGTTCGAGATTGACGGTGCAGCCGCCAACATCGGTGCGTCGGTCGGCTTCGCACTCGGTCCGCACGACGGGACGACTAGCGACGCCCTGCTCCGCGCTGCTGATCTGGCGCTGTACGAGGTCAAGAACGGCGGGCGTGGTGCGGCGTGCAGGTTCGTGCCCGAAATCGGCATGCGCCGTGAAGAAAAACGCGCGCTGGAATCCGACCTGGCGCAGGCGCTCGACCGCGGCGAGCTGGCGCTGCACTTCCAGCCCGTCGTCGAAGCGTCCGACGAGCATATCGTCGGCTTCGAAGCGTTGCTGCGCTGGAACCACCCGCGCCTCGGCTCGATCCCGCCGGTCCGCTTCATCCCCGTCGCCGAGGAGACCGGGGCTATCATCCCGATCGGCCATTGGGTCACCGAAACCGCCTGTGCCTGGGCGGCGCGCTGGCCCGACCATGTAACCGTGGCGGTCAATCTGTCCCCTGCGCAGTTCGATGATCCGGCGCTGGTCGACACGGTAGCGCGGGCGCTGGCGGACAATGGCATCGCGCCCGAACGCCTGGAACTGGAGATCACCGAAAGCCTTTTCCTCGGCGAAAAGGCGGCGACCATCGAGAGGCTGGCGGCGCTGAAAGCGCTTGGCATCCGGTTCGCGCTCGATGATTTCGGCACCGGCTATTCGTCGCTCGGTTACCTCCACAAGGCGTCGTTCAGCCGAATCAAGATCGACCGCTCGTTCGTCTCACGCCTGTCCGAAGCCGATGGCGAAGCGACCGCCATTGTCCAGGCCATCGTCAGCCTGGCCCGCTCGCTCGACATGGGCACGACGGCGGAGGGGACCGAAACCCGCGCCGAATTCGAAGCGGTCAAGGCGTTGGGGTGTGCACAGGTCCAGGGCTATTACTTCGGCCACCCGATGCCGCCGGAGGAGGCGACCGCGCTGGTCTGCGGCGCGCGGGTGCGAGTGGCGGCTTAGCCGACCCACGCCTCCAGCAGCGTCCGCGCGATGGCGAGCGGTGGCGGCGCGTGCCAGTCGCCCGTCCCGGCCAGTGCTGCCCGGACTTCATCGCGGCTGACCCAGCGGGCGTCTTCGATCTCCTCGCTGTCGAGGGTCAGGTCGGTGCCGACGGCCTCGGCGAAGCAGGCGATCATCAGCGATGACGGGAACGGCCAGGGCTGGCTGGCGAGGTAGCGGACGCGGTTCGTGCGGATCCCCGCCTCTTCGAACAGTTCGCGGGCGACGGCTTCCTCCAGGCTTTCGCCGGGTTCGACGAAGCCCGCCAGCGCCGAGAAAAAGCGCTTGGGGAAGCGCGGCTGGCGACCGACCAGCGCCATGTCACCGTGCAACGCCAGCATGATCACGACCGGATCGGTGCGCGGGAAGTGTTCGGCGCGACAGCCCGGGCAGCGGCGGGCGTAACCAGCCTTTTCCATGACCGTCTCGACCCCGCAATTGGCGCAGAAACGGTGCCGCGCGTGCCAGTCGAGCATCGAGCGGGCGTGGGCGATAATGGCGGCGCGGCCGTCGCCGAGTACGCTGGCGGCTTGCCTCGCGTCGACAGCGGTGCCGTCGAGTTCGGCGGCGGAAGCAGCGGCTGCGAAGCGCGGGGCGTCGCCGTCGAGGCCGAGGAAGACGCTGACTGCGTCGTGCGGCACGTCGGACCGGTAGGCCCAGAGAATATCGTTTGCGGGCGTCAGCACCGGGTTTAATTCGTCCATCACCAGCCAGCGCGCGTCGGGACGGGAGCGCAACGCGATCACCGCGCCCGCGTCGCGGCGGATATGGTCAGCGCGGTCGAGTGGCGAGCCGGTGAGGCCGACGGGCGGGACATTCCAGTCGGCGAAGGGATCGGTCATGCGGCGTCTTTCATTGGCGGGATCATGGCGAGGCGGGCAGCCTTGGCGAACAATGTAGGGAAACCAACGGAGGCTATGTCGGCGACAGGGAGCCAAAGCTCACCACCGTCATTCCCGCGAAAGCGGGAACCCATCTCCTGGACTGGCGGCAGGAGATGGGTTCCCGCTTTCGCGGGAATGACGACGGAGACTACCCGCAGCCGCAATTCGAAATGGGTGAAGACATGCCGCACCTCGCCGCAGTCGCGCCAGGCGGCCGGAAATAGGGCTGCGGCGGGCACCGCGTCCACAACCCAATCGCTCGACGGCAGTGCCGCCATGCCGCCGAGCAATCCGCTGGCGGGACGCCGGACTGTCAGCACGGAGGCGGCAGATTCGATCCACCACGCGGTGCCATGGCGGATCGGTCGGGCGAGCTTGATTGGCTTGACTGGCAATACCTCCGCGAGGCCCAGCGCGCGCCCACGACAGCCTTCCAACAGCGGGCACGCATCGCATTTCGGCGCGCGTGGCGTGCAGATGCTGCTGCCGAGGTCCATCATCGCCTGAGCGAAGTCGCCACTCCGTTCCGGCGGTGTAACGGTTTCCGTCGCCGTTCCGATTGCCAGCCGTGCTCCGGGCAACGGCGTATCGATGGCGAGCAGTCGGGCTATCACCCGTTCGACATTGCCGTCGATAATGACAGCCCGTTGCCCAAAGGCAATCGCAGCGATGGCGGCAGCGGTGTAGCTGCCGATCCCGGGCAGGGCGCGCAGTGCTGCTTCATCCGCCGGGAACCGCCCGCCGTACTGGCCCGCAACTTGCCGCGCGCAGGCCAGCAGGTTGCGAGCGCGGGCGTAATAGCCGAGGCCCGCCCAAGCGCTCATGACCTCTGCGTCGTCCGCCGCCGCCAGTGCCAACACCGTCGGCCACCGCGTCGAAAACCGCTCGAAATAGGGGATCACCGCCGCCACCGTCGTCTGCTGGAGCATGATCTCCGACAGCCAGACGCGGTACGGCCAAGCCGCATCGTCCGGTAGCTTTGCCCCCGGCGGCAGCCGCCAGGGCAGCGCGCGCGCGTTTGCGTCATACCAGCGCAGCAGTTTCGCGGAGATGGTATCGGCCACGGCCCCGCTATGGCATGACGCGGCATGGCTGGAACACCCCCCCCGAAAGACCGTGCCGGCCGCACCCGCAGCGTCGCCGAACTGGTGCCCAAGGTCGGCGGGCAGTCGTTCCGCCGCTTCGGTTTCAATCAGACGGCGGTGCTAGAGCGCTGGTCAGAGATGGTCGGCGACACCTATGCTCGACATTCGCGCCCCGAATCCCTCGGCTTCCCGCGCGGCAAGAAGGAGGGCGGGACGCTACGGGTGGCGGTGTCGGCTGCGCTCGCGCCGATGCTGCGCCATGTCGAGCCGCAAATCATTGAGCGGGTCAACCGGCTGTTTGGCTATGCGGCGGTCGGCAAGCTGGTGCTGGTGGTGGCTGATATCGATGCGCCAGCCCGGCCCAAGCCCGCCAATGACGCGCAGCCGCTTGCCGCCGAAACCGCCGCCAGCCTGAAGGACATCGCCGATCCCGGCCTGCGCGCCAGCCTCGAATCATTGGCTCGGGCGCTGAGTTCGACCAAGGGTCCGCCCATCGTGCGCTGAACCCCCTTGAACCATCGCCGTAAACGTCCGACATTGCCAGTCTCACAAAAGGTCCATCCATGCTCGATATCCACGCCGGCCTCGTCCCCATCGTCATCGAACAGTCGAACCGCGGCGAACGCTCGTTCGATATTTTCTCGCGACTGCTGCGCGAGCGGATCGTTTTCGTCACCGGCCAGGTCGAGGACCATATGGCCTCGCTGATCGTCGCCCAACTGCTCTTTCTGGAGTCCGAAAACCCCAAGAAAGACATCTACATGTACATCAACTCGCCGGGCGGCGTGATCACCGCCGGCATGGCGATTTATGACACGATGCAGTACATCCGCCCCAAGGTCGGCACGGTTTGCGTGGGGCAAGCGGCGTCGATGGGCTCGTTCCTGCTCGCCGCCGGTGAGCCGGGGATGCGCGTCTCGCTGAAGAACTCGCGGATCATGGTCCATCAGCCTTCGGGTGGCGCGCAGGGCATGGCCGCCGATATCGAACTGCAGGCGAAGGAAATTCTCCGCGTCCGGCATATGCTGAACGAGCTCTACGCCAAGCATACCGGCCAGGACCTTGACGTCATCGAGCGCGCCATGGACCGCGACAAATTCATGTCGGCGGAAGAAGCCAAGGTTTTTGGCCTGATCGACGAAGTCACCGACAAGCGTCCGCTGCCGACCGAAGGCGAAATGTTGAAGGCGGCCTGATCGCCGTTCGGAACTATCGTTGCGTTATTGTGACGCCAGCGGGCGCGGCCGGGGTTGCCGCTTTAGGGCGGCAGTCCTACACTCCCGCTCTGGCGTGAAAGGACACCCATGACCAAACTGAGTGGCGGGGACTCGAAGAGTACGCTCTACTGCAGCTTCTGCGGCAAGAGCCAGCACGAGGTTCGCAAGCTCATCGCCGGGCCGACTGTCTTCATCTGCGATGAATGCGTCGAACTGTGCAACGACATCATCCGCGAGGAAACCAAGACTGCGCTCGTCAAGACCAAGGACGGCGTGCCGACCCCGCGTGAAATCTGCAAGGTGCTCGACGATTACGTCATCGGCCAGAACCACGCCAAGCGCGTGCTGTCGGTGGCGGTGCACAACCATTACAAGCGCCTCAATCACGGTGCCAAGGGCGGCGATGTCGAACTCGCCAAGTCGAACATCTTGCTCGTCGGGCCGACCGGCTGCGGCAAGACGTTGCTGGCGCAGACGCTCGCCAAGACCTTCGACGTGCCGTTCACCGTTGCCGATGCAACGACGCTGACCGAGGCGGGCTATGTCGGTGAGGATGTCGAGAACATCATCCTCAAGCTGCTCCAGGCGAGCGATTATAACGTCGAACGCGCCCAGCGCGGCATCGTCTATATCGACGAAATCGACAAAATCACCCGCAAGGCCGACAATCCCTCGATCACCCGCGACGTCAGCGGTGAAGGCGTCCAGCAGGCGTTGCTCAAGATCATGGAGGGTACCACCGCTTCGGTTCCCCCCCAGGGCGGTCGCAAGCATCCGCAGCAGGAATTCCTGCAGGTCGACACGACGAACATCCTGTTCATCTGCGGCGGTGCGTTCAACGGGCTGGAGCGGATCATCGGCGACCGGCTGCAGGGTAAATCGATCGGCTTTGGAGCGCATGTGGCGGGGCCGGACGAGCGTCGCACCGGCGAAATGCTGCGGCTGTGCGAACCTGCCGATTTGCTGCGTTTCGGCCTGATTCCCGAATTCATCGGCCGTCTGCCGGTGATCGCCACGCTTGAAGACCTGGACGAATCGGCGCTGATCAAGATCCTGACCGAACCGCGCAATGCCTTGTCGAAGCAGTATGCCAAGCTGTTCGAAATGGAGGGCATGCGCCTGCGTTTCGAACCCGAAGCGCTGCAGGCCATCGCCAAGCGTGCGCTAGAACGCAAAACCGGCGCGCGCGGCCTGCGTTCGATCATGGAATCGATCCTGCTCGACACGATGTTCGAACTCCCCGGCATGGAAGGCGTCGAGGAGATTGTCGTCGACAACGATGTGGTCGTCGGCGGCAAGGAACCGGTCCGCGTCGTGATGAAGGACAAGGCGGCTTAGGGTTAAACGGTCTGGCTACTGCGCCCCGTCGCTGCGCTGCAGATGTTCGGCTAACGCCGCGTCGATCCGCGTCTGCCAGCCCTTTCCGGTGGCGCGGAAGCGGTCGACGACATCGGCCGACAGACGGAGGGTGATCTGCAGTTTTGTAGGGGCGATTTGCGAGCCGCGCTGGGTCCGCGGAAAGGCGCGAAGCTCTGCGGGGCTTAAACTCTCCGGCCCGACGGCGCGCGCGAAATCGGCGTCTGTCCATTCGGGGTTGTCGTCATCGAAAACGATTTCGCGATTGTTATCGGACATGGCGTCGAAACTCCTTTGCATGGGCGCGGCGCAGGCTGATGGCACGAACCTCGCCTTTTCGCAGCACGTATGCGAGGCAGTGAGCTAATCCATCGATCAAGCCATACGCACGATACCGAACCTCGGCGAAGCGCGGATCGTTTACGCGAGCCAAAATCCTCATATCGGCCGCCCGTGCCAACGAAATACCATGCTTCACTACATTGGCGGCGTCCTTATCAGAGTCGAACGTGATCGCCACGAACAAATTGTAGTTACGTTTATCGATATTGCAAGTGGATAAGTGCGACGCGGCGGCTTTCACCTGTTCCGCCGTGCGCCCATAATCCCCCCATGCCCCACGCCGGATTCGTCCATCTCCGTATCCAGTCGGCCTATTCGATGCTCGAAGGGGCGACCGAGCCGAAAGCGCTGGCGATTGCTTGCCGCGCGGCGCGGTTTCCGGCGGCGGGGCTCGCCGACCGCTGCAACATGTTCGGGGCGATGGAGTTCACCGAATATGCGACGAAGGAGGGGGTGCAGCCGGTCATTGGCGCGCTGATCGCCATCGAACGGCCGGGGTCGCGGTCGGCGACAACGCGCCCGGTAATCGACTGGCTGCCGGTGTTCGCGCAGGACGAGGAAGGGTACGGCAACCTCATCGCGCTGGTCAGCCAGTCGCATCTGGCGTGTGAGGGGACCGACGAGCCGCATTTGAAGCTTGCCGATCTCGACGGGCGAACCGAGGGCCTGATCGCACTGACCGGCGGCGCGGAGGGGGCGCTGGCGCGGCTGCTGGCCGAGGGGCAGGACGCCAGCGGTTACGCCGATGCGCTGGTCCGGCTGTTCCCGGACCGGCTGTATGTCGAGATCAGCCGCGCGGGCGATCCCATTGAAAAGGCGTCGGAGGCGGCTTTGCTCGCGCTGGCGCATGACCGCATGCTGCCGCTGGTCGCGACCAATCCGGTCAAGTTCCTCGACGCAAGCTACCATCAGGCGCACGACGCGTTGCTGTGCATCGCCGGCAGCGCCTATGTCGAGGCGACCGATCGCCCGCGCTCCAACCCCGAACACCGCATGAAATCCGCTGCCGAAATGCGCGCGCTGTTCGCCGATCTGCCCGAAGCCATCGCCAACACGCTGGTCGTTGCCCAGCGCTGCGCCATCGCCGCGCCGAGCCGCAAGCCGATCCTGCCGCATCTGACCGGCGACCCATCGGGCGAAGGTCCGGCGCTGTTGACCGAAGCCGCCGAGGGGTTGGCCAACCGGCTGCGCGCCGCGCGCATCACCGGCGACGCGGCCCAGCCTTACCGTGACCGGCTGGCGTTCGAACTGTCGGTCATCGAATCGATGGGGTTCGCAGGCTATTTCCTGATCGTCGCCGACTTTATCAAATGGGCCAAGGCGCAGGGCATTCCGGTCGGACCGGGGCGGGGATCGGGGGCCGGATCGGTCGTCGCCTGGGCACTGACCATTACCGATCTCGATCCGCTCCACCACGAGCTGCTGTTCGAACGCTTCCTCAACCCCGACCGCGTCTCGATGCCCGATTTCGACATCGACTTCTGCGAAACCCGGCGCGGTGAGGTCATCCGTTACGTCCAGCAACGTTATGGCCGCGAGCAGGTCGCGCAGATCATTACCTTCGGCCGCATGAAGGCCCGCGCCGTCCTGAAGGACGTCGGGCGCGTGCTGCAGATGCCCTATGGCCAGACCGACAGGCTGTCGAAGATGGTGTCGAGCCATCCGACCGACCCATGGACGCTGGCGCGGACGCTGGGCATTGGCAAGGACACCGACGGTCGCCGCTATCCGGGACTGCCGGAATTCATCGCCGAACGCGACCGCGATCCCAAGGTCGGCCGGCTGATCGATATCGCGCTGAAGCTGGAGGGCTTGCCGCGCCATTCGTCGACCCATGCGGCAGGCGTCGTTATCGGCGACCGGCCGCTCAGCGAGTTGGTGCCGATGTACCGCGACCCGCGCTCCGACATGCCGGTGACGCAATTCGAGATGAAGGCGGTCGAAAAGGCCGGGCTCGTCAAGTTCGACTTTCTCGGGCTGAAGACGCTGTCGGTGCTTGATCGGGCGGCGAAGCTGCTGGCGCGGCGGGGTGTGCAGCTTGAATGGAGCGAACTGCCGCTCGACGATCCGGCAGTCTATGCGCTGATCGCGCGCGCCGATACAGTCGGGGTGTTCCAGTTCGAATCGGATGGCATGCGGCGGGCACTGACCCAGGTGAAGCCGACCGAATTCGCCGATATCGTCGCACTCGGCGCGCTGTTCCGCCCCGGCCCGATGGAAAATATCCCGAGCTTCGCCAACCGCAAGCACGGGCGCGAGAAGGTCGAGCTGCTGCATCCGGCGATGGAGCCGATCCTGCGCGAGACGCACGGCATCATCGTCTATCAGGAACAGGTGATGCAGATCGCCCGGACACTGGCGGGCTATAGCCTAGGTGAGGCCGATCTGCTGCGCCGGGCGATGGGCAAAAAGATCGTCGCCGAAATGAACGCCCAGCGCGTGCGCTTCGCCGAGGGTGCGGCGGCGAACGGCATCGGCAAGGCGGCGGCAACGTCGATCTTTGATCTGGTGCTTAAGTTCGCCAATTACGGCTTTAATAAATCGCACGCCGCCGCCTACGCCGTGATCAGCTATCAGACAGCGTGGCTGAAGGCGCATCATCCGGTCGAATTCTTCGCCGCCTCGATGGCTTTCGATATCGGCAACACCGACCGCATGGCGGCATTCGTCGAGGATGCCCGGCGGTCGGGCGTCGCCGTGCTGCCGCCGTGCATCAACCATTCGAAGGCGGACTTTGCGGTGGAGGGCGGCGCGGTGCGTTACGCGCTGGGGGCGCTGAAGAACGTCGGTGCCAAGGCGATGGAGACGGCGGTCGAGGCGCGTGGCAACGGCTATGGTGCGATTGCCGATTTCTCGGCGCGCGTCGATCCCAAGCTGCTCAACAAGCGCCAGCTTGAAAGCCTGATCGGGGCGGGGTGTTTCGACGCCATCGAGCCTAACCGCGCCGGAGTGTTCCTGCTGGCAGAGGCCATACTCGGCACTGCACAGGCGGCGGCGGACGCGCGCACCTCGGCACAGTCGGCACTGTTTGGCGAGCACAATGACCGAGGCTTGGCGATGATCGTCCCCAACGCCAGCTGGACGATGGCCGAGGCAATGGCGCAGGAAAAGGAGGCCTTCGGCTTCTATTTCTCCGGCCATCCGGTCGAGGCGTGGCGGCCGGTACTCGACGCCAATGGGGTCAAGACCTTTGCCGAAGTGTCGGCGATGGCGGCCCCGACGGGCGGCGGACGGCTGCCATGCGCCATGGCAGGACTGATCGAGGAGGCCAAGTGGCGAACGCCGCAAAAAGGCAGCGGCAACCGTTATTTGCTGGTGACTTTATCGGATCGCAGCGGCCAATACATCGCCAGCTGCTTTGATGAAGCCTGCCAGGAACGGCTCGAAATCGCGGCGCGGGACGGGGTGGCGATCATGCTCCAGACCGAACTGCAATGGCGCGAGGGCGAGGATACGCCGCGCGTCACCGTGCGCGGCTTCACCCCGCTTGCCGAAATGGCCAGGCGGACGCGGGGACGGTTGGCAGTCAGCGTGACGGATAGCGGTGGAGCGGCCACGCTGGCTGATCTGGTGACAGAGGCCAAGGGCAGGGGGCGTGGCGAGCTGGTCGCTGTTGTCGCCACCGCCGCCGGTTCAGCGCGGCTGCTGTTGGGTCGGGATTATCTGTTTGATGCCGAGTTGCAGGCGCAGCTGACTTCGGTGTTCGGCATCGAGGGTGCTGTCAGCGAGGCGGTGGAACCGGTGCGATTGGCGCTGGTCGGCTAACGCTCAAAACGCCGTCAAGCCGGTCAGGTCTTCTGGCCGGTTGATATTGCGGATCGGCCCACAATCGACCTCACGAACCTCATAATCGGCCATCCAACCACGCATCGAGCGGTTGCCTCCGGCAGCCAGCCGCGCCAGCAGCGTTGTCGCCATCGATGCGGGCCACAGCCCGATCACCGGTTGGCCGAGCGCCACGGAGGGCGCAGGCATCAGCCGCGCGCACAGGTCGTCGGGCAGGTCGAGCGCGTCGCACGGCGCAGACAGCACGGCATCGAAGCCGCGCAGCTTTGCCGCCGCCAGCGCCGCACACAGTCCGCCAAGCGGTCCGAGGCCGGTTGCAGGCAGATCGGCCAGGCTTTCACAGCCGTCCCATTCGCGCCCGCAGACGACGACGTTTTCGCAATGTGGCTTCAACGCCGCGATCACGTGCGCGATCAGCGGCTCATCGCGCCACATTGCCAGTGCCTTGTCAGATCCGAACCGTCGCGACAGACCCCCGGCGAGGACCGCGCCGAGAACCCTCAAGCGCTTTCCTCGAACAGCTCCCGCCCGATCAGATAGCGGCGGATCTCGCTGGTGCCCGCGCCGATCTCGTACAGCTTGGCGTCGCGCAGCAGGCGGCCGGTCGGGTAGTCGTTGATGTAACCGTTACCGCCGAGCGCCTGAATCGCCTCCAGTGCCATCCAAGTGGCTTTTTCGGCACTGTAGAGGATGCAACCGGCGCTGTCTTTACGGGTCGTTTCACCCCTGTCACAAGCTTCGGCGACGGCGTAGCTGTACGCCTTGGCGGTAGATTGGGCGACATACATGTCGGCAAGCTTGCCCTGCATCAGCTGGAAGGTGCCGATCGACTGGCCGAACTGTTTACGGTCATGAACGTAAGGCACGACGACATCCATGCACGCTGCCATGATGCCGAGCGGCCCGCCGCTGAGCACGACGCGTTCGTAATCCAGGCCAGACATCAACACCTTGGCGCCCATGCCGACGCCGCCAAGCACGTTTTCGGCGGGTACCTCGCAATCCTCGAACACCAGTTCGCACGTGTCGGAGCCGCGCATCCCCAGCTTGTCGAGCTTCTGGGCGGTCGAAAATCCCTTCATCCCCTTTTCAATCAGGAAGGCAGTGACGCCGCGCGACCCCGCCTCCGGATCGGTCTTGCCGTACACCACGAGCGTCGACGCGGTCGGGCCATTGGTGATCCAAAATTTGTTGCCGTTGAGCCTGTAGCGGTCGTTACCGATACGCTCGGCCTTCATTTTCATCGAGATAACGTCAGAACCTGAACCAGGTTCTGACATCGCCAGGCTGCCGGTGTGTTCACCGGAAATCAGTTTTGGCAGGTAACGCGCCTTTTGTTCGGCCGTCCCCCAGCGCGCGATCTGGTTGATGCACAGGTTCGAATGCGCGCCGTATGACAGTCCAACCGCCGCAGACGCGCGGCTGATTTCCTCGACCGCGATGACATGGGCGAGATAGCCAAGGCCTGCGCCGCCGTCCTCCTCCCTGACCGTGATGCCGTGCAGCCCGAGCTCGCCGAGCTTTGGCCACAGGTCGATCGGAAACTGGTTGCTGGCGTCAATTTCTGCGGCGCGCGGCGCGATCTCGGCGGCGGCAAAGGCGCGGACGCTGTCGCGCAGCATTTCGATGGTCTCGCCATGGGCGAAGCGGAGTTGGGTGTAGGTCATGGCCGTCCTTACGCGATTTCGACCAGCAGAGTCCCATCCGCCACCTGATCGCCTTCGCCGACATGGACCGCGGTCACCGTTCCCGCCGCACGCGCGGTCAGCCGGTGCTCCATCTTCATCGCTTCGAGTACCAGTAGCCGGTCGCCGGATGCCACTGCCTGCCCCGGCGTCACGTCGACGGCCAGCACGCGGCCGGGCATCGGTGCGACGACGCGACCGTCACTTGGCCCGGACGCGGCGTCCTTGCGCGGCGCGCGGGTGGCGAGGCGCCAGGTCTGGCCGCTGATCCGCACTTCGACGGCATCGTCGCCGGCGATGACATGGCCTGAGATCAGCGCGCCGCCAACATCAGCCTCGATCCCGGTCTGGCCTGTGCGCCGCGCGCCGACTTCGGCGATGCTTTCAAGCCCGGCAATGCGCCAGCGGCCCGCCGCTTCGCGCAGTGTCATGGCGTGGGGGCCATCCGACCAGAAGCGCAGGCTGCGCTCGCTTGGCAGGTTGAGCCGGAAGCCAGCGATCCGGGCGAAGGGTGATTCGTCCACAGCTAGCGCAGCGTCGTTAAGCGGCAGCACCCGGTCGAGGGCGGCGAGCAGCAGCGCGGTTTCCGGGACTTCCGTCACAGGGGCCAGGTCGGCGGCGTGGCGAGCGATAAACCCGGTGTCGACCTCGCCGCCACGAAATGCCGGGTGGTTGGCGAGGCGGGCGAGGAAGGCGCGGTTCGATTTCAGCCCTTCAACAACGGTGCCATCAAGCGCCGCGACCAGCCCGTCGATGGCGCTGTTGCGGTCGGGCCCCCAGGCGATGACCTTGGCGATCATCGGGTCGTAATCGAGCCCGATGGCACTGCCGGTTTCGACGCCGGTGTCGATCCGCACACCGTTGCCAGATCCAAAGTCCAGCCGGGTCAGTGTCCCCGTCGAGGGTAGGAAACCGGCGTCGGCATCCTCGGCATAGAGCCGCGCCTCCATCGCCCAGCCCTTCGCTTCGATGGCGGATTGCTCCAGCGGCAACATCTCGCCGCGCGCCACCCGGAGCTGCCATTCGACCAGATCGAGGCTGGTGATACATTCGGTAACCGGATGCTCGACCTGCAGCCGGGTGTTCATCTCCATGAAGTAGAACGCCGGGTCACCGTTCGCGTCGACGGCGTCGAGGTCGAGGATGAATTCGACCGTCCCTGCCCCTTCGTATCTGATGGCCGTCGCCGCAGTGACGGCGGCGACGCCCAGCGTGTGGCGCAGGCGTTCGGACAGGCCGGGCGCCGGGGCTTCCTCGATGACCTTCTGGTGGCGGCGCTGCAGCGAACAATCGCGTTCGAACAGATGAACGGCGTTGCCATGGCTGTCACCGAACACCTGAACCTCGACATGGCGCGGCCGGGTGATGAGTTTTTCGAGCAAGACGGCGGGATTGCCGAAACTTGCCTCGCCCTCGCGCTGCGCCGCCATCAGCGCATCCTGAAACTCAGCCGCCGCCAGCACCGATCGCATGCCCTTGCCGCCACCGCCGGCGACCGCCTTGATCAGCAATGGGAAGCCAACGCCTTCTGCCGCGCGCTGCAACCGTACGAGGCTTTGGTCGCTGCCCTGATAGCCCGGCGTGATCGGCACCCCGGCCTTTTTCATCGCCGCCTTGGCCGAATCCTTCAATGCCATGACCCGCATCGCCGCTTCGGGTGGCCCGACGAAGATCAGCCCGGCCTTGCGAACGTCACGCGCGAAATCGGCGTTTTCCGACAGGAAGCCATAGCCGGGATGGATGGCGTTGGCCCCCGTACGTTTGGCGGCGGCGATAAGCTTGTCGCCGCAGAGGTAGCTCTCCCGCGCCGGAGCAGGGCCGATGCCCACCGCCTGCCCGGCCTCACGCACAAAAGGAGCAGCGGCGTCGGCGTCGGAATAAACCGCGACCGTGGCGATCCCCATCCGGTCCGCTGTCCGGATGATCCGGCGCGCGATCTCGCCGCGGTTGGCAATGAGGAGTTTGTGCATGATGCGGCTAATGCCTTGTCCCCCCGTCGAGCGCCAGAGTGTGCAGCCGCGCGCTAGTTCACCGTTCGCAACCAGCGAATGACTTCACTCTCAAGCGAAATGCGCGCGTCAGACCAGCCGTGATCGGTCGCGGCGTGGAAGCGCTGGATATGCGTGCCTCCGGCTGCCTTGACCGCCCCGGCGAGCGCGTCGGCCATCGGGGCCAGCCCGTCATCGGACGTCGCCACCAGCAAGGGTCGCCCGGCGAGCTTTGCCGCAGCGCTACCCCAGTCGAACGCTGCGGCATTGGCGATCAATTCGTCGGCCATGATCTCAGGCGAGGTTTCGGCGAGCGCCTCGACGCCGTTGTCGCGCATCCGCGTTACTGCATCGGCGCGCGGCAAATGTCCGATCATCCCGAGATTCGCCGCTGAAATCAGCCCGACGCCGCGCAGGCCTGCATCCTGTTCCCCCGTCATCGCCGCGACCCAGCCGCCCATGCTGTGGCCGATAATGACCATGCGCCCCGTGTCGAGCCCGAGAGCCTTGGCATTGGCCGGATCGCGCAGATAGGCCAGTACAGCCTTTGCATCCTCGAGGTTCTGGGCGAAGCGGTAGCGGCCCGGGCTGCCCCATGATCCGCGATAATTGAAGGTGATAACCGTCCACCCCGCCCGCCGGACCGCCTGCGCCAGATCGAGGTTCTTCTCATTGCCCGGCAGGCCGTGGCAAAGCACGACGACCGGATGTGCTCCTGGACCGGCGGCGACATAGGCCAGGCCATTGATGGCGACGCCGCCGCTCGGGATGTGCAGCACCTCCATCCGCGCTGGCGCGGTGGGGTTGTGTACGGGATCGGTGAAAACAGCGGGGTCAACAGCAGATTGTCTGGCCGAGGCGGCTTGGGCCGGAGCGGTCGCTGCAGCGCAGATCACGATCAGTAACTTCATCGCCATCGTCATCGTCAGGCTCCCCGGTTGCGTCGCTCCCCGCGCCGATTGCCACTGGTTGCCGAACTCGTTTTACGTTTCGACTTCGGCTTAGGGATGTGCGGCGGCTCGACATACGGCGCGCCGAGTTCCGGGTCGAAACCCAGCATTTCGAAGCTTTCGGCGATGTGCGTGGGCGGTTCGGCGGTAATATCCAACCGCCCGCCGTCGGGGTGATCGATGACCAAGCGCCGCGCATGCAAATGCAGCTTGCGCGAGATGCCGCCGGTTAGAAAGGCTTCCTTGCCGCCGTATTTGGCATCGCCGACGATGGCGTTGCCGATGGCGGCGGCGTGGACGCGGATCTGGTGGGTTCGGCCGGTCAGCGGCTGGAATTCGACCCAGGCGGCGCGACCGGCCGCCTTGTCGATGACACGGTAACGGGTCTTGGCGACCGATCCACCTTCGGGGTCCACGTGCATCTTTTCGCCGCCGCTGCCGGGTTGCTTGGACAGCGCCGCGTCGATTTCGCCGCTATAGGGGTTGGGGACGCCGATGGTCAGCGCCCAATAGGTCTTCTTGGCCTCGCGGCTGGCAAAGGCCTTGGCGAACCAGGCGGCAGCGCGCGAGGTGCGAGCGAGCAGCAGCACGCCCGATGTATCCTTGTCGAGCCGGTGGACCAGCTTGGGCCGCTGCGGCGCATCGAACTGCAGCGCGTCCAACAGCCCGTCGACATGGGTCGTCGTCCCCGTGCCGCCTTGTGTTGCCAGCCCCGGCGGCTTGGAAATCACCAGCGCATGCTTGTCGCGGTGGATGACCATGGACTGCGCATAGGCAATCTGGTCGGCACTCAGCGGCGCACGCTCGCGCTGCACGCGTTTGGCGGCGAGCGGCGAGGCGGCGATTTCCGGCTCGGCATCGGGAAAGGTCAGCGTCTGCCCGGCAGCGATGCGGTCGCCCGGCCCTGCCTTGGCCCCATCAAGCCGCAACGCCCCCGTGCGCGCCCAGCGCGAGACGATGTTGAAGCTGGCGTCGGGGGCGTGCCGCTTGAACCAGCGGTCGAGCCTGATGCCGTCGTCGTCTTCGCCGATGACAGCAGTGCGGCCTTGATGACTTGTGGTCATAGCAGCCGCGCCAGCCAAACGCCGCCGAACACCGCTAGCGTCGCCCCGCACACCGACGATATGGCATAGGCCCCCGCCAGGCCCAGATCGCCGCGCAAAATCATGTTGGCGAGTTCGAGGCTGAAGGCGCTGAATGTCGTGAAGCCGCCGAGGACGCCGACACCAAGGAAAATCCGCAATTCCTCGCCGCTGGCGTCGGTCTTTACCAGCCAGCCCGCTAGCAGGCCCATGGCCAGACCGCCGACGATATTGACTGTCCAGGTGCCGAACGGCAGGCCGGGGCCAAAGCTGTTCAGCGTGAAGCGCCCGACAAGATAGCGCAGGCACGCACCGAACCCGCCGCCAATGGCAACGAGCAGGAGTGGCGGGGCGGCGAGGGTCGGCATGGCGGGCGTCTTAGCGCGCTGTGCCCGATGCGCCAAATCACGCCTCTTTCCCCGCCCTGCCAAGCCGCTATGACGTAAACGTCAACCATGCCCCGGGGAGCGCGATCCATGAACTATGAACATATCCTGTTCGAGGAGGCAGACGGCGTCGCGACGCTGACGATCAACCGTCCGGCGCAGCTTAACGCGCTTCACGTCGGGGTCATCGGTGAAATGATCGACGCGGTCGACCGGCTGCGCGACACCGGATCGTCGCGGTGCCTGTTGCTGACGGGAGCAGGCCGGGCCTTTTGTAGCGGCGCCGATTTGTCAGGGGGCGGTGCCGGCGGCGGCGGATCGCGCGGGTCAGGCCCGATCGATGCCGGTAAGGTGCTGGAGACGCACTTCAACCCGCTGCTGGAGCGACTGTGGGCGCTGCCGATGCCGTTCATCACCGCGATCAATGGCGCGGCGGCGGGCGCGGGGTGTTCCTATGCGCTGGCGGGGGACATCGTCGTCGCGGCGAAATCCGCTTACTTCCTCCAGGCGTTCGTCAACATCGGGCTGATCCCCGATGTCGGCGCGACCTGGTTGCTGCCGCGACTGGCGGGCAGGGCGCGGGCGCAGGCGATGATGATGCTCGGTGAACGTATTCCGGCCGAAACCGCGCTCGACTGGGGCATGATCTGGAAGGTCGTCGACGATGCCGCGCTGATGGACGAGGCGCGCGTGATCGCGCTCAAACTGGCGAACGGTCCAACGCGCGCCTATGCGCTGATCCGGCAGGGCCTGCGCGACTGTCTCGACAAGCCGCTGACCGAGGCGCTGATGGTCGAACGCCGCAATCAGCTGGCAGCGGGACGCGGTGCCGACTTCGCCGAGGGGGTGGCGGCGTTCCTGCAAAAACGGCCAGCGGTGTTCACCGGAAAATAGCCTCCCTTGACCCCCTACGCGTCGCCGTCCAAACACGCGCCATGGACCCCGCCAGCCTTGCCGCGCTTAACTTCGAAGACGCCCTCAAGCGGCTCGAAAAGATCGTCCACGATCTGGAGAGCGGCGAAGCGAGCCTGGAGGCATCGATCGACCTTTACACCGAGGGGCAGCAGTTGAAGGCGCATTGCGAAAGCAAGCTGAAGGATGCGACGGCGCGGATCGCGGCGATTCAGGTCGGCGAGGGCGGGGCAGCCATCGGCACCCGGCCGTTCGACGCCGTTGCTTCGTGAACCCGGCTGAAAAGATGGTCCAGGCGTCGATCAGTCTCAAACCCGCGCTCGATGCCATCGGCAAACAGCTGGACCAGCGTTTCGACCGGCTGCTGCCGCTGCCCGGCGATAGCCGCGACCGGCTGTACGAGGCGATGCGTCACGCCACCATCGGGGGCGGCAAGCGGATGCGGCCCTTGCTTGTCGTTGCCGCCTGCGATCTGTTCCATGTCGACCGCGAACGCTCGCTGCGGGTCGCACTCGCGATTGAATGTATCCATGTCTACAGCCTGATCCACGACGATCTGCCGTGCATGGATGACGACGACATGCGGCGCGGCAAGCCGACCGTCCACAAGGCGTTCGATGAAGCCACGGCGGTGCTGGCAGGCGATTCGCTCCACGCGCTGGCGTTTGAAATCCTAGGCGACGAAGCAACGCACGAAGACCCGTTCGCCCGCACCGAACTGGTCGTTGAACTGGCGCGTGCCTCCGGCCCCGCTGGCATGGCTGGCGGCCAGATGATGGACCTCGCCGCTGGTTCGACGCCTTATGATCTGGGCGAAACCACCCGCCTGCAATCACTGAAGACCGGCGCGCTGATCGGTTTCTGCCTTGAGGCCGGGGCGATCATGGGCCGGGTCGGCGACGCCCAACGCACGCCGCTGCGGGGCTATGCGCGCGATCTGGGGCTGGCGTTCCAGATCGCCGACGATCTGTTGGATGTCGAAGGCGAAAGCGCCAAGACCGGCAAGGCGGTGCAAAAGGATGCGGCACAGGGCAAGGCGACGTTCGTCTCGCTGCTCGGCGTCGAACGGGCGCGGACCCAGGCGTCGATGCTGATCGACCAGGCGATCACCCATCTCCATCAGTTCGGGCGTGAAGCTGACCTGCTCCGCGCCATCGCCAAGTTCGCGATCGAGCGCGATCGGTGAGGATCGGCGTCTACCCCGGCACCTTCGACCCGGTCACGCTGGGCCATATGGACATCATCCGGCGCGGCGCGAAGCTGGTCGACAAACTGGTTATCGGTGTGTCGACCAACCCATCGAAATCGCCGATGTTCACTATCCCCGAACGCAAGGCGCAGGTGCTGCGCGAGGTTGAAGGCATTGTGGGTGTCGAGGTCGTCGAGTTCGACGCGCTGCTGATGAACTTCGCCGAAGATCAGGGCGCTTCCATGATTATCAGGGGCCTACGCGCCGTTGCTGATTTTGAATATGAATTCCAGATGGCGGGGATGAATCAGCAGCTCAACAGCCGCATCGAAACTGTGTTCCTGATGGCTGATGTCGCGCTGCAGCCGATTGCCTCGAAGCTGGTCAAGGAAATCGCCGTTTATGGCGGCGACGTGCGCAAGTTCGTCAGCCCCCGCATCGCTGCCGACATCGTCGCGCGGGTGGCGGAGACCAAGCGTTAGTTCACCCCGCAGTCAGCCGGTCACCGCCAATCGACGCGGGCTGATGCAAAGGCTATGACCGTAACGATGAAGACCCTGACCTTCGCCCTTGGGCTGCTGCTCGCCGTCCCCGCCGCTGCGCAAAAGCCGAGCGCCGAAGATTTGAAGCCGCCACCGGTATTGCCCAAGATAACCCCGAATGCCCCTCTCGCCCCCGCTCCCAAAGCGACCGACGAGGATATTTTGTTCCTCGATCTGTCGACCGGCGGTCGCGTCACCATCGTCATGCGCCCCGATATCGCCCCCAAGCATGTCGAACGTATCCGCGCGCTGGCGCGCCAGCATTTCTATGACGGGACGATCTTCCACCGCGTCATCGACGGTTTCATGGCGCAGGGCGGTGACCCGACCGGGACTGGCCAGGGCGGGTCCAAATTGCCGAATTTGAAGGCCGAATTCAACGATTTGCCCCATCTGCGCGGCACTGTCGCCATGGCCCGGGCAGGGGATACAGACAGCGCCAACAGCCAGTTCTACATTGTCTTTCAGCCGGTGATGAAGCTCGACCATAATTACACAGTGTTTGGCCGGGTGACCGGCGGGATGGACTATGTCGATGCGATAGAACGGGGGGAACCACCGGCCAACCCGTCGCGTATCGTTCAGGCATCGATCGCCGCTGATCATGTCCCGCCACCCGCAACGCTGGCAACGCCAGTCGCGGCGACTCCGGCGGCCCTGCTGACGCCACCGGGCGAGACGGTCGGCGCGGTTCCAGCGCGGGCAGCGGTGGCTCCCAAGCCAGGGGCGAAAAAGCGCTAAGCCTTGCGCGTCGCCGATTTCAACTTCGACCTGCCGACGGAGCGCATCGCGCTGCGGCCCGTCAGCCCGCGGGATAGCGCGCGGTTGCTCGAGGTACGCGGGGACGGGCTGACCGATCTGACGGTCTCTGACCTGCCCGGACGGTTGCGCGCCGGGGATATCTTGGTCGTCAACGACACGCGGGTCATCCCGGCGCAGCTCACCGGGCGAAAGGGCGATGCCACCATCGGCGTCACCCTCCACAAGCGCGAAGCGGCGGATTGCTGGTGGAGCTTTGTCCGCAACGCTCGGCGGATAAAGCCGGGCGACCGCGTGGATTTCGGTCATGGCCTGAGCGGTATTGCAATCGAACGCGGCGATGAGGGTGCGATCTTGTGGCGCTTCGAGGCGGAGGATTTACCGGAAGCAATGACCGCTGCCGGGGTGATGCCCTTACCGCCGTACATTGCCTCCAAACGCGCCGTCGATGCGGCCGATGCGGACGATTATCAGACGCTCCACGCCACAAAAGACGGTGCCGTAGCCGCACCAACGGCGGGCCTGCACTTCACATCCGGTCTTTGGTTGGCGCTGGAACAGGTTGGAGTAAAACGTGAAACTGTCACCCTGCATGTCGGTGCGGGGACATTCCTGCCGGTCAAGGCGGACGACACCGCCGACCATCGGATGCACGCCGAATGGGGTAGCATCGATGCCGCGACAGCCGCGCGCCTGAACGCGGCGCGCGCTGCTGGCGGACGCGTAATCGCGGTCGGCACGACGTCGTTGCGCCTGTTGGAGAGCGCAACCGGCGAGGATGAAGTCATCCGCGCGTTCGAGGGCGACACGGCGATCTTCATCACGCCGGGTTACCGTTTCCGCGCCATCGACGGGCTGGTGACAAACTTCCACCTGCCGAAATCGACGCTGTTCATGCTGGTTTCGGCGTTGATGGGGCTCGATGTGATGCAGGCCGCCTATGCCCATGCCATCGCCAGCGGTTACCGGTTCTACAGCTATGGCGATGCCAGTCTGTTGCTGCCAGCGTGACGCGGTCGTCGTCGTTTGCGCCGTTTACGACCGAGGCGACACGCCTGCTCGTGCTCGGCAGCCTGCCTGGACAGCAGTCGCTCGCCGCCCAGCGTTACTATGCCCATCCGCAGAATCAGTTCTGGCGGTTGATCGGTGCCGTGATTGGCGTTGATCTGCCCGCCCTGCCGTACGAGGAGCGCCTGACCGCGCTCGCCACCGCGCGGGTCGGGCTATGGGATTCGGTCGGCAGTGCGGTTCGCCCCGGCAGTCTCGATAGCGCGATTCAAGATCATGAAACCAACGCTTTAGCCGACCTGGCTGCGAAACTGCCGCAGCTACAGGCGGTCGGCTTTAACGGCGCGTTGTCATACAAGCTCGGCGCGCCGCTACTTGCGGCAACGGGCCTGCAGCTGATCCGCCTGCCCTCCAGCAGCCCGGCAAACGCGGGTATGACCTTCGAGGCGAAGCGTGAGGCGTGGATAGCCCTTGCCGCATATCTGTGACAGCAGACCGCATGACCTCGCGCTTCGCTTTCACCATCGCCGCGACCGACGGCCTTGCCCGCACCGGTGAAATCGCCATGCAGCGCGGCACGATCCGCACGCCCGCCTTCATGCCGGTCGGCACCGCCGCCACCGTCAAGGGCCTGCGCGCTGGAGAGGTCCGTGCTGCGGGGGCGGACATCATCCTGGGCAACACCTATCATCTGATGCTGCGGCCTGGCGCCGAGAGGGTGGCGCGGCTGGGTGGGCTGCACCAGTTCATGGGCTGGGACCGGCCCATCCTGACCGATAGCGGCGGGTATCAAGTGATGAGCCTTGCGGCGCTGACCAAACGCTCGGAGGAAGGCGTAGCGTTTGCTTCGCACCTCGACGGGTCGAAGCATCTGCTGACACCGGAACGTTCAATCGAGGTGCAGCGGTTGCTCGGCTCCGATATCGTCATGGCGTTCGACGAACTGGTGGCGCTGCCCGCCCCGCGCGAGACTGTCGTCGCCGCGATGGAACGCTCAATGCGCTGGGCGGGGCGATCCCGCGCCGCATTTGACGGCGACGCTGGGCAATCCGCGCGCGCCGCGATCTTCGGCATCCAGCAGGGCGGGCTGGACGCGGAACTGCGCGCGCAATCGGCGAGCGACCTGCGCGCCATCGGCTTCGACGGCTACGCCATCGGCGGCCTTGCGGTGGGCGAGGGACAGGAGGCGATGTTCGGCGTTCTCGACCACGCCTGCCCGAGCCTGCCCAGCGCCGCGCCGCGCTACCTGATGGGGGTCGGCAAGCCCGACGACATCATCGGTGCCGTGCTGCGCGGCGTCGACATGTTCGATTGCGTGCTGCCGACACGCTCAGGCCGCAACGGCCAGGCCTTCACGCGCGACGGCCCGCTCAATATCCGCAACGCGCGGTTTGCGGAGGATGAGGCGGCGCTGGATGCCGACTGTCCGTGCCCGGTGTGCGCATCCGCGTCACGGGCGTATCTGCACCACCTTGTGAAATCGGGCGAGATGCTCGGCGCGATGTTGATGACCGAACATAATGTGTGGTTTTATCAGACGCTGATGGCCGGGTTGCGGGAGGCGATTGGCGGGGGCATGGTGGAGGCATTCGCCGCGGCATTCACATCGCGCTATCAGAAACGTGGGGAAGCCTCCGGGGTTTAGATATGATCAAATTTTTCCGCGTTGCTGCATTGAGTTTGAGCTTCGCATGTTCCCCGGGTCTCGCAGCCGCCCCAGTTTGTTACGAAAGTTCGATAGTCAAACCTACACCATTTATGGGCAATAATGGAGAAATATTTAAGCTGGCGGACGGTTCACTTTGGGAGGTGAAGTATTCATATGAGTACATGTACGAATACTACCCGACAGTGATTATCTGTCCCTCAAAAGGGAAGATGGTGGTAAGAGATAAGCGAATATCTGTGGAGCGCGTCAATTAGGGCGTAGTTACGCCGCCAGCATCTTCGTCTCCGCCGCCACCATCCGCGCGAAGCTCGGCCGCGCCAATATCGCCGACAGGTACGCGCACAGCTTGGGATACAGCGCCCCATCGACCGGGCATCCGGCATGGGTGAAATTGACGAACGGCGAGGCCACCGCGATGTCCGCCAGCGTCAGCCGGTCGCCGACCAGGAAGCCCGACGCCGGGATCTGCGTCTCCAGCCAGGCGAGGATCGGCGGGACCTCTTCGGCCTGCGCCTTGTCGGCGGCGGCAAGGTCGCCATCGCGGCCGAGAAAGCGCGGCGCGACGATGCGGTTGAAGAACATCTTGCCACCCGCCGCCGCGACGATGGTGTCGGCAAATTCGTCCCACCAAATCGTCTTGCCGCGTTCCTTTGCATCGGCGGGGATCAGCGCCGGTTCGGGCTGCAGCGCCTCGATGTAATGGATGATCGCGCTCGAATCAGCGAGCTTATAGTCACCGTCGGTCAGCGCCGGGATCTTCTTGAACGGGCTGGCGGCGAGGAAATCAGGGTCATTCGCGCCCAGCCCGAGCTGCTTCAACGTGTATTCAATGCCCTTTTCATTGGCGAAGGCCACCGCCTTGCGGACGAATGGCGACATCGTACTGCCGTAAATGATCATGCGGTCTTCTCCCCTGCTTTCGCGCGTTCCTCGGCGACCAGTTCCTTGCGGCTGAGCTTGCCGATCATCGTCTTGGGCAGCTCGGTGCGAATCTCGACGGCGACGGCTCGTTCGTGCTTGCCAACCTTGGCGTTAAGATACTCCAGCAGGTCGTCGCCTGTCGATTGCGCGCCGTCTTTCAAGGTCAAGAATGCCTTGGGCCGCTCGCCCAGCCGCTTGTCGGGCACGCCGATGACGATGGCTTCGGCGACGGCGGGATGGTGATACAGCACCGCCTCCAGCGCCGACGGAAACACCTTGAAGCCGCCGACCGCGATCATGTCCTTCAGCCGGTCGACGATGAAGACATAGCCATCCGCGTCGATGGTCGCGACGTCGCCGGTGCGCAGATAGCGTTTGCCGTCGATCAGCGCGAATTCACCGGCAAAGTCGCGGCCCCAGTATCCCGCCATAATCTGCGGCCCGGCGACCGCCAGTTCACCGGGTTCAGCGTCCATGGCGAGCTTGGCCGGGTCCTCGCGGTCGAGCAGGATGATGTCGGTACCGGGCAGCGGCTGGCCGATGCTGCCTGTTTTATTGACGCCTTCGTACGGGTTGACCGAGACGACGCCCGAGCTTTCGGTCAGGCCATAGCCCTCGACCACTGTTGCCCCAGAGGCGCGTTCGAAATCGCGCTTCAGTTCGGCGGGCATCGGCGCACCGCCAGAGATGCAGATGCGCAGGCTCGACAGGTCGACGCCTTTCAACAGCGGCGAATCGAGCATGGCGCGATACATCGTCGGCACGCCGGGGATCGCGGTGACGCGGTGGCGCGGGATGGCGGCAAAGACGTCCTTCAGCACAAAGCGCGGCAGCATGACGATCTCGCCGCCACGCAGGATGGTCCGGTTCAAGACGCAGGTGTTGGCGAAGACGTGAAAGAACGGCAGCGCGCCCAGGATACGATCCTCGGCCGCCGGATGCGGATCGATGGCGTTGACCTGCATCGCGTTCACCGAAAGATTGGCGTGGGTCAGGATCGCACCCTTGGGCACACCGGTGGTGCCGCCGGTATATTGCAGCAGCGCGACATCGGTCAGTGGCGCGATGGCGGGGCCCTTGGCCAGCGGTGGGTTTGCTAGCAACTGACGGAAGCTGACATGGCGGATCGGCGCGATCAGCGGCGACCGGTCGGCGCGCTTGAGCAGCCGATAGCCGAGCGCCTTGGGCCATGGCAGCACCTCGGGCAGGTTGCCGATCACCAATGTTTTCAACAGCCCATGGCCCGCCACCTGCGCCAGCGTCGGATACAGCGCCGCCACGTCCAGCGACACCATCACCGTCGTGCCGCTATCCGCCACCTGCGCCGACAATTCATCGGCGGTGTAGAGCGGCGAGAAGTTGACCACCGTCGCCCCGGCCAGCATCGCGCTGTAATAGGCGATCACATAATGCGGGCAGTTAGGGAGATAGAGGCCCACGTGGACGCCCTTGCCAACTCCGATGGCGACAAACCCGGCAGCAGCGCGACGGACCTGATCGGCGAGTTCGGCGTAGGTCGTGTGCTTACCCAGAAAGTCGAGTGCCGGAGCATCGGGCGTGCGCGCGGCGGCGCGGAGCAGCAGTTCGGCGACGGGCAGCGGTTCGAATTCCGTGTCCCACGGCACCGGGTGGACGTAGTTGGCGGACCAGCGTGTCACGTCGTCACCACGAAGCGATCTACCCCGGCCGCGCTCAGCCGCCGTACCTGCCCGCGTGCCTCCAGCCAGTGCAGATGCGCCACCGCCTCCCCGGTCGCGATGCCATAGTTGCTCTCGTCGATCGGGCGGCGAAATAATATCCCGAATGTTTCGAACGCTGTGCGCGGCTCGGCGCAAAATGCTCTGAGCTTGTCGAGTTTGTCGACATGATCGTCGCGCAGTTGATCGAGCCGCACGTGTAGCCCGGTGAATGGCTCATTGTGCGCGGGCAGGACCAATATCGCCGGATCGACGGCCCGCAATGTTTCGATCGATTCGAGCCAGTCGCTCAGCGGATCGGCATAGGGCTCGGTCGGATAGACCGAGACGTTGGAGGTGATCCTCGGCAGCACCTGATCGCCTGAAATCATCAGTCCCTCGGTCACCAGACAGCTGTGTTCCGGTGCATGACCCCGTCCGGTTACAATTTTCCAGTCGCGCCCGCCGATCTTCAACACATCGCCGTCGCGGATACGCTTGAACCCGGCGGGCAGGGTGCTGATGACTTTGTTGAACGTCCCCCAGGGCTTGGCGCGCATTTCCGCGACAGCTGCTTCCGGCCAGCCAGCTCGGATAGCGAACGCCACGGCCTCCTCCGGCGGCGCATCGCGGACATCCAGGGTCAGCATCCGCGCCAGCAGAAACTCCGTCCGCGCAATCTCCAGCGGCACGTTCCAGCGTTCACACAGCCAGCCAGCGAGGCCCAGATGATCGGGGTGGTAGTGCGTAACGATCACCCGCCCGACCGGCTTGGCCGCCATCGGCCCGGCGAACAGCGTATCCCAATTGTCACGGTTGGAGGCGATGTTCAGCCCTGTGTCGACAATCGCCCAGCTGTCGCCGTCATCGAGCACCCACAGATTGATATGGTTCAGCCCCGCCATCGGCAGCGGCATCCGCAGCCAGTGCACCCCCGGCGCGACCTGGTGAAGCTCACCCGGCGCAGGCGCAAACCGCCCGAGCGGAAATGTCAGCCCCCGCCGTTCCTCGGCCTCCATCGACGGCTGCGGGGCAGTGAGGGACACGTCCATGCGCAGGGGTGTAGGTTGACGTGCGCGTCAAGTCGAGGGGTTGCGCTGAATCGCAGGGCGGCGTCTCAGCCGCACGCGACCAAGGCCGAGATATCACTGTTCCCGATGGGAGCGAAACGGTAAGCGGTGCAACCAGCGCTGCGCCCCGGTTGCCGTTTTGCAGTTGCGACGCTATGTGCGCCGCTCGCTCATTTCCCGGAAGTCCGACGTGATCACCTTTGTCCTTGTCGTCCACACCCTGATCGCGCTTGCGCTGGTTTCGGTCATTTTGCTCCAGCGGTCGGAAGGCGGCGGGCTTGGCATCGGTGGTGGCACCGGCGGCGGGCTGATGACAGCGCGGGGTGCGGCCAATCTGCTGACCCGGTCGACAACCGTGCTGGCGGCGATGTTCGTATTGTCGTCGATCACGCTGGCGTTCCTGGCGGGCTATCAGGGCCGCGCACCCAAGATCGACACCAGCCTCGCCAAGCCCGGCATCGCCGCGCCAGTGGCACCGACGCCCGCGCCCGCGCCGCTGGTTCCGATCCAGCATTAGGACGTGACCGCATTGCAACCGCCGCGCTGCGGCACCGTCGCCGTCGTCGGCGCGCCCAACGCCGGGAAATCTACCCTCGTCAACGCGCTGGTCGGCGAGAAGGTCGCCATCGTTTCATCCAAGGTGCAGACCACTCGCACCCGGCTGATCGGTATTGCGACCGAGGGCGAAACCCAGCTGCTGCTCGTCGACACGCCGGGCATTTTCGCGCCGCGCCGCAGGCTTGACCGGGCGATGGTCAAGGCGGCGTGGGACGGGGCGCACGGGGCCGACCTGATCGCCTTTGTCGTCGACGCCAAGACCGGGTTCCGCGAGGACGCCGCCGCCATCCTGACCGGGCTGAGCAATCGCAACGAGCCGATCCTGCTGGTGCTCAACAAGGTCGATATCGCTGCGAAGGGCCGTCTGCTCGACCTGACCGCCCACGCCAATGCGATGGCGAAGTTCGAGGCGACCTACATGATTTCAGCCCACACCGGCGACGGGGTGCAGGACATCAAGTCTGCGATGGCCGCCGCGATGCCCGAGGGCGCGTGGAATTTCCCCGCCGACCAGCTGACCGACGCCACGACGCGCCTGATGGCCGCCGAGATCACCCGCGAGCAAATCTATCAGCAGCTCCACGCAGAACTCCCCTATGCCAGCGCCGTCGAGACCGAGAAGTGGGAGGAGCGCCGCGACGGCTCGGTCGCCATCCACCAGCAGATATTGGTCGAACGCGACACCCAAAAAGCTATTGTTCTGGGAAAAGGCGGCAGCCGAATCAAGGACATCGGCGAAACCGCCCGCGCCGGGATTGCCGGGTTATTGGGCCGCAAAGTGCACCTGTTCCTGCACGTCAAGGTCAAGGCCGACTGGGCCGACGACCGCGAAAGCTGGCGCAGCGTTGGGCTGGAGTGGGGCGAGTAACCGGGTCCCGTCATTCCCGCTTTCACGAGAATGACGGGGTGCCAACTACTGCACCGCTCGTAACCCTCAATGCCGCTGCACCGGCGTTTGCGGCAGCTTGTCCAGCACCAGCGCATCACTGTCACCGGGATCGAGCACTGCATAGCGCCGGTCGGCCGCTGCCAGCCACTCCTTGACGGTGATGCGTCGGTTGAGCTCCACATCGGCCGATACGACGGGTTCGGGGATGTTGATCAGGCCATAACGACCACCGCCGATCGGCAAATTGTTATTGCTGCGCGCCCGGTGCGCCACGCCCGCGCTCGATCCGCCGTGTCCGCCGGTGCCGCCACCGGGAAGCGGATCGGTCGGCGTTGGCCCATCGCCGCGTGCCACCGCTCCCGGAGCGCCGAAGCCACCGGCGTGGACCTCGGGGGCGATTTCATTTTCATACGTCGCGATTTCGCCACCATCGATGACACCGTCATGGTTGGCGTCGAGCATTTTGAAGAACGCCAGCGCATCATCCTCGAACTCGCGGCGGCTGAGTTTTCCATCATGGTTGGAATCGGCCTGGGCGAACCAGGTGGCGACCGGGTAGGGGGCGCCTTCAGGCGAGCGGAACGGCTGACCCATCGGCGACAGGAAAACCTGCTGCCGCCCGGACGGCGGCAGTTGCGCCAGAGCCGGCACGCTGGCGAGCAGTACGAACAGGGTCAGGGTACGCATCGGTAAATCCTTCATACGGTTACGCTTGACGGCTTCCCGTCAACAATATCCCAGTTGCCGCCCCGCCAGGTCGAGCATGATCTCTTCCGACCCGCCGCCGATGGCGTTGACGCGGACCTCACGGTAGATGCGTTCGACCTTGGAGCCGGTGATGTAGCTTGCCCCGCCGAGGGTCTGCGCGGCCTCGCGCGCCACCGCCTCCAGCATTCGTGTCGCCTGCACCTTCAGCATCGCATAATCCGCCGGGCGGCCCTTGCCTTCGCGCGATTGCCACGCGCACAGGTCGACCCACGCCTGCGTCGCCTCGATCTGGCGTTCGCAATCGGCGAGCTTGATGCGGATCGACTGGTGCTGCGCCAGCCGCTTGCCAAAGGTCTCGCGCGTCGTTGCCCATTCGACCGCTTCGGCGAGCGCCACGCGGGCCATCGCGCAACAGCCCATCGCCATGCCCAGCCGTTCGGAATTGAAGTTACGCATGATCCCGGCAAAGCCGCCATTCTCCGGCCCGATCAGGTTTTCCGGCGGCACCTCGACCGCGTCGAAGTGGATTGCGGCGGTGTCCGAACAGCGCCAGCCCATCTTGTCGAGCCGGGTCCGCGAAACGCCGGGACGGTCCATCTCGATCAGCATCAGCGAGATACCGCCCATGCCCGGGCCGCCGGTTCGCACGGCGACGGTCATGTAATCGGCGCGCATGCCGCTGGTGATGAACATCTTGGATCCGGTCACGACATATTTGTTACCGGTCAGAACGGCCTTGGTTTTGAGTTGGGCGACGTCGGAGCCGCCCGACGGCTCCGTGATTGCAAGGCCGATGATCTTGTCGCCGCTCAGCACCTCGGGGGCGATGCGCCGCTTCATTTCCTCGGACCCCAGCGCCAGGATGGGCGGCAGGCCGATGCCGTGGGTCATCAGCGACGCCCCCAGTCCGCCCGCCCCCGCCGCGGCCATTTCTTCCGTCTGGGTGAGTGAATGGAAGACGTCGAAGCCGTCACTGTGGCCGCCATATTCCTCAGGGTAGTTCAGCCCTAGAATGCCCGCAGCAGCGGCCTTCTTGTGCAGTTCGCGCGGCAGTTCGCCCTCGGCCTCCCAGCGGTCGATGTTGGGCATCACTTCGCGCGCCATGAAGCGACGCACCGACTGCGCTACCGCTTCATGGCTGTCGTCATAGAACGGGGAGCGGGCGCGCCAGTCGTCGAATGCGGTCATCAATGGAAACTCGCGATATCGGTGAGCGACTTTTTGATCATGGCATGGACGGGTATCGTCGCGCCATCCGCCGGATAGCCCGCGACGAGGAGCAGATAGGGCTTCTCGCTCGCCGGTCGGCCGCAAATCTCGTTGAGGAAGTTCATCGGGTTGGGGGTGTGAGTGAGCGTCGCCAACCCGGCGGCATGAAGCGCCGCAATCAGGAAGCCGGTGGCGATGCCGACCGATTCGTTGATGTAATAATTCTTGCGGTCCTCGCCCGCCGTGACCCCGCCGCGCCGTTGGGCAAAGATGGCGATCAGCCAGGCAGCGTTTTCGAGATAGGCTTTGTCGGCGTCGGTGCCGAGCGGTGCCAGCGCGTCGCGCCATTCGGGCGGCGATTTGCCGCCATCGTAGAAATCGCGCTCCTCGGCTTCGGCGGCGGCGCGGATCTGTGCCTTGATGTCCGCCGACCCGATGGCGGCGAAGAACCAGGGCTGATGGTTGGCACCGCTCGGCGCGGTCCCTGCGGCAGCGATGCACGCGGCGATAACCTCCTGCGGCACCGCGCGGTCGGCGAAGTCGCGGCAACTGTGACGGCGGGCGATATCGGCATGGAAGGCGGCGGCGCGGGCGCGCATTTCGCGCTCCGGATATTCGATAAAATCGGCGAAGGGGACGCTGTCATGGGGTTGCACGGTCAGGCTCCGGTAGGGCCTCGCCTTACTGCGCGTGTCTGCCTTCCCTGTCATCCCAGCGAAAGCTGGGAACCAGTTTTCTTTCTAGCCCTGTTCAGTAAGAAGGAAGCTGGGTTCCAGCGTTCGCCGGAATGACAGGGAAACAAGCATGAAGCACCTTAGCTTGGCACTGATATCCGTCATGCTCGCCGCACCAACATTCGCTGCGACCAACTTTGAAGCCGCTGACATCTACAAAGTCTCGATGGTCACCGATCCCCACGTCGCGCCCGACGGCAAGCGCATCCTGTTCACCCGGGCCTTTTTCGATATCCAGACGGACAGCCGCCAGGGCGAAATCTGGCTGGCCACGCTGACCGGCAATAACCTCGACAAGCGCCTGCTGATCCCGGCTAGCGCGAAGGCGGGTGGTGCCGACTGGTCGCCCGATGGCAAGCGCATCGCCTATATCGCCCCCTGGCTCGGCAAGCCGCAGTTGTGGGTGATGGACCCGGCCGAAGGCGTCGGTCATGTCGTCACCAGCGGCAAGGCCGGACCGCAGGGCTTCGCCTGGTCGCCGGATGGCACGCGCATCGCCTTTGTCGCGCGGGTCGACGCGCCGCCGGTCAAGATCGCCGGAATGCCCGACAAGCCCGAAGGCGCGACCTGGGCTCCGGCCCCCAAGATCATCACCACCTACAGCTACCGGCGTGACGGCGCGGGCTACACCGCCCCGGGTGCCGACCAGATATTCGTCGCCGATGTGGCGACCGGCGCGGCGACGCAGCTGACCAAGGGCGACCGCGATCAGGTCGCTGGCGGTCTCGAATGGACACCCGATGGCAAGCGCATCCTGTTCGCCGCCCAATTGCGTGACAAGAACGACCTGCTGGCCGCCGAAAGCGATCTGTACGCAGTCCCGGCGGCGGGCGGTGCGCTCGAACGGCTGACCAGTGTTGATGGCGTCGAGGCCAATCCGCTGGTGTCGCCGGATGGCCGCAGCCTTGCCTATATCGGCGCGCTGAAATCGACGAAATTCTACATGCAGCCCGACCTATGGGTCATGCCCATCGGCGGCGGCCCGGCGAAGAACCTGACGCAGAGCCTCGACCGCCCGATCAACGACGCGAAATGGAGCAAGGACGGCAAGTCGCTGTTCGTCTTCTACAACGACGCCGGTTACACCCGCGTCGCGCTGCTGCCGCTCGACGGCGGCAAGCCCAAAATCGTCGTGCCGCAGATTGGCGGGACGCGGCTGTATCTGCCGTCATCGGGCGGCAACTGGTCGGAAGGCGGCGGCACCTACGCCTACACAACGGTCGAATCCGACCGACCCGCCCAGCTCGGCATTTCGCGCGGTGGCAAGGAGATCGCCAAGGTCGATTTCGCCGCCGACTGGCGCCAGGGCAAGACGCTGGCGACGCTGGAACGCATCACCTACACCTCGTCGAAGGACGGCAAGACAATCGAGGGCTGGCTGGCGCTGCCGCCGGGCTTCGATCCGGCCAAGAAATATCCGCTCGCGCTGGAAATCCACGGCGGGCCGAACACCGATTACGGCCCGTATTTCTCGATCACCCATCAGCTTTACGCGGCGGCCGGTTACATCGTCTTGTTCACCAACCCGCGCGGCTCGATCGGCTATGGCGAGAAATTCGCCAATGCCATCGACAAGGCTTACCCCGGCGACGACTACGACGACCTGATGTCGGGCGTCGATGCGGTGCTGAAGCGGCCCTATATCGATGCGCGCAACACCTTCATTGGCGGCGGCTCGGGCGGCGGCGTGCTGACCACCTATGCCATCGGCAGGACCGACCGCTTCCGTGCGGCGGCGGCGCTGCGCCCGGTCACCGACTGGACGGTACAGGCGCTGACCAGCGACATTCAGGCGGTGACGCTGCAGAACTGGGTCGTCGGTACGCCATGGGACAACCATGAGGAATATTGGAAGCGCTCGACGCTCAGCCTCGTCGGCAACGTCAAGACGCCGACGCTGCTGATCGATGGCGAGGCCGATTACCGGACGCCCATCGAACAGTCGGAGGCCTATTACCAGGCGCTGAAGGTGCGCGGCATCGACACCGAAATGGTCCGCATGCCGGAGGCGGGACACGGCATGGGGCGGCCGTCGCAGTGGCTGACGTCGATCCTGACCGTCGTCGATTGGTACGGTCGCTACCGTGTTCGCTGATGCAGCATAAATCCGTTCTTTATTAACGGTCGGGATGATAGGACCGTCAGTGTTCGACACGGCCTTTGCGGGGTGCCGCGTTCAGGCTTAGGAGTTGCCGGTCATGTCGTCCTCAACCGCCTCGATCGGCCTGGCCGCCAACACCCAGTTGCGCGGCTTGTCCGACGGCTTTCGCGCCAAACGTGACAATCTCCTTCGTGACCTGCTGCGCAGGCGCAAACAATCGGTGCCGGGGCGGATGCGGATCATCGATCTGGGCGGCACGGGCGCCTATTGGAAACGCGTCGGCTATGATTTCCTGGCCGAACTCGACGCCGAAGTCCTGTGCGTCAACATGAGCGTCGATGAATTCGCCGCCGTCGCCAGCGGCACCGAACGCGTCAGTTTTACGGCCGGTAACGCCTGCGCGCTGTCCCACGCCGACAACAGCTTCGATTTCGTCCATTCGAACAGCGTCATCGAACATGTCGGGCGCTGGGCCGAAATGCGCGCCTTTGCTGGCGAGGTGCGGCGGCTGGCTCCCGACTATTACGTCCAGACGCCGTATTTCTGGTTTCCGGTCGATCCGCACTTTTACCGGGTGCCATTCTATCACTGGCTGCCGCAGTCGCTGCAGTTGAAGCTGTTGCAGCGGGTGCAGGTCGGCTGGGTCCCGGCGCAGCCCGATCTGGACCGGCGGATGTCGCTGGTCGAATCGTCGGTGCTGCTCGACAAGCGCCAGTTTGCCAGCCTGTTCCCCGATGCGGATATCAGCTTCGAACGTGTTGCCCTGCTGCCAAAGTCGCTGATCGCAGCGCGGAGCCTGACGTGAACCGCTGGGGGGCTGCGATTTGCGCCGCGCTGCTGTTGAGCGCCTGCGCCAACCACGCAGCGACGGTCATCGCCAATCCCGGCAACGCTCAATCGGTGATCGAAGCAGCGCGCGGCGGCGACCACATCACGCTCGGCGTCGGCAATTACGAACCGATACTGATCAAGAACCAGCAATGGGACAAGCCCGTCACAATCGATGCAAAGGCAGCGCACCTGCAATCGGTGACGTTCATGTCGGTTTCCAACCTCGTCTGGCGCGGCGGCGAATTCAGTGGGGGAGACAGCCTGCCTTATGGCTTCGTCGTACGCACATCCAACAATGTGAGTTTCGCAGACGCGCACGTCAGCCATTATATGCGGACCGGCCTGATCTTCGATCGCATCACTGGCGGCCGGATTTCGCACAACAGCTTTTCGGACATGGGATCGGACGGCATGGACGTCGCTTTGTCGCGCCGCATCATGATCGACGGCAACAGCTGCAGCAGCTTTTTCCCGCTGCCCGGCGCGCATCCCGATTGCATTCAGTCATGGTCGCGGCCCAGCGATGCGCCGACCGCCGATCTGACCATCGTTCACAACACCATGGACGGATCGATGCAGGGGATTTCGCTGTTCAATCACGTCCGCGACGGCGTCGACGACGGGGGCTTTGACCGGATCATCATCGCCCATAACAACGTCCGCGTGGCCTATCCCAACGGCATCGCGGCTTATGATTGCCGGGAGTGCATCATCCGGGACAATGCCGTCGATACCGTGCCGGGCTCGGGCTACAAAACCTCAATACGGGTGTTTCGCGGTGCCGTGACCATGTGCAGTAATACGGTGCCGCTGGTACCGGCGTCAGGAGGCGAGGCGCATTGCCTCGCCACCCTTGCCGATCCGGCCCCCGGCGATCGTTAGGCGGCGCTTTTCAAGCGCGCCGCATAGCCGCGCCGGAACTTTGCCAGTTTGGGCGCAACGACCGCCGCGCAATAGCCGTTGGCTGCTCCGTTCTTCTCGAAATAGCGCTGGTGATAGGCTTCGGCGGGATACCAAACCGCATCGGGTTCGATGGTAGTGACGATGGGCGCGTCCCAGTCTTCCTGGTTGCGTTTGACCGCCGCCTCCGCCTCGGCGCGCTGGGTATCGGAATTCGGAAACACCGCCGAGCGATATTGCGTGCCGCTGTCGGCCCCTTGGCGGTTGAGGGTCGTTGGGTCGTGGGTGTGGAAGTATATGTCCAGCAGTTCGGCATAGGAGACGACTGCCGGGTCGAAGCGGATGCGTACTGCTTCGGCATGGCCGGTGCGGCCACTGCAGACTTGCTCATAGCTCGGATCGGCGGGGCCGCCGCCGATATAGCCCGATTCGACGTGCTCGACGCCCTTCAGTTCATTGAAGACCGCTTCGGTGCACCAAAAGCAGCCACCGGCCAGCGTTGCAATTTCCGTCGTCATATCCGCACTCCATCCTGACAGACCGGGAGATAGGGTGGGCGTACGTTTTGGGAAGGCTTTCGCCGTATTTTAACTTTTTTTTGAACCATCGATCCGTGGGCGGTTTTATCGCAGTCGCGAACATGTTATCCACAGCGCGACTCGGGGGGGTCCCGCCTGTTCTTGCTGCCGTGTCGGGCATCGAATTGGGCTTGATCGAACCCCGGGCAGGCGAAAGCCGAGGGTCATGCGATGAGCGCCTACCATCCATCCAACCCCTATGCCCCAACCTTGGGCAATACGCTCGCGCGCCTTGGCGTCTGGGTGCGTGGTGTTGTGCGCATGCATCGACGAGCGCTGCTGTTAACATTGGCAGCAGGAGCGACGTTGGCAGTGGGTGTCAACGCCAGCGAGGCGCCGGTCAATGCCGCGCACCATGTGGCATCGCCGCTGCGCTGACCGATTCCGGGGCTTGAAAAGCCGCCGCCGCCGATTACCCTTTGGGCTATGACCGACCATGCTGATGATGCGATTCCTCGCCCGGGGAGCGATTCGGACCCTTATGAGCGGGCCGCACAAACTTTCCCGACGCTTGACGACGAGGCGCAGCAACGCGCTTCCGCCTATGGCCATGAACAGACCGTCGCCGATGGCACACTGCTGTTCGAACGCGGCCAGCGCCACGCCGATTTTCTGATTGTCCGTTCGGGCTGCATCGAGGTGTTCGCGCCCGACGAAGACCAGGGTGAAGATCTCATCGTCAGCCACGCCCCCGGCCAATTCACCGGGGAGGTCGATCAGCTCAACGATCGCGCCATCCTCGTCAGCGGTCGCGCCAAGGGTGAAACCCGGCTGATCCGCATCGACCGCGCTGGCTTCCTGAAGCTGATCGCTGGCGAGACCGACATCGGTGAAATGGTGATGCGCGCCTTCATCCTGCGCCGCGTGGCGCTGATCGGCCACGGGCAGGGTGGCATCGATTTGATCGGCCCCAGCCATTCCGCCGACACGCAACGATTGCGGCAGTTTCTGACGCGCAACGGCTATCCGAACCGTTTCGCCGATACCGAAACCGATACCGAAAGCTGGGCGTGCCTTGGCGAAATGGGGCTCGGTGCCGAAGATCTGCCGGTGGCGATCCTCCCCGGCGGCGAGGTCTTGCGCAACCCCGGCAACACGGCGCTCGCCCATGCGCTGGGGCTGATCGAAGCGCTCGACCCGGCGCACGTCCATGATCTGGTGGTCGTCGGCGCTGGCCCCGCCGGGCTGGCAGCGGCGGTGTACGGGGCGTCCGAAGGGCTGGATACTATCGTCGTCGAGGCGCTGGCCCCCGGTGGTCAGGCCGGCACCAGTTCCAAGATCGAGAATTATCTGGGCTTTCCCACCGGCATTTCGGGCCAGGCGCTGGCCGGGCGAGCGCAGGTACAGGCGCAGAAATTCGGCGCGAGGCTGGCGATCTCACGCGCTGCGGCGACGCTGGACTGCGCCGAGCATCCGTTCCGCATCACTTTGGACGACGGCGAAAGCATCGCCGCCCGCGCCGTCGTCATCGCCTCGGGCGCGCGCTATCGCAAGCTCGACATCCCCGATTACAACCGCTTCGAGGGGCAGGGGATCTATTACGCCGCGACCGCCATGGAGGCGCAACTCTGCGCCGGGACCGAGGTCATCGTCGTCGGCGGCGGCAATTCGGCGGGGCAGGCGGCGGTGTTCCTGTCGCGACAGGTGGCGCACGTGCATATTCTGGTGCGCGGCGCAGGGCTTGCCGAGACGATGTCGGACTATCTGATCACCCGGATCGAACAGTCGCCGCGCATGACCGTGCATCCCTTCACCGAAATCGTCGCGATGCGCGGCAAGGCGGTGCTGGAGGAGGTCGACTGGACAGTGAGCGGCGGCGCGCCGGAAACGGTGCAGACGGGTGCGGTGTTCGTGATGATCGGTGCACAACCAAACAGCGGCTGGACCCACGGCTGCGTCGATGTCGACCGGGCGGGCTTTATCGTGACCGGCGGCGAGGGCCGGACGCCGTACGAAACCTCGCGGCCCGGCATTTACGCCGTCGGCGATGTGAGATCGGACTCGGTCAAGCGCGTCGCGTCGGGGGTCGGCGAAGGGTCGGTCGTCATCGCCTCGGTGCACAAATATCTGGAGACAGCGTGATGCGCATCGGCGGCGGATGCCACTGCGGCGCCGTGCGGTTTGAGGTGGCGGTGCCCGACGCGCCGGAACTGCTCGACTGCAATTGTTCGATGTGCAGCAAGACCGGCTACCTCCACCTGATCGTCGCCGCCGCCGATTTCACTCTGCTAAGTGGCGGGGAGACGTTGACCGAATACCGCTTCGGCAGCGGCGCAGCGCGGCACCTGTTCTGCCGCGCGTGTGGAATCAAAAGCTTCTACGTGCCCCGCTCCCATCCAGACGGGTTCAGCGTCAATTGGCGCGCTCTCGACGACACGGCCGGGCTGCACCCTGCGATCCGTGCGTACGATGGCCGCGATTGGGAGGCGGCGCGGGCGGCGCTGGGTTAGGGTCAGACCCTGGGCTATCCGCTGCCGCGCGCCCCGTGTATCGATTGGCAGCGGACAGGCGAATGGGGTGGCATGACGACAAATACGGTCTTGCGGCTGATCATCGCCCTCGGCGCCCTGCTCGCCGCCGGTGGTCCGGCACTGGCCGCATCGCGCGTCGACAATCCGCACACGACGATCGAACTGATCCCTGAAAGCCGCACCCCGGCACCCGGCCAGCCGCTGACGCTCGGCTTTGCACTGACACCCAAGCCTGGCTGGCACACCTATTGGAGCAATCCCGGCGACGCCGGTGCTGCCGCGCGGGTCAAATGGACGCTGCCTGCCAACGTGCCTGCGCCATCACCGCTTGCCTATCCGGCGCCCGACCGGCTGATCGTCTCCGGCCTGATGAACTATGTCTATTCGCGACAGAACGTCCTGCTGACCGATATCGCGGTGCCGGACCTGCCCAAGCGCACCGCGCTGTCCATCGGCGCCAGGGTCGAATGGCTGGCCTGCAGCCTTGAACTTTGCGTTCCTGAATCGGCGACGCTCGATCTGCCGCTGACGATTGGCAACGGCGCTGCCGACCCCGACGGCGGATTCCGGATTGCCAATGCCCGTGCCGCACTGCCGCAGCCCGTCGCCGCCCCCGGGCGCTGGGCAAAGCAGGGCAATTCGCTCGTGCTGGCGTTTGATTACGCCCAGTCCAGCCGCATCCGCGCCGCCTATTTCTACCCCGATGCCGACGCCGTGCTGAGCTATGCGGCGCCGCAGCGCGTCACGGTGACCGCGACCGGGCTGCGGATCGAGACGGTTGCCGGCACCGCGCCGAGCGGCACGATTTCGGGCATCCTGCAGGTTGAACGCATCGGCGAAGCTTCGCCGCGCGGCTATGCGGTCACCGCGCGCCCCGGTCCGGTGCCTCCGCCCGGCGCGGCGATGGCTGGAAAGGCCGAGCGGCCGGGGCTGAAAACGGACACACCGTCGCTGGCGGGCGTCCTGCTTGCGGCGATCCTTGGCGGCATCATCCTCAATGTCATGCCGTGCGTCTTCCCGATCCTCAGCCTGAAGGCGCTCAGCCTTGCCAAGGGCGGCGTCGAACCGGCGGCGGCGCGGCGGGATGCCATCGGCTATGCGATTGGCGTCATCATCGTCTGCACCGCGCTCGGCGGTGCCGTGCTGGCGCTGCGGGCGGCGGGGACGCAGATCGGCTGGGCGTTCCAGCTGCAGGATCCGCGCGTCATCGCCGCACTGCTGTTGCTGGTCACGGCAATCGCGCTCAACCTCGCCGGGCTGTTCGAAGTCACCGTGTCGGTCGGGGCGGGTGACCGGTTGACGCGACAGGGCGGCTTCATGGGCAGCTTCTGGACCGGCGCATTGGCGGCGTTCGTCGCGACACCTTGCACCGGACCGTTCATGGCCGGAGCCTTGGGCGCAGCGCTGATCCTGCCGCCGATCGAGGCGCTGGCGGTGTTCGCCGGACTGGGGTTCGGTTTGGCGCTGCCGTTCCTGCTGCTTGGCTTTGTGCCCGCGCTGCGGCGGCGGCTGCCCAAACCGGGTGACTGGATGAACACGCTGCGCGCGATCCTGTCGGTGCCGATGTTCCTGACCGCGCTGGCGTTGGCCTGGGTGCTCGGTCGGCAGGCCGGCGTATCGGGGATGACCGCCGGGCTGGCGGGCGCGCTGGTGCTGGGGCTGACGTTGTGGTGGCTTGGGGCGCGACAGGCTGGCGGCAAGGCGCGTTGGCTGCCGCTTGGCGCGGCGCTTGCTGCAGCGATTGCAGCCGTTTTGCTCGTGCCGGTTGCCGATCCGGCAACGGCGCAGCCGGCAAGTGGCCCGGCCAGCCTCGCCGCCGAACGCTTTTCGCCGCAACGTCTTGCCGATCTCCGCGCCCGGCATACGCCGGTATTCCTGTATCTGACTGCCGACTGGTGCCTGACCTGCAAGGTCAATGAACGCGGCGCGATGGCCGATGCCGGAGTGGCGGCGGCGTTTCGCAAGGCGGGCGTCGCGGTGCTGGAGGGTGATTGGACACGCGGCGATCCGGTGATTTCAAAATTCCTCGCCGATCAGGGTCGGGCAGGGGTGCCGCTCTACCTTTTCTACCGCGCCAACGGACAGGTCGAGGAACTGCCACAGGTACTGACGGCATCGGGCTTGGTCGCGTTGGTGGGCTGACGGAACCTATCGCCTGAAGACCCGCCGCCCGCCGACCCAAGTCTCCATCACCTGCGCCTTCCAGATCGCCGATGGCGGCCCGGCAAAGATATCGCGGTCGACAATGATGAAATCGGCCCATTTGCCCGGCGTCAGCGTGCCGATCTTGTCCTCCGCATGTTCGGCATAGGCGGCACCGGTGGTAAACGCGGCAAAGGCTTGCGGCAGGGTCAAGGCGTCCTTCGGTCGCCAGCCGCCCGCCGGTTCACCCTGACGGTCCTGCCGGGTCACCGCCGCGTAAAGGCCATAAAACGGGTTCGGCGATTCGACCGGGAAATCCGATCCTCCGGCAATCCGCGCCCCGCCGTCGAGCAGGGTGCGATAGGCATAAGCCCCGGCCAGGCGCGCCGGGCCGACCCGCGCTTCGGCCATGCCCTTGTCACTGGTCGCATGGGTCGGTTGGACCGAGGCGATGACGCCCAGGCGGGCGAAACGCTGCAGATCGTCCGGCGACACCACCTGTGCGTGTTCGACGCGCAGCCGCAGCCCGGCGCGCCGCACCGCCGGCACGGCGGCAAACGCCCCCAGCACCGCGCCATTGGCAGCGTCGCCGATGGCATGGACGTTGACCTGAAACCCCTTGGCGCTGGCGTCCAGGATCATCTGCCGCAGCTTCCCTTCCTCGTGGATCGGAAAACCGCGCTGGCCGGGCGCATCGCTGTACGGGGCCTTCATCCACGCCCCCCGCGAGCCCAGCGCGCCGTCCGCCAGCAGCTTCATCGCCATCAGCGCGAGATGGTCGTCATACGCCCAACCGATCGGACCGTTCGGCGCGATGTCGGCAAGATTCTTCGGCCCCAGCGCCATCGCATAGACCCGCGCCGTCAGCGTCCCTTTGGCGGCGAAGCGCCGGTAACTGTCCCAATCTGTACGCCCGATCCCGGCGTCGCCGACCCCGGTTAACCCGTCCGACGCCATGATCTGCAACGCCTTGGCGAGCGCGGCATCATCGTCGCGCGGCGTCGGCGGCGGGATGTGCGCGGTGATCAACGCCCGGGCATTGTCGACGAACACACCCGTTGGCTTGCCGGTCGCGTCGCGTTCGATACGGCCACCGGCGGGGTCCGGGGTCGCGGCCGTCACTCCCGCCAAGGCGATGGCCTTGCTGTTCGCCCAGCCGGCATGACCATCGACGCGGATCATCCAGGCCGGGCGATCGCCGACTGCCCCGTCCAGCTCGACCGCCGTCGGGAACCGCCCGAGTTTCCAGATTTCCTGGTTCCAGCCGCCGCCGAGCACCCATGGCGAGCCTTTGCGCTGCTGCTGACGAACGGCAGCCAGCGCGGCGTCAAGGCTTCCAGTGCCCGTCAGATCGACCGACAGCGCCTGTCGGCCCAGATCATGAACATGGCCATGCGCGTCGATCAGCCCCGGCATCAGCGTCGCGCCGTGCAGGTCGATGCGTTTGCTGCGGGGCAGGGGAGCGCCGGATTGCAGGACCGCCTTCACGCGTCCGTCACTGCCGACGATCAGCGTGCCGAAATGCTGCAAGCTGCCGTCGCCGCCAATCGTATAGCCATTGGCATTGGTGAATGCGGTGTCGGCAGCGGCGGGCGCGACCAGGGCGGTAGCGAGCAGCAGGGCGCGAAATAACATGCGGGCAGCCTAGCGCGCCCGTCGGACGGACGCTAGCGCAGCCGCCGGATCAAGCTCGACGTGTCCTGCCGCCCGCCGCCCATCGCCTGCACGTCAGCGTAGAATTGATCGACCAGCGCGCCGACTGGCAGAGTGACGCCCAGCCGCCGCGCCTCGTCGAGCGCCAGTCCCAGATCCTTGCGCATCCAGTCGACGGCGAAGCCGAAATCGAACTCGCCCTTCGCCATCGTCGCGGCGCGATTGTCCATCTGCCAGCTTTGTGCGGCCCCCTTGGAAATGACATCGACAACAGCGTTCAGGTCCAGCCCCGCCGCCCGGCCGAACGACAGGCCTTCCGCCAACCCCTGCAGCACCCCGGCGATACACAGCTGATTGACCATCTTGGTCAGCTGGCCGCTCCCGGATGGCCCCATATGGCCGATGCGCTTTGCATAGGCGGTCATCACCGGCTCGGCGCGCGCGAAGGCTTCGGCGCTGCCGCCGCACATGATGGTCAGTTGGCCGTTCTCGGCCCCGGCCTGCCCGCCGGAGACAGGGGCGTCGATGACGGCGATGCCCTTTGCCTGGCCTGCGGAGGCCAGTTCGCGGGCAATGGCCGCAGAGACGGTGGTGTGATCGATGAACAGGCTGCCGGGGGCCATCGCGGCGAAGGCGCCATCGGGGCCGAGTGTTACAGCGCGCAGATCGTCGTCGTTGCCGACGCAGGTCAGGACGACCTCAGCGCCGGTAGCGGCTGCGGCAGGCGTCGGAGCCGCCCGACCGCCGTGGGCCGAAATCCACTCGTCGGCCTTGGCAGCAGTGCGGTTGTAAACGGTGACGTCGTGCCCGGCCGCAGCCAGATGCCGCGCCATCGGCCCGCCCATGATGCCGAGACCGATGAAGGCGACGCGGCTCACTTGCCTCTCCCCTTGCGGGAGAGGTCGGACTCGCAGCACTTGCTGCAAGCCGGGAGAGGGGTTGTCCAAACCTGCACAGTCCGCACAACCCCTCTCCCCGGGCCGCGCCAAGAGGCGCGTCTCTCGCCCTCTCCCGCAAAGGGAGAGGGTAACCTTACCGCTTCGAGAACTGGAATGACTTGCGGGCCTTGGCCTTGCCGTACTTCTTGCGCTCCACAACGCGGGCGTCGCGGGTCAGGAAGCCCGCCTGCTTGACGGCGAGGCGAAGTTCCGGCTCGAAACGCGACAGCGCCTGGGCGATGCCGTGCTTGACCGCACCGGCTTGGCCCGACAGGCCACCGCCTGCAACGGTGCACATGACGTCATACTGTTCGCGGCGCTCGGCGACATCGAAAGGCTGGTTGATGACGAGGCGCAAGGTGGGGCGGGCGAAATATACCGTCTGATCGCGACCATTGACCACGATCTTGCCGCTGCCGGGCTTCAGCCAGACGCGGGCGATGGCGTTCTTGCGCTTGCCGGTCGCGTAGGCGCGGCCCTGCGCGTCGACCTGCTTTTCACGCAACGGCGCCGGGGGTCCGCCGCCGCCGGTGTGGATCGGACGCTCTTCGCGTTCGCCGCGTCCACGGTAGCCATCACGGCCACCATCCTGCTGCATGCTGCCCAGGTCCTGCAGCGACTGGCGGGTATCGAGATCGGACATCAGGCGGCCTTCTTGTCGGCGGTTTCGTTGGCAGTCAGCGTCGAGTTCTTGCGGTTCATCGCCGCGACATCGAGCACTTCGGGGTTCTGGGCGACGTGGGGATGATCGGCACCACCAAAGACGCGCAGGTTGCGCATCTGGGCGCGGCCCAACGGACCACGGGGCACCATGCGCTCTACGGCCTTGACGAGAACGCGCTCCGGGAAGCGGCCCTCGAGGATCTTGGCGGGGGAGGTTTCCTTGATGCCGCCGATATAGCCGGTGTGGCGGTAGTAAATCTTGTCGGTGGTCTTCTTGCCGGTAAAGCGGACCTTGGCGGCGTTGATGACGATGACATTGTCACCGCAATCGACGTGCGGCGTATAGCTCGGCTTGTGCTTGCCGCGCAGACGGTTGGCGATGATCGAGGCGACGCGGCCGACGACAAGACCCTCGGCGTCGATAATCAGCCATTTCTTCTCGACCTCGGCGGGCTTGATCGAGGCGGTGGTACGGGTGAGCATGGCAATTGTCCGGTCGATAGAATGCGAAACGGCCGGGTGGTGACCCGGCCGGACGGCGCGTCAATGCGCGAACCGGTGTCCAAACGCAAGGAAAATCCGGCAATTTCGACTGCGGTACAGAAATACCGTTAAGCGACGGGTCGCGTCGCCCAATGCGCCAGCCACACCGTCGCCGCCACCAGCAGCGCCGCCACGGCCTGATGCGCGACCGCCAGCGGGATGGCGACGCCGCTAACGACGGTCGCAATGCCCAGCGCCAGTTGCAGCGCGACCAGTCCGCCGAGCAGGGAGGCGCGAACGCCCGCCGCCCGGCACAGCGATGCCGTCGCCAGCGCGGCAAGGGCGACGCCCCAGGCAAGACTGCGGTGGATGAACATGACCGTCGCGGGCACCGTCACCATATCGGCAACCGACTGGAACAGCCCCGACGGCACCCACTGCCCGAACATCAGCGGCCAGGTGTCGGAGATGTGCCCGGCGCGCAGGCCCGCGCTGAACGCCCCCCAGATAATCTGCGTCGCCAGCAGTGCGGCAAACGGCAGCACCCAGCGGCGGGGGCGCGGCGCGGCGGCAGGCGCGCGGTCGATCAGGTCCAGCGCCGTCCAGATGCTGCCCGCCATGATGCTGCAGGCGATGACCAGATGCGTGGCCAGCCGTTCGGGGGCCACCGCCGGTCGGTCGCTCAGCCCCGATTTGACCATCCACCAGCCCACCGCGGGCTCGAGCGCAACCAGCGCCAGCAAACCCAGCAAACGCGGTTTGAAGCCCGTTGGAATAGCCCTGCGCCACCAGAACAGCAGGAACGGCCCCAGAACCACCAACCCCAGCAGTCGCGCCAGCAGGCGGTGAAGATATTCCCAGAAAAAGATACCCTTGAACGCCGCCAGCGTCATGCCGTGGTTGATCAGCGCGTATTGCGGCGATGCCTGATACTGGGCGAATTCGGCCTGCCACCCGGCGTCGCTCAGCGGCGGCAGGGTCCCCGCAACGACGTTCCATTTGACGATCGACAGTCCGGATTCAGTCAGTCGCGTGATACCGCCGACGACCAAAATGGCGAACACCATCGCTGCGACCACGAACAGCCAAATGGCGGTGGCGCGCGGGCGCGGGGTAGCCCGCGAAGCATAGGCGGAGTCGGCGGCGATGCTGGCCATAGGGCTGCCCATGCCGCAAAGTCCAGCATAGCGGAAGGGCGCGGGTGTCGCAGCCAGGCATTGACAAAATACACCCATTTGGATAATAGATAGGGGATGTCTGTTTGGATCAATTCATGCCGCGCACTTGTTTGCAATGGAATCCACATATGCCGTGCAACCGAGCGAGGCCGGACACCGACCGGCAGGAGGCGTGAAACAGTCATTGCGAAAGGGGCGCGAGTTATACCGATTGATGCTAGCGTCAGATTCGCGTCCGCTCGTATATTGCATTGTAAATGCGACATAGTTTTATGAACGGAGCGATTTCGAGCAAGTCGCGATTTGCGGCTCAAAAACAGGCCCTGATCGCGGCATACGTGCCAATAGCAGCAACAGCTAAACATTGACTTTCTACTCGAAACTTGTGCAAGCGCGAAGGGCGTAACGTTGGCGGGAACTGTCCCCCGACGCGCTGCCCCAAGGACGTGCATGAGTTTTTCCGACCTCGGCCTCTCGGAGGAACTCCTCCGCGCCGTCGAAGACAGCGGCTATACCGAGCCGACCCCCATCCAGCGCCATGCGATTCCGCCGGTGCTGATGGGTCGCGACATCATCGGCGTCGCGCAGACCGGCACCGGCAAGACCGCGTCGTTCGTGCTGCCGATGATCGACATCCTGGCGCAAGGCCGGTCGCGCGCCCGGATGCCGCGTTCGCTGATCCTCGAACCGACCCGCGAACTGGCCCAGCAGGTCAGCGAGAATTTCGACAAATACGGCAAATATCACAAGCTTTCGATGGCGCTGTTGATCGGTGGCGTGTCGATGGGCGATCAGCTCAGCGCGCTGGAAAAGGGCGTCGACGTGCTGATCGCCACGCCAGGCCGGCTGATGGACCTGTTCGGGCGCGGCAAGATCATGCTCAATCAGTGCAGCCTGCTGGTCATCGACGAAGCCGACCGCATGCTCGACATGGGCTTCATTCCGGACATCGAGGAAATCTGCACAAAGCTGCCCAGCCCGCGCCAGACGCTGCTGTTCTCGGCGACCATGCCGCCGCCGATCAAAAAGCTCGCCGACCGCTTCATGTCCGAACCCCGAATGATCGAAGTCGCCCGCCCCGCGTCGACCAACGCCTCGATCGCGCAGTTTGTCGTCGAGGTAACCCCGCGCGGAAAGCGCGAGGCGCTGCGCGAACTGCTCAGCGACCCCGAAGTCAAGAACGCCATCGTCTTCTGCAACCGCAAACGCGACATCAAGGAACTCGTCGACAGTCTCAAGCGCGCCGGCTTCCCGGTCAGCCAGATCCACGGCGACATGGAACAGTCCGACCGCATCCGCGAGCTCGACCGCTTCAAATCGGGCGACATCACCATCATCGTCGCCTCCGATGTCGCGGCGCGCGGCCTCGATATTCCGGGCGTCAGCCATGTCGTCAACTACGACGTGCCGCACCATGCCGAGGATTATGTCCACCGCATCGGCCGCACCGGACGGGCGGGGCGGACCGGCATCGCCTATACGCTGGCGACCGAAGCCGAGGCCGAAAACCTCGCCGAAGTCGAAAAGCTGATCCGCCAGCCGATTCCGCGATATGGCGCGAAGGAAGCCGTCGCCGAAGCCGATGCCATCGTCGCCGAGGAAACCCAGTTCGAATCAACCGCAACACCGGTTGCCGCCGCTTCGGCGCGCAAGCGGCGACGCGGCGGGCGCGGCCGCAACAAGGGCGAGACCGGCGAGCGGGTCAGCGTCACCGACGCGGCTCCGGTCGAAGGCTTTGCCGATACCCCGGCCCCGGCTCGCGAACCGCGCGAGGCACGGCCATCGCGCGAGCCACGTCCAGCGCGCGAACCGCGCGCGCCCCGTTCTGAAGCGCCGCGCGCCGAACCCTCACGGCCTGAACCCTCCCGCGCAGCTGCACGTCCGGCTGCCAGGGACGACCGCCGCCGGGATCGCGACGAAGACCCCAACGCGGGCGAGATCGGTTTCGGAACCGATGGTCTGCCGGGCTTCATGCTTGCCAAGGCAACGCTGGATTAGGACTGGCCAACTTTGTCCCTCCCCCTTGAGGGGAGGGCGACTCGCGCCCGCTTGGCGCGGCGGGGTGGGGGTTCACGCCTTCGCGGTGAATAGGACCCCCACCCCGGGCCGCTGCAAGCGCAGCGTCTCTCGCCCTCCCCTCAGGAGGGAGGGACAGCAGCGGCTTCAGCCAACCCCAAACGTCCACCCTTCCGTCTCCGCGATCTGCTCCAGCCCCGAAGGCGTCCACCAGCGCGCATCCCCTGCAATCGTCCGCAGCCCCGCCGCAGTAATCACCGCATCGCCAACATGATCCGGAAACGTCTGCGGGAACCCGCCCGGCATTAGCGCAGACCCGAAATGCGCCAACGCGCCATCCAGCGTGACACGGTCCCGTATCTTCCCCCGAGTCCCCGCCATGCGTGCAAACGCCTGCGCATAAATCTCCAGCATCACCGGTCCTGACGCTGGAACGGGATCGAACGGCCACACCGGCCAGTCGAGCCGATGCAGCAGCCGCATCGCCGACAGCGACGCCTTGCCAACCTGGCTCGCCCCCAGCAGCACGAAATTCGATGTCGGTTGCCCCAGCCGCGACGCGGCATAGACCCGCTCGGTCAACCGCAGATGGGCACGTTCGGCGCGCGGGCCATCGGCAACGCCAGCCCAGAACAGGTCACGGCGATGCGCGATAAAGCTGTGCCCGCCCAAATCGGCATCATCGACGCAAATCCGGTCGACCTCCGCCCACAATGCTCGCGCCGGGCCGTCGAGGCCGGGCAAGGCGGCAAAGCCGAACCCCGCATCCATGCCCGCCAGCACATCGCCGCTCTGCCCGGAAAGCCAGTCCAGCACAGCCTGTCGCGACCAGACACCCGACGGCGGCAACACGACCACCGGCGGCGCATCACCAGACTCTGCCACCGCGATCTGGATGGAGGGATGCCGCGCCCCGCGCGCCCCCGACCAGTCGATGCCGATAAACCGGTCGAACCTCACCGGCGTGCGCTGAGCTGTGCCTTCGATGCCCGCGCTGCCCATGCGCGCTCGATCAATCCGGCGACGCGGTCCACATCGGCGCTGGCGTAACGGACGAGTACATCCGGCCAACCTTCATAATGCGGTGTCTGAAAGAAGCACGCCGGGCCTGTGTCCTTCAACATCTCGACCTCGTCTATCGGCACCATCAAAACGAAATGGTCGTCGGTCTTGCCCGCGACGATGATGTTCTTGCCGCGCACCTTGATTGCCGGGCGGCCATAGCTCGTTGCCGCCTCAGTGCCCGGCAGCGCCAGCGCGAGTGCGGTGATACGCTCCCAATCGACCCCGGCGGTCACCGGCTGCTCCGTAGCCGCCCCGCCCCCGACGCCTCAAGTTCCGCCAGCAAATCGCGCACCGGCGGTGCCCACAGAAAGCCGAAGCTGACCGTGCCATGCTTGCTCTCGACGGCGTGGTGCAGCCTGTGCGCCTGAACGATACGCTTCAGATAGCGGCTGCGCGGGTTCCAGCTGTGGCGCAGGCGGCGATGAACCAGCACGTCGTGAAACCCCGCATAGATCGCGCCGTACATCGTGATGCCTGCGCCAATCCAGGTCAGCGCCGCCATGCCGGTCAACGTTCCCGCCAAAATCAGCGCGATGGCGGGCGTTGCAAAAATCACCGCGAACCAGTCGTTCAACTCGAACGCCCCGGTGCGGGGTTCGTGGTGCGATTTGTGCAGCACCCACAAAAACCCGTGCATCACCCAGCGGTGCGCGACATAGGCAAACACCTCCATCCCGGCGACGGTCAGGACGAACAGGGCGAGACCGGCGGCAATCGACATGGGCGCCGATATAGATGCGCCACGCCGTTGGCGCTATGGTGCCGCCATGCGCCGGATTGCCGCCCTTGCCTTCATGCTTGCGCTCAGCGCCTGCGCCACACCTGCCGAACGCATCGCGTCAAAGCTGGAAGCGCACGGGATACCGCCGCGCGAAGCGCGCTGCATGGGCGAGCGGCTTTACGCCCGGCTGAGCCTTTCGCAGCTGGAGACGCTCGAAGAGGTCACGCGTCTCAACAATCAACGCGCCACCGAAATGGCCATCCGCGACTTCGCCCGCCTGGTCGAACGCACCGGTGACCCGAAGCTGGTGGCAGAGGTTCTGAAGATCGGGATCGGCTGCGCGCTTTAGGGCTTCGCCCTAACCTACCGTTGCCGACGCAGTCATTGCCGAAAAATCGGGAATTGCAGCGTTATAATAGTGCTGCGCGGTGCCGCTAAGCGTCATCATGTAAAGCTTGCCGCCAACAATAGCGACGACGGACCGTCCGCGCCGCTTGACCTCGTCGGCACTGACGAAACTATAATCGAATTGCAGTCCCGGCTTGCCGATGAAGGTGACCGGTGTAACCGCTCCCGCCGTAAAAACCGTCGCGCCGCGGAGTCGGTGGAACACCTCGATCATCGACACCAAATCCTGCGGCGACATGTCGCTGCGGAAGGTAGGGACCTTGCGATCGTCTTTGGCGCGCTGTTTGGCGATAGCTTGGCCATCCGGAACGCCGCCAATGAATGTGACTTGGTCAAGCAGCGGGCCGTTCTGGGTCCAATTCTCCTCCCATTTCACGTCGAGACCAGTGGACGGGGCCTTGTTCCAACTTACCGTCGGCGTGACGTGCATCCCGTTCTGGGCCACACGCGTGGGTGCGGCGGGAACCAGACTGTAGGTCGGACCGCAAGCCGCAACCGCCAGAGCTAGGGAAATGCCAAGCAACTTCTTCATTATCAATACCTATTGCGCGAGGGAAAAGCGGATCATTAATGCGTCGCTGGCGCCGGGATCGAGTTCGAGATAGCGGCTCAGCGCGGCTCGTCCTTCGTCGCGGCGACCGGATTTGATCAGACCATAGCCATGGGCGCGCCAGGCGGCGTGCGGAGCCGCCGGGTCGGCAACCGCTGCTGCATAGGATGTTGCGGCGAGCGAAGCATCGCCGGGTCCATCACGCAGCCGATAGATTTCACCTTCGCAGAAACGGAGCGTTCCGTCCCATCCGTCAAAAGCGAGCGCATTGACCAAGTAAAGGCTGGCACCCGGATCGTTGAGACTCACTTGCTCCTCGAGCAGTTGCGCGCGAAACGGCCCAATGGCTGCTAGCCAGCGGCCGCGTCCCGCATCGAACTGGCCGAAAGAGGGGGGTGGAGTTGGGAAATCACGCGCAGACGACGCCAGATCAAGCATCCTCTTTTCGTCCGGTGGATGGTCCGATAGAAAGGCGTCGTGGGAATGATAGTGCTTGCCCCGCGCCGCGGCGCTGGCTTTGCGCTCTTCGATAACCTGCTGCCATACAGCGGCGGCGGCGGCCGGCGGATAGCCTGCTTCAGCCATGACGCGGACGCCAAAACCATCAGCCTCCTCTTCTTGGTCGCGGCTGAATGAGAGCATCGACGCCGCAAGTCCGGCGTTGATGCCATTTGCAGTATTAATCCAACTATTAACGCTATTCGCACTTGCACCAGATAAAACGGCGACTCCGGCACCAGCATTGGCTACCGCGCCGATCATTGCCATCGCCCCGGTCTTATTGATATTGTTGCGCCACTGCGCGACGGAATGGCGCCGTAGATAATGACCCGATTCATGGCCGAGAACCGCTGCATATTGGGCTTCGTCACGCAGTCGAACCAGTAGCCCAGTATGGACGATCGTCATACCATTCGGGGCCATCGAAGCGTTAAAGCTCGCATCATGCAGCACATAGACGCGAAGATTGGCAGCTTGCGGCCCTAACAGCCGTTGCAGGATTCCGTACGTGTAATCGTGCAGCGCGGAACCAACCACGAGCCGATTTGACGAAGCGATCTCGCTTTCTAGCTTTGCGCAGTCCTGCCAGAGCCCCTTTTCATCCTTGTCAACTGGCAGATAGCCCAAGCCAGTTAGCGGTTGCATCGTCGCTGGCATCACCCGTGCCCAAGCTGGGCCATGGCCGCAGAGCGCGCACGCTGCACTACCCGCGATCAGCCTTCGCCGCGAGAGCGTGCCACCCACGATCAGGCTGCGTGCTTGGCCTTGGCGCGGATGTCGCTGCCCGGCTTCATCTTGTCGAGCAGGCTGCTGACAGTGTTGCTCGCTCCTTCGGGTGTCCGCATGTCGCCGACGCTTGATGCCAGCACGTTGAACCAAACGATCTGGCCAGTATGCAGATCAACCAGCGAAGCAAAGGCGACTCGCTCGCCGCCATGGGGCATCAGGCAGACGCCGACCATGCAGCCCATGAACGCAACGGCTTGGAGCGCCACCCGGCCACCGCTGGAAAAACTGTCTTCGGCATGAACGAACAGGGCATAGTCATAGCCCGAGGCACGGCCATATTCGACCGCGGCGTTGCCCAGAGTCCAGTCGAACCTACCCTCCTTAGTCGGCAGTTTCGGCCCGGCGTATTTCGCTGCTCGGATGGTATCACCAACGGCACGGTGCAGGCGTTCCAAGTCTGCCACCGCTGTAACATCACCGCCAGCTTCCTCTCGTGTTGCCGCAATTTTTACCTCGCCGCCGCGCATCGCCTGTTGGGCGATTAACGCCTTGACGATGTTTTCGCGCGCCGAATCGGTCCAATCCTGACGCACCTCGACGAGACCGCCGGTGGTGAGAAGGCCGACCGAAATATCCGGCCGCATGACGATCAGCTTGTAACTGCCCTCCGGCGGTCGGAAACCGATATCAGCGACCTGCTTGGTACCGGTGCAAGCCGACAAGGCAAGCCCTGCAACAAACGTTGCAGTCAATCCATAACGCATTGAAAACCCCCGTGCGGCCGCCCCTAGCCAATACAACTATCTATTCTCTGTCGGCGGCTGATAGCAAGCGCAAAAAAACACGAGATTTCACCGCCGCCCGCCACCAAACCGCTTGCCCGACTTCGCCTTCATCTTCTCGAACCGCGTTGTTCGCGTTCCCGGCGCGCCGCCCATGCTGCGGCCTTGCACCGGGGCGGGGCGGTCGCCGGCGTGGATGCCGAGGTCGTCCATTTCCAGCCGTCTGATCTGGTCGCGGATCGCTGCCGCCGTTTCGAATTCCAGGTCCGCCGCCGCTGTCTGCATCTGCTTTTCGAGGTCGGCAATGTACGCCTTCAAATTGTGGCCGACGAGGTTGGGCGTGTCGCTATCGCCGGTATCGACGGTCAGCCCGTCCTTCATCGACACATCCGCCAGCACGTCGGAAATGTTGCGCTTGATGGTGGCGGGGGTGATGCCGTGTTCGAGGTTATACGCCTCCTGCCGCTCCCGTCGCCGGTCGGTTTCGCGCATGGCGCGCTCCATGCTGCCGGTGACATGGTCTGCGTAAAGTATAACGCGGCCGTCGACGTTGCGCGCGGCGCGACCGATGGTCTGGATCAATGACGTCTCCGACCGCAGGAAGCCTTCTTTGTCGGCATCGAGGATCGCCACCAACCCGCATTCAGGAATATCAAGGCCTTCGCGCAGCAGGTTGATACCGACCAGCACGTCGTACACGCCCAGCCGCAGGTCGCGGATCAGCTCGATACGCTCCAGCGTCTCGACGTCGGAATGCATGTAGCGAACGCGCAAGCCCGCCTCGTGCATGAACTCAGTCAGATCCTCGGCCATGCGCTTGGTCAGCGTGGTGACCAGCGTGCGATAGCCGTTCTTGGCGACGGCGCGGGCTTCGTTGATGCAATCCTCGACCTGATCTTCGACGGGCTTGATCTCGATCGGCGGGTCGACGAGTCCGGTCGGGCGGATGACCTGTTCGACGAAGACGCCGCCGGTGCGGTCCATTTCCCATGGGCCGGGTGTCGCCGAGACGAACACCGATTGCGGGCGCATCGCCTCCCATTCCTCGAAGCGCAGCGGGCGATTGTCGATGCATGACGGCAGGCGAAAGCCATATTCGGCGAGTGTCACCTTGCGGCGGTGATCGCCGCGCGACATGCCGTTCAACTGCCCGATGGTGACGTGGCTTTCGTCGACGAACAGCAGGGCGTTGTCGGGGAGATATTCGAACAGCGTCGGCGGCGGTTCGCCAGGCAGGCGTCCGGTCAGGAAGCGGCTGTAATTCTCGATACCCGCGCACGATCCGGTGGCGGCGATCATTTCGAGGTCGAAATTGGTGCGTTGTTCGAGGCGTTGGGCTTCGAGCAGTTTCGCCTCGGCGTTCAATTCCTTGAGCCGTTCGGTCAGTTCATGGCGGATGGCGTCGCTGGCCTGTTTGAGCGTCGGGCCGGGGGTGACGTAATGGCTGTTGGCGTAGATTTTGATTGTATCGAGCGCGGCGATCTTCTGGCCGGTCAGCGGGTCGAATTCGGTAATCGATTCAATCTCGTCGCCGAAGAAGCTGATGCGCCATGCGCTGTCTTCATAGTGCGACGGGAACAGTTCGAGCGAGTCGCCGCGGACCCGGAAATTGCCGCGCGCAAACCCCGCCTCGTTGCGCTTGTACTGGAGCGCCACGAGCTTGCGGACGATCTCCTTTTGGTCGGCGGACGCGCCCTTTTTCAGGCTGAAGGTCATCGCTGAATAGGTTTCGACCGAGCCGATGCCGTAGATGCAGCTGACCGACGCGACGATGATGACGTCGTCACGTTCGAGCAAAGATCGGGTCGCCGAATGGCGCATCCGGTCGATGGCTTCGTTTACGCTCGATTCCTTTTCGATGTAGGTGTCGGAGCGCGGGACATACGCTTCGGGCTGGTAATAGTCGTAATAGCTGACGAAATATTCCACCGCATTGTTCGGAAAGAAACTTTTGAATTCGCCGTACAATTGCGCGGCCAATATCTTGTTGGGGGCGAGGATCAGCGCCGGGCGCTGCACCGCCTCGATGACCTTGGCCATCGTATAGGTCTTGCCCGAACCGGTGACGCCGAGCAGCACCTGGTCACGCTCTCCGGCGTCGGCTTCGGATACGAGTTCGGCGATGGCGGCAGGCTGATCCCCGGCGGGTGTATATTCGGATTCAAGGACGAAGCGCCGCCCGCCTTCGGATTTCTCCGGCCGCACCGGACGGTGCGGCATATACATCGGCTGGTTCTCGGGTTCGGCGAGACTGGTGCGGATTGCGATGGCCATACCGTACTATGGCGCATGGGCACGTTTCGTTCCAGTGGGAAGCGCGTGCTATTCGGCGCAGCAGATGTCGCGACCGCTGGCCTTTGCCGAATAAAGGCGGCGGTCGGCGATGGCGAGCCAATGTTCGGGCGTCAGCACATCGTTGGTCAGTGCGGCGACGCCAAAGCTGGCAGTGACCCTGACATCGACGCCGGTGACCTTGCTCGCAGCGACGGTGGCCCGAAAGCGTTCGGCAACGGCCAGCGCACGGTCGGCGCCGACATCCTTCAGTAGCACGACGAACTCCTCCCCGCCGATGCGCCCGAGCACATCGCCGGGTCGCATTGCCTCCCGACAGGAACGGGCGACCGCCTTCAGCACTGCGTCGCCGCCGGCATGGCCAAAACGGTCGTTGATCGCTTTAAAATGGTCGAGGTCGAACAGCAGTAGCGTTGCTGGTCGCCCTGTCCGTCGACATTCGGCGATCACACCATGCGCCGCGCCGATAAGGCCAGAGCGGCTGTACGCCTCGGTCAGGCTGTCGACGTTGGCGCGGTGCCGCAATTCCATCTCGCCCATCACCAGCGACGCGAAATTGGCGAGCAATTCGAGATTATGGCCGCTGAAATCGCGCGGTCGCCGGTCGATGACACAGAGCGAGCCGATGTTGTGACCCGATGGTGTCTGCAGCGGCACCCCGACATAGCTGATAATATTGGGCGGACCGATGACCAGCGGGTTGCCGCGGAAGCGGTCGTCGAGACGGACGTCAGGCACCACCAGCGCGTCGCTGGTCTGAACCGTATGGGCACAAAAGGCAGCGGCGCGGTCGGTCTCGCTAAATTCCAGGCCTTGGCGCAATTTGAATCACTGCCGGTCGCGATCAATCAGCGAGACTGCCGTAATCGGGACATCGAAAACATTCCGCATCAGCATCGTAATGCGGTCGAACGGTTATTCCGGCGGCGTATCGAGCACGGCATAGCTGTCAAGCGCCGCCAGTCGACCGGCTTCGTCCATATGCTGCGGATCAGCCATCATCGGTGTGAATTTTGCCCTGTTGACCTGATAAAGGTCATTTGTTCGATACCGTATCAGCCCTGTTGCACTGCGACAATCGCTCGACTGCTGGCGTTTCCCTGTGACAATGCGTAGCAGCTTGACCATGGCGGAACGTTTCGAACGGCACAAACAGGCGTGGACCCCCGACGAGGTGCAGAAACTGCATACGCTCGCCAAAAAGGGTATGCCGTTACGCGCCATCGCCAAGGCACTGACCCGCAGCGAGGAATCGACCAAGGCGCGGGCGAAGGCGGACGGGCTGGGGATTGCGGCTTTGCGTTAGGGCGCGCGCTGGGACTGAATGACCGCTTACGCCCAAACTCGGACGTAAGACAGCTCCATTTTGCTGCACGATTGCGGGCATACCGGCCTGATGGCATGAACTTGTTCAGTTGGGGCGACAGATAAATTGATGGAATACCAAGGCCAGAAATTAAAGGCGATTGGTCGCCTGATCGTAATAACGGCGGTGTTAACCGTCATCCTCACGTTGAGCCTGATCTTCCCCGACGAGCTGCGGCGGACCGTCCAATATTTGCCGTTTCCTCGCTGGAGACACGAAAATATTTTGCAGGGCGTGCTCTTCGTGATGGTTCCGGTCTGCTGGGCTGTAAACCTGCTCCTGATATTCACGTCCCCGGAACAGGAGGTTCGTCTTGTTGCATGGTCCAAGCGCTGGCTGAAGACGACAAGCGAATTCGAAGGAATAGCCTTCGACGAGCGTGATCCGGACTACCGCAAGGCGGCGTGGCGCTACTTTCTCGACCGCTACAAGCGTGATCGGTCGTAAGTGCGCTTATCCTCCCTTCATCCCCGTAAGCGGTCAGACCGTTCTCCACCCAATCGCAGTCGATATCGGCTATTCAGGTAGAATACTCACAACGGAGTCCAGGCGAGGCTCTTCACACCGGGAAACGAGGTTGACAAATAACCTATCTGGCTATACACTGCCCCGGTGATCGCCGCATCTCTCGCCGATGTCCCGCTGAGCCTCGCACCATCTCGGCGGGAAAGGAGAGGATGTCAGGATAGTCTCTCTTTCCTCTCCTTCGGCGCTTTTCGCCGAGTCGCGTCATTTCCCGTCCAGCTTACTCCACCGCCACAATCTCTACCTCATCCCCCGCCAGCCGCACGACATCGCCGACCGTCTTTCCGGTCACCGCGCGGGCCAGCGGAGATACGTATGACACACTGCCTGCCGCCGGATCGGCCTGGTCATCGCCGACAATGCGGTAGGTCTGGCGCCGGCCATCGGTGCGTTCGATGGTGACGCGGCTGCCGAACCGGGCGGTGCCGTCGGCGGGTGCGCCCGCCACCAGCTGTGCGCTGGCCCGCCTGGCGCTCCAATAGCGCAGATCGCGGGTGGCGCGGGCCATGGCGCTGCGGTCCTCGCTGATCGCGCCGCCCGACCGCGCGGCGTCATAGGCGGCGCGGGCTGCGGCAAGCTCGGTGTCGATCGCAGCGAGACCCTCGGGGGTGACGAGGTTCGGATGGGCAGGGATCGGGCGGTCGGGCAGATCGGCAGCAACCGCCTCGGCATCCGACTCCTTGGTAAAGGCGACACTCATGGGCGGACTATGGAGGCGGGCAGGCGATTGTCCAACCGCTCAGGCTGAGCCTGTCGAAGCGGTATCGGCAGCACTGCGTGACCCGGCTTCGACAGGTTCAGCCTGAGCGGGGTAGGGTGCGGTTGACTGAGGAGGCTTTGTGATTCGACTGTTTGCCGCATTGGCGCTGATCGCCGCGCCCGCCGCCGCCGATCCGCTCGCCGATCTTGTCGCCGGGCGCAACGCCGCGTCGCCACAACTGGCCGGGCTGGCGGTGGTCGTCGCCGACCGCAATGGGGTGCTCCGCCAGGCCGGTTATGGCCGCGCCGTGATCGGTGATGGCGCGCGCGACATGGCGGCGACAACCCCGACGCGGGTCGCATCGATCTCCAAACTCGTCGTTGCGGTGGCTGTCATGCGGCTGGTCGAAGCGGGCCAGCTCGATGTTGACCGCGACGTATCGGCATATCTCGGCTGGCGGCTGCGCAATCCAGCCTTTCCCGACACGCCGGTGACGCTACGCCAGCTGATGTCGCACACCGCCGGGATAGAGGACGGCCCCGGTTACCGCCTGCCGCTCGGCAAGGCGCTGCAGGCGGAGATGGGTGTGGCGCATTGGGCCAGTGCGCCGCCGGGTGCGCGCTTCAGCTACGCCAATCTCAACTACGGTATCGTGGCGACAGTGATGGAGGCGGCGACGCACGAGCGCTTCGACCGGCTGATGACGCGGCTGGTGCTTGCGCCGCTAATGCTGGATGCGGGCTATAACTGGAGCGGCGCATCCGACGCCGCCATCGCCACGGCTGCCACGCTATACCGCAAGGGTATCGATGAAGCGCACTGGAACCCCGCGGGACCGTGGGTGGCGCAGGTTGACGATCTCCACGGCGTCCGCCCCGCCTGTCCCGTGGCGAGCGATTCAAGCTGTGACCTCGATGCCTATGTTCCCGGCACGAACGGCACGCTGTTCAGCCCGCAGGGCGGACTGCGCATATCGGCGTTGGGGCTGGCGAAGATCGGCCGCCTGTTACTGCGCGGCGGCGAAGTCGACGGTGTCCGGCTGCTGACGCGTCGCTCGGTCGACGCGCTGCTGACGCCCGTCTGGCGGGCACACGGCGGTCCTGACGGCGATAGCTACAACGGTCTTATGCGCGCCTATACGCCGGGACTGCAGTGCTTGACGGGCGCGCCTGGCGAAATGGACCAACCGGTCGCCGGGCGTGTCATGCGCTGGTGCGGGCATCTCGGTGAGGCTTATGGGCTGCTGGGCGGGCTATGGATCGACCCCGCGCGGGGTCGGGTGTACGTCTATCTGCTCACCGGAAGCGGCGACGACCCTGCAAAGTTTCCTCGCTACAGCGGCTTCATGGGTGCCGAGGAGGCGATCCTGACCGAGCTGGCGGCAAAGTGAACGCCATCGCCGACCGCGTACGGGCAGGGGACCGCGACCGCTATCTGGCGACGCTGTATGCGCCTGCCGCACTGCGCCCGGCGCTGTTCGCGCTTTGGGCGCTAGACCTGCAGTTGGGTGCGGTGGTGACGGGTGCGACCGATGCAATGGTCGCCCAGATCAAGCTGGCGTGGTGGCGCGAGGCACTGGAGCGGCTCGATCACGCGCCGCCGCCACCCGAACCGCTGCTAAGCGAGATTGCCGCGACGCTGCTGCCGATGGGCGTCAGCGGGGCGGAGTTGGCCGCGATAGAGGGCGATTGGCTCGGCGTTCTGGAGGACGACGCTACATTCGGTGAGGGCCACGTGATGGCGATCGCCGCCAAAATCCTGTGCCAGGATGGCGAAAGGGCGTTACGCATACTCGTCGGCCTGCGCCTGCTTGCCGGGCGTGACCAACGCCGCGCTGCCACCGGGCTGCCGCGAGAACAACCCGGCAGTTTGACCCGTCAGTTGATCCTGCTGCGCGCGGTTGCACTAGGCCGCTAAGCCGTTAGAAAGCCAAACGGGTCGGCAATCGGGGGCGAATATATGCGGCGGTGGCTGGCCTTGGGCGCGGCGTTGATTGCACTGATCGGCGCAAGCTTTTTCTGGACCCGCGACCGGCCCGTTGCGCTGGCGGCGGGTGGGGGTCAGGCGGCAGTGACGGTCGCCGATGCCGACCCCGATGGCGAGGATGCGACGCTGCCCGCACCACCGCTCGCCGCCCCGCGCAGCCCGCTGACTCCGGCGGAGAAGGAGGCGAGGCGCTTCAACCGCTACGACAAGGACAAAGACGGCAAGATCACCAAGCCCGAATATCTCGCCAACCGTCGCAAGTCGTTCGACAAGCTCGATCTCAACCATGACGGCGTGCTGAGTTTCGACGAATATACCGTCAAGGCGCTCGACAAGTTCGGCAAGGCCGACCGTGACGGCGACGGCATTTTGGACCGAGAGGAATTCGCGACAACGGCGGTCAAGCGGCGGCCGCGAGCGGCGTGTGTGTGTCAGGGGGTGGTGGCGGCGCAGTAGCGGCGATCCATTCTGCCAGCTTGCTCCGCGCCCGCGCCACCAGCGCCGCCTTGCGCGCATCCTTGCGTTCGGGCGGCACCAGCGGCGGGAACAAGCCGAAATTGACATTCATCGGCTGGAACGACGCGGCCTCCGCGCCGCCGGTAATGTGCGATAACAGCGCCCCCAGTGCGGTTTCGGGCGGCGGCGGCACCGGCTCGTGGCCCCGCCGTTCGGCAACGGCGAAACGCGCCGCCAACAGGCCGATGGCAGCCGACTCTACATAGCCTTCGCAGCCGGTGATCTGTCCGGCAAAGCGCAAGCGCTGATCGGCCTTCAATCGGAGCACTTGGTCCAGCAATACTGGCGACTTGATAAAGGTATTGCGGTGCAAGCCACCCAGTCGTGCGAACTCGGCCTTCTCCAGCCCCGGAATGGTGCGAAACACACGGACCTGCTCGCCGTGCTTCATCTTGGTCTGGAAGCCGACCATGTTCCACAGCGATCCCAGCGCATTATCCTGCCGCAACTGCACCACCGCCCAAGCCCGCCGACCGGTGGCGGGGTTGGTCAGGCCAACCGGCTTCATCGGCCCGAAGCGCGGCGTGTCGCGGCCGCGTTCGGCCATCACCTCGATCGGCATGCAGCCGTCGAAATAAGGGGTTGAGGCCTCCCAATCCTTGAAATCTGCCTTTTCGGACGCCAGCAGCGCGTCGATGAAGCCGGTGTACTGCTCCTTGTCCATCGGACAGTTGAGGTAATCCTTCGTATCGCCCTTGTCCCATCGTGACTGGAACCAGGCGGTGTTCAGGTCGATGCTGTCATAGTGAATGACCGGCGCAATGGCGTCGAAGAATGCCAGCGCATCCTCGCCGGTCAGCGCGCGGATCGCCTCGGCGAGCGGAGCGGCAGTCAGGGGACCCGTGGCAATGATGACGCTGTCCCATTCGGGCGGCGGCAGCGCATCGATCACCTCGCGCCGGATTTCGATCAGCGGTTCGGCGGCGATGGCGGCGGTCACCGCTCCGGCAAAGTCGTCCCGGTCGACGGCCAATGCCGACCCTGCGGGAACCCGCGCCCCATCGGCGGCGCGCATAATGATCGACCCCAGCGCGCGCATCTCCTGATGCAGCAGCCCCACGGCATTATTGTCGGCATCGTCGGAGCGGAAGCTGTTCGAGCAGACGAGTTCGGCGAGTTGATCGGTGCGGTGCGCTTCGGTGCCAATGACGCCGCGCATCTCGTGGAGCACTACCGACACCCCAGCGCGGGCGCACTGCCACGCTGCCTCCGAACCGGCGAGGCCACCGCCGATGATGTGGACGGGCGCAGATGAAATCGCAGTCATAATCGCCAACCTGGAACATCGCACGGAGGAACGGCGCTGGCCGTTCGTAAGATCATCGGGTTTCGAACCCTATTTGAGTGGAGTAAACGATGAAAATCATCCTGACGGCAGCCTTGGCTGCAACTGCGCTGGTCGGCATGGCATCGGCTGCCGATGCACGAGACGGCTGCGGTCGCGGTGCCTATCGCGGGCCGGGCGGTTACTGTCGCCCAGCCTATGGCCCCGGCCCCGCCGTGGTTGTCGACGTGCCGCGGATCGGCATATTCTACGAAGGTCGCGGTTATTGGGACGGTCACCGCTATTGGGCGCACCGCGAGCGTTGGCACCGTGGCTGGCGCTATCGCTAAACCAGCCATAACGCCTGTAAATCCCTGACCATCCCCGCCGGCATCGCTTCGCCGGCGGGGCGACTGTCGAGGTCGGGCGGCGCATCATCGGCAGCGAGATAGCGCCAGCCCTGATGCGCCCGCTTGGGGATTGGATCGACGTGGAGCGGTGGCGCACCCAGCGCGATGCGGCACTTTGGTCCCCATTCAGTCTCCACCATTGCCATGCCGGTGATCGGCTGACGCGCGACGATACGGTGACGGATGATCCAGAACAGCGACCCGCCGACCATATCTGCGGCCTTCAGCGGCATGTAGCGTGTCAGATGACACAGATCGCTGCCCCAGCGTTCGCGCTGCAATCGCTCGAGCGTCTCGATATCGGGGCAGCCGACGGCGACCTTTGTCAGGTGCAGCATCAGGCTGACAGGTGAAAAAGGGTGGCAAGCCCAAGGAAGGAGAAAAAGCCGATCACGTCGGTCATCGTCGTGACGAACACGGTCGAGGTTACCGCCGGATCGACGCCAAATTTTTCCAGTGTCACCGGGATGATTACTCCCGACAGCCCGGCGTTGATGTTGTTGATGACCATCGCGGCGAACAGCACGGTGCTCAACCCGGTGTCGTGATAGACAAGTTGACAGGCCACGGCCATCAGCGCGCCCAGTCCGATGCCATTGGCCAGCGCGATATACAGTTCGCGGGCAATCATCCGCTTGGTATTCGAACTTGTCAGCTGATCGGTCGCCAATGCGCGCACCGTCACTGCCATGGTTTGCGTAGCGGCGTTGCCGCCCATGCCGGCGACGATCGGCATCAGCACGGCTAGCGTCACCAACCGCGAGATCGTCCCCTCAAACGCCGCCACGACTCCCGATGCCAGCATCGCCGTCAGCAGGTTGATCGCCAGCCACCACATGCGGACCTTGATCGTCTGGAAGATCGGCTCGTTGATATCGCCGTCGCCCGCCCCTGACAGTTTTAGCGCGTCCTCGCCGGCTTCCTGCTGGATGATGTGGACGATGTCATCAACGGTGATAACCCCGACCAGCCGCTGATCGGCGTCGATGACGGCCGCCGAAATCAAGGCGTATTTCTGGAAGCGCAGCCCGACCTCTTCCTGGTCCATGTCGACCGGGATCAGTGTCTGCTCGCGCTGCATAATGGCCGTCACCGGCGTGTCGGTCGGTGCGGTCAGGACGCGCGACAGTCGCATTGTGCCGACTGGGTGATGCAATCTATCGACGACAAAAATCTCCCAGAAATCGGTGTTCTGGTCAGCACGATCGCGGACAAAGGCGACGGCCTGTCCCACGGTGAAATGTTCGGGCACTGCAACCAGGTCGCGCTGCATCAACCGCCCGGCGGTTTCCTCGCCATAACGCAGCGCGGCCTCGATGGCAGCGCGGTCGTCGGGATCGAGCGCGCGCAGCACCTCGCGCTGCTCGCCCTCGTCGAGATCCTCGATGATCGCGACGGCGTCGTCGGTGTCGAGTTCGCTGACCGCCTCGGCAACTTCACCTGCATTGAAATCATCGAGCAGGTCCTCCCGGACCCAGTCGTTCAGCTCCGCCAGCACTTCGCCGTCGAATTGGTCGCCCAACGCATCGGCCAGCCGGTGGCGATAGCTGGCGGGGACGATTTCAAGCAGATCGGCGATGTCGGCTGGGTGAAGCGGTGCCGTCAGCGTCAGAATTTTGCCGCTGTCCGCGGCATCGAGTGCGTCGGTAATCTCGTCAACGAACACCGACGTCAGCCGGTTGTCCTCCATCGCCTCGCGTGGCGGCTCGGCAAGCGCTTCGGGCGCGTCGAGGCTGGGATCGGCCATGGACCGGGACTAGCCGGTTGGGCGGGTGAAGTCACCCATTCGCGTCGCAGCAAGACCGGCGTCAGCCGAGTGCAGCCGCCAACGCCTCGAACATCCGGCGGCCGTCTGTACCACCCTGTTCGTCCTCGATCAGCCGTTCGGGATGCGGCATCAAGCCGAGCACATTGCCCGCATCGTTGATAATCCCGGCGATGCCGCGCGCCGATCCGTTGACCGGTTCAGCGTACCGGAAGACGACGCGGCCTTCGCCCTCCAGTCGGTCGAGCACCGCTTGGTCGGCAACGTAGTTGCCGTCGTGATGGGCGACGGGAATGCGGATGGTTTCGCCGCTGTCATAGCGACTGGTGAACATCGTCTGGCTGTTGGCGACCGTCAGCGCGACGTCGCGGCAGACGAAATCCAGCCCCGAATTGCGCATCAGTGCGCCGGGCAGCAGCCCTGCCTCTGTCAGCACCTGAAAGCCGTTGCAGACGCCGAGCACCGCGCGGCCCTCGTTCGCCGCCTCGATAACGGCGCGCATCACCGGCGACCGCGCACTCATCGCGCCGGAGCGGAGATAGTCGCCGTACGAGAAACCGCCGGGCAGGGCGATCAGGTCGAGGCCGTCGGGCAGTTCGGCATCCTTGTGCCAGACCATCGCCGGGGTCTGTCCGGTGATTTTGGTCAGCGCGACAGCCAGATCCCGGTCGCAATTGGATCCCGGAAAAACGACGACCGCGCTCCTCACGTCAGCTCCACCCGGTAATTTTCGATGACCATATTGGCGAGTAGCTTCTTGGCCATGTCGTCGATGGCCTCGGGCGGGGTGCCGTCGGCGAGGTCGAGTTCGATCACCTTGCCCTGACGGACGCCGTTGACCCCGGAGAAACCCAGCCCGCCGAGTGCGTTCTGGATCGCCCGCCCTTGCGGATCGAGAACGCCGGGTTTTAGCGTGACAGTGACACGGGCTTTCATGGAGGTGGCGTTTAAGCCGGTGGGCCGTGAGGGGCAAGGCTCGGACGATCAATCCGCAAATGGATCGCGGACCAGGATCGTATCCTCGCGTTCCGGCGACGTGCTGACCATCGCTACCGGGCAGCCGGTCAGTTCTTCGATGCGGCGGATGTATTTGATCGCCTGTGCGGGCAGGCCGGCCCAACTGCGTGCACCTGCGGTCGATTCGCTCCAGCCGTCAAAGGCTTCGTATACCGGCTGCACACGCGCCTGATCGCCGGCATGGGCCGGGAAATGATCGAGCGTCCGGCCATCCAGTATATAGCTGGTGCAGATCATCAACGTGTCGAAGCCGTCGAGCACATCCAATTTGGTCAGCGCCATGCCCGCGACGCCCGACACCGCAATCGCCTGCCGCACCAGTACGGCGTCGAACCAGCCGCAGCGGCGCTTGCGCCCGGTGACGGTGCCGAATTCGCGCCCGCGCTCGCCTAGCTTTTCGCCGGTGGCGTCTCCCAATTCGGTCGGGAACGGCCCACCGCCTACCCGAGTGGTATACGCCTTAACGATCCCCAGCACATAGCCGGTCGCCGATGGTCCCATACCGCTGCCCGCCGCCGCCTGTCCGGCGACGACATTAGATGATGTGACGAAGGGATAAGTGCCATGGTCGACATCCAGCAGAACGCCCTGCGCGCCTTCGAACAATATACGCTTGCGGGCGGCGCGTGCGTCGCGGAGCGTGGCCCAGACGGGTTTGACGAACGGCAACACGGCCGGAGCGACTTCCGCGAGTTCGGCAACGAGCCGCTCGCGATCGACTGGAGCTACGCCGAAGCCCGCGCGTAAGGCATTGTGATGGGCGAGCAGTCGGTCGAGTTGCGGCCCGATGCCGTCGAGGTGAGCCAGGTCGCAAACTCGTAACGCCCTGCGCCCCGCCTTGTCCTCATAAGCCGGGCCGATACCGCGCCGGGTCGTGCCGATCTTGCCTGATCCGCTGGCATCCTCGCGCAGCCCGTCCAATTCGCTGTGCAGCGGCAGGATCAGCGGGCATTCCTCGGCGACCTGTAGATTGTCAGGTGTGATGCTAACGCCTTGCGCGGCCAGCTTGGCCACCTCCTCACGGAAATGCCAGGGGTTGAAGACGACGCCGTTGCCGATGACGCTCAGCGTACCGCGCACCAATCCTGAAGGCAGCAGGCTGAGCTTATAGGTTTGATTGCCGACAACCAGTGTATGCCCGGCGTTGTGCCCGCCTTGAAAGCGTACCACCACATCGGCGCGTTCGGCGAGCCAGTCGACGATCTTGCCCTTGCCCTCATCGCCCCATTGCGCGCCAATTACGGTAACGTTGGGCATTCACCATTCCAGACATGAGAGCAGCCGAAGTCGGCGGGATTGGCGGCGGCGTCAAGCGCTGCAACCGTCGCCCAGCCGTTGGCGCGGAGAGTGGGGCCGACATCTGCGGCAGTACCAAGCGGCAACAGTATGCGGCGGGCTTCGCCGCGGCCCAGACCCGCATCGACCAGCGCATCGACATAAAGCGAGAAGCCCATCGCCGGTTCGGTGGTGCCGTCGTGCGCCACGACATATGCTCCGCCGCGCCCAGCCTCGCCGCTGATGCCGCCTCCGAAGATCGAAAAACCGATCCAGGTCTGGTATTCGAAGCCATGGCGTTCGGTCGGATCGAGCGTTACGCGTGCGCGGTCGCCGACCGCTGCCGCCATCGCCGCCACGCCGTCGAGGCGGGACGCCAGTAGCCCGGCGTGATCGAACGCGCGCAGCTGCGCCAGCGCCGTGTCGACGGGTCCGGTTGCGGCGATCAACGGCAACCAGTCGCCAAGGCCCGCCGCCGCCAGCCCGCCGGCGTCCTTCATGTCGAGCAGTGCTTTCAGTTCGGCAATGCGGGCAGGGGGGAGCAACTGGCCGGCCAGCGTCTCGATCAGGTCGGGGAGGGTCAGGTCGATCGCAATGCCCGTTACCCCGGTCAGTGACAGCGCCTCGACCGCGATGCTGAGGATTTCGGACGCGGCAGCGATCGTGTCGGAACCGATCAGTTCGGCGCCAGCCTGCAGCGCCTCACGCTCGTGCCGCACTTTGTCGCCGCTGACACGCAGCACCGGACCGGCATAGCTCAGCCGCAACGGACGGGGGACGTGCGCCATCCGCGTCGCCGCGATGCGCCCGGCCTGGCCGGTGATGTCCGACCGAAGCGCCAGCGTTGCCTGTGACGCCGGATCGGTGAAGCGGATCAGTTCGCGCCGCGCATCCGGACCAAGCCGGGTAGCCAGCGTCTCTTCATATTCGATCAGGGGCGGCTGGACGCGGTCATAACCGAAGGAGGCGAAATGATCGGACAGCAGCCGTGCCAGCCGATCGGCCGCCGCCGCGTCGCCGGGTAGGCGGTCGCGGAGGCCTTCGGGGAGGAGTCCAGGGGGAAGGCTCACGCGAAATTCAACGCCTTGACCTGTTTTACCCCCGGCAGGCGGCAGACCGCCCACGACACCTGCTCCGGAATCGGTTCATCGACCGACAGCAGCAGCACCGCTTCGCTGCCCGAATCGCGCCGCCCGAGGTGGAAGGTGCCGATATTGACGCCCGCCTCGCCCAGCGTTGTCCCCAGCCGTCCGATAAACCCTGGCTTGTCCTCGTTGACGATGAACAGCATCCGGCCGCCAAGGTCGGCCTCGATCTTGATACCGAAGATTTCGACAAGGCGCGGCTTGGTCATGCCGAACAGCGTCCCCGCCACACTGCGGTCACCCTCTGCCGTGCGCACCGTGACGCGGACCAGCGTGTGGTAATCCGTCTCGCGTTCGTGGCGCACCTCGGCCACCTCGACGCCGCGTTCGCGCGCCAGATAGGGTGCGTTAACCATGTTGACGGTGTCGCTGTGGGTGCGCATCAGTCCCGCCAGCACGGCGGCAGTGATCGGCTTGATGTTGAGTTCAGCGGCGGCACCTTCGACCTCGATGGTGACGGCTTCAACGCCTTCGCCCGCCAATTGCCCGATCAGCGAACCGAGCCGCTCCGCCAGCTGCATATAGGGGCGCAGGCGCGGCGCTTCCTCGGCGCTGAGCGACGGCACGTTGAGGGCGTTGGTGACGCCGCCGGTCAGCAGAAAATCGCTGAGCTGCTCGGCGACCTGGATTGCGACATTGACCTGCGCCTCGTCGGTCGACGCGCCAAGATGCGGCGTCGAGACAAAATTGGGCGTGCCAAACAAAGGCGATGACGTCGCCGGTTCCTCGACGAACACGTCCAGAGCCGCGCCGCCAATGTGCCCGCTGTCGAGCCCTGCCTTGAGCGCAACCTCGTCGATCAGTCCGCCTCGGGCGCAGTTGATGATCCGCACGCCATTCTTGGTCTTGGCGAGATTCTCTGCCGACAGGATGTTGCGGGTGCTGTCGGTAAGTGGCGTGTGCAGCGTGATAAAATCGGCGCGCGCCAGCAGTTCGTCGAGCGTCACCTTCTCGATGCCAAGGTCCTGCGCGCGTTCGGGCGTCAGGAACGGGTCATACGCAATGACCTTCATCTTGAGGCCGAGCGCGCGGTCGGCGACTATGCTGCCGATATTGCCCGCACCGATCAGTCCGAGCGTCTTGGCGGTCAGTTCGACCCCCATGAAGCGGTTCTTCTCCCACTTGCCGGCTTGCGTCGAGGCATCGGCCTCGGGCAGTTGGCGGGCGAGGGCGAACATCAGCGCGATGGCGTGTTCGGCAGTGGTGATCGAGTTGCCGAACGGCGTGTTCATCACGACAACGCCGCGCGACGAGGCCGCCGGAATATCGACGTTATCAACGCCGATCCCGGCGCGACCGACGACCTTGAGGTTTGTCGCCGCCGCCAGCACGTCCTTAGTGACCTTTGTCGCCGACCGGATAGCGAGGCCGTCGTAATTGCCGATGATGGCGATCAGCCCGGCCTTGTCGAGGCCGGTGATCTCATCGACTTCTATGCCGCGTTCACGAAAGATCTGCGCCGCCTTGGGCGACATTTTGTCGGAGATGAGGACTTTGGGCATGATTAAGCTCCATTAGCGTGAAGCGTCATCCGCGCGAAAGCGGGAACCCATCTCCTGCGGGTCGAACCTTGGGAGATGATTTCCCGCTTTCGCGGGAATGACGAAATTATTGCGCGGTGGTCTGAGCGTAAGCCCACTCCAGCCAATGCGTCAGCGCGACCACATCGGCCTCATCAACCGTCGATCCGCACCACACCCGCAGCCCCGGCGGCGCATCGCGGTAGCCGCCGATGTCATAGGCGGCGTGCTCCTTTTCGAGCAGCGAGGCGATGGCCTTGGGCACGTCCTCGCCTGCCCCCGGCAAGGTCAGGCACACCGACGTATTCGACCGTGTCGTTGGGTCCTTGGCCAGAAACTCCACCCACGGCGTCGCCTCGACCCAACGGGCGAGCACGTTGAAGTTCGCGTCGGCGCGGGCCTGCAATTCAGTCAGCCCGCCGACGCTCTTCGCCCAGCTCAGCGTGTCGATATAATCCTCGACCGCCAGCATCGACGGGGTGTTGATCGTCTCGCCGGAGAAGATGCCCTCGATCAGCTTTCCTTTTGACGTCAAACGGAAAATCTTGGGCAGCGGCCATGCGGGGACATAGGATTCCAAACGCTCGACAGCGCGCGGGCCGAGGATCAGCACGCCATGGCCGCCCTCGCCGCCCAGCGCCTTCTGCCAGCTGAAGGTCAGCACATCGACTTTGGCCCAATCGACCGGCTGCGCGAACACCGCACTGGTCGCGTCGACGAGCATCAGCCCCTCGCGATCATCACGAATCCAGCCGTAATTCGGGATGCGGACGCCCGACGTCGTGCCGTTGGCGGTGAAGCAGACGTCACGCCGCTGGTCGACGCGGGTGAGGTCGGGAAGTTCGCCATAGGGCGCGGTGTGGCTGTCACAATCGAGCTTGAGTTGCTTGACCGCGTCGGTCACCCAGCCTTCGCCAAAGCTTTCCCACGCCAGCATCGTCACCGGACGCGCGCCGAGCAGCGTCCACATCGCCATCTCGAACGCGCCGGTATCCGACGCCGGGACGATGCCGATGCGATGCGTGTCGGGAACACCGAGCACCTCGCGGGTCATGTCGATGGCGAGTTTCAGCCGCGACTTGCCGATCTTCGACCGGTGCGACCGGCCGAGCGAATCAGTGGCGAGTTGGGATGCGATCCAGCCGGGGCGCTTGGCGCAGGGTCCGGACGAAAAATAAGGACGCGCAGGAAGCGCGGTTGGTCGGTCAGTCACTCAGTCTCTCCTCACAGAGAGCTTGCGCCGCGTTGGGACGGCGTAGCCCGCCGCCGCTCATAGAGACGCGGGGCGGGGCGTCAAGCGTTGGGGATCAGCGATTCCACGTCGATGCGCCTGATCCTTGGGGGGAACCGGCGACACGGAGCATTTCGGTCAGACGGAACCAGCGGTGAGCGAACAGGATCCGGGTTGCAGCAACACGCGGGCCCGTCCCGCTGAGCCGCGGTGAGCGGAAGATCTGAGTGGCATGAAGCGGAGCCGATGCGATCAGCGCCAGCGCCTTGGCGTACCAACGCCATGTCGGCCGCCCCGCTGCGCGGTGTTCGTTGTAATCGTGCTGGATCAGTCGCTGCCATTTGCGAGCCAGGGCGTCGAAATCATCGCGCGCCGGGTGAAACACCAGCATGGTCGGTACGAACCGTGTCGGGTGGCCCAGCGCGCGACTGCGGCGCCCCCATTCGCGGTCCTCGGCAATGTCGATGCCCCCGAAAGGCCCGACGGCGCGCCACATTGCGGGGGTCATCGCCAGGTTGGCGGTGACCGAAAACCCGTGACTTTCGATGTACATCTGCTGACGGAAACCGAAGACGGTCTCGAAGGCCTCGAACGGCGTCATGTGTGGCGGACTGGCCAAGTCGATGCGAATATCACCGCCGATCGGGTGGTTGGGGTCCGTATGGACGGCGTCGACGGCGGCCTGCAGCCAACCCGGCGCAGCGCGGCAATCGGCATCGATGAAAGTCAGTACTGGCGCAGCGGCAGCTAGCGCCCCGCGGTTGCGGGCCAAGCCCGGACCGGGTTGAGGCTCAAGCAGCCACTGGACTTGCGGAAATTCGGCGCGGACGCCACCGAGCGGCACCGTCGAACCATTGTCGACGATCAGAATTTCGCTGTGCCCGTAATCGAGTTGCTGCGCCACGATCGATGCCAGGCAGCGGGTCAACAGATCGGGCGTGTTGAGATGCGGGACGATGACGCTAACGCGCGGTGGGTCCTCTACATCCGTTTCGGGGGGCCGGTCGGTCATGCTGCATGGCAATACACGACTGCACGGTGACCGCCAGATTGCGGGGGCGCCAATTCCGCTGGGTGACAAGCTGCGGTCCGACGCCTAACACCCGCCGCCCATGACCAGTCCCTCTCCAATTCCGCCGCGCCTGTTTCCGACCGCACGCGATGAGGCAGCCGCCGCAAATAGACCAACCCATGTACCGCAGACCGAACACCCGGCCTATGCACTGGCGTTTCAGGATATGGGCTTTCTGCTGCGCGATGATTTACGGCCGGTGCGGTTTCAGCTCGAACTACTCAAGGCCGAACTGGCGCTCAGCGAGGCGGGTATCGATTCGACGTTTGTGTTTTACGGGTCGGCTCGCATCCCGGCCCCAGAGGACGCGGCAGGACTGATCGCCGCCGCCAAGACGCCGCAGGAAAAAGCGGTGGCGGAAGGCCTCGCCGCCAAGTCGAAATATTATGATGAAGCGCGCCGACTGGCGCAGCTCGTGTCGGGCGAGGTCGACGGGCGGCGGCGCTTCACAGTGTGTTCGGGGGGCGGCCCGTCGATCATGGAGGCGGCGAATCGCGGGGCTGCCGATGTCGGCGCGCCGTCGGTCGGCCTGAACATCGTGTTGCCGTTCGAACAGGTGCCCAACCCGTATGTCACGCCGGGTTTGAGCTTCCAGTTCCACTATTTCGCGTTGCGCAAGATGCATTTCCTAATGCGCGCCAAGGCGGTGGCGGTGTTTCCAGGCGGCTTTGGGACGTTCGACGAGATGTTCGAACTGCTGACGCTGGTGCAGACCGGCAAGGTCGCGGCGATGCCGATCCTACTTTACGGGCGGGAGTTCTGGAGCCGGGTCGTCAATTTCGAGGCGCTGGCCGAGGAAGGCACGATTGCGCGGAGTGACCTGAAACTGTTCCACATCGTCGACAGCGCCGAAGAGGGCTGGGCAATCGTTCGGGCGCATTATTCGCTGTAACGCCGTCCAGAAGTTTACTTCGCTGGTGCGGCCACAGTCGCCGCACCGCTATCGGCGGCCTTGCCCGCGTCGGGCGCAGGGGCTGCCGGAACGGGCAGGGGGTGATCGCTCTTGCTGTTCAGGTACAGCGCCACGGCGGCGCGTTCTTCAGGCTTGGACAGGCCAGCAAAGCTCATCTTGTCGCCGGGGATATATTCCTTCGGGTTTTTGACCCATGCGTTGAACGTATCCCAGTCCCAGTTCTTGCCCTTGGTCGCCATCATTGCGTCGGAATAAGCAAAGCCCGGCATATGGCCATGCGGCCCGCCAAGGACGCCATACAGATTGGGTCCGATGCCAGCCGGGCCGCCCTTTTCAGCGTTGTGACAGGTGGCGCATTTCTTGAACACGTCGGCACCCTTTTCGGCGGTGGCGGTGGCGAGGTAGAAGGCGATCGGCTTGTCGGCCTCGGCGGCGGGTGCAGCAGCCTCGCCGGCATCGGCGACGACACCTTCGACTGTATAACCGGGTTTCAAAGGTTTGGCAGGACGGAAGGCCATGTTGGTGCCGATCGACAGCGCCAGCACGGCGACGCAGGCGGCAAGAACCCAGCCGGCAATCTTGTTGAATTCAAAGCTGTCCAAGGCGAAAGGCTCCCGTGGCGCGGACGCCCAAGCGCCCGGCAAGTGCGGCGGACCTATACCAATGCGCGGCGGTGCAGCAAGGGTTTGCTTGTCACAGCGGGCGTGCGTCGCCTAACCGGACCATCATGACCAGCTATCCGCCGCTTGCCGAAACCCTTGTCGACCGCATGACCGCGGCCGCCGCTGCCGACCCGGCCCGGGCGGTAGCCTTTCAAGGTGCGCCGGGTGCCTATTCGCATCAGGCGGTGCGCGAACTGTTCGCGGACGGGTTGGCGTTGCCGTGCATCGCCTTTGAAGACGCCATCGAAGCGGTGCAGACAGGGCGCGCGGTGCAGGCGGTTATCCCGATTGAAAACAGCCTCCACGGCCGCGTCGCCGACATGCATTTCCTGCTCCCTGAATCCGGCTTGCAGATTGTCGCCGAACATTTCGTCAGGGTCCGTCATTGCCTGCTCGGCAGCGGTGAACAACGTGCACTGACGCAGGTTTACAGTCATCCTCAGGCGCTCGGTCAGTGCCGCAAACGCCTGCGTGAATGGGGTATCGAGCCGGTCAGCTATTTCGATACCGCCGCTGCGGCAGCCTATGTGGCGGGCGCGGGCGACGCGGTGAGCGGGGCGATTGCCTCAGCGCTGGCAGGTGAACTTTACGGCCTCAACATCTTTGCCACCGGCATTGAGGACGCTGATCATAATACCACGCGCTTCGTTGTGCTGGCAAAGGAAGGCGTCGACCCACAGCCGGGCGTTGCAGCGATGACCAGCTTCACCTTCGAGGTCAAAAGCGTCCCCGCCGCACTGTTCAAGGCGCTCGGCGGCTTTGCGACCAACGGGGTCAATCTGACCAAGCTCGAAAGCTATCTGAAGGGTGGAGCGTTCGCGGCCGCCGAATTCTATGTCGATATCGAGGGGCGCCCCGCCGACCCCGCTGTGGCGCGGGCGTTGGAGGAATTGGCGTTCCACACCAAATGGATCCGGCTGCACGGCACCTATCCGCGCTCGGCGTTGCGCGACTGATGATCCTCGCTCCGGCCCTCGATACGCTGCGGCCGCTGCTCGGTCTGCTCGACATGGCGGGTGTCGCTGTGTTCGCGGTTTCGGGGGCACTGGCGGCGGCGCGGGCCAAACAGGACATCGTCACCTTCGCCTTTTTCGCCGCGGTCACTGGTATCGGCGGCGGCACGCTGCGTGACCTGTTGATCGGCGCGCCGGTATTCTGGATCGGTCGGCAGGACATTCTGGGCGTCTGCCTGATTGCCGCCGGCGCGGTCTGGCTGCTCCACGCCGATCGCTGGCGGTTGACCGCGCTGCTGTGGTTCGATGCCGTCGGCATGGCGGCCTATGCGGTGATCGGCGCGGCCAAGGCGGCAAGTTACGGTGTCCCGCCATTGGCGCAGGTCGTTATGGGCGTGCTGACCACAAGCTTTGGCGGCATCATCCGCGATGTTCTGGCGCACGAGGCATCGGTGCTGTTGCGCCGCGAGATCTACGTCACGGCAGCGGCACTGGGGGCAGGGGTGTTCGTGGCGCTTAGCGGACTGGGTCTGGATACCTTGCTCGCCGGCACGATCGGTGCCGCAGCGGGTTTCGGCCTGCGAGCGCTGGCGATTGCCAAGGGCGTGTCACTGCCCGGCTATCGTCAGACCGCTGAGCCGGATTAGAAACTCAGCAGCCGCCCCAGCCAGCTTTCCGCCTTTGCCGCGCTGGCCACGCGCGGCGATCCCATTGCCACGCACTCCGTACACGCCGCCTGCATCGTCGGGCCATTGGCCATCACCGCGACATCGCCGAGTGCCGCCAGCCAGCGCAGCCGCGTCACCATCGCCAGCTTGGCAAAGGGATCGCGCGCCGACACCCGGGCCTCGGCATCGTCCGCATCGCCAAAACCGAGCGAGGCGGCAATCAGTTGCGCGATCGGTGACTGGTGCTTTTCGATATCGACCGTGCGGATGTCGGGATCGTTGAGTTTGGCACGCCGCGCCGCCTCCTTCACCGCGACGTCCAGCCCGCCGAGCCCGTCGATAAGCTTGAGTCCGACCGCCGTTTCGCCCGACCAGACATGGCCCTGGCCGATGCGATCGACTTCGGCCACCGGCAGCTTGCGTGAGGCCGCAACCAAACCAGTGAAGCGCCGATAGATATCTTCGACTGACGACTGCAGGATCGCCTTGGTTTCGGGCGACAAGCCCTTCAGCACATCGGGTTCGCCCGAATAAGGCGTCGCCTTGACCCCGTCTGCTGCGATGCCGACCTTGTCGAGCGCGCGGTTGAAGCTCGGGATGATGGCGAACACGCCGATGGAGCCGGTGATCGTTGACGGCTGCGCATAAATCGCGTCCGCAGCCGTCGACAGCCAATAACCGCCCGATGCGGCAACCGGACCAAATGAGGCGACTACCGGTAGCCCCTTGGCCTTGGCTTCGACCAGCGCCTGGCGGATTTCCTCCGACGCCATCACCGATCCGCCGCCGCTGTCGACGCGAACGACGAGCGCTTTGATGTTATCGTCCTTTTGCAGCGCCTTGGTGATCGCTTTGGCAATCGTCGTGCCGCCCGCCGTACCGCGTGGTGCCTCGCCGTCAACGATGTTGCCGGTGACATAGACGATGCCGACCGCCGGACCTGATCCCGACTTGACCGGGTTGGCGCTGAGATAATCGTCCAGTGCGATGCCGTTGAAATTACCGAAGGGTTTGAAGTCGCCTTCGCCGACGGTCTGAGTCAGCGCACGACCGAAATCGCCACGTGTGCCGACAGCGTCGACAAGCTTGGCCTGCAGCGCCGCCGTCGCCTCATCGCCCTGCGCCGTCTTCAGCCGCGCCGGGAAGTTGGCGAGATAGGCCGGGATGTCTGCCCCTTTGCGCGCCGCCGCGACATCACCCGTGTACGTTTTCCACAGCGAATCGACGAGCTGCTGCTCCGCCGCCTTGGCTTCGGGCGACGAATCAGCCCGGGTAAAGGGTTCGACAGCGGCCTTGTAGGTGCCGACGCGGAAGACGTTGACGTCGACAGCCAGCTTATCGAGCGCCTTTTTGAAGTAGAGGTTCGATCCCCCCGGGCCGGTCAGCAGCACGCCGCCGAGCGGGTTGATCCAGACCCGGTCGGCCTGCGCCGCCAGATAATAGCCGTCGTCGGTATAGGCGGTGGCATAAGCATAGACCTTCTTGCCGCTCGCCTTGAAGGCGTGAAGCGCGGTGCCGATCGACTGGAGGTTGGCCTCGCCTGCACCCAAAAACATGTCGAGGTCGAGTGCGATCAGCTTGATCCGGCTATCCGTCCGCGCTGTGTCGATGGCGCGGATGATGTCGCGAACCTGGACCTCATGGGCGGCGTTCGATCCGCTCAGCGCCTGGATCGGCGACCGGTCGCTCGCCTGATCGACGACAGCGCCGTCAAGATCGAGAACAAGCGCCGATCCATCAGGAACCTTGACCGACGTCCGACCATGCAGCGCCGCCCACAACGCCACGAAAAACAGGAGCAGCAGCAGGATGCCGAACAGGTCCTTGATGCCGACGAGGACACGCCATGCGCCGCGAGCGATTGCCATTTGCAGTTGGGCCTTTGGATTGATCGCCGTACTTATAGCGGGCGGCGCGGTGCGGGGACAGGGGGCGCGGTGCCGCAACGGTCGCCTTGACGATGATGTTCAACCGCCGCACATCAATTCCATGGGGTGTAGCTCTATTTGCAGCGACGTCGGCGACACCACGGCATCGCACCTTGAACAATAGCGCCAGGCCGACTTCCATCATGACTCCGGGTGGGGAATGCTGGCGGACCGCGTCCGCAACGCGGGCGGCGATTGTCATTGATGCCCAGGATTATTTCCGGCTCGCGCGTTCGGCGATGATCGCGGCGCGCTCGCACATCGCGCTGATCGGCTGGGACTTCGACGAAAGTATCGATCTGGGTGACAGCGACGAGGCCCCTGATGCGCCGCGCCACCTTGGTGAATTCCTGCTGTGGCTGGTCAAGCGGACGCCGGGGCTGCACATCCGCATCCTGCGCTGGGATCCGGGATTGCTGAAGCCGCTCGGGCGCCTGCACGGGATCGTCATGCTGCTGCGCTGGCTGCGGCACCGGCAGATCAGTGTGAAGCTCGATGGCCACCACCCTGTCGGCGCGTCGCATCATCAAAAGATCATCGTCATCGACGATTGCGTCGCCTTCGCGGGGGGCATCGATATGACTGCCGGGCGTTGGGACACGCGCGACCATGCCGATGACGAGCCGGGGCGGCGTGGTCGCTGGGGTGGCCGTTTCCCGCCGTGGCACGATGCGGCGGTGGTGCTCGAAGGACCGGCGGCGGCTGCCCTGGGGGAACTGGCTCGCGACCGCTGGCACCGCGCTGGCGGCGCGGATTTCCCGCTCGCAGGGCGGCGATCGGATTGCTGGCCGGGCGGGCTGGAGCCGCAATTCCAAAGCGTCGAGGTGGCGATTTCGCGGACCGTGCCGGAGCTTGATGGCCGCGACGGCATCCACGAAATCGAGGCACTGTACGTCGCGCTGATCGCCGCGGCCCAGCGGCGCATCTACGCCGAGAGCCAGTATTTCGCCTCCCGCCGCATCGCCGAAGCCATCGCGGCGCGGCTGACCGAAGCCGACCCGCCGGAGATCGTGCTGATCAACCCGCTGACCGCACAGGGCTGGCTCGAGCCGATTGCCATGGACAGCGCGCGCGCCCGGCTGTTCGAGGTGCTCCACCAGGCCGATCCGCTCGGGTGTTTCCGCATCTATCACCCGTACACGGCGGGCGGCGCGGCGATCTATGTCCACGCCAAGGTGCTGATTGTCGACGACTGCATCCTGCGGATCGGCTCGTCGAACATGAACAATCGGTCGCTGCGGCTCGATACCGAATGCGATGTGACCATCGATTGCGCGCTGCCGGGGAATGCTTCGGCAGGCCCGGAGATTGCCGCGATTCGGGATGGGCTGCTGGCCGAACATCTGGGGGTGGAGCCGGCGGAGGTCACGCGGCGACTGGCCGATGGCGGTTCGATGATCGACGCCATCGAAGCGCTGCGCGGGCCGGGGCGTTCGCTCCGCCCCTATCAAACGCCGAACCTCGGTGACGTCGAAAAATGGCTCGCCGACAATCAGGCGCTCGATCCCGAGGGTCCGAGCGAGATGTTCGAAAGCTTTGCCAAGCGCGGGATTTTCCGGGGGCGACTGGCGCGGTTCAGACGCCGGCTGAGGTGGCCCTGAGCAGATGGATGCGCGCCTTGCCGTGATCGCGGACGGCGAGGACTTCCATCCCCGGTAAGTCCAACACGTCCTTGCGCCCTGTCTCGACCGAAATCATCGCGTGCGGAGCGATCCAGCCCTGCGCCGCCAGCCGGGCGAGGGCAGGGGGGCCAAGGCCCTCGCCATAGGGTGGGTCGAGCAGGATCAGGTCGCAGGGGGCATAGCAGGGGCCGAGGCTTTCGACCGGCGACGGAATGACGGTTGCGGCGGCGGCGAAGGTCGCGACATTGGTTTTCAGCACCTTGACCGCTGCACCGTCGCGTTCGACGAAGCTGCAATGCGCAGCCCCGCGGGATAGGGCTTCGAGGCCCAATGCGCCGGTGCCGGCAAACCCGTCCAGCACACGCAGCCCCTCGAAACTGCCGAGCCGCGAGGTCAGCATCGAAAACAGCGCCTCGCGGACGCGGTCGGCGGTCGGGCGGGTGGCCTCGCCCGGCGGCGCGGCGATGGCCCGGCCCCGCCACTTTCCGGCGATGATCCTCAAGCGTTACCCTTCGCCAGCGCCTTGCGCATCGACGCGACCTGTCCACCATCGACCTCATCGGCGTCGCGCGGGGGCAGGTCGCCGAGTTCCAGCGGGCCGTAGGCAACCCGGATCAAGCGCGACACCTGCAGCCCCAGAAACTCCAGCACCTTGCGGATTTCGCGGTTCTTGCCCTCGGTCAGCGTCATGCTGATCCACAGGTTGCGACCCGTGCGCCGCTCGATCTCGGCATCGATGGGGCCGTAGCGCATCCCGTCGATGGTTAGGCCGTCGATCAGCGCCTCGATCGCTGGCTGCGAAATCTCGCCATAGGCGCGGACGCGGTAGCGGCGCGGCACGGCGTTGGCGGGGAGTTCGAGCGCCCGCTTCAGCGCGCCGTCGGTGGTCAGCAGCAACAGCCCTTCGGTGTTCATGTCGAGCCGACCGACCGGCACGACGCGCGGCAGGCCGGGCGGCAGGATGTCCATGATCGTCGGCCGTCCGCCGGGATCGCGCGCCGTAGTCAAGAAGCCGGCGGGTTTGTGGAAGCGGAACAGCCGCGTCGGCTCGAGCGGTGCCACCGGATTGCCGTCGAAGGTGATGCCATCAAGGCTGGCGACGACCAGCGCCGGGGATGTTAGCACGACACCGTTCACCGCAACGCGCCCATCGGTGATGAAGCGTTCGATGTCGCGGCGTGAACCGATCCCAGCGCGGGCGAGCAGCTTGGCGATGCGCTGCGGCTCGACGGGCACAGCCGCCTTGCCCGCAGCCTTGGCGGCGGCGCGCGCATCGCCGCGACCGCGACGACCGGTTGGGGCGACGCCCTCAACCCGCGCGGCGGGGGCAGGTCGTCCAGCGGCATCGCGCTTCGGCCGCGGTGCACGTTTGGGGCGTTCGGGCGACCGAGCATCGCGACGCTCGGCATCGCGTTTAGATGTCAGCAGGTCTTCGCCCGGCCCGTCATGGCGTGGGCCAACAGCTTTGCGCGGGGGTGCGCCGGGCGGGCGCGACCCCGGCCTGCCGCCGGGGCGGCGCGGCGGGGGCTTGCCGCCGCCGGGGGTTCTGGGGGGTTGCATCGTGCGCGATGTGCGGCGAACCGGGCTTTAAGGCAAGTTGAACCGCTCGCATCAATGCGATAGGGCGGCAGTCGCACATGCGCGGGCGTGGTGAAATGGTAGACGCGCGGGACTCAAAATCCCGTTCCGCAAGGAGTGTCGGTTCGAGTCCGACCGCCCGCACCAACGGCAATAATGCCGCCACAGCGAGGGCCGTAACGATGCACGATCGAGCGGCGGCACGGCGGGACGAAGGCTGGCAGTTCGCGCGCGCCTGGCTGGCCAACCCGCTGCGCACGGGGGCAGTCACACCGTCCGGCCCGGCGTTGGCGCGGGCCATCACACGTGAATTGAACGCGGGCACCGGTCCGGTTGTGGAGTTGGGGCCGGGCACCGGGGTCTTTACCCGCGCCATGCTGATGCGCGGCGTTGCGGCAGCGGATATCACCGCGATCGAGGCGGCACCGCGCTTTGCCGCCAATCTGCGCCGCGAATTGCCCGCGATCCGCGTCGTCGAAGGCGATGCCGGAGCACCGTGGAGCGCCGCCCCCGGATCGGTCGGCGCGGTCGTCAGCGGGCTGCCGCTGCTGTCGATGCCCGACACTGTCGTCACCGCGATCCTGCGCGAATCGTTCACGGCGTTGAAGCCCGGCGGGGCGTTCTACCAATTCACCTATGGCCCAAAGGTCCCTATCGATGGCGGGTTGCTCGAAGCGCAGGGGCTGGTTTCGCAAAAGGTGACGATGGTGTGGCGGAACGTGCCGCCTGCCACCGTCTATCGCATCCGCCGGGCCACCGAACTTTAGGGCTGGCCCGGACGCCCGAGCGGGGCAGCGGCGTCCAGATCGGCCCGGTGCGACGCCGTTGACGCGGACGCCCTTGGGGCCACGCTGCTTGGCCATCGAGCGCGTGAAATTGAGCATCGTCGCCTTAGTCTAGCAATCGGTGCGGCAACGGGACGCTAAAGTCCGCGTTTGCGTGACTTTCGGGGCTTTCCCGCGCTGGTTGTCGCCGCCGCATCAGGGCGTGGTGGGCTGTTGAAGATTCGCTCTTCCTCCCGTTCGAACGCCCGCATGAGCCGCACGAGTTCGCGGACATTATGGGTTTTGCGAACGCCGATCTGCCGGCCGCGATACATGACAGGCACCAATTCCCCCTCGATGGTGCGGTCGAGCAGGAAGCTGGTGATCTCACTACCCTTTACAATGACGAGGACATCCCAGGCGGAACGGAAGTCTTCTGCATCGGGCCGTTCTCTCAGGCGGTAGGCGGATTTGGCCGTCATGCCGACAGCGCTCGCCGCCCGGCTTACCAGGCCGCAGTCGGCGAGCTTCAATAGAAAGCGGCGTTGTTTTTGCGGCGTCCAGCCATCACTGCGACTTCTGACCGGAACCGGCGTGAAATCCGGAATGCCGAGCGCATCGAGCATCTGCCGGTCGCCGGCACCGGGAGCGTCCGGAACAAGCGGACCCGTGGTCAGAAGGCAAATTGTATCGAGCATGACGGTTCTCCAAAAAGGTCAATGGAGCCGCAGTATCTATGCCATATCGGTTGCTGTAGGACAGCGATTTGGTGTGCCGGGGGTGGAAACCTGGCCCTTGGTCAGCCGATGCGCTTCAGGCGGAGCGCCGACCAGTCATCGTCAACGGCAATCTGGCTTACCGTATCAAGGTTGTAAGCTGATACGGCACCGCGGATCACGTCGCGGTTCAAATCGCCCGCCAGCTTCGAAGTCAGCTTTGGATAAGCGAGCCAGAAGATCGCCGTCGGGCTGAGGTTCGGCAAAATGCCCGCGAGCTCAGCATGGAACTGGGCGCGATCACGCACGAATAAGAGGATCACGTCGGCGTCAGCAGGTTCAGCCCGTTGCTGCTGGATGCCGATGGCGGCGTCCAAGTCTCCGGGGGCTCCAACCACGGCCAGGCGGCGATCCTTCTTGACCTGTAAACGTTCGGCGACTGGCCTGTCGGACATGGGATGACTCCTGCCGTTGTCTCGTTCCACTTGCGGCACCGGACAACAAGCGTCAGATTTTTACGATCAGGCGGGGCTTTCACCCATCGCCATGATTATCGCCCATTCTTCCGCCGTCACCGGCGCGACCGACAGCCGGAACTGGCGGAACATCGCCATGTCCTTGAGCCGGGGCTCGGCCTTCATCGCCGCCAGCGTCACCGGAGTCTTGAGCGGGTAGGCGGGCTTGACCCGCACCGCGACGAACCGCCCCGCCGGGTCGCCGGGATCAAGGGCGGCAAGGCCCGACACGGTCATCACGCCGACCGCCGCCAGCCCTTCGTTGCTGTGATAGAACAGCGCTTCGTCGCCGATCTGCATCGCCTTCAGGTACAGCGCCGCCTGATTGTTGCGGACCCCGTCCCACAGCGTCTCGCCGTCGCGGACCAGGTCGTTCCAGCCATATTTGACCGGCTCGGACTTCATCAGCCAGTGTTGGCTCACCGGGGCATTCACGCCGCGTCGGCCTTGCGCATCCGGATCAATCCTTCCTGCGCGACGCTCGCCACGATCCGCCCGGCGCGGTCGGTGACTAGTGCCCGGTTTAAACCGCGACCGCTGCCGGCCACCGGCGAATCGGCGGTGAACAACAGCCAGTCGTTGAGGTCCGGGTTGCCGTAAAACCAGATGGCGTGGTCAAGACTGGCGGCCTGCAGCGCCGGATCGGTGAACGAAATCGCATGCGGCCTGACGCAGGTGTCGAGCAGGTTGAAATCGCTGGCATAAGCAAAGACCGCGCGGGCCATCACCGGATCGAGCGCAGACGGCGCCGCGAGCCGGTACCAGTCATGGCTGAGCGGCGGCGACGCGATGGGTTTCAGGGGGTTGCCCGGGTTGACCGGGCGAATTTCGATTGGCCGATCCCTGGCGAGCCACCGGCTCCGCCACGGTTCAGGGGTGCGCGATGCATGGCGGCGGGCCAGCTCAAGCTCGCTGGGCAGCGTTTCGGGGGCTGGCACGACCGGCGCAGCTGCGGCGTGTTCCAATCCTGTCTCAGCGGGCTGGAACGATGCCGCCATGTTGAAGATCGGGCGGCCATGCTGGATGGCGACGACCCGGCGCGTGGTGAAGCTTCTGCCGTCGCGGTCGCGCTCGACGCGGTAGACGACCGGGGCCGCGGCGTCGCCCGGACGGATAAAATACGCGTGGAGCGAGTGGCAGAACCTGTCGTCGGGCACCGTCCGCGACGCCGCGACCAGCGCCTGGGCGACAATCTGTCCGCCGAACAGCCGGCCAAAGCCATGATCATAGGATTGACCCCGGTAGAGGTCGGTTTCCAGTTCCTCGACATCGAGCAGCGTGAGCAGGCTGGCAACAGCAGCGGCAGCATCCGGCAGGGGCGGCAGATCGTCCATCGGCGTGGTGTTAGGGGGTCGGTTACAGCTTGTCATCAGCCGCTCGCCTCCCAACACTCTCCGGGTCCTGTGCAACGAATGCAGCACCCTGTAGTTGATGCGCCATGACCGACGGACTCCACATCGACCCATCGCGCTTGACCGGTGTCCATGCCGCTGATGCCGATGCGCCGCGCCTTGCCGATCCGGTTTATGCCCCGGACGGCGATGCGGCGCCGGGCGTCGACGATGGGGTATCCGATCTGGGCGGGGTCACCATGCGCGAGTCTGCCTTTCGCCGGGATCGGTTGCTGTCGGCGCTCGTGCTGCTGTTGGGGCTTGGGTTATTTCTGGCGGCGCCGTTCATACTTCGCGCCGGGTCGGAGTTTTTCATGCCCGTCACCGTTGCGCTGGTGATTGCGCTGATGCTGGTGCCGTTGCTCGAATGGCTGGAGCGCCACCGGATTCCGTCGGGTGTGGCGGCGCTGCTTTCGCTGCTGGCCTTTCTGCTGCTCGCCAACGCCGTCATTATCACCATCGTCGTCCCCGCCATCGGCTGGGGGCAGCTGGTGCCGAGCCACGCGCAACAAATTCACGACAATCTGAAGCCGGTGCTCGACCTGTTCCATTCACTCGACCGGACCGCGGGACGCGTAGCCAATGCAGTGGGTGCGCGCGCCCCGCGTCCGCACGCCGGAGCGGTCGCCGCGCCGGCACCAACATCGCTGGTCGAAATCATCGTCACGTCGGCCCCGGCGGTGTTCATCCAGTTCTTCTTTGGCGGCCTGCTGATCTATTTCTTTCTCGCGTCCTGGTCGCGGATGCGGGAGGCCGCGATCCGCAGCCGCGAGACGCTGACCGGCTCGCTGCGCATTGCGCGGCTGCTGCGCGACGTCGTTTCGAATACTGCGGCGTATCTGCTGACCGTCGCCATCATCAACCTTGCGGTCGGCGCATTGGTGGCGCTGGCGGCGTGGCAGTTGGGCATGCCGACGCCGCTGATGTGGGGAGGTCTGGCGGCGATATTCAACTTTATCCCCTATGCCGGGCCGATCATCGTCGTCGGTCTGCTCGGGCTTGGCGGGCTGGTCGCCTATACCGATCCGCTGCGCGCCATCGCCCCGGCGGGCGTGTTCATTGTGATCCATATAATCGAATCGAACATCGTCACGCCGCGCATCGTTGGACGACGCTTGACCATCTCGCCGCTGATCATCCTGATCTCACTGAGCTATTGGGGCTGGATCTGGGGAGCGGTCGGTGCGCTGGTGTCGGTGCCGCTGCTGATCATGGCGAAGGTTGTGCTCGATCGCGTCGGGCGTCCTGACATCTTTGGGTTCCTGTTTGATGGCCGCACACTGACGCGGACGGCTGAAAGTTTGCCACCTTCGGAACCTTGAGCGTCGCAAAACGCTTTCGTTTCACCTGCGGGTTTAAACAGAAGGGACACCCCCAAAAATGCTTCGTTACGCTCTTATTTTTCTCGTCGTCGCGCTGATCGCCGGCGTTCTCGGCTTCGGCGGCATTGCTGCCGGTGCGGCGGGCATCGCCAAGATCCTGTTCTACATCTTCATCATTCTGTTCGTCGTCGGCCTCGTCATGCACCTGGTCCGCGGTGGATCGAGCACGATCTAAAGCTCTCGCAGCGAACGACACGGAAGGGCCGTCGGAGCGATCCGGCGGCCTTTCTTTTGGTTGACTTGGGGGGGCGCGGCCCATAGAGGAGCGGCCCCACGCGGAATGCGTTCTGCGGGTGTAGCTCAGTTGGTTAGAGCGCCGGCCTGTCACGCCGGAGGTCGCGGGTTCGAGCCCCGTCACTCGCGCCACGCGTGTCATCCCATTGCGCCAGTTCGTAGGCGATCGACGCTTCGACGAGCGCCTCCCACAGCTGCGCGGCGACACCGGCGGGAACGCCTGCCGCCACCGCCGCCGTTTCGGCATTGGCGATGACGTGCGCCTTGCGCGGCTCATCGCGCACCGCGCTGCGTTCCGTCTTGATGCGCGCCGCGGCATCCATGAAGCCAAAGCGCGTGCCGAGCAGGGCTGCGATCCGCCGGTCGATCTCGTCGACCCCGGCGCGGACTTCGGCCATCGTCGTGCAGTCGCCCGGCGCGATCATCGCCGCCGCCATTCGCCGGTCGCCATCCACTGCAGCAGCGGTTTGAGCGGCAGCAGCCAGGCAACGCCCAGCACCGCGTAGAATACAGTCTGCACCAGCACCGGCAGCTGCCCCAGCCACGGCCAGAGCAGCGACACCCCGCCCGCATAGACGGTGATATAAGCGATCAGGGCGATGATGCCCGCAGGTCTGCGCCAACTCGGTTCCATGCGCGGCGTCTTAGCGAGCGGCGCGGCAGTCGACCAGACGCTGCGGCGTCACAAGCCAGTCGAGGGGTTGATCCCAAGGATCAGCGGGAATGGCGGCGACGATCTGCACCTCCCACGCCAGCCCGATGACAGTGACCGGCCGGGTGGCGCGCAGCGCGGCCAGGGTGCGGTCATAATGCCCGCCGCCTTGGCCAATGCGGTTGCCTTGGAGGTCAGCTGCGACGAGGGGGACGAGAACGATGTCGGGGTTGGCCTGCAGCGCGTCGGTACGGGGTTCGAGGAAGCCGCGATGGCCTGGAATGAGGCCGGCATAGGCCGCCGCGTGGAACGTCAACGCGTCGCCAATGACGCGGGGGAAGACCAACCCGGTTGTGGATAGTAGCGGTTCAACAAGTCGCGGGTCGATCTCCGCCCCCATGGCGGCATAGCTTGCCACCACGCCCGCCAGCAGCGGTGCGAGCCGCTCCGCCAGTCCCTGCTCCAGCCGCTCACGCGCCGCCGTTTCCAGCCCAGCGACAAACCCCCGTCGCGCCGCCCGCGCTTCGCGGCGCAACTCGTCCTTGATCATCGAAGGGGTCGGCGGGACCACCATGGGTCGTTTGCGGGAGGATCCTCTGACGCCGTTGACGCCAGGTGGGGACCAGATGTGACAGACCAGGATCTATCCAGGGCCAGCCCCCTATAGGATTTAATCGCCTCAGGGATGCTCGGTTGCTCGTTCCGGGCAGACCCGCCTGATACCAATATAGGCCGATCAGGCGGCATCCGCAACGCGTGCCAGCCGTTCCGCCCGCTCGACCAGCGCCGCCAGCCTGGAGTCGATCGCCCCGTTGCGTCCCTCGTGCAGCTCATCGGCGATCATCAGTGCCGACATCAGCAACAGCCGCGCCTCGCTCATCGCCCCGAGCGATGACGAAAGCTTGCTTGCCTTTGTATCGATGATTGCTGCCAGCGCCAACAGATGCGCCTCGCCACCCTCCTTGCAGGCCAACGGGTAATTTCGTCCGCCAATTTCAACGATCACCTGCGCCATCAGTCGGTTCCCAACAGTGCATCAAGTTCGGTGAGCGCCGTTTCGGCTTCTTTGCGGACTTGGCGCAGCTTGGCTATTTCGGCATCGCGCGCCGCCAGCGCCGCTTCGGCAACCGCAAATGCGGCCTCCAGCCGGTCAATCAGATCGGGCGATTGGGGGATGGCAGACTCCTTGGGCGTGCAATGGCTTGCGCCGCTTAGATAAGGCCGCGTCGAGCCTAGCGTCAATCATCCGGTGCACCATTGGTTGACGGTTCCGAACGCTCTGCCCTATGTCCGCCGCCATTCGGCGCATTCGCGCCCTTTGCCCAGGTATAACGCCCGCATGACCGATCAACGCACTATGGCCAACGCCATCCGCGCGCTCGCCATGGACGCGGTCGAGGCGGCAAATTCGGGCCATCCGGGGATGCCGATGGGCATGGCCGATGCGGCGACGGTGCTGTTCACCAAGTTCCTGAAGTTCGATCCGGCCGCACCGAAATGGCAGGATCGCGACCGGTTTGTGCTGTCGGCGGGCCATGGTTCGATGCTGATTTATGCGCTGTTGCATTTGACCGGGTATGCGCGACCGACGCTCGATGACATCCGCAACTTTCGCCAGTTGGGCAGCCCATGCGCCGGACACCCTGAGAATTTCGAGCTCGAAGGGATCGAAACCACCACCGGACCTTTGGGGCAGGGGCTTGCGACTGCCGTCGGCATGGCGATGGCCGAACGACATCTAAATGCGACCTTCGGCGACGTGCTGGTCGATCACCGCACCTGGGTCATCGCCGGCGATGGCTGCCTGATGGAGGGCATCAGCCATGAAGCGATCGGGCTGGCCGGGCATCTGAAGCTGGGGCGTTTGAACGTGCTCTGGGATGACAACCGCATCACCATCGATGGCGCGGTGTCGCTTTCGACGTCGGAGGATACTGCCAAGCGTTTCGACGCCGCGCGCTGGCATGTCGTCCATTGCGACGGACATGATTTTGCGGACGTGGAGCGCGCACTGGCCGAGGCGCAGGCCGATCCGCGCCCGTCGCTGATCGCCTGCCGCACGACAATCGGCTTTGGCGCGCCGACCAAGGCCGGGACTAGCGGCGCGCATGGGTCGCCATTGGGTGGCAAGGAAATTGCGGGAGCGCGGGAGGCGTTGGGCTGGACGTATCCGCCGTTTGAGGTGCCCGACGACATTCGCGCCGCTTGGCTGGAAAAGGGCGGACGCGGCACAGCGGAGCGCTCGGAATGGGAAGCAAGGCTTTCCGCCGCCCCCGCTGAACAGCGCGCCGCCTTCGAACACCGCGCTGCCAACGAACCACCGCAGGCTGTGTACGACGCGCTCGACGCCCATATCGCCGCGCTGATCGCCAGCCCGCAGAACATCGCCACCCGCAAGGCGTCCGAACTGGCGCTGGAAGCGGCGGTTCCCGCCGCCGATGGCATGTTCGGCGGTTCGGCCGACCTGACCGGATCGAACAACACCAAGACCAAGGCGATGCAGGCGTTCACCGCCGACAATTACGCCGGGCGCTACGCCTATTATGGCATCCGCGAATTCGGCATGGCCGCGGCGATGAACGGCATCGCGCTGCACGGCCAGATGCTGCCGTTCGGCGGGACGTTCCTGGTGTTCAGCGACTATATGCGCAACGCCATCCGCATGTCGGCGCTGCAGCAGGTGCGGGTCGTCTATGTGCTGACGCATGACAGCATCGGGCTGGGCGAGGACGGGCCGACGCATCAGCCGGTCGAGCATCTGCTAAGCTTGCGCGCCATTCCCAATCTGGCCGTCTATCGCCCTTGCGACGCGGTTGAGACCGCTGAAGCCTGGGCACTGGCGATTGCCGATAAACACCGGCCATCGGTCTTGGCGCTGAGCCGTCAGAACCTGCCGCAGCTGCGGTTGGAGGCCGGGCCGAACCTGACCGCGCGCGGCGGCTACCGGCTGCGAGCCGCGACAGCACCCCGCCGCGTAGTGTTCGTCGCCACCGGGTCCGAGGTTGCCATCGCCAACGCCGCGCGCGAACTGCTGGAAGCCGAAGGCATCGGTTGCGACCTTGTTTCGATGCCGTGCTGGGAAGCCTTTGACGCTCAGGGAGCCGCCTACCGCGCCGACATCCTGCCCGCTGACCCGCTGATAGTCTCGGTCGAGGCCGGGGTCACGATGGGTTGGGAGCGCTACACAGGGCTGAACGGGCTACGCTTCGGCGTCGACAGCTTCGGCGCATCGGCACCCATCGATGCGCTCTACGACCATTTCGGGCTGACCGGACCCAAGATCGCGGCGCGGGTGCGTGAGCGGTTGCAAACATAGTCGTCATTCCCGCGAAAGCGGGAACCTATCGCCTGCTGGTCGGACCTTAGGAGATGGGTTCCTGCTTTCGCGGGAATGACAGAAGTAAGAAGAAGGAAAAAGAAGTGCCCACGAAAATCGCCATCAACGGCTTTGGCCGCATCGGCCGCAACATCCTGCGCGCCCTCCTCGCCAGCGGGCGCAGCGATATGCAGGTCGTGGCGATCAACGATCTCGGGGACGCCAAGTTGAACGCCCTGCTGCTGAAGCGCGACAGCGTCCACGGCACTTTTGCAGAGACCGTCGAGGTCGATGGCAATGACCTGATCGTCGCCGGCAAGCGCATCCGCGTCACCGCCGAACGCGACCCCGCCAAACTGCCGCACGCCGAAATGGAGATCGACATTGTCTTCGAATGCACGGGTCATTTCACTGCAGCCGACAAGGCCAAGGCGCACCTCGATGCGGGTGCCAAGAAGGTGCTGATCTCTGCCCCCGGCAAGGGTGTCGACCTCACGGTCGTCTTCGGTGTCAACGACAAGCTGTTGAAAGCTGAGCACAAGATAGTTTCGAATGCGTCGTGCACGACCAACTGTCTCGCGCCGATCGTGCGCGTCATGCACGACAGCATCGGCATCGAACGCGGGCTGATGATGACCATCCACAGCTATACCAACGACCAGTCGCTGCTCGACGTGCTGCACACGGATCCGCGCCGCGCCCGCGCCGCTGCCGTATCGATGATTCCGACCTCGACCGGTGCTGCCAAGACGGTTGGCGAGGTCATTCCCGAACTGAAGGGCAAGCTCGACGGCATTTCGGTCCGGGTGCCAACCCCCAACGTCAGCCTCATTGATTTCACCTTCACTCCGTCGCGTGCGACGACGATCGAGGAGGTCAACGCCGCGCTGAAGGCGGCGTCCGAAACCGGCCCGATGGCGTCTGTCCTCGATTACAGCGACGAGCCGCTGGTCAGCCGCGACTACAACGGCTGCCCGGCATCAAGCACGATCGACAGCCTGGAGACGACCGTTCTCGACGGGCTGCTGGTTCGCGTCGTGTCCTGGTACGACAATGAATGGGGTTTTTCGAACCGCATGCTCGATACGGCCGCCGCGATGATCGCACTGGGCTGATGACGCCGACCCTCGACGATCTGCCCGACGTCCATGGCAAGCGCGTGCTTGTCCGCGCCGATCTGAATGTTCCGACGCAGGACGGCCGGGTCAGCGATGCGACGCGGTTGCAGGCGAGCTTGCCGACGATCGCCGAACTGTCCGACCGGGGCGCGAGGGTTATTGTTCTGTCGCATTTCGGGCGGCCGAGTGGGCGCGACGAAACCGACAGTCTTGCCCCCATCGTGCCCGCGCTCGCCGATGTGCTGGGGCGTCCGGTGGCGTTCGCGGGCGATTGCGTTGGGCCGGTGGCGGAGGCTGCGGTTGCGGGGCTCGCTCCCGGAGGGGTGCTGGTGCTGGAAAACACGCGCTTCCACGCCGGCGAGGAAGCCAACGACCCGGCTTTCGTCGCCGATCTCGCGGCGCTGGGCGATTACTACGTTAACGATGCCTTTTCGACGGCCCACCGCGCTCATGCCTCGACCGAGGGGCTGGCGCATGTCCTGCCGTCCTTCGCCGGGCGTTCTATGCAGGCAGAGATTGAGGCGCTGGAAAAGGCGCTCGAAAATCCCGAACACCCGGTCGCCGCCGTTATAGGCGGTGCGAAAGTCTCGTCGAAGCTCGACGTGCTGACGCATCTGGTGACCAGGGTCGATCATCTGATGATTGGCGGGGGCATGGCCAACACGTTCCTCGCGGCACGCGGTGTCGATGTTGGCAAGTCGCTGTGCGAGCATGATCTGGCGGCGACCGCGCTCGACATCTTGGCGCGTGCCGAGGCTGCAGGCTGCACGGTCCACCTGCCCTATGATGTTGTGGTGGCGACCGAATTCAAGGCGAACGCCCCGCACCGCACGGCCAACATCCATGATATCCATCCCGACGAAATGATCCTCGATATCGGCGAAGCGGCGGTGGAAATGCTCGCCGATGCGCTCAAAACCTGCAAGACTCTCGTCTGGAATGGGCCGCTCGGCGCGTTCGAGATCCCGCCGTTCGACCGCGCGACCGTGTCGCTCGCGCGCACCGCAGCGGCGCTGACCGAAAGTGGCGCGCTGTTATCGGTGGCCGGCGGCGGCGACACGGCGGCGGCGCTCAATCATGCTGGCGTCGGCGACCGTTTTACCTATGTATCGACAGCAGGCGGCGCCTTCCTCGAATGGCTCGAGGGTAAGGCGCTGCCCGGTGTCGAAGCGCTGAAACGGGGATAAGTCGATGGTCGATGCCGATCTGTTGTGGGAGACGCTGTATCCGGCGGCATGGAAGCTGGCGCGGTCGGCCGACCCGATCCACGACCGCGTCGGGGAGGCTTTCCGCGCCATCCGCAAGCTGAAGGGCGAGGACTTCCCGCCGGAAAGCCGCATTCTTTACAATCACATCACCGACCGCATCACCGCCAAGGGAGCGATCGTCGAAAACGGCGCGGTCAAGACCGGGGCGGTCGCCAATACGCTTTCATTGATGAGCGAGGCCGACGCCTGCGAAATCGCCGAGGACATCTTCAAGCTGTTCGTCGAAGTCGCCGAACTTCACTTCGGCGGTTGAGGCTTCAGATCGAACCGCTCCAGGGGGCCGTCGGTCGTGACCTTCGCCGACGCAGCCCTGATCCGCGCTTCGGCAGCGGCGGGCAGATAGCCGCGCTGGGCGATCAGGACCGTCACACCCATCGCATGCGCCATTGCCAGTCGTTTGTCGGGGTCGATCGGCGACAAAAATAAAGCCGTATTGCGTTGCCAGCGTTGCAGCTGGTCGGGGATCAGCGGCTCGGTAAACGGCGTCACATAGACCCGGTGTCCCGAAGCAACGGCGGGCCACGCCGCCGCCAGATACCCCGCCACGCCGGTCGGATTATCGGCCAGCAGCCGAGCGCCGCGTTCCAGCATATTCCCGTTCTTCGCCCAATAGGCGCGGGTTGGGCGGAGTTTGAATTCGATGTGCTGGGCCTGAAACCCGGCCAGCGGCACGATGGCGAACAGCGCCAAGTACCAGCGATCGCGCAGGTTGAGCAGCGCCTGCGCCAACCCGATCTGCCCGACGAGCGCCATCGGTGCCAGAAACCGGTGTGAGGTCGGCGAATTCCAGAGCCCCAGCGCATAGGCAGCCGTGTATAGCGCCAGCGCCGCCAGCAATGGACGCCGCAGCCAGAACACGCCAACCAGCGCCGGAAACAGTGTCTGGAACATGATCCGGGCCGAATAGAAATCGATGTTATAGTCGTTCCACCGCTGGTAACCGACTGTGCGCATGACGGTGAACGGGTTGAACCACGGCCACAGTGCCGACAGCGCCAGCCCGATCAGTGTCGCCGCCGCGAGCATCGCACGGGCCCTGAAGGCAGCAGGTTGCAGCAGCCCGAAACAGCCGACGCCGATCAACGCGATGCCAGCCCCCAGCTGGTGATTGTCGAACTGCAGCGCGACGAATAACGCGAACCCGGCAAGCTCGGGCACCGAGGGCCGCGCCAGCAGCCGGATCGCCCACGCCCAGCTGAGCAGGGTGAAGCCGACCGCGACACTCGCCGGATACCCCGCCCCCATGAACAGCGCGAGCGGCGAACTATACCCCGGAAACAGGAACGACACCCACCAGCCAAGCGTCATTGCGGTCAGCAGCGCCAGCGGTGCCCAGCGCCGATCCGGGAAATAGGCGCGGGCAAAGGCGAATTGGCCCGTCGCCAACAGCACCAGGCTGAGGATCGCCGCCGCCCCGAAGGCCTGAACCTGGCTCCAGCCCAGCGCGTGGCCGATGAACCCCAGCGCGACATGCACCGGTCCGAACAGTCGCGACGGATCGCCGGTCGGAATAAACGGATTACCGGGGTTGAGCGGGTCCTTGATCAGCGCATCGAGCGCCGCCAGATGCTGCCAGATGTCCCAGTCGATTTCCGCCAGCGTCCACGGCGTCGGCACGCTGCCCAGCGCGATGACGGCGTAAAGGATGAGGGCGGCCAGCCAATAGGCGGCCAGCGGCAAGCGTGACGGCATCGTTAACCTGTGTTGCGTTGCGGCATCCCTAACAGCATGAGCGCACAAGCCAAGGCTTGCCTTCGCGGCAAAGCGCCGCTAACAGCCCGCCTCCACCAACCCCCACGCAGGGGACAATCATCCGGTGCCGGGGCAACCCGTTCACCTCCTGCGGCGGCTTAACCGGATAGAGGAGAGCAGACTATGACGACTCCCGTCGTCTCGATGGCGCAGCTTTTGGAAGCAGGCGCCCACTTCGGCCACCAGACCCACCGCTGGAACCCGAAGATGAAACCTTACATCTTTGGCGACCGCAACGGCGTCCACATCATCGATCTGTCGCAGAGCGTGCCGCTGTTCGCCCGCGCGCTCGATTTCGTTCGCGGCACGGTTCAGGCCGGCGGCAAGGTGTTGTTCGTCGGCACCAAGCGCCAGGCGCAGGAGCCGATTGCCGAGGCCGCGCGACGGTCGGGCCAGCATTATGTCAACCATCGCTGGCTTGGCGGCATGCTGACCAACTGGAAGACGATTTCCGGTTCGATCAAGAAATTCAAGCAGCTCGAGGAGCAGCTGTCGGGCGACACCGCCGGGCTGACCAAGAAGGAAGTGCTCAAGCTGACCCGCGAGCGCGACAAGTTCGAACTGTCGCTGGGCGGCATCCGCGACATGGGCGGTCTGCCCGATGTCATCTTCATCATCGACGTCAACAAGGAAGAGTTGGCGGTCAAGGAAGCCAATGTGCTGGGCATTCCGGTCGTCGCGATCCTCGATACCAACACCGATCCGTCGGGCATCGCCTTCCCTGTGCCGGGCAATGACGACGCTTCGCGCGCGATCATGCTCTATGTCAACGCGATTGCCGACACGGTTATCGACGCGCGTCAGGGTCGCCAGGCCAACCAGGGTATCGATCTGGGTGCCATGGAAGCGCCGCCCATGGAGGCCGCTTTGGTTGAGGAGCCGGTTGTCGAAGCCGCTCCGGTAACGATGGAAGAAGCCGTTGCCGACATCGCGGAAGTTCCTGCCGAGGTAACGGGCGAGACGGCGGAGGCGTAAGGCCCATTCCCCTCCCGCTTGCGGGCGCGGACTCGCCGTTTTGCGAGCCGGGGGGTGGGACTGCCATCACCTGGTAACATTTGATGTTTCAACAGAAATTCCCACCCCCAGCCCCTCCCGCAAGCGGGAGGGGAGCTGAAGGAGCCACGATCATGGCCGATATCACCGCCAGCATGGTCAAAGACCTGCGCGACACCAGCGGCGCCGGAATGATGGACTGCAAAAAAGCGCTGACCGAAACCGGAGGCGACATGGAAGCCGCCGTCGATTGGCTACGCGCCAAGGGCCTTGCTGCCGCCGCCAAGAAGGCCGGGCGCACCGCCGCCGAAGGTCTGGTCGGCGTAGCCGTCGCCGGGACCATGGGCGCGGTCGTCGAGATCAATTCGGAAACCGATTTCGTTGCCAAGAACGAACAGTTCCAGGATTTTGTGCGTAGCGTCACTGCAATCGCGTTGGAAATCGGCGATGATGTCGCCGCCATCGGCGCCGCGCCCTATCCGGGCAGCGATGGGACGGTTCAGGACAAGCTGACGAGCAATATCGCCACTATCGGCGAAAATCAGTCGCTGCGCCGCGCCAAGATCATCACGGTCAGGCAGGGCGTTGTCGTGCCCTATGTCCACAACGCGGCCGTCCCCGGCATGGGCAAGATCGGCGTGCTGGTTGGGCTGGAATCCAGCGCCGATACCGCGACGCTGGAATCGCTCGGCAAGCAGATCGCCATGCACATTGCGGCGGCCTATCCGCTGGCGCTCGACGAGACCGGCCTCGACGAAGCACTGGTCGAGCGCGAACGCGCCATCGCTCGCGAAAAGGCTGCGGCTTCGGGCAAGCCCGCCGACATTGTTGAAAAGATGGTCGAAGGCGGCGTGCGGAAATACAAGACCGAGAACGCGCTGCTCACCCAGGTCTTTGTCATCGACGGCAAGACCAAGGTCGGCGACGTCGTTGCCGCTGCCGCCAAGACGGCGGGTACGCCGATCGCCGTGACGGGCTTTGTCCGGCTGCAACTGGGTGAAGGCATCGAGCGCGAAGAGAAGGACTTTGCGGCGGAGGTTGCTGCGGCGGCGGGTGTGTAACGCCGGGATGACAAGTTGAAGTTGCAGTCCTAGTGTCCGCGCCGCTCGCCCTCTCGGAGTCCCCCGCGCCCATGCCCCGTCCGACGTTCAAGCGCATCCTGCTGAAACTGTCGGGCGAGGCGTTGATGGGGACGGGCCAGTTCGGCATCGACCCGCAGGAAACCGCGCGCATGGCGGGCGAGGTTAAGCGCGCTGTCGAGGCCGGGTATCAGTTGTGCCTCGTCGTCGGCGGCGGCAACATCTTCCGCGGATTGGCGGCGGCGGAACAGGGCTTCGACCGAACCAGCGCCGATTATATGGGTATGCTGGCGACGGTGATGAACGCGCTCGCCGTCCAGAACGCCCTCGAACAGGTGGGCGTCGAAACCCGCGTCCAGTCGGCGATCCCGATGCCCAGCGTCTGCGAGCCATACATCCGCAGGCGCGCCGAACGACACATGGAAAAGGGCCGCGTTGTGGTGTTTGCGGCGGGCACCGGCAACCCGTTCTTCACCACCGATACGGCCGCCGCGCTGCGGGCCGCCGAAATGAAGTGCGACGCGCTGTTCAAGGGCACCTCCGTCGACGGAGTCTATGATGCCGACCCCAAGCGCGTACCGGGTGCCAAGCGTTATGAAACGTTGAGTTACACCAAAGTCCTCGCCGATGACCTGAAGGTCATGGACGCCAGCGCCGTGGCTTTGTGCCGGGACAACAACATCCCGATCGTCGTCTTCAACATCCGCGAACCCGGCACGCTGACCGCCGTGCTCGCCGGGCAGGGGACCTCGACAATCGTTACCAATGAGGAGGCCGGACATGGCTGAATTCGACGCCGCCGGTTGGAAGGCCGATCTGGAGCGCCGTTCGACCGGCGCTCTTGACGCGCTGAAGCATGATCTTGGCGGGCTGCGCACCGGGCGCGCGTCGGCGACCCTGCTCGATCCGATCACTGTCGAGGTTTATGGCTCGCACATGCCGCTTTCGCAGATTGCGACCGTCACGGTTCCTGATGCGCGGATGCTTGCAGTGCAGGTCTGGGACAAATCGAACGTGACGCCAGTTGAAAAGGCGATCCGTTCGGCGGGCCTCGGGCTTAACCCGATTTCGGATGGCCAAACGCTGCGTCTGCCGATCCCGGACCTGACCGAGGACCGCCGCAAGGAACTGGCCAAACTGGCGTCATCCTATGCCGAAAAGGCCAAGATTGCTGCGCGCAACGTACGGCGTGATGGCATGGAAACGCTGAAAATCGCTGAAAAGAAAGGCCAGATCAGCCAGGACGAACAAAAGCGCCATGAGGGCGAAGTCCAGAAGATTACCGACAAGGCGGTTGCCGACATCGATGCCGCATCAAACGCCAAGGAAAAGGAAATCCTCGGCAAGTGAGCCGCGCCGCCGCCGCCGCAGTCGTTGCGCCCGGCGGGGAATGCGGAGCCGCACGCCATGTTGCGATCATCATGGACGGCAACGGTCGCTGGGCCAAAAAACGCCTGCTGCCGCGCGTCGCGGGGCATCGCGCGGGGGTCGAAGCTGTACGCCGGGTCGTCGAGGCCGCGCCGGATTTGGGTATCGAGACGCTGACGCTCTACGCCTTTTCGAGCGAGAATTGGAAGCGGCCGGCGGATGAAGTGTCCGACCTGATGGGGCTGTTGCGGCATTATCTGCGGACAGAAATCGCCGACCTCCACAAGAATGGCGTCCGGCTGCACTTCATCGGCGATCTCAGCGGGTTGAAGCCTGATCTTGTGGCGCTGCTGGACGAATCGCGGGAACTGACCAAGGCCAACACCAGGCTCAACCTGGTCATGGCGTTGAACTATGGCGGGCAGGACGAGATCGTCCGTGGTGCGCGCCTTCTGGCCGCCGATGTGCTTGCAGGGCGGATCGCGCCCGACGACATCGATGCTGCGGCAATCACGGCGCGGCTCGACACCGGCGGTCTGGCCCCGCCCGATCTGGTGCTGCGAACCTCGGGTGAGCAGCGGCTGTCGAATTTTCTGCTGTGGTCGTCGGCCTATGCGGAATTTCTGGTCACCGATACGCTGTGGCCGGACTTCGACGGCAAGGCACTGGCCGCGGCACTCGCCCATTTCGCGACGCGCGAACGCCGCTTCGGCGGGCGCTGAGCCATGCTGACGCGGATTGTCACCGGCGTTGTGCTGATCACCATTGCGCTGGCTGCGGTATGGTTCGGCGGCAATGCTTTCGCGGGCCTCGCCGCTATCGCCGCGCTGCTGATGTTCGCCGAATGGACGACGATGTTTCGGCTGGGGCGAACGTTGCGGATCGGTGGCATGGCGGTGATCGCGCTGGCCGGAGTCGCGGCTATCATCGGGCTGACGGCGCAGGCAGTGATGCTGCTGGCGGGCGGCGCAGGACTGCTGCTCCTGTTCGCGCACAAGCTCGCGCCCGGTCGCGGGGTGTGGTTGGCGGCGGGAACGCTGTATTGCGGCCTGCCGATGATCGCGCTGATCTGGCTGCGCGGCACGTTCAATGGGTTTACGTTGACGCTTTGGCTGCTGGTGTGCGTCTGGGCGACCGATATCGGGGCGTATTTTGTCGGAAAGGCGATTGGCGGGCCAAGACTGGCGCCATTGATCAGTCCCGCGAAGACTTGGGCCGGGGCGATTGGCGGCGTGCTGGTCGCCGCGCTTGCCGGAACGGCGACGATGCTATGGCCTGCCGCGCATTCGCTCGGAGGCTTGGCTGACCTAACGATCAGCACCATCGGTCTCGTCCGCATTGTTCTGCTGTCGGCGGGCTTTGCTATCGCTGCCATCCTGGGTGATCTGTTCGAAAGTCGGCTGAAGCGTATCGCCGAGGTCAAGGATTCGGGCAATCTGCTGCCGGGGCATGGCGGCGTGCTCGATCGGCTCGACGGTTTGGTGCCGGTGGCGTGTTTGGGCGCGCTGGCGGTGATGGCTATCGGATGGGCCGGGTGAGCCGCAGCCTGACCATCCTCGGCGCGACGGGTTCGGTCGGCAGTCAGGCGCTCGATCTCGTCGCCCGCAATCCTGAACTGTGGCGTGTCGAGGCGATGACGGCGAACAGCGATGCTGTTGGGCTGGCGGCGGCGGCGCGGACGTGCGGCGCGAAACTGGCGGTCGTTGCTGATCCGGCGGCTTTGCCCGCGCTGCGAGAAGCTCTTGCTGGGTCGGGCATCGAAACGGCTGCTGGGGCGGCCGCCGTGTGCGACGCCGCCCGTCGGCCGTCCGACATCGTGCTGACGGCCATCGTTGGCGCGGCGGGGCTGGGGCCGACGATGGCCGCTGTCGAGCGCGGCGCAACGCTGGCCATCGCCAATAAGGAAACACTCGTTTGCGCGGGCGATTTGGTCACCGCTGCCGCGAAGGCCAGCGGCGCGACGCTGCTGCCGGTCGACAGCGAGCATAACGCCGTCTTTCAGGTCTTCGATCACGCCCGGCCCGAGCGGGTGGCGAAGATTATTCTCACCGCCAGCGGCGGGCCGTTCCGGACGTTCACCACGGCGCAGATGGCGCGTGTCACCGTCGCCGACGCCTGCAAACACCCGATCTGGTCGATGGGGGCGAAGATTTCGGTCGATTCGGCGACGCTGATGAACAAGGGGCTCGAACTGATCGAGGCCTATCACCTGTTCCCGGTCGGCATCGAGCGACTGGATGTCATCGTCCATCCACAGTCGGTCGTCCATTCGATGGTCGAATATATCGACGGTTCGGTGCTGGCGCAGCTCGGCACGCCCGATATGCGCATTCCGCTGGCTTACGCACTGGCATGGCCGGAACGCATAGCCACCCCGGCGGCGCGGCTCGATCTTGCCGCCATCGCTCGGCTGGAGTTCGAAGCCCCGGATTTCGACCGGTTTCCGGCGCTGAAACTGGCGTGGGATGCGATGCGCGCTGGCGGTTCGGCACCGTGCATTCTGAACGCTGCGAATGAGGTTGCGGTGGCGGCGTTCATCTCTGGGCAAGTCTCGTTCCTCGATATCGCCGCAATCGTCGCCGATACGCTGGCGGCACAGAATGGCGGTCCGGTGGCGACGCTGGACGATGTATTGGGCGTCGACCGGTCGGCGCGCGAAATTGCTGCGACCGCAGCGGGGAGGAGGGCGAAGTGATCGACGCACTGCCGCATCCCTCTATCCCGTTCACGCTGATCACCTATCTGCTGATGATTGGCGTTCTTGTCGTCGTCCACGAAGGCGGACATTACCTTGCCGGGCGGCTGTTCGGGACGAAAATCGATACGTTCGCGCTGGGTTTCGGGCGCGAGTTGGTCGGCTGGAACGACAGCCGGGGCACGCGCTGGCGGCTGAACATCCTGCCGCTAGGCGGCTATGTGAAGTTTGCCGGGGACATGAACGCCGCGAGTCAGCCGTCGCCGGAGTTGATGGCGCTGCCGCTGTCCGAACGCGCCGGACTGCTGATGTTCAAGCCGCTTTGGCAGCGTGCGATCGTTGTCGCTGCCGGTCCGCTGATCAACTTCCTGTTCGCGATTCTGATCTTCGCCGGGGCCTATGCGATCAACGGTCGGCCCTATGTCGAACCGGTTGTCGGGCAACTGGTCGCCCATGGCGGTGCGGCGAACGCTGGGATGAAGCCGGGCGACCGGGTGACCGCCATCGGCCAAGTCAAGGTGACGCGCTTCGACGATGTCATGGCGGTGATGAAGCGTAATAGCGGCCAACCGATCGATGTGACCGTGCAGCGCGGCGCCCAAGTTCTGTTGCTGCACGTCCAGCCGGTGGTGATGACGCTGGCAGGCGAAACGCATGGTCGGCTGGGCTTTGCGGCGGGCAAGATCGGTATGGAGCCGGTGTCACCGCTGACTGCGCTGGTCGAGGGCACCAAGACGACGGGGCGCGTGATCAACATGATCGGCTCGGCGCTCAAGGAGATCGTTACCGGGCAACGCAGTATCAAAGACCTTGGTGGTCCAATCAAGACCGCACAGATAACCGGCCAGCAGGCTGCCTTGGGGGTCGCGCCTTTCATCCTCTTTATGGCGATCTTTTCGGTCAATCTCGGCTTCATCAACCTGCTGCCCATCCCGGTGCTGGACGGCGGGCATTTGTTCCTCTACGCGGTCGAGGCTATCCGGCGGCAGCCACTCGGCCCGAAGGTCCAGGAATGGGCATTCACGGCAGGGTTTGCGGCGATCGTGTCGCTGATGGCGATCCTCACATGGAACGATCTGTGATCGGCCAATGTGGCATGACTTTGGGCGAAAACGGCCGGCAGGCGAAGCCGGTCGATCAATGTGGCGGCAGTAAGGGCGGGACATTCGTGACGCAAAGCCAGGGACGTGAAGCGCGGTTGGCGCGCCGTCTGACATATGCGCTGCTGATGACGACGGTGCTTGCAGGCCCGGTGTTCGCGCAGGACGAAGACCAGCCGCACGCGCCGCGTCGGCCGACCTTCAATACCCCCGCACCGCCGGTCGCCGGGGAGGCACAGGCGCCGATCGTCAACGCCATCGGCAGCGTCAAATCGGTGACGATCAAAGGCACCGAGCGGTTGGAGCCTGAAACGGTTCGCTCCTACCTCAACCTCAATATCGGCGATCCGTATGATCGCGATCGGCTCGATCAGGCGCTGAAGGCGCTATTCGCGTCCGAACTGTTTGCCGATGCGACGATCCGCGACGATGCCGGGGCACTGACCGTCGAGGTCAAGGAAAACCCGGTCATCAACCGGATCATCATCGAGGGTGCCAAGCGGGTCAAGGAAGACAAGATCCGCGAAGAGGTCCGCCTGGCGCCGCGCCAGATCTTCACCCGCTCCAAGGCGCGGTCGGACGTCGGTCGCATCCTTGAGCTTTACCGCCGCTCGGGGCGTTTTGCCGCCGCCATCGAGCCAAAGATCGTCCAACTCGATCAGAACCGCGTCGATGTGGTGTTCGAAATCAGCGAGGGGCCGAAGTCCAAGGTTCGCCAGATCAACATTCTCGGCAACAATCATTTCACCGATAACCAGCTGCGCGCCGTCATGGCGACGCGGCAGGCGCGGGCGTTCCGCATCTTTACGTCGAACGACACCTACGATCCTGATCGGCTTGCCTATGACCAGCAGAAGCTGCGGCAATTCTATCTGACCAACGGATATGCCGATATTCGTGTGATTTCGTCGACCGCCGAACTGACGCCGGATCGCAAGGACTTCATCGTCACTTATGTCATCGATGAGGGCGAGCGTTACAAATTCGGCAAGGTCGATCTCGAAAGCCAGGTTCGCGATATCAAACCGACCGATTTCAAGGCGCTGATCCGGGTCAAGACGGGTGACTGGTACGACGCGCAGAAGATCGAAAATACCGTCGACACGCTGACGCAAACCGCTGGACTGCTCGGCTATGCCTTTGCCGACGTCAGGCCGCAGTTCGATCGCGATAAAGAAAAGCGGTTGATGAACGTGACGTTCGCGGTCGGCGAGACGCCGCGCGTCTACGTCGAACGCATCAACATCAACGGCAATACGATCACGCGCGACAACGTTATCCGCCGCGAGTTCAGGTTGACCGAGGGCGACGCCTTCAACACCTTCAAGGTCAAGCGCTCGCGCGACCGGCTGCAGGGTCTTGGCTTCTTCCAGGAGAAGCTTGAGATCGAGCAGAAGCCCGGCTCGGCCCCCGACAAGGTTATTCTTGAGGCCAATTTGCAGGATAAGCCGACCGGACAGCTGCAGCTTTCGGCCGGCTATTCAAGCCTCGAGCATCTTATTCTGTCGCTGTCGATCCAACAGCGCAATTTCCGGGGACGCGGCCAAGAACTGCGGCTTTCGGGCAGCATTTCGACGTATTCCAAATCAGTCGAGGCGGGCTTTACCGAGCCCTATCTGTTCGGGCGCAACCTTGCGCTGGGCTTTGATATTTTCCGACGCGATTATCGTTCGTTCCGCTACACGACGGGCAGCAGCCGTGATACGACGTACAAGTCGATCTCGACAGGCTTCCAGATCCGCACCGGTTTTCCGATTACCGAATTCTGGGCAGGCTCGTTGCGCTATGGCTTGTCGCGTGATGAGATCACCCTCGATCAATCGATCTATTACACGAACGGCCTCTGCGATCCGCTGCTCGCAGGGCGGTATCTGTGCGACGCTGTCGGTAGCCGGACAACGTCTTCGGCCGGATACTCGATCAGCTTCGACAACCTAAACAACCGTTTACGGCCTTCGGCAGGACAGCGTTTCGTTCTCAGCCAGGATCTTGCGGGCGTTGGCTTTGGGCTGAAATACCTCAAGACTCGTGTTAATTACGATTGGTACCATGCGCTGTTCGGCTCGGGTTTCGTCCTCAATATCGGTGGCGAAGCGGGCTACATCACCGGCTACGGCGGCGACGATGTCCGCTTGACCGATCGTTTCTTCCTTGGCGAGCCGCAGATGCGCGGCTTCGGTATCCGCGGCGTCGGGCCGCGAGTGGTGCGGAAGCCATTTGATTCGAACGGTAATCTGGTGACCGACAAGACCCAGTTCACCGATGATGCGATCGGAGGCCGCGCTTATTACCTCGGCCGGGTTGAGGTTCAGATACCACTCGGCTCAGCGGGAGCTGAACTGGGGCTGCGGCCGTCGATTTTCACCGACATCGGCGCGGTCTGGAACGTCCAACGCCCAGCGCTGACCTGTCTCAACGGCCCGACCACCAACGACAGCAGTTGCGCTGCCAATACCAACGGTTCGGCAGGTTTCCGCGAATTCTATTATGGCGATACGCCAAGCCCGCGCCTGTCGGTCGGTGCGGGGGTTTCGTGGAATTCGCCTTTCGGCCCATTCAGGTTCGATCTTGCAAAAGCGATCCTGAAGAAGCAAGGCGACGACACTCAGATTTTCCAATTCAACGTAGGGACTCAATTCTAATGAACACCAAGATCATTGCCATGGCACTGGCGGCTGCTGCGCCGCTCGCGATTCACGCCGCGCCGGTCGCTGCGCAGACGCTGCCCGCTGCCGTTATCGTCGTTGTCGACCTCGACCGGGTCTTCCAGACTTCGGTTGCCGGCAAGCAGGCGACCGCTGAACTGAAGACACGTAACGAACAGCTGCAGGCCCGCGTGACCGCCCTGCAAACCCAGTTCGGCACGGAAGAGCAAACGCTGGTCAAGGCGCGGCCCGCCGTACAGACCGGCCCGGCTGAAACGGCTTGGGAAGCCAAGGTTCGTGACCTGCAGAGCCGGAAGCAGACTGCTGAACAGGAAGTCGGCGGCCGCAACCGCGATCTGCAGCTCAGCCAGCGCTCGGTGCTGACCCAGTTCAACGACGCCGTGCAGCCGATTATCACTGCGGTGATGAAGGAACATGGCGCGTCGCTCGTCCTGCCGGAAAGCTCGACGGTCCAGCATGCCCAGTCGCTTGATATCACGACCGATGTGCTGGCACGTCTCGACAAGGCGCTGCCGCGCATTTCGACCGCGACGCCGGCCGCCCCCAAGTGACCGATGCCGCAGGAACATCGGCGAATTCCGCCGATGTCCTTGCGGTGATGGCGCTGCTGCCGCACCGCTTTCCGATGCTGCTCGTCGACCGGGTTGAGGACATTGTTCCCGGCCAGTCGGCGCGCGGCATCAAGGCGGTCAGCATCAATGAACCGTTCTTTGCCGGGCATTTTCCCGGGCGTCCGATCATGCCCGGCGTCCTGATCGTCGAGGCATTGGCGCAAACCGCCGGCGTGCTCGCGATTCGCACCATCGGCGACGAGGGCCGGGGCAAGCTTGTCTATTTCATGGCCATCGACAGTGCAAAGTTCCGCACTCCCGTCGAGCCCGGCTGCCTGCTCGATCTGAAAGTCGAATATCTGCAAAACCGCGGGCGCGTGTGCAAATTTGCTGGCCGCGCCGAGGTCAACGGCAAGTTGGCGGCGGAGGCGACATTTACGGCAATGATCGCAGATCCGCCCGCTGTATCTTAACCGTTATTTCGGCTCCCAGAGCTCGATCTTGACCCCATCGGGATCGATGATCCAGGCAAACTTGCCGTAGGACTCATTGAGCGGCTCGCCTTCCAGAACTTGGCCCTTGGCTTTGAGGTCGGCCAGAAACATGTCCAGATCATCAACACGGAAGTTGATCATGAACGGCTTGTCACTCGGCGCGAAATAATCGGTTGTGGCCACGAACGGGTTCCACACCGTAATCGCGCTGGGGTCGGCACCGGCTTTGAAATTACAGCCATATTCGCCCGCGTCGAGGCCGAGGTGCTCCTTGTACCAGGCGCGCGTGGCCGCCGGGTCGGCGACCTTGTAGAATATACCACCGATGCCCGTGACTTTAGCCATTCCATGACCTCCATAGCCCGACAGGGTTTTACGCGCCCATCGGCTCTTTGACCATCGGGTCCTGGACCGTCCCCCGCGATGCCCAGAAGCAGGCGGCCACGATGATCGCCGCTCCGGCCCAGACTTGCAGCCGCACCGGCTCACCGAAAAATAGCCAGCCGAACAGCGCCGCCCAGACCAGGCCGGTAAATTCCAGAACGCTGAGCGTTTGCGCTTCGGCGCGGGCATAGGCGCGCGCCAGCAACTGGATGCCCAGATTGCCAAACAGCCCCGCAAGCGCGATCCAGCCGATTGAGCTCCAGTCAGGCAAAGCCGAACCGACCGCGAACGGCGCGCACAAAAGCATCGGGATGCCAGCGCCGAGGAGCGTTGTTACCACGGCGCCATCCTTGGCAGCCCGGGCCCTTAATACGATCGCCGATAGAGCATAGGTCAGCGATGACACCAGCGCCGCCGCCACGCCCCAACCCCGCCCGGATGTGAGTAACGGCGCACCCTGAACCGTCACCAGGACACCGGCGAATCCCGCTGCCAGGGCGACCAGCGTACGACCGCGCATCGGCTCGTTGAGCAGCAGCGCAGCGAGTGGCGGGATCATCAACGGCGCTGTGAAGGCGATGACCATGACTTCTGCCAGCGGCAATTGGGTCAGCGCGTAGAAGAACATCAGCGCTGTCACCGCTATCAGGAGGCCGCGCCCCGCCTGGGCAGGCAGCATCGCGCGCGTAATCGGCGGCATACCGGCGATGCGCCATACCAGCACCGCAAAGATAGTGCCGGTTACATAGCGTCCGAGCGTGGCGTAGCCGACCGGCACCGACATCATCGCCCGCTTCATCGCGGCGTCGAGTGCGCACAGCGCGGCGACACCAGCAGCGGCTTGGATCAAAACAAGAGGGCGGGCGCTCATCCGCTCGGCGATAGCCGCCGGAAGCCGCGCCCGCCACCCCGTCAGGCGACCTTGAATCCTTCGCGGTTCATGCGTCCCGTCAGCTGCCTCGATTCCTCGGTGGTTAACTTTGCCATCAGGGCGGGAAACACCTCATCCTCTTCCTTGCGGACGTGGGTTTCGACCTCGGCGCGGAATTTCTGCACCTTGGGCAGCCAGGCGGGCGAGCCTTTATCGAGCTTTTCGAGGTCGTAGAGGTTCTGCTTCACATAGGCGTGGTCGTGGCTCAGCGCGTCGGCGTCGGTGACGTCGCCCAGCGCACGGACTGTGCAATAGATGACGTTCTCTTCTTCGACCGCGTGCTTGCCGAGCGCATGCTGCAACTGGAGCAGCAGCGTCGCGCGCTTGGTCGTGTCCTCGTCCGTCGTCGCTTCGATGGCATCGAACAGCTTCATGGTCAGCTTGTGTTCGGCCTTTAGCCCTTCGAACCAGTCACCCGCCATCGCCGTCACGGCTTGCACCGCAGCCTTGCGTGCAGGTGAGGCGAGCAGCCCCAGCCCGAACCCTGCGGCGCCCGCGATCAGCTTGCCGGTGGTATCGTCGTTGCGTGACTTCACTGTGTAGTTCTTCGCCATAAGGTGTCTCCCAAAAGCCATGCCGCTGAAATGGGCGACCGGGTGGGTGGTTCCGCCGCAAAGGTGAATTTGCGCCGAACGGCTGGGCGCGGCTCGCATCGAGGGCGCGGCGCTGCTAACCGGCAAGGATGCACCCTGCCTCCACATTCGCCTGGACCGACCCTGCCGAACTCCGCGACTTCGCCGGGCGCACCGCCTTTGCACGCATCTTTGCCCAGACGCCCGATGGTCCGCGCATCGCCCATGCGCCGATGCTGGTGACCGGCGACACGCTGCGCTTCCATCTGGCCAACGCCAATGCGTTGACCGGCCATCTCGACGGGCTGACGGCGCTGGCGGTGTTCGAGGGGCCGAACGCTTATCTCAGTGCCAATTGGTACGCCGATGTGCGCGGCGCGGTGCCCAGCTGGAACTATGTCGCGGTCGAAGCCGAGGGCGCGGTCCGGCGTCTCGATCATGACGCACTTGTGGACCTGCTCGATCTGGCGGCGGCGAGGCTGGAGCCGCGTGTCGGCGAGGACTGGACGCGGGCGAAGATGGTTCCGGCGCGCTTTGACGCGATGACGCGCGCGATCACGGCGTTCGAGCTGACACCAGCGGCATGGCGGGGAACGGCCAAGCTGAGCCAGAACAAGGGCGACGAGGAGTTCGGGCGAGTGCTGGCGGGGATGGAGCGGACGGCGCCGACCATGGCCGACGCGATGCGAGCCGCGCGGGCGTGACCGTCCGCCTCGCCGTCTTCGACTGTGACGGAACGCTGGTCGACGGGCAGGCGAATATCGTCCGGGCCATGGATGCCACCTTCGAAGCGCACGGTCTGAACCCGCCGACCAGCCATGACACACGGCGCATCGTCGGACTGAGCCTCACCGAGGCGATGGCGGTGCTGCTCCCCAATGCCGATGCGGCCCTGCACGCCGTGATGGCGCGTGAGTTCAAGACGGCATACCAACGCCTCCGCGCCGACGGACGACTGGATCCCGAGCCACTGTATGACGGTGTAGCCGAAGGGCTGGAGGCGCTCGGTGCGGCCGGTTGGGCAATGGGCGTTGCGACCGGGAAGTCGGACCGTGGGCTGGCGTATGTCCTGGCTCACCACGGTCTCGCGCATTACTTCATCACGCTGCAAACCGCTGATCGCCATCCATCCAAGCCGCACCCGTCGATGCTGCGCGCCGCGCTGGCCGAAGCCGGAGCCGATGCGTGTGACGCGGTCATGGTCGGGGACACGGTTTTCGATATGGCAATGGCGAGCGCCGCACGAGTTCGGGCGATCGGGGTCGCCTATGGTTATCACGAACGTGGCGAATTGCTTGCGGCGGGGGCCGAGCGCGTTGCCGACAGTTTTGCCGATGTTGTGGCGGGTTTGCTGTGAAGCGTTTCTACACGACCGCTACGGCCACCGCGGGCAACGGCATCGCTCTCGACGGCAAGCCGCTTCGAACTCCCGCCCGGGCGACTTTGGCGGTTCCGAGCGCCGGTTTGGCGGCGGCGATCGCTGCGGAGTGGAACGGGCAGGGCGAGCAGATCGATCCGCGAACTATGCCGTTAACCGGGCTGGCCAACGCTGCCATCGACCGGGTCGCGCCCGATCCGGCTGCGTTTGCGGCGGGTCTGTCGGTGTTCGCCGAGACCGAATTGATCGCCTATCGCGCCGATGGGCCCGCGCCGCTGGTGGCGCGGCAGGCGGCGGTGTGGGATCCGCTGCTGGCCTGGGTGCGGCAGCGTTATGATGTCGGCTTCGTCACCACGACCGGCATCGCCCATGTCGCCCAGCCAGCCCCGACTCTGGCGCGCATTGCGGCGGCCTATGCGGCATTCGATGCCTTCCGGCTGGCGGCGCTGCACCCGGTGGTGACGATCTGTGGGTCGGCGGTTATCGGCTTGGCGATCGCGGACGGCCACCTCGATGCCGCTGCGGCTTGGGCGGCCGGACAGCTGGACGAGCTCTGGCAGGCCGAGCAATGGGGTAAGGATCCGCTCGCCGAAGCATCAGAAAAGGCTCGCCGCGCCAACCTGGTCAGTGCGTCCGCGTTTTTAGAGCTGCTCGGTTAAGCGAGCGATCCAGGTCGCCGCAACGCCCAGCGCGCCATGACGAACCCACCCGCCGTCAGGATGATCACATCGGCGAACGATTTATACAGCGGGTTGCGCCAGTCCGAATGATACCAGATGGGGTCGGAGAAGTGGATGTAAACGACCGCAATCGCCGCCATTCCGATCACCACCCGCAGCCGGGCGGGCGCAGGCAGCGCCGACAACAGCCAGCCGATCATCGCCGCAACGATGCTAAACTGCACGAACCCGGCGATGAAGGTGACCGTGTCGACCATCGGGAAGCCCGCGCTGTTATAACTGATCTGCGCGACCGGTCCGGCGACAAAGGCATTCATCATCGCCGGTGTATCGCCAGTCGGGATGAAATAGCTGCCGCTGTGGGGCAGGGCCTTCAGAGCCTGCTGGATGGCGAGCTGCGTCGCCTCGGGCGCGCTCGCCCAGCCGATGTTGAATAACAGCCCGTAAAGGATAAAGCCGAGCAGCCACATCACGGCACCTGCAGCGAGACTGGTGATAGCAAAGCGCATGGGGACCCCTCCCGGTTGCGGAAACCCTTACAGCATTTGCTACTCCGGGGATAGCGCGGGGATGACGAGTGCCAGCAAAGTCTCTATCCGTCCCGCGACAACCGGGGACACCAATGCTCAACACGCTCGAACAGCTTGAATCCCGCCGTGCCGCAGCCCGCGCTGGCGGCGGCGAGAAGCGCATCGCGGCGCAACACGCCAAGGGGCGGCTGACGGCGCGTGAGCGGCTCGACATCCTGCTCGATCCGCATTCGTTCGAAGAATATGACATGTACGTCGAGCATAATTGCGTCGATTTTGGCATGGAAACCCAGAAAATTCCCGGCGACGGCGTCGTCACCGGCAGCGGCACCATCAATGGCCGGCTGGTCTTCGTCTTCTCCCAGGATTTCACCGTCTTCGGCGGTTCGCTGTCGGAACGCCACGCCCAGAAGATCTGCAAGATCATGGATATGGCGATGAAGGTCGGCGCGCCGGTCATCGGCCTCAATGACAGCGGCGGCGCGCGCATTCAGGAGGGCGTCGCCTCATTGGGCGGCTATGCCGAGGTCTTCCAGCGTAACGTGCTGGCATCGGGTGTCGTGCCGCAGATCAGCCTGATCATGGGGCCATGCGCGGGCGGCGCGGTCTATTCCCCCGCCATGACCGACTTCATCTTCATGGTGAAGGACAGCAGCTACATGTTCGTCACCGGCCCCGATGTGGTCAAGACCGTGACCAACGAGGTCGTTACCCAGGACGAACTCGGCGGCGCGATCACCCACACCACCAAGTCCGGCGTCGCCGATGTGGCGATGGAGGACGATGTCGACGCGCTGATCCGCACCCGCCAGTTCTTCGATTTCCTGCCGCTCAACAACCGCGACGGCGCGCCGTTCCGGCCCTCGGCCGACGATGGCGACCGGCTCGAACCCAGCCTCGACACGCTGGTCCCCGCCTCCGCCGCGCGGCCCTATGACATGCACGAACTGATCCGCAAGGTCGCCGACGACGGCGACTTCTTCGAGGTCCAACCGGCGCACGCGGGCAATATCCTGACCGGCTTTTCCCGCATCGAGGGGCACACGGTCGGCATCGTCGCCAACCAGCCGATGGTGCTGGCCGGCTGCCTCGACATCGCCAGCTCCAAGAAGGCCGCGCGCTTCGTACGTTTCTGCGACGCCTTCAGCATCCCCATCATCACCTTCGTCGACGTCCCCGGCTTCCTCCCCGGCGTCGCGCAAGAGCATAACGGCATCATCAAGCATGGCGCGAAATTGCTGTTTGCCTATGCCGAAGCGACCGTCCCCAAAATCACCGTCATCACCCGCAAGGCCTATGGCGGCGCGTACGACGTGATGGCGTCAAAGCATCTGCGCGGCGACCTCAACTACGCCTGGCCGACCGCCGAGATCGCCGTGATGGGGGCCAAGGGCGCGGTCGAGATCATCTTCCGGGGCAAGTCCCCCGAGGAGATCGCCCAGCGTACCGCCGAATATGAAGCCCGCTTCGCCAACCCCTTCGTCGCGGCGAGCAAAGGCTTCATCGACGAGGTCATCATGCCCCACTCCACCCGCCGCCGCATCGCGCTCGGCCTGAGGAAGCTGCGCACCAAGCGGCTGGAGAACCCGTGGAAGAAGCACGACAACATTCCGCTGTAGCCGCGAAAGGTTAGGCCCCAGGGCAGTTTTTCTAACCTTCCACCTGTCCCTCCCCCCTGAGGGGAGGGCGAGAGACGCGCCACTTGGCGCGGCCCGGGGTGGGGCCTTTCTTCTTCACTCGGCGCGCAGGGACCCCCACCCCGCTCGGCTGCCGCCGAGTCGCCCTCCCCTCAAGGGGGAGGGACAGAGGCGGAAGGTTACTCATAAGGCCCCTTTTTCTAACCTTCCGCCGTTAACGGAAACGCAAGACAAGAAGATAAGTTGACTCTATCTTGACACCTGAATCGTATAAATTTGCGTGATAAGTGGCTCAATCGAAACCAGAACGCCAAAAATCTCCTACAGCTGTCAATATAACCATATCGGCTGTTTTGTCAACCCGGCCTACAAATCCAGCCCCTCCTGCTCCGGCGCATCCTTGCCGGCTTTCTTGAACACCGCCGCCGCGTCGACATAGGGGATGGCGGGGCGCTTGCCCTGGAACAGTTCGGCGAGGGCACGATCTGCTCGCGCAGCACCTCACCCTAATAGGGCCGGTTCATTAGGCCTCCCAGTAGCTGCGCCCGCCGGGCGCCACCGGTTCAGGTCGCTGTTTCAGTTCGAACAGGCTATCCCGTAACATTCGATTTCGACCGTGCAGTTATGGCCGTCACAGATGCGGTGGCGGAAGCAATGGCAATCGAGCTTTTCGGTCGAACGTTTGCCGAGCAGCCTCTGGATTGCCTGCATGTCCCGGTTGCCCAGCGGCTGCCGCTCGCCACCCCCCGGCAGGGGAGTCGAATTGGCTCCCTTCATCGTCATCGTAACGGCCGGCTGACCTGCCGGCGCGGCACCGATCGCAGCAAGGCCGATCAACACGGCGGCAAGCATCTTTCGCGACATTTGCGCTCTCCCCAATTGTTGACGAACTCTAAGTCATATCGTTACGGCGTTGCAACAAGCACTGTATGTGTCAACGCTTGACGCCCTGCCGCCCAGCCGCTTCAAGCCTCCGCGTCAGGGAGCGCGCATGTTCACCAAAATCCTTATCGCCAATCGGGGTGAAATCGCGTGCCGGGTGATCCGCTCGGCGCGGGCGATGGGGATTGCGACGGTGGCGGTTTACTCCGACGCCGATGCCGCCGCGCTGCATGTCCGGCTCGCCGACGAAGCCGTGCGGATCGGGCCGGCGCCTGCTGCCGAAAGCTATCTGCTCGCCGATGCCATCATCGCTGCGTGCAAGGCGACGGGCGCGGAGGCGGTGCATCCGGGCTATGGCTTCCTGTCCGAACGCGCGTCGTTCGTGGAGGCGTTGAGCGCGGCCGGGATCGCCTTTATCGGGCCGCCGGCTCCGGCGATTGCGGCGATGGGTGACAAGATCGAATCGAAGCGGCGGGCCCTGGCAGCAGGGGTGTCGGTGGTGCCGGGTTTCGTCGGCGAGATCGACGATACCGAACACGCGGTGCGCATCGCCGGGGAGATCGGCTATCCGGTGATGATGAAGGCGTCGGCCGGCGGCGGCGGCAAGGGCATGCGGCTGGCGTGGAGCGAGACCGACGTCCGCGAGGGCTTCGAGGCGACCAAGCGCGAAGGGCTGGCGAGCTTCGGCGACGACCGGGTGTTCATCGAGAAATTCGTCGAACAGCCGCGCCACATCGAAATCCAGCTGATCGGCGACAGCCACGGCAACATCATTTATCTGAACGAACGCGATTGCTCGATCCAGCGCCGCCACCAGAAGGTCGTCGAGGAAGCGCCGTCGCCGTTCGTCACGCCCGACATGCGCCGCGCGATGGGCGAGCAGGCGGTCGCGCTGGCGCGCAACGTCGGTTATACCTCGGCAGGGACGGTCGAGTTCATCGCCGGGGCGGACCGGTCATTCTACTTCCTCGAAATGAACACCCGGCTGCAGGTCGAGCATCCGGTCACCGAGTGTATCACCGGGCTCGATCTGGTCGAGCTGATGATCCGGGTGGCGGCGGGGGAGGCTTTGCCGTTCACGCAAGACCAGGTGCGGCTCGATGGCTGGGCGATCGAGACGCGCGTTTATGCCGAGGATCCGTATCGGGGGTTCCTGCCGTCGATTGGCCGGCTGACGGCGTGCCGTCCTCCTGAAACCGGGGAGACCGGCAGCACGCTGGTCCGCGTCGACACCGGCGTCGTCGAGGGCAGCGAAATCAGCATGTTCTACGATCCGATGATCGCCAAGCTGATCACCCATGCACCGACACGCGCCCAGGCCATCGCGGCGCAGGCGGCGGCGCTTGACCGCTATCTGGTGCGCGGCATCAGCCACAACATCGATTTCCTGTCGGCGATCATGGCGCACCCGCGCTTCCAGGCGGGGGAGAATGTCACCACCGGCTTCATCGCCGAGGAATATCCCGATGGCTTCCACGGCGCGCCGGTCGACGACGCGACCCGCGATGCGCTGGCGGCGGCGGCGGCGGTGATGAACGCCGTCGACGCCGAACGCGCCCAGATGATCGACGGCCAGTTGAACGGGCACGGCGCGCAGTACGGCGAGGACTGGGTTGTCGAAATCGACGACGCGCGGCTGCCGGTATCGGTCAGTGGCGACGGCGGGCGCTACGAACTGACGGTCGATGGCCGCGAGGTCGATCTGACCACCGATTGGCGCACCGGCGAACCGCTGTTCGAGGCCGAGGTCAACGGCGAGGCACGGGCGATTGCGGTTGAAAAGACCGGCAGCTTCGTGCGGCTGACGACGCGCGGGGCCGCGCACAAGGTCCGCGTGCTGACGCCGCGCGCTGCAGAACTGGCGCGGCACATGATCGCCAAGGTCGCGCCGGATATGTCGCGTTATCTGCTGTGCCCGATGCCGGGGCTGGTGGTGTCGGTGGCGGTTACGGCGGGCGACCGGGTCGAGGCGGGACAGGTGCTGGCGACGGTCGAGGCGATGAAGATGGAAAATATCCTCCGCGCCGAAAAATCCGCTACGGTCAAATCGGTGGCGGCGGTGGCAGGGGACAGCCTGGCCGTTGATGCCGTCATCATGGAGTTTGAACTATGATCACCCTCTACACGGCGGCGACGCCCAACGGTTACAAGGTCTCGGTGGCGCTGGAGGAGATGGGGCTGGCGTACGACGTCAAGCGCATCGACATGACGGCGGGCGAGCAGAAGCTGCCGGAGTTTCTGGCGATCAATCCCAATGGCCGCATCCCGGCGATTGTCGACGATGGCTTTGCGGTGTTCGAAAGCGGCGCCTGCATGATCTATCTGGCTGAAAAGACTGGCCTGCTGATGCCGACCGACGTGCAGGGCCGCAGCCGGGTCATCCAGTGGCTGATGTTCCAGATGGGCGGCATCGGCCCGATGATGGGGCAGGCCAATGTGTTTTTCCGCTATTTTCCGGAGAAAATCCCGGCCGCCATCGCGCGCTATCAGGGTGAGGGGCGGCGGCTGTTCACCGTGCTTGACGGGCATCTGGCGAACCATGAATATCTGGCTGGGGATTACAGCATTGCCGATATCGCCAATTGGTGCTGGGTGCGGACGGCGAAATGGTCGGGCATCGATACGGAGGGGCTGCCGCACCTGATGCGTTGGGTCGAAGCGATTGCCGCGCGCCCGGCGGCGATCAAGGGCATCACCGTGCCGGAAGCATCGCGGATGCGGTATGACGATGAGGAGGAAGCCAAGCGCTTTGCGGAGCGCGCGGTGAAGATGGTGGAAATGGGGACTCGCTAAAACAGCTTGCTGAACCCCACGAACACCCCGCGTCGTGCGCCGAACTGTGGCGCGCCGACACCGACCCCGGTGCCATCCCGGATTTCGTATTTCTCGTCGAAGACATTGACGACATCCAGTCGCGCCTCGACCTTGCCCGCCAGCGGCAGGTTGAAGTCGTGGCTCGTTGCCAGGTTGATGACGGTGTAATTGGGCAGCTTGCGGCCATTGGGGACCGCCCCGTCGGCGCGCAGGCCCGAACCGAAGATGCCGTCGACCGACAGCTTGGTGCCATCCTTCGACCAGCTGACGCCGCCAGATGCCGACACGGTCTGGTCGTGATCGAGATAGATATAGTGGTTGGAGATATAGGCGAGGTCACCCGGATCAAAGCTCGCCTCGCTGCTGGTGATGTTGGTGCCTTCGGCCTTGGAGATCGCGGCGTTGGCATAGGCGGTCCATGGGCCATGGCTGTAGTTGGCGCTGAATTCGACGCCGCGCACCCGGCCCTTTTCATAGTTGAAGGGTGTCAGGATGATCGGCGCGCCGAACTGGCCTTCGTCGAGCAGGTTGCGCGCGTCCTTGTAATAGGCGTCGATGCCCAGGGTCAGATGGCCCAAATGCTGTTCGATCCCGATGTCGTAGTAATTGGCGCGTTCGGCCTTGGGGGTGGTGCTGACGGTGCCGTTGGGGAATTCGGCAGTGGTGCCGACGAAGCGCGCGACGGTGTCGTTGGCGACCAGTTCGAACGGCGGCGGGGTGAAATATCGTGAATAGCCGCCGTGGATGGTCAGGCCTTCGGTGGGTGTCAGCACGAAATTGAGGCGCGGTGACAGCTGCTGTTCGCTGAGGAAGCCCTCGAACCGATCGAAACGCACGCCGTAGTTGACGACCAGTGCGACGAACGGTTTCCATTCGTCCTGCAGATAGACTGAATAGGTCCGCGCCGTCCGCGCGCTGCTGTCATAGAGGTTGAATGGGACGTCGCTGGTCTGGGCACCGCTGGCATCGGTCGGCAGCACCAGCGACGATGTGTTGCTGCTGGACCGATCCTGTTGATAGACCAGCCCGGCGCGCAGCGTGTGCGCTGGCGTCAGGTCGTACTTGCCCTCGGCCTGGCCGCCGAACGCCACGTCGCGCTTGTAGGCGCGCTGCCCGATACCCGAATACAGCAGGTCGGCGATGGCCGGCGACGGCGTGTAGAACAGCGACGAATAACGGCCGAAGACCGAAAATTGCCCGGTGAAACGGTCGGCAGTGTAGAGGTAACTGCCGATGGCGTAGTGGGTGGTTTCACGCTGGCGGTCGTTGATGTTTTCCGACGGGAAGCTGCCGACACCGTTGGCGATCAGCCCGCCCCCCGGCTGGGCACCGCGATTGTTGGGGATTTCGAAGAAGCTGTGGCTGGTGCCAAGAATCAGTGACAGCTTGGAACTGTCGCTGAGGATGTGGTCGATATAAGCGAACCCCGTCGCCTGATCGCTGGCGTCATGGAGCGGGGTTGAACTGCCGTCGGGCGATTCGATGCCGAGGTCGGTGTGGAGATAACTGCCTGACACAAAATAGCTGGTGCGCCCGCCGCCACCCGACATCTCGAAGCTCGGCTGAACCTGGCCGTGGCTGCCGCCATAGACGCTGACCGAACCGCCGTTGTCGAAACCGCTGCCGCGCGTCTGGATGTTGACGATGCCGCCGGTGCGCAGGCCGTATTGGGCGGGCAGGGCGCCAGTGATCAGCGAAATCTTATCGGCAAATCGCGGGCTGATCGACTGGCCGAAAACGTTCAATCCTTCGGGCAGAATGACGCCATTGATGCGGTATTGGATGTCATTGTGATCGCCGCGAACGTGGATCTGGCCGAACGAGTCCTGGACGACGCCGGGCGCGCGCAGCAGCACCTGGTTGAGCTCGACGTTGCGACCGCCGGGCAGCGCTTCGATGGCAGCCGAATCGAAGCTGTACAGCGAGGCTCCAACCTCGGGCTGGATGGCGGCGCGGGCGGCATTGAGCTTGCTTGCCGTTACGACGATGTCGGCGGGGGCATCGTTGGCGGCGGCATCGCTGGCGTCGGCGGCCTGGGCAAGGCTCGGCAAAACCAGCGCGGCGGCGGCGAGCAGGGCAGTGCGAAGGCGCATCGGTGAGAAACTCCAGGACCAGGGTCCCATGAAATGTTACACTATATCATGTCAAGTGAATGTTGCAGTGCAAATGCACTGGCAGAACGAGAGTGAACCGCCGATGACAGGTTTGCCGACCTAAGGGGCTGGATACGGCGGGGCGATCAGTTCTGCTTGCGGCTGACCAGCGGCAGCATCCGGGCCAGCACATCGTCGCGATCGAGATAGTGATGCTTGAGCGCCCCCGCGACATGGAGCGCCAATGTTCCCAGCGCCAGCCAGCCGAGCAGCGCATGACTTTGATTCCACAGGCCATGGGTCGATCCTGGCACCGGCAGATAGGGGACGGGAACCAGCCCGAAATACACCAGCGGATGCAGCGGCAGCTTGCCGGTCGATACCATCGCCCAACCCGTCAGCGGCATCAGCAGCATCAGCGCATAGAAGCCGATATGGGTGAGCCGGGCGAGGAACCGTTCGAGCGCAGTCATATGGGCGGGCAGCGGCGGGGCAGGGTGGCCGAGCCGCCACGCCAGACGGGCGATACTCAGCACCAGCACCGTCAGACCGATGGACTTGTGGATACCGATCATGGTGAACGCCATCGCCTTGGTCGACGGATTGTCCTTCAGCGTGTCGAACAGCAGCCCGCCCGTCAGATTGCCGATGATGGCGAGGGCGATGATCCAGTGCAGCCAGATCGCGACGCGTGAATAGCTGCCGGACGGACGATCTGCTGCGTTCATTTCGGTGCCGGTCCCCGGAATTCGGATTCGATGATGATCGTCACGGTATCGCCGATGATCCCCGGCGCAAGCGTGATCCCGTAATCCTGCCGCTTGATCGAAGTCGTCGCCGAAATCCCGAACATCGGGATCTTGAGAACGGGATGTTGCTTCAGCGCACCGTTCAACTTGGTATCGAGGACCACGGCTCTGGTGACACCGCGCAGCGTCAGGTCGCCGCTGATCTTTGCCGTATCAGGCCCGGTCAGCGTGATCGATCTGGAAACGAAGGTGATCGCCGGAAATTTGCCGCCGTCGAGAAAATGCTCGTCGCTGCCAAGCTTTTTGTCGAAGTCTTCCTTGTCCGGATACGGATAGTCGGTGCGGACAGAATTGGTGTCGATGCTGATGCTGACGCTCGATTTCGCCGGGCTGGCGTCGTCGACCATTGCGCTGCCCGAAACCCGGGCGAAGCGCGCTGTGTAGTTCGACAGGCCAAGATGGCCGACCTTCCACGTCACGCTGGTGTGCGTCGGGTCAAGCGCATAGGTCCCGGTAGGAACACCGATAGTTGCGGCGGCCCCTGGTCCGGCCAAAAACAACAGCGCAACGCAGAAAAAACGGCGCATCGGCGGAATCTCCGGTTATATTGCCGCCTGCTTAACCAACGGGCGGCCGAGCAAAAGCCCGACCGCCCGCATGTTTTCTTCTTGACCGAAGCCTATGCAGCTTGGGCGAGAACCTGGCGTTCGAACAGGCCGGCGATCTGCGACAGCGAGAACAGGTGAGCGTAAACTAGGCCCATCATGCCCGACTGCACCATCTTGCGGGCCTGGTCGCCACGAATGGCCTGCAGCTTGTCTTCAGCCACCATCTGGAAGCCGCGATATACGGCGGGTTCGGCAACGTTGGGACGCTGAATGGTGACTTCACCGTCGATCAGCAGCTCGAGCTTGGCGAGTTCGTCCATGAAGTTGCGGGTGCGGAAGATCGCCTGTTCAAACTGCTCGCAGAACTGCAAAATGCCCTTGGTGGTCTCGCTGGCGTCAGCACCATTGGCAAACAGCTTGTCATCGGCTTCGGCAGTGACAAGGCCCGACGTGTCGTCGAAGCACAGCGACAATTCCTCGGCATCAGGGCGCAGCTTGGCGAGCATGAACGGGTAGCGGCGGACAAAGGCGGGGATGTACGCGCCCGGCTGCCACTGGCCGTCGTCACCGACGAACATGTTGATGCCCTCGTTAAGCCCTACCAGCGCGAGCGGCGCGGGGTTTTCGCCAAGGCCGAAGACGATCGGATAATGGCGCTGGGCAACGGCAAATTCATCGACGGTGATCGGAATAGCGTGCGTCACCTTGGTGTAAGCCAGGTTGTCGCGTTGGACGAGGCCGTGGTTGGGGTGAAATTGCGAGGACAGCGGGACAAGCGAGCCATAGAAAAGCGGCAGCTGCTGCGGAGTGTCGTTGGCGGGTGTGTCGGCCATGTCGAAGCAATCTTTCGTCGGATGGAAGGTGTGCGGAAGTGCGGCTGTCTAGTGGGGCGGAACGCCGCGCGCAAGTTGGCGTTTTTACCCGGCAAAATTCCTAAAGCAATTTCCCGGGGTTCATGATCCCCAGTGGATCGAGTGCGGCCTTGATCGCGCGCATCGCCGCAAGCTTGGCCGGATCGCCCAGCCGCGCCAGTTCGGCACGCTTGAGCTGACCGATGCCATGTTCTGCCGAAATCGAACCGCCCGCCGCCGTCACCAGTTCATAGACCAGCGCCGTGACCGCCTCCCCATGCTTCGCCAGCCACGCGGTATCGCCAATCGGCGGCCGCACATTGAAGTGCAGATTGCCGTCACCGAGATGCCCGAATGCCAGCACGCGAGCGCCGGGGAAGGCAGCCTCCACCCGTGCCGCCGCGTCGAGCGTGAAACGCGGCATGGCAGCGACGGCAACTGAGATATCGTGGTGCAGCGACGGGCCTTCTCGGCGCTCGGCCTCCGGCAGCTCTTCGCGAATTCGCCACAGCGCGGAAGCTTGTGCTTCTGATGCAGCGATCGTGGCGTCATCGATCTCCCCCGCCGCGGCGGCTTCGGCAAGTCCGTCGGCGAGCAGCGCCTCAAGATTGGTTGGCCCCGCAAGTTCGACCAGCACATGCCAGGGATGCGCGCCGGAAAGCGGCGGACGCAGGCCGAGTTCTCGTCCGGTCAAAACGACACCCTCAGCCGGGATCAGTTCAAAACTCTCAACCTGTCCGCCCGACAGCCGCCGCAGTCGCGCCAGCAGCGCCAGCGCCGCGTGGGGATCGGGCACGCCTGCCCAGCCGACAGCGCGATAGGCCGGGGCCGGTACCAGCCGCAGCGCTGCCGCCGTGACCACCCCGAGCGTCCCTTCTCCCCCGATCAGCAGCTGCTTGATATCGTAGCCGCTGTTGTCCTTGGCCAATCCAGTCAGCTGGTTGAGCACCGAGCCATCGGGCAGTACCGCTTCCAGCCCCGCCACCAGCGCCCTCATCGTGCCGTGGCGCAAGACCTGTACACCGCCGGCGTTGGTCGAAATCAGCCCGCCGATGGTGGCGCTGCCCTTGGCTCCCAACGACAAAGGGAAGGCGCAGCCCGCTGCCGCTGCTGCATCATGGACGTTCGACAGTATCGCCCCCGCCTCCACAGTCAGCGTCAGCCCGGACGCGTCGACGGCTCGGATCGCGTTCATCTTGCCAAGGCTCAGCAGGACTGCCCCATCGTCAGGGATGCCGCCCCCGACTAGCCCGGTGTTACCACCCTGTGGTACCAGCCCGATCCGGTGCGCCGCCGCTGCCCGCACGATCGCTGCGACCGCTGCTGTCGTGCGCGGCATCAGCATTAGCGGGCTCGCCCCATGATAATTGCCGCGCCAGTCGGTCAGGTGCGGAGCGATCGCATCGGCATCGTCGGTCCAGCCGCCCGGTCCGGCAGCATCGCAGAGGGCATTGAAGGCGGTGGGCGTTAGATTGGCCATGGCTGAGTATTATGACAGGCTGCGATCAAACAAAACTGCCAACGCTGCACGGGCGTTGGATGTGGGCGCCGTTGACCGGGGCAAGAGCCGTCGCCAATGTGCACCGGCTCAAAGGTTCAGCCGCTGTTCAACCGCTTGCTCTCACGCCCCGGCCATGATCCCGCCAGTTTCGTCGGCAACCCGCTGCGTGGGGAGGTACCCGCATTGATCCGCGCTGCCTTCCTTGGTCTAATGATGGCTGCGGGCGCGGCCTCGGCGCAGCCGCCGCCTCCACCTGGCCAATCGCAGCCCCTTTACCCCGCGCCATGGGGAAAGGTACGTGTCGGCGACGGCGTTCCGGTTACTGCCCGCCCGGCACCGCCGCGCGAAGGCCGTAACAAGTGTATCGGCGTGAGCAACATTGTCGGCGCGCAGATGTTCGGCGACCGTGGCATCGAGCTGACCGTGAAGGGGGGCGCGCGGTATCGCATGTTCTTCGCCAGCGACTGCCCGGCGCTGAGTTTCTATCAGGGCTTTTACTACCGCCGCGCTCAGGCCGGACAGCTTTGCGCAGGACGTGACGCGGTCGGCGCGCGTTCGGGAGGCGAGTGCCCGATTGCCAGCATCCTCCCGGTTCGACGTTTTCGCCACTAGCCGCACAAAGTTAGTGTTGCGCGAAAGCCACGCGTTACTTTCCCTTTGCGTCAACCGGCGCTCAACCCGCCTCTGCACTGGACAAGCGGCGGCGCAGCTTGCCAAGGTAGATGGTGAAGCAACGTTCCAATCACGGAGCGTGTTCGGCCAGCCGCCCGGCAACAGGGCGGCGGTTGAGCAACTGGGGAGATCAGACCATGCGTTCTGCCGCCATTATTCGTGCCGGGCTCGTCGCCGGTGTTTCGTTCGCTGCCCTCGCCGCAGTTCCGGCCATGTCCCAGGCGGCGAAGACCGGTGCTGCCGCAACGGATTCGAACGGCATCGAGGAAATCGTCGTCACCGCCCAGCGCACGGCGCAAAGCCTGCAGGACGTGCCGATCGCGGTTTCCGCCTTCACCGCCCAGGCGCTGGAGAAGCAGCAGATCAACAACGCCTCGGACCTTCAGCTGACGCTGCCCAACATCACCTTCACCAAATCCAACTTTACCGGCGGCATCTTTACCATTCGCGGTGTCGGCGATCTGTGCGTCGGCGTGACCTGCGATGCGGCGACCGCCATCCACATCAACGATCTGCCGCTGTTCGGCACGCGCATCTTTGAAACCGAATATATGGATCTGGAGCGCGTCGAAGTGCTCCGTGGGCCGCAGGGCACGCTGTTCGGCCGCAACGCCACCGCCGGTGTCGTCAACTTCATCACCGCCAAGCCCGACCTGAAGGCGCTGCACGCCGCCGTCGAGGGCGAATACGGCAACTACAACAGCTACCGCGTCAAGGGCATGATCAACATCCCGCTGACCGACACGCTGGGTGTTCGCTTCGCCGGCTATTATCTGAAGCGTGATGGCTTCACCAAGGACCTGTTCACCAACACCAAGATCGATGGCCGCGACCAATACGCGATCCGTGGTTCGCTGCGCTGGAAGCCGGACGACCGCACGACGGTCGATCTGATGGGCTATTATTTCCGCGAGAAAGACAATCGCCTGCGCAACCAGAAGCAGCTCTGCCAGCGCGATGCGAGCGGTGTTCTGGGCTGCACTCCCGGTGCGCTCAACGCAGAGAACACCAATTTCAATTCGACCTTTGCCGGTGTGCTGTCTTCGAAGCAGCTGTTGGCGGGTAAAACTGCGGCCTTTGGTCCCGCTGGATCGGGTGTTTTCCAAGCTCTCGCTCTTGGAAACCTCTACGGCCCGGACGCCTTGAGCACGAGCGTTAACCCGTCCGACCCGCGCCAAGTCAACACCAACTATCAGCCGCGTTATTTTGCCGACGAAGTTCAGGCCTCGATCAAGATCGAGCATGATTTCGGGGCGATCAAGGCGCAGGTGTCGGGCCTGTATCAACGTGATTCTGTCGATTCGTCGCAGGATTACAACAATGCTGTAATCAACCCTGCAGCCTATGCGCAGGCCTTGGGGACGGCGTCGGCCTTCGCGGCGGGCGCTGGCGGCCCTGCTTTTGCACAAATTGGGACGGCGATAAAAGCGCTGATCCCGAACGGGCCTGCAGGACCCTACTGTACCTCGTCGCCCTACGATACGACAGGGACCGGCGTTTACGGCGGGCATTCGATCTGCGGCTCGACCCCGCTCAACTATGACCGGTCGGACAACAAGAACGATGCGTATACCGGTGAAGCGATCATCCAGAGCCAGTTCGACGGCAAGTTCAATTTCCTGCTGGGCGGCATTTACAACCGCATCCACCTGACGGAAAACAGCTATTACGTGAACCAGTTCGGTGGTGACTATACCGCCGCAGTGCTCGGCTTGGCGACGACGTTGGGCGCGCAGGCCGCCAATCCGGCGACGCCCAACAGCTATCTTGCCTCGCCCTACTATCGCAACAACACCAACAATTATGTGCTTGAATCCTATGGATTGTTCGGCGAGGCTTATTTCAAGGCGACCGATAAGCTGAAAATAACCCTTGGTCTTCGCTACAATGACGACAAGAAGAATGTCAGCGCACGAACAACGCTTTTGACGGACGCGTCGTTCCCCACGGCGGCGAGCGTATTGGTGCCATATACTGCAACGAACATCACGCAGGCGTTGGGCTACGCCGGTCTTGATTTTGATCCAGGCCGTGCCGGTGCTCAGGAGTACGATGTTCGCAAGGCCAAGTATTCGGAACTTACCGGCCGAGCCGTTATTGACTGGAAGATTACCGACAACAATTTGCTCTATTTCTCCTATTCGCGTGGCTATAAGTCCGGTGGCGTTAATCCGCCGCTCTCGCCCATCTTTGCGGTCAACGAGACTTTCACGCCTGAGTTTATCGATGCGTTCGAGGTCGGATCGAAAAACACCTTCCTCGACGGGACGTTGCGCCTCAACCTGACCGGCTTCTATTACAAGTATAAGAGCCTGCAGATCAGTCGCATCGTCGCGCGCACCTCGGTCAACGACAATGTCGATGCCGAAATCTACGGCCTCGAAGCCGATGCGATCATCCAGCCAGTGCGGGCGTTGGCGATCAACCTTGGCTTCAGCTATCTCAACACCAAGGTCACCAGCGACAAATTCCTGGCTAACCCGCGTGATCCGTCGGGCGGTCGCGGTGATGCGGTGATCATTAAGGACATCAGTAACGCATCGAACTGTGCGGTCGTGCCGAACACCGCAGGGGCTCAGGGGGTCGCCAGCGGCTTCGTTGGGTTTGCCAACACCCTCATTAATGGCGGCGCGCTTGCCGCCAGCGGCTTCGGCGCAGGCGCGGGTTTAAAGGCACCGGTTCCGTTCGCTGACAACAGCGGCCTTGCCGCTGGCACCACCGGAGCGTTCAGCATTTGCGCAGGCCTCAGCGGTTTGGCTACTGCTACAGGTGCGCCTGTTACCGTTCTGAATGAAGGCGTCGCGATAAACATCCGTGGTAACAACCTTCCGCAGTCGCCGAGTTACAAGGCTTCGGCGGGCATCCAGTACACTGTCGATTTTGCCAACGGCATGAACTTCGTCCCACGCTTCGATATCGCGATGACCGGGACCAGCTATGGCAGCATCTTCAATGGCAGCGGCCCCGGCCAGACGGCATTCGTCAACCGGATCCCGAGCTACTACATCATGAACGCCCAGGTGCAGTTGAACGGCAGGGACGACCGCTGGTTCATCCGCGGCTATATCCAGAACATCCAGAACAACAGCGCCGTCACCGGGCAATATGTGACCGACCAGTCGTCTGGGCTGTTCACCAACATCTTCACGCTGGAACCGCGCCGCTACGGCGTCGCCGCCGGGATCAAATTCTGATCCAGGTGTGACGGACAGGGCGGGGGCGGGGAGTAATCTCTGCCCCCGCTCTTGTATGTGGTGATGAGACAATATATCTCGCAGCCATGTCCCGGCGCAGCAGCTTTCTTGATAAATCGGCGATGACGCTGTCCGGGCTGTGTCTGGTGCACTGCCTCGCGGGTTCGTTGATCCTGACCGGGCTGTCGCTAACGGGCGGGCTGCTCAGTCATCAGGTTCATGCCATTGGCCTGCTATTTGCGCTCCCGTTGGCTGCGGTGGCGCTGTGGCGCGGCTTTGGCGTGCACGGCCGGATTGTCATTCCGTGGCTGGGCGGAACGGGCATCGCTCTGATGGCGGCGTCACTGTTGCTCGGGCACGGCGGCGCCGCAGAGATCACGTTATCGGTGGCGGGTGTCAGCCTGCTTGGTGCAGCCCATCTTTGGAACCTCCGCGCGGCACAGCACTGACTTGCGCCAAGCGGTCCGCGCGCCGATATTGCGGGCATGTCGGCCCAGACCATCGCCCATGATCATCACATCAGCACCGGCGTAGCGCTGGCAGAGGCGGCGCGGGACGCGATGACGGCCGCCGGGCAGCAATGGACGGCGATGCGCCAATCGGTATTCGCCGCGCTGGCCGGGTTCGACCGTCCCGCCAGCGCCTATGACGTGACCGAAGCCGTCGGCCGCGCCGAGGGCAGGCGGGTCGCCGCCAACAGCGTTTACCGCATCCTCGACCTGTTCGTTGAAACCAATCTGGCGCTGCGCGTCGAAAGCGCCAACGCCTATCTCGCCAACGGCCATCCGGGATGCCTGCACGACTGTATTTTTCTGGTCTGTGACGGTTGCGGAAAGGCGACCCATGTGGATGACGATGTTGTGGCGGCAGGCGTCCGCAACGCTGCTCTGGGGGTCGGCTTCACGCCTGAACGTCCGGTCATCGAGGTCCGTGGCCGCTGCGGCGCGTGCACTTAGCGTTTTCGAGTGAATAACGCCGCATCGACAGGGGCTTCACGACCGATTACGATGTGCCCAACAGACTTTGATCGGCACATCATGACCCAACGCCCGGCGACGCCGCTACTCGACCAAGTCAAACTTCCTGCTGATATGCGAAGGCTCGACCATGGGCAGCTTCGTCAGCTTGCCGACGAGCTGCGTTCCGAACTGATCGACGCCGTATCGACCACCGGCGGGCATCTGGGCGCGGGGCTGGGTGTCGTCGAACTGACCGTCGCGCTGCACTATGTGTTCAACACGCCCGAAGATCGCCTGATCTGGGACGTCGGCCATCAGGCCTATCCCCACAAGATCCTCACCGGCCGGCGCGACCGCATCCGCACGCTGCGCCAGGGTGGCGGCCTCAGCGGATTCACCAAGCGCACCGAAAGCGAATACGACCCATTCGGCGCAGCCCATAGCTCGACTTCGATCAGCGCGGCGTTGGGGTTCGCGGTCGCCAACAAGCTGAAAGGCGTGCCTGGCAAGGCCATTGCCGTGATCGGTGACGGCGCGATGTCGGCGGGCATGGCCTATGAGGCGATGAACAACGCGCAGGCGGCGGGCAACCGGCTGGTCGTCGTGCTCAACGACAATGACATGTCGATCGCTCCACCGGTCGGGGCGCTGTCGGCGTATCTCGCCCGCCTGCTGTCATCGCGCCCATTCCTAGAGCTACGTGAGGCGATCAAGCAGGTGACGCGCAAGATTTTGCCGCCGCCGCTGACCCGCGCCGCCGCTCGCGTCGATGAATTTGCTCGTGGCATGGCGGTCGGCGGCGGCACGCTGTTCGAGGAACTGGGATTCTATTACGTCGGCCCGATCGACGGCCATAATCTTGAACATCTACTGCCGGTGCTTGAAAATGTCCGCGACGCCGCCGAAGGCCCGATCCTCGTCCATGTCGTGACGCAAAAGGGCAAGGGCTATGCTCCCGCCGAAGCCAGCGCCGACAAATATCATGGCGTCCAGAAATTCGATGTCATCAGTGGCACACAGGTCAAATCGCAACCCAAAGCGCCGAGCTACCAGAACGTCTTTGGCGACTATCTGGTGGAGGAGGCAAAACGCGATGACCGTATCGTCGCCATTACCGCGGCCATGCCATCGGGTACCGGCGTCGACCGTTTCGAAAAGGCGTTCCCGGACCGCACCTTCGACGTCGGCATCGCCGAACAGCATGCCGTGACCTTTGCGGCGGGGCTGGCGGCGCAGGGCATGCGGCCGTTCGCAGCGATCTATTCGACCTTCCTGCAACGGGCCTATGATCAGGTCGTCCATGACGTGGCGATCCAGAATCTGCCCGTCCGCTTCGCCATCGACCGTGCGGGACTGGTTGGAGCCGATGGAGCCACCCATGCCGGGTCGTTCGATCTGGCATATCTGACGACGCTGCCGAATTTCGTCGTGATGGCGCCATCTGACGAGGCGGAACTTGCCAACATGGTCCATACCATGGCGCTCCACGACAGCGGGCCAAGCGCCGTCCGCTACCCGCGCGGCGAGGGCACCGGGGTGGCCATTCCTGCGGTTCGCACCCAGTTGGAGATCGGCAAGGGCAGGGTGGTCCGTGAGGGCAAGACTGTCGCCATCCTGTCGCTCGGCACACGGCTGGGCGACGCGCAAAAGGCTGCCGACGATCTGGAGGCGCGGGGGCTTTCCACTACAGTCGCCGACATGCGTTTTGCCAAACCGCTCGATCATGCGCTGATCCGGCGTCTGGCGACGACGCATGAAGTGGTGTTGACGGTGGAAGAAGGGGCGACCGGCGGCTTTGGCGCGCACGTGCTGACGTGGCTGTCCGATGAAGGCTTGACCGACGCCGGGTTGAAGGTCAGAACTCTGCGCTTACCGGACTTGTTTCAGGATCATGACGCTCCAGCTCGTCAATATGCCGAGGCTGGCGTTGATGCCCCAGGAATTGTCTCGGCTGTTTTGGATGCGTTGCGTCATAACAGTGTGGGGATGATTGAGGGAGCAAGAGCATGAAGACTATGTTGCGAGCGGCATTGACCGCCGCCGTGGTGATTACGAGTGCTAGTGCAATGGCAAAGTCTGGACCGACGGTGGCGAAAGCCGACGCCGAGTTCACCCGGCTGGCTCAGGCTGCAAAGGATCCGGCGGTAGCCAAGCAAATCACCATGTTCGCTGCCCACGCCAGTGCGAAGCAGAAGTTCGCGGTGCTTGGCGGCAAGACGCCTATCAACTTTCCGGTGATGTCCAAACATGCACAAATAAGTGGCGATGGCGCGCCGTTCTGCAAAATGCACTATGGGTGCCACATCCATGTGACCTGCCACCATAGTTGGTGGGCCGTAGACGATTCCTGCGATCCCCCGGTCATCGACTGCCCAGACCCCGACTGCGTTTGAGCAGCGTTTCGCGCGGGTTCAGGAGAGTTTGCCCGGCGGCGCCACTTTTCATACTGTTACCTCTGTACAGCGTGAACGCCACTTTGCTTTTTCCGAGCCCGGTGAGGAACGGGCGGGTTGTACGTCTAGTACATCCCGCCGCCATGCTTCGGCATCACACTCCGCAGCACGCCCGCCGCCCACATCGCGTTGTGATCGCCCGCCTTGTGCTCCTGCAGCGGCACGACGACCTCGTAGAACGTGTTAAGCCCCGGGTGGGCGATCGCCATCACCAGCACCTTCCGCGAAATCAGCCCGGCTTTGTACAGCCGCGTCGCATCGACGAAATACACCGACACCCGGCGGCAATGGGCGAACAGCGTGTCGGCGGTGATCTTGTCGGCGTCGAGCAGGTGGAGATAGGTCGACAGCACCGTCTCACCGCGCTTGTGCGCCACCCGCCACAGCTTCGACAATTCGATGACGGAGGTCCGCATCGCCTCGCTCGAATAACGATCCTGCAACTGCAGATAGGCGTTGGCCTCGCTCGCTTGTGCCGATTTGCGGACCTGGAACAGCGCACCAAGCGCCGCCATAGCTGAGGCCCCGGCGGACACGGCGGCGAACAGGGTGGCGGCGGTGCTCATAGCGCGCAGGCTAACACAGGCTTGTCAGAGCGCCAGCCGTCGCGGACAAGGCGGCGATGGCCAAGACCCGTGTCGATCAGCTGCTCGCCGACCGTGGCCTCGCGCCGTCGCCGACGCGGGCGCAGGCGCTGATCCTGGCCGGGCTGGTGTTCGCGGGTGAGCGCAAGGTCGCCAAGGCGGGTGAGATGGTTGCCGTCGATGCGCCGCTGGAGGTGCGCGGGCGCGATCATCCCTGGGTGTCGCGGGGCGGGGTCAAGCTAGCGCATGGGCTGGATTGGACCGGCTGGGATGTGACGGGAGCGGTGGCGATCGATGTCGGGTCATCGACCGGCGGCTTCACCGATGTATTGCTGACGCGCGGGGCGGCGCGGGTTTATGCGGTCGACAGCGGCACCAACCAGCTGGCGTGGAGTCTGCGGCAGGATGCTCGGGTCGTGGTGTTGGAGCAGACCAATGCGCGAGCGCTGACGGCGGCGGAAATCCCCGAACAAGTCGATCTGATCGTCTGCGATGCGAGCTTCATCGGGCTGGCCAAGGTGCTGGCGACGCCGCTGAGCTTCGCCAAACCCGCCGCGCGACTGCTGGCGCTGGTCAAACCGCAGTTCGAGGCTGGGCGCGAGGAGGTGGGCAAGGGCGGTGTCATCCGCGATCCGGCAGTGCACGAGCGGGTGTGCGCGGAGGCGGCGGCTTGGCTGGCGGCGCAACCGGGCTGGCGCGTCATCGGCACCGAACGCTCGCCGATCACCGGACCGGAGGGCAATGTCGAATTTCTGCTGGCGGGGGAGCGGGGTTAGCCGACCTTGACGCCCTTCCAGAATGCGAGGTGCCCCTTGATGTTGGCGGCCGCGTCCTTGGGCTCGGGATAATACCAGGCGGCGTCCTTGTTGACCGCGCCGCCCGCGACAACGTCGTAATAATGCGCTGTGCCCTTCCAGCCGCAAACGCTGGTCGTGGTGCTGGGCCGCAGCAGCGCGGGATCGATGGCGTCCGCCGGAAAATAGTGATTATTCTCAACGACAACCGTCGCGTCGCTGCTACCGAGGGTGACGCCGTTCCATTCCGCTTTTGTCACTGTCTGTCTCCAAGCAAACGCGATCATAGCAGCGGATCGTGCGAAAGCGCAGCGCGACCTATTGTCCGAAACCCGGCGTCGCCGCCGCCCGCAACGCCTCGCCCGCTGCAGCAATCAACGCCCCGGCCTTGGCCTCGCATTCACGTTGTTCGTACTCGGCGATGCTGTCGGCGACGATGCCGGCACCCGCCTGGACGTGCATGACGCCGTCTTTCAACACCGCCGTGCGCAGCACGATGCACGAATCCATCGCGCCATCGGGGGAGAAATAGCCGACGCCGCCCGCATAGGCGCCGCGCGCCTCGGGTTCGAGTTCGGCGATGACCTGCATGGCGCGGACCTTGGGTGCGCCGCTGACCGTGCCCGCCGGAAAGCCTGCCAGCAGCGCGTCGATGGCGTCGTATCTGGGGTCCAACCGCCCGCGCACGTTCGATACGATGTGCATGACATGGCTGTAGAATTCGACGCCCGCACGGTCGGTGACAGTGACTGTTCCGGCTTGGGCTACTCGCCCGACGTCGTGGCGGCCAAGGTCGAGCAGCATCAGATGTTCGGCCTGTTCCTTAGCGTCGGCGAGCAGGCTGGTGCGGTTGTCGGCATCCTCGACCGCGTCCTTGCCGCGTGGTCGGGTGCCGGCAATCGGGCGGATGGTAATGTCGCCGTCGCGGACGCGGACGAGGATTTCGGGCGACGAACCGACCACGGCAAAGCCGGGCAGATCGAGCAGATAGAGGAACGGCGACGGGTTGATGCGGCGCAGCGCGCGATACAGGTCGAGCGGCGGCAGCGGGAATTCGATGGTGAAGCGCTGGGCGAGGACGACCTGAAACACGTCTCCGGCGAAGATGTAATCTTTGGCACGGTCGACCATCGCGGCATAGCGATCGGCACCAACGACGGGCTGTGGCGTGCCGGTCGGCAGTTGGGTGGGGACGGTCGCGCGGGCAGGTAGCGGCTGCGCCAGTCGCGCCTGACAGGCCTCGATCCGCTCGACTGCGTCGGCATGGGCGCGCCCCGGATCGGCGGCGGCGAACACCGGGGCGACGATGAAAAGTTCGTCCTTGAGCCGGTCGAACACCAAAAGCAGCGTCGGCCGCACGAACACCATGTCGGGCAGGCCAAGCGGCGATGGCGCATTGGCCGGAACGCTGGGTTCGACCAGCCGCACCGCCTCATAGCCGATATAGCCTACGAGGCAGGCGAGTGCGGGCGGCAGTTCGGGGGGCACCTCGGCGCGGACGCTGGCGACCAGCGCACGCAACTCGGCGAGAGCACCGCTTGGCAGAGCATCGAACCGTTCGGGTGCGCTGCGCCAGTTTCGATTTATCTCAGCACTGTCCCCGGTCGCTCGCCACACCAGATCGGGATCGAGACCGATCAGCGAATATCGTCCCCGGACCGCGCCGCCCTCGACCGATTCCAGGATGAAATCTCCGCGTCCCGGCACCTGGAGCTTGAGCATCGCCGACACGGGTGTTTCGGTGTCGGCGACGACGCGTGTCCACACCAGCTGCGCACGTCCGGCGGCAAGCCCGGCGGAGAAGCGCGCGGCGTCGGGTACGATCTCGGCGAAGTCCGCCAATTACCGCGCGCCCGCGTCGCCCTGGCCCGCCAGGCGGTTCTGAACCGCGGCAATCTGGGCAGGGTTGCGTCTGACCTTGACGGCCTTCCCCGCTGCAGCAGCCAGCGCGGCACTGAACTCATCCGGTGCCTGTGACGCAAAGGCCTGACGCGCAGATTCGATAAGTTGTGGCGTCGCCGAAAGGTCACCTGGCGTTACGCTTTCGACATGGATCAGCACCCAACCCTGGGACCCGGCGATGGTGCGAACCTTGCCCGGCGGCGTCTGCAGGAACGCCGTCACAACCGGCGGCACGCCCTTCTGCTGGTCGGCGTCGATGCGGCGAGTGGACACTGGTTGCGGCGCGGCAAGGCCCTGGGCCTGCAGTGCCGCCGCAAAGCTTGCTCCTTTGGCGACTGCGGCAACGACAGCGTCGGCCTTTGTCTTGGCGAGCGCCAGCGCCTTGTCCTGCGCGACTGCTGCCACCACGCGATCCCGCACGGCCGCCAGCGGCAGCGGCGACGGCGGCACTACCTGGGTTGTTTCGATGGCTGCGAAATTACCGCCGCCCATGTCCTCGACGCCAACCCCGTCGGAGGGTTCATGCCCGAACGCCTTGGCGGCCAGGGCAGGGATGGGGGCTGCGGCAGCTGTGTCTGTTCCCACACCGGCGCGACCATCCTTGGTCAGAGCAGGCGAGGTTTGCAGCGTAAGCCCATTGGTCTTGGCGATGTCGGGGAAGCTTTTGCCGGCCTCCGCGCCGTCGTCGATCTTTGCGACCAGCGCTGCAACGGCCTTGTCGATTGCGACCTTCGACAGGTCGGCGAGCACCGCTGGACGCACATCGGCGAGCGATTTTCCGCCAGCGCCAACGGCGTCGATATGGACGACATGCCACCCGAAGTCGGTCTTGATCGGTTCGGTGACACTGCCAACCGGAGCGGCGAAGGCGGCGGCTGCGACTGCCGCGCTTGTTGCGCCGGCAAACTTTGGCTGGGTCTGGCTGCCCAGCGAAAGGTCGGCGACTGTCACGCCGCCCAGCCGTGTCGCCGCCTTGACGAAGCCCTCGACCTTGGCGGCGGCAGCGATGGCACGGGCCTTGGCCTCATCGGGCACGACAATCTGGCTCAGCGTTCGGGTCGCGTCGCCGCCATATTTGTCACGATTGGCGGCGAAGGCGGCAGCAATATCTGTTTCGCTGACCTTGATCCCGGCGGCAATGACGGCCCGATCGATCATCGCATAGCGAAAGGCGCGCCGTTCGGGCAGCGTGAATTGCGCCTTGTGGGCCGCATACCATGACGCCAACTCGGCGTCGGTGGCAGCTGGCGCCGCAGCGAGGGGTACGGAAGCAATTTCGCCCTTGTGCACATCGACGAGCATCCGCGCATACGGAGCCGCCATGCCTTGCGGCACACTCAACGACTGGGTGAGCGGGGTCAGCAGCTGCTTGCGAATAATGTCGCCGGCGATGCCCGCGCGGATTTCCTTGTCCGACAGGCGCTGTTCTTCAATGACGCGCCGATAGGCGTTTTCGTCGAACTTGCCGCCCGATTGAAACGCCGGGATGGCAGCGATTTCGGCACCGACGGCGCGGTCGCTCGCGGCCACGCCGATCTTGCGCGCAAACGCCTCGATCGATGCGCCGCCGATCATCTGTTCTGCCACCGCCGCCACGCCGCCCTGCCGGGCCAGCGCCGTCTGCGTTTGCGACGGATCGCTCTGGCGGACACGCGTCACGGTACGCCCGAACTGCTCGGTCAACTGGCGTTCGGTGATGACCATATCGCCCGCCTTGGCGATCGAGCCCTGCGGAGCACCCTTGGTGCCGAACGGATCATTGCCGACGCCGGTGACTGCAAACGCCACGAGGATGAGCGCCAGCAGGATCAGCGCGGGCCAGCTGGACAGGTATTTACGAAAGAACGCGAGCATGGAGATCCGTCGAAATGAAAGGCCGGCGGGTTGTAACGGCGGCATGGGCTTGTAACAAGCTATGCGCACCGCGGAGGTACCGATGACCAGTTCGCTCGCTCGCAATCCACTTCATCTGGGGCTGGGGGCGACAGCCGTTCCGCAGCCTGAATTCACGGGCGCGATGCAATGGTATGCGGATTATTCGGCGCGCAATGCTGCTGACGGCGTGGAGGGTCGGCTCGTAACGGTCTCGGTTTTCACCGAAAACTGGACAAGCTGGGAAATGCATCCGGCGGGTGACGAGGTCGTGCTGTGCCTGACCGGCAAGATTACCCTTCATCAGGAGATGTCGGAGGGGTCGACCGCGACAGTGGTAATCGGCCCCGGCGATTATGCCATCAATCCGCCGGGCTGCTGGCACACGGCAGACATCAGCGGTGAAGCCAGCGCCTTGTTCATCACCGCAGGCTTCGGCACAGAACACCGTCCGCGCTGATCCGGCGCGTTTGGAGATGCTGGTGAAGCCCCTGATCGTCGGCAATTGGAAAATGAACGGTCTTGTCGCGGCGATGGCCGAGATCGAGGCAGTTGCAGCCGCAGCAGCCGGAGTCGCTGCCGACCTGTGGATAGCGCCGCCCTTCACTCTGATCGACCGTGCTGTGCAGACTGCTGGCGGGCGCATCGCCATCGGCGGTCAGGACGCGCACACCAGCGCCAGCGGTGCGCATACCGGTTGCATATCGGCGGCGATGCTGGCCGATATCGGCGCACATTTTGTCATTCTGGGGCACAGCGAACGGCGTACCGATAGCCACGAAACCGACGCCGAAGTTCGCGCCAAGGCGTCAGCTGCGCGCGCGGCGGGGCTAGAGGTTATCGTCTGCGTTGGCGAGGTCGAGGCACAGCGCGACGCGGGGCAAGCCGAGGCGGTCGTCGGTGGCCAGCTCGACGGCTCCTTGCTTGACGCATCCGGCGGCCTGACAGTCGCCTATGAACCGGTTTGGGCCATCGGCACCGGACGAACACCGACGCCCGAAGATGTCGCGGCGATGCACGGCTTCATCCGGTCCCGACTGACCGCTCGGTTCGGCGTCGCGGGGCAGGCGGTCCGCATACTCTACGGCGGCTCGGTCAAGCCCGACAACGCCGCGCTGCTGCTCGGCCAGCCAAATGTGGGCGGCGCGCTGGTCGGCGGGGCCAGCCTGACGGCGGCGAGCTTTCTGGCGATTGCGCGCGCCGCTGTGGGATGAGAGACTGGGGTTGAGGAGAGCCCGGCGATGCGCAAATTGATCTCGATCATGGCACTGCTGATGGCGGCGCTGCCGGTTCATGCCGCCGAGTCCGCACCGCCGCCGGTTGCCGGTGCTGATGCCGACAAGCATCAGGCTGAATTGCTGGGCTATGCTGTTGCGATGATCAGCAGGGGTCAGGGGGCGCAGGCGATCAGCCAGTATCTCGATCCGATCATCGCCAGTTACGAAGCTGCCAATCCGCCGTCCAAACGCCGCGTTTATTCGGCGCGCGGCACGGCTGCGACGCTGTTTTATCTGCTGCTTGCCTCCAAGGACAAAGTGGATGCCGTAGCGCTTGGCCCGACATGGGGTGAGGCGTATTTCTACAAGGGCTTCGCGCTCATCGACTTGGGCAGGCCCGCCGAGGCGCATGCGATGTTCGACAAGGCCATCGCCCTGTCGCCATCCGATGCGCGGTTTATTTCGGAACTCGGCAATCTGTATCAGACCGAAAAGGACTGGCCGACTGCGCTGGCAACTTTCCGCAACGCGGAGACAGCCGCCGCTTTCTCGCCCGACCCGGTGAGAATCTATGAACAGACGCGGGCGCTACGCGGTCAAGGCTTCGCGCTGACCGAGATGGGGCGTTATGACGAATCGATAGCCGTTTACCGTAAATGTCTGGTGTTGAACCCGAAAGACCGGATCGCCGAACAGGAATTGGGCTATATCGCCGGACTGCGCGGCAAGGCGAAGCCGCTGCCGTCGACTTGAAGCTACATTCGGAACGTGCCGAACCGCGTCTCCGGCACCGGCTGCTGCAAACTCGCTGCCAACGATAACGCGACGACCGCGCGGGTATCGGCTGGATCAATCACGCCATCGTCCCACAGCCGCGCGCTAGCGTAATAGGGGTGGCCCTGGGCTTCGTAAGTGGCCCGGATCGGGGCTTTGAATGCCTCTTCCTCGGCGGCTGACTTGAAGCCGCCCGACTTGACGGTGGCCAGCACCGACGCCGCCTGCTCGCCGCCCATCACGCTGATACGGGCGTTGGGCCACATCCACAGGAAGCGCGGCGAGTAAGCGCGGCCGGCCATGCCGTAATTGCCTGCGCCGAAGCTGCCGCCGGTGACGACGGTGATCTTGGGCACTGCGGCGCAGGCGACAGCGGTGACGAGCTTGGCCCCGTGCCGCGCGATCCCCTCATTCTCGACCTTCTTGCCGACCATGAAGCCCGAGATATTCTGCAGGAAAAGCAGCGGAATGCGGCGCTGGCACGCGAGTTCGATGAAATGCGCGCCCTTTTGCGCGGATTCAGAAAACAGGATGCCGTTATTGGCGATGATGCCGACCTCATACCCCTCGACATGGGCAAAACCGGTGACCAGCGTGTCGCCATAACGCGCCTTGAACTCGTGCATTTCCGAGCCATCGGCGATGCGCGCGATGACCTCATGCACATCGACCGGCTGGCGTGTGTCCAGCGGGGCGAGGCTATGCAATTCGGCGGCGGCGTACAGCGGCGGGCGCGCCGTGGCTGGAACGCGGGCCGCAGCGTGGGGCAGGGTGGCGACGATGCGCCGGGCGATGCGCAGCGCGTCGTCATCGTCCTCGGCCAGATGGTCGGCGACCCCCGACAGACGCGTGTGGACATCACCGCCGCCGAGCTCCTCGGCGGTCACTTCCTCGCCGGTTGCCGCCTTGACCAGCGGCGGGCCACCGAGGAAGATTGTCCCCTGATCGCGGACGATGATCGATTCATCGGCCATCGCGGGCACATACGCGCCGCCTGCCGTGCACGACCCCATGACGACGGCGATCTGGCTGATGCCGGCGGCCGACATGTTGGCCTGGTTGAAGAAAATACGGCCGAAGTGATCGCGGTCGGGGAAGACCTCATCCTGGCGCGGCAGGTTGGCGCCGCCGCTGTCGACGAGATAGACGCATGGCAGGCCGTTCTGGGCCGCAACCTCTTGCGCGCGAAGGTGTTTTTTTACGGTCAGCGGGTAATAGCTGCCACCCTTCACCGTCGGATCATTGGCGACGACGACGCACAACCGTCCTTCGACCTGCCCGACCCCCGCGATCATTCCGGCGGCGGGCACATCCTCGCCATAGACGTTGTGCGCAGCCAATTGCCCGATCTCAAGAAACGCCGTGCCCGGATCGAGCAACCCTTCAACCCGCTGGCGCGGCAGGAGTTTACCGCGTGCGACATGGCGGTCGCGCGACGCCTGCGGACCGCCCTCGGCGATCGTCACGCAAAGTCGTTTCAGGTCGGAAACGAGTGTCGCCATGGCGGCGGCATTGGCCCGCGTCGAAGCGGTGGGCTGGAGCGGGGAACCGGTGACAGGCATGGCTGTGGCTATACGGTGCGGACCGGACAGGGTCTAGGCGCGCTGCCAGCCTGCGAGCGAGCGCGCAATGCCAAAGGCGGAAGCCAAATTCGGAGGCGTCAGCACTTCTGCCGGGTCACCGGCAATGACCAACTGCCCTCCCGCCATCAACCACAGCTGGTCGCAATACCGCTCGGCCAAATCCAGATCGTGGAGCGCCACGACGACCGCTGCTCCGTCCTTCGCCAGCCCGCGCAACACCTCCATGATCGCTAGCCGGTAAAATGGATCGAGATTGGCCACCGGCTCATCAAGCAAAAGCACCTCGGGCTGGGCGACGATGGCACGGGCGAGGAGGACGCGCGCCGCCTCACCGCTCGACAGCGTATCGACGCGGCGGTCAGCGAATGCAGTGGCCTCAACGCGCGCCAGTGCCACCGCCACCGCGCTGTCATTGGGCGCGGCCAGACCAAGCGCGACCAAATCCCGGACCATCAACGGCCACCCCGTTTCACGCCCCGCCGGCAGCCAGGCCAGCCGCCGCGCCCGTTCGCCGGGCGGCACAGCAGCAAGTGGAGCCGCGCCCAACCGCACCTCGCCCGGCCCCGCCGTTAGCCCGGCCAGCGCCCGCAACAGCGTCGTCTTGCCTGCGCCATTGGGGCCAATCAGGCCGATGAGCTGACCCGGGCGCGCTGCAATGCTGGCGGCGAGCAGACCCGGCGGGCGCGACAAGTTTTCGCCGACCAACATCAGCTGCGCCGGTCCGCAACGATCAGCCGAAGGAAGAACGGCGCGCCGATCAGCGCAGTGACAACGCCCAGTTTCAACTCCTGCCCATGGACGGGGATGCGCACCAGCAGGTCGGCGGCGCCCAACAAGCATGCCCCGGCGAGCGCGCTGGGGATCAGGCTCGCCCCCGGCGTCGCGCTGCGCCCGCGCACCAGATGCGGCACGATCAGCCCGACGAAGCCGATCGCGCCTGCCGCCGCGACGCCGCCGCCGACACCCAGCGCCGTGCCCGCGACGATCCGCAGCCGCAGCCGGGCAACGTCATGCCCGAGCGACGCGGCGACTTCCTCACCCAGCGCCAGCGCGTCGAGGCCGCGCCGGGCAGGCAGGATCAGCGCAGTGCCCGCCGCGATGCACGGAAGCGCAACGGCGACGTGGACGAGGCTGCGATCCGCCACCGACCCCAGCATCCAGAACAATATGTCGTAGATCGCGTAAGGCGACGGCGCGAGGCTGAGCGCCAGGCTCATCAGCGCCCCCGCCAACGCCGAGATGGCAACGCCAGCCAGTACAAGGCGTTCAGTCGTTGCACCACGTCCTGCCAGCGCAAGCAGCGCTGTCAGGGCGACCGCTGCGCCGATAATGGCTCCTGCAGCGATCGCCATCGTGCTGAAGCTGTTGAGGCTATAGGCGACCAGCACCGCGCCCAGCGCCGCCCCCGCCGACGCGCCGGTGACATCGGGCGACGCCAGCGGATTGCGCAGCAAAGCCTGCATCGCAGCGCCGCTGAGGCCCAGAAAGCCGCCGATGGCGATGGCCAGAATGGCGCGTGGCAGGCGGAGTTCGGTCAGGATGATCTGCGCAAGGCCCGGGTCGCGGGCGTGGACGGCGAGGATTGGGCCAAGCGGGAGCGCGATGCTCGCGGCGAAGACCAGCGCGGCGAGCAGGGTGAGGGTTAGCTTCATGTGTCCCTCCCCCGTGAGGGGAGGGCGAAAGACGCTGCCCTTGCAGCGGCCCGGGTTGGCGCGAGTCGCCCTCCCCTCAGGGGGGAGGGAGAGGTTGCCGCCCGCAACTTCACCACCGCTTCCGCCGTTTCCGGCCCCAGACATGTCCACGCCCGGCCATCAGTCTCAATCCGTCGCACCGACACAGGCAGCCGCGCCAGCGCCGGATGCTGCAACCACGCCGTGTTCAGCGACGCCTGTCCGCCACGGTATCGGGACAATACAAGCACCTGGGGCGGCTGTTCCAACAATTCCTCCAGCCGCATGGTCTCGCTGCTCGGCATCTGGCGCAGCCCCGCGTGGCGGAGGAACGCCGCACTCAATCCGTCCGCCGCTGGCGCAACGCCGCCACCACCGGTCATCAGTGCCGGGGTCAGCACCGTGGGAACGTCCCCCAGCCCCGCATCGAAGCGGACGACCGCTGCCTCGCCCACCGCCTTTTGCCCCAATGCGGCGGCGACAGTGCGGATATTCGTGCGAACATCGGCGATGGTCGAAGGGAAGGGCAGGGTGACGACGCGCACTCCCATCCGCGCCGTCAGTGCCGCCGCCGCTGCGCCGCCGATGCCGCCACTGGTCAGCACCAAGTCCGGGGCCAGCCCCGCCACATCGTCTACGCGTCCGTTGTTGAGTACCAAACCACGCGCCCGCCCGGCCAGCGCCGTCTCCTGCGGGTCGCCGCCCAACCTGCTGACGCTGACCAACTGGCCGGGGGCGGCGAGCAACAGCGCCAGTTCGTCGGTGCACAGATTCAGGCTGGCGACACGGCGCGGTGCATCCCCTCCCGCCTGCGGGAGGGGCGCGGACTCGGCGCTTACCGAGCCGGGGGTGGGAACGACGCGCACATTCCCACCTCCAACCCATCCCGCAAGCGGGAGGGGAGCCAGCAAAGCGAGCAAGGCCAGCCAGGCCTTCACAGCCGCAGCCGCACCCCGGCATAAGCGGTCAATCGCGGCGTGCGATAGGCGAAGACGTCCTGATAGCTGGTATCCAGCGCGTTCTCGACGCGGCCGGTCAGGTCGATGTGGCGGTTGATGTGCCACGCCCCGCTGATTGTCAGCAACGTATAGGACTTCAACGTAACCGTCTGGAAGGTCGCGAAATCGGTGTCGGTGCGCGCTCCGGTGATTGCCGCCGACGCCGCCAGATCGAAGGCCGCGCCGGTGTAGCTGGCGGTCAGTGATCCGCTGTGCCGGGGCCGCCGTACCTCGCGGATCTGGAGGCCAGCCGCGACCTGCTGTTGGGTCGCGTCGAGGTACGCATAGGTTGCCGCCAGCCGCAGCCCCGCGATCGGCGCGGTTTCGGCGGTGACCTCAAGGCCCTGCCGCCTGCTGCGTCCGACGGCGTTGGCGACGCCCGACAGGAACGTCGTCGAATCGAATGTCGAGACGATCTCGTCGGTCAGATTGGCGCGATACCAGGTGACATCGAGCTTGGTCGTGCCCCGGCTCCAGCCCGCTCCGGCATCATAGCTTTGCGATTTTTCGGGCTTCAGATTGGGATTGCCGACGAAAAAGCCCGGGAAAAAGCCGAATTCATCGTAGAAGGTCGGGTTGGCGACGCCGCTGCCATAACTGGCGTGGAGGCCGAACCCGCCGCCAAGCTTGGCCGCGCCGTTGACGCGGACGGTGGTGTCGTTGGCGAAGCGGTTGTTCCAGTCGCGCCTTACCGCAACGCCGCCACCGAAGCGGTCCGCCACGTCAAGCCGGTATTCCCCGACGGCGCTGGTCTGGGTGCGGTTCTGGCGCTGGTTGGAAAAGGCCGTTGGATCGGCGTCGATGCTGACGAAGCGCTCGCGCTGCCATTCGGCGGCGGCGGTGACGCGGTGCTGGACGTCGCCGGTGTCGAACTTCAGGCTGGTCTGGCCGGTCAGCTTGATGCGCCCGCCATCGCTTTCGTTCTGGAACACGCCCGCCGTGCGGTTGATATTGGCGGTGTCGGTGAAGGCGGCGGCGACTTCGCTTGTCGATCGACCGTCGAGCAGGTCGATGCTGCCCGCACCCCGGACGGCGAACAGGCGGGCCTTGGTCGACAGCGGCGCATCGAGCGGGACGCCCGCGCCATAATCGAAATCGTCGAATTCGGAGATGGCGTCGGCGTAGCGTGCGGCGACAGTCAGTTGTGTGTTTTCAGTGGGTTTGACAAAGCCTTTCCCGTACAGCGTGAAGTTCTCATAACCGTCGCGGTCGCCGTTCGAGCTGGAAATGTCATATCCGCGCGACTTCAAATAGCTGCCCTGCGCACTGAACCCCGCCGTGTCGCTTCCGACGCCACCGCCGACCCCGCCCCGGAAGGTGCCGAGCGACCCGCCCTCGGCTTCGCCATACAGCGCATGGCCGCCGCGCGGGGCGGCATCGGTCAGGATGTTGACGACGCCGCCGATGGCCTCCGATCCCCACAGCGCCGATTGCGGCCCGCGCAGGATTTCGATGCGGTCGATGCCGTCGGCGAGCAGGGTTTCGTAGCGGAACTCACCCGATGACGCGGGGTCGGTGACGTCGATGCCGTCGATGAAGGTCAGCGTGTGGTTGGCCTCGGCGCCCCGGATGCGGACCTGGGTCTGCGCTCCCAACGGCCCGGACACGGAGACCGAAACCGACGGCGACAGCGTCAGGTAATCCTTGACCAGCGGCAGCGCGAGGGCGTCGATGGTGGTGTGGTCGATCACGGTGACCGCCGTACCCGAGAGGTCGAGCGGCACGGGTTCGAGCGAGGCGGTGACGGTGATCGGGTCCAACCGTTTGGTCACCAGGCCCTGGGCACCATCATTAGGGTCAAAAGTTTGCACTGCAGCAGCTGCGGCAAGTAGAATCAGCATCGTATGTCCCTTCGTTCGCCCGGCGTTACAGCCGGTGCGGCTCGTAAGCCGCCGCGAACGCAGGGCGCGGAAATGCGCGACCACGCTCCAAGCTCCGCTGGACCCGGCGGGCAGGGGACGACCGGGGATGGCAGGTTTCCTGGCTCACGGCTCAAACGCCGGCGTGCCGCCTTCCCGGTTGCCCGGTGGCAATTGGCACGCCTGCTCGCCGCTGACAGTTGCGGGCACAGCGCCGGTTTTGCACCGGCTTCCCTCTTAGCCTCCGCTTGCGCGGCGGCACCATCCGGGGGCGCTGCTACGCGGGCCAGTTGCCTTTGTCGAGCGCGGGCGCTAAACGCCGCCGCTTCGCGATGCTGGTCGGAACCAGCCGCCTTTTACGAGAGCACACCCGATGAAGCCCGGCATCCACCCCGATTACCACAAGATCACGGTCCAGATGACCGATGGCACGACCTACGAAACCCGCTCGACCTGGGGCAAGGAAGGCGACAAGCTGGCGCTGGATATCGATCCGACGTCGCACCCGGCATGGATCGGCGGCGCGGGCAAGATGCTCGATGCCGGTGGCCAGGTGGCACGCTTCAACAAGCGCTTTTCGGGTTTCGGCCTTAACAAGCCCGGCTGATGCAGATCACGGCGGCGCTGGTTCGGCTGCCGTCGCCCGATCTGGCCGACGGCGAGCGGACGCATTACGACCGCCTGCTGATCGATTTCGCGCGCGCGCTCGATCAGCACACGGCGTATCGCGTCGCGCTGGAGGCGATGGGCATCGCGGTGACCGTGCTGCCCGCGCTGACCGGCTTTCCCGATGCGGTGTTCGTCGAGGATGCGCTGCTGGCGTTTCCTGACCTGTTCGTGCTGACCCGGCCGGGGGCGGCATCGCGCGCTTCTGAGCCCGACGCCATCGCGCCCTATGTCCCCGCAGATCGCCCGCTGGTGCGGATGGAAGCGGGGCGGCTCGATGGCGGTGACGTGCTGTTTGCCGGACGGCGCGTGCTGGTCGGCCTGTCGTCGCGCACCGATGCTGCCGGGGTCGCGGAGTTGCAGCGCCTGCTGCAGCCGCACGGCTATGCCGTTGAAACCGTGACCATGCCCAGGGCGCTGCATCTGAAATCAGCGATGACCGCGCTGGGCGACGATACGCTGGTCGTGGCGCGCGGCTGGGTGCCCGATCCGCCGCCGGGTTTCCACATCATCGACGCCGATCCGGACGAGCCATCGGGCGCGAACATGCTCTGGGCCAATGGCCGCGCGCTGGGGCAGGCGGGATCGCCCAGGACAATTGCGCGCGTGGCGGCGGCGGTGTTCGACGTGACGCCGGTCGACAATGGTGAGTTTGCCAAGGCGGAATCGGGGCTGACGTGTATGTCGGTGCTTATTCCGGGGTAGGTCGGTCGTCCGCAGGCAACCGCCGCGACTCGGCGCAAAAGCGTCGAAGGAGAGGAAAGAGAGTATACCCTAGCATCTGTACGTTCTCCCCCAAGGCGGTGCGCGGTTCGGAGGCGAAGGACGGGAGACACGGCGATCATCGGGTGATGTTATAGCCATATGGGTTATTTGTCAAGCTTGTTTGTTGGTGGGTCTGGTAGGGGCCTATCGTCGGGTATCTGCCCGAACAGCCGACATAGCCCGCTTATGGGTGGTTAGTTGACGTTGACGCGAGCAAACACAATCGGGTCGCCGCCGACATCATCGCGCAGACCAAGTCTGCTGGGGCGCACGTCGCGATCGAGGCGAAGCTTAAGCGGATAGCCGCTTGAGCGTATTACAAACCCATGGTCGGAAGCTCCGACATAGGTTGATGGAAGTACGTAAGTTCCGACTTTGTCACTCTCGATGACGTAGCTAATCCGCCGATTATTGATCGTCATCAGCCCGTTTTGAAGAACGACAGTTCCAACGCTTGGATTGTTGTATGATCCATCCGCGACGCTAACAGGCAGTCTAGGCTCGCCTACCGTCAAAACGTAGAGCATTGCGCCGCCCGCAGCGGCGACGACCAGTAGCGCAGTCCAGAGGCGAGCATTCATCGGGATAGATTACGCCCTCGCCGAACGGCAGCAATTGGGTCGCAAACGGACGTTTTAACCCCCCGCCCCCGCCAGCCGCTTCGCACCATCATAATCCGCCTTGCCGTTCGGAGCGCGCGGCACCTTGGCGACGGTGACGATGCGCTTGGGTGTCTTGTACCCGGCCAGCACGCTGCGGACGTGGAGCCGCAGCGCCTCGGCCTCCACCGGCGCGCAGGTCTCGACCACCGCCGTCACCGCCTGTCCCCACACCTCGTCGGCCACGCCGAAGACCAGCGCGTCGTCGACGGCGGGGTGGGTTTTCAGCGCCTCCTCGACCTCTTCGGGGAAGATCTTTTCGCCGCCTGAATTGATGCACTGGCTGCCGCGCCCCAGCAGCGTCAGCGTGCCGTCGGCCTCCGGGATCGCCCAGTCGCCTGCAACGACGTGGCGGACGCCATCGATGACCGGGAAGGTGGCGGCGGTCTTGGCTTCGTCGCGCCAATAGCCACGCGGCAGGTGACCGGCCCGAGCGATGCGTCCGGCGACACCGGAGCCGGGCAGGATACGGCGCAGTTGATCGTCGACGACAATTGTATTGCCGTCGTTGCTGAACGCGGTCGGGGCGCCTGCATTGGCGGCGGTCTGGATCGAAGTGCCCGCTCCCAGCCCCTCAGACGACGCCAGCGCATCGACGAGCATGGCATTCGGTGCGTGCCGCAACAGCCCGGCTTTGACTTCGGACGACCACATTGTGCCGCTGGAGATCATGCCATTCAGCGTGGCGATCGAACCACTCCCGGCATCGAGTGCCTTGAGCATCGGGCGGCCGAAGGCGTCGCCGACGATAACGGCATAGTCGCAGGCCAGGTCGGCGCAGGTGCGAACCGCATCCTCGGCGTCGAACCCAGATCCTGGCAGGGTCACCACCGTGCCGCCCTTGGCCAGCGTGTTGAGTGCGACAAGGAAGCCGGTGCCGTGCATCAACGGGGGTAGCACCAGTGCGCGGAGGCGTCCGATCCCGGCGGCGACATTGGCGGCGTGTTCGGTGACGTTGGCAGGGGCGGGAAGTCCCTGGCCAGGAAGGCCGCCGCCGATCAGCTGCCACAAGTCACCCTGGTCCCACATTACGCCCTTGGGCATGCCGGTGGTGCCACCTGTGTAAATGAAGAACATATCGTCCGCAGCGTGATCCTGACGCTCGAGCCGCGCATCGGCAGTGGCGAGGGCTTCGAAATTGATAGCGAAATCGGCCGTCGCGCCGCCGACCTGGACCCATAGCTTGACGTTGAGCCGGTCGCGGAGCGTGCCCAGAACTTCGGCAAATTCGGCGTCGAAGACCACCACAGCTGCGTCCGAATTGTCGAGAATGTAGAAAAGCTCCTCGCCGGTGTAGCGGTAGTTGACGTTGACATGCACCAGGCGGCTGCGGAACCCGGCGACGCTGGCTTGCATATACGCCGGGCCATTGCGCATCAGATGGGCGAGGCGATCGCCCGGCTGTGCGCCGGCAGCGTGGAAGGCAGCGGCGAGGGCGCGGCTGCGGCGGTCGAGCGCGCTCCATGTCGTGACGGCACCATCGTGGATCAGCGCGGGCAGGTCCGGATCCGCCGCAGCGCAGACCGCGTCAAAAATTGCACCCAAGCTCCAGACTTCAGCCATGCCGCGATTCTCCCCTGACCTACTTACTCCGCTCAGGCTGAGCTTGTCGAAGCCGGATTCCGTCTTGGACCCGGCTTCGACAAGCTCAGTCTGAGCGGGAGGGTGGGGCCTCAGCCCGGCTCGAGCAGCCGGTGCAGGTGGACGACAACATATTTCATTGTCGCATCGTCGACGGTGCGCTGCGCCGCCGATCGCCAGGCCGTGTGCGCAGCGGCGAAATCGGGAAAGATGCCGACCACGTCGAGCGCGCCCGGATCGATGAAGTCGACGCCCTGGGGATCGGCGACACGTCCGCCGAAAACGAGATGGAGCTTGCTCATGCGCCGGTCTTAACCGGCGGCAAACTCGCGCGCTACCCGTTCGATGGTGTCGGCGAACCAGGCGTCGAATTCGGGGCCGTCCCACGCGCGGTGATCGCCGCGCGCATAGGCCAGTGCGTTACGGTGATAGAATAGCGCATTCATGCGGTTGGCGAGCCGGTTGTCGGCGGTGCGGATGACCTTGGCGGGCGATCCGACGACGATGCTGTTTGGCGGGACGACCGTGCCGTCGCGGACATAGGCGTGCTGTCCGACGATACTGCCGTCGCCGATCACCGCGCCGTTATAGACCGTGGCATTGATCCCGATCAGGCAGTGCGCACCGATAGTGCAGCCATGCAGCGTCGCGTGATGGGTCACCGAAGTGTAGGCACCGATCGTCACCGGCTTGCCGGGATCGGTGTGGATCATCACGAAATCCTGAACGTTGACGAACGCCCCGATGGCGACATGCGCCGTCTCCGCCCGGATGACGGCGTTGCACCACAACGACGATCCTTCGGCGGCGGAAACCTTGCCATAAACCAGCGCGCTGGGATGGACGAAGGCCGCCGCCGACAGGTCGACAAGGTTCAAACGGCGGCCTTGGCGTTGGCGCTTTTCATAAACGCGATCAGTGCGTCGAAGCCGTTCTTTCCGATATACGACGTGAAGTCCGCCTCCTGCGTCAAAGCGATGTTGATGCCGGCGACGGTCAGGTTGAGAATGACGAACTTGCCCGCTGGCAGCTTGCGGACCTGCCAGATTGCATCGAATGGCGCTTCGCCGGGTTGGGCAACCTTTGAATAGACATCGGTCACCGTGTCGTTGCGCGCGAGCGTACGCGTCACCTTCACATCGGCATTGGCATAATCGTAAAGCCGGTCGGTATAGGCATTGAGGACGAAATCGGGCAGCGCCGCCTGATAGCGGACGTACTGGTCCGGGGTGACCTGAGCACGTTGACGACGGATCAAGCGCGCACCGATCTCGTCGAGCGCCACATTCTGCTGAAGCATGCCGCGGAATTTACTGCGCGCCGCGGCCTTGGACAGTGATTTGTCACGCAGCACAGCGAAGGCCTGGTTGCTCAGCTTGTCGATAAAACTCGCCGCCGCCGCGTCGGACGCCGCCGCCGGTGCCTGCGCGCTGACGGGGGCCGCGGCGAAGGGCAGGGCAGTCGCAGTGATCGCCGCAATCGCCAGGGTCTTGAAGGGTGACATGATTTCTCCGGTGAACAGTGTTCGCAGCAATATCGCCCCGCTGCCGTGAACCCGCACTGAATTACGGGTTGCGCAGGCCGGCGAGGAGTTTGGACTCGCCGTCGGTCGCGGGGATCAGTGCACCGATGACTGCGCCCGCCGCCAAGCCGGCCATGATCGAGACCAGCGGGTTGGCGGCGATCCGGTCGCTGCGCGACGCCCGGGGTTGTGTCTGTGGGCTCGACGGCCTGGTCAAGGTCTGCGGCGCTGCATCCGACGCGTAACCGTCGTCATAATCAGTGTAGGTGTCGAAATCGTCGCCGAGATTAACCTTGGCATGAACAAGCTTCGACCGACCAAGCAATGCCAGTCCGACAGCGGCGCCCACGGCGACAATCGCCAGCGGATGACCCTTTACGGCGTCGCGCACCTGACCCAGCATTTCGGTTCCCTGGATCTGTACCCGGCCAACCGCGTCGCCGACGATCCGCCGCGGGCTCAACCGATCCTGGAGCTCGTCGATCGTGGCGGCGATGCGGTCACGTGCCTTATCGGCTTCAGAGGCGTACACGAACACCATATCGGCGGCCATCAATCTTCTCCCTGCAACGCCCGGGCGTCTCGCCTCAGCCGATCAACAGTCCGCGTCGGTGCAAAACTCACCTTCTTCATCGCGCTACCGCCAACCGCGATCAAAATGAAGCCCAGAATCAGCGACGCGCCGCCGACAATCATCGCCGCCCAGCCGACGCCCACATACGGCGCGATAAATCCCACCGCAGCCGCCAGGAATGCGAGCAGCGACCCTGTCAGGAAGATGCCGCCGACTGCGATAGCCGCAGCCCCGCCTTTGGCCGAGGCGAGGCTGGCGCGGAACTCGCTCTGCGCCAGTCGCAGCTCGGTCCGAAACAGCAGCCCAACATCTTCAACCAGCTGACGCAGCAACTCGCCGATCGACAACGGTTCGGTCGGCGTGACCTCGCTCAACTTGGCGGATGCCCCCTCGCCGATCATTGCGATGACCGCAAAAGACGCGAAAGGATGAAACCAGCGCCGACCGCAATGCCGAGCGCTGCCACTGGTTGGCGACGGACGAAATCGCGACCGTCATCGACCAGTTCCTCCACCGACTTCGCCTGGATTGCCGACTGCCAGTCACCCAGCATATGCGCCGCCTGGCGAGCATAGTCGGCAACAGGGCCGCCCGCGCCGCTTTCCAGCCGGTCAGCAAATTCATGCGCAGCTTGGATCAACCCGTCAAAGGTCTGCAGGAGCTGGTTTTTGCCTTCGTCGGCCATGCCGGCGAATTTGTCCTTGATGGCGAAACGGCTCGAAGCGCCGCCGGGTTCGCCGAAGCCGCCGTCCATGTCGGCGGCACCGGGGCGCGCCCAGGACGGCGCTTCGTCAGTGGCTATGTCGTTCAGTGTCGTGGTGGTCATCGTCTCGAACCTCTAAACGGTGGGGTTGCCATCACAAACCGACTGCAATGCCACCCGGTTCCGTTGCGGTGGCGTCACTTGGCCGATAGATGGCGTGTGCCGCGCCAATGCGCAACATTACGGCCCCGAAAGGACATGCCTTGACCGCAATTATCGACATCCATGCGCGCGAAATCATCGACAGCCGCGGCAACCCGACTGTCGAGGTCGATGTCGTACTTGAAGATGGATCGACCGGACGCGCGGCGGTGCCGTCGGGGGCGTCGACCGGCGCGCATGAAGCGGTCGAACTGCGCGACGGCGACATGACGCGGTACGGCGGCAAGGGCGTGTTGAAGGCGGTGGCGGCGGTCAACGGGGAGATCCTCGACGCGCTGAGCGGCATCGACGCCGAGGAGCAGGGCGAAATCGACGCGACGATGATCGAGCTCGACGGGACGCCGAACAAGGCGCGGCTGGGGGCCAACGCGATCCTGGGCGTGTCGCTCGCAGCGGCCAAGGCTGCGGCCGACGCGCGCGGGCTGCCGCTCCACCGCTACGTTGGCGGCGTATCGGCAAACCTGCTGCCGGTGCCGATGATGAACATCGTCAACGGTGGTGCCCATGCCGATAACCCGATCGATTTTCAGGAATTCATGGTCATGCCGGTTGGCGCGGGCAGCATCGCCGAGGCGGTGCGCTGGGGGGCAGAAATTTTCCACACGCTGAAGGCCGAATTGAAGGCCGCCGGTCATTCCACCGCTGTCGGCGATGAGGGCGGCTTTGCGCCGGAGTTGAAGGGCACCCATGCCGCGCTCGATTTCATCATGGCGTCGGTCGCCAAGGCCGGGTTCAAGGCGGGCGAGGATGTATTCATCGCCCTCGACCCGGCAGCCAGCGAGTTTTTCAAGGCCGGTCGGTATGAACTGGCCAGCGAGGGCCTGTCGCTCACCCCGCACGAAATGACCGACTATTACGTCAAACTCTGCGCGGCCTATCCGATCCTCAGCATAGAAGACGGCATGGCCGAGGATGATTTCGTCGGCTGGAAGGCGCTGACCGACGCGCTGGGTGGTAAGCATCAGCTGGTCGGCGACGATTTGTTCGTGACCAACCCCGCCAGGCTGGAGCAGGGCATCAAGGACGGTCTTGCCAATGCCTTGCTGGTCAAGGTCAACCAGATCGGTACGCTGACCGAAACATTGGCCGCCGTCGACATGGCCCACCGCGCCGGATATCGCAGCGTCATGTCGCACCGCAGCGGCGAAACCGAAGACGCAACCATCGCCGATTTGGCGGTTGCTTGCGGCTGCGGACAGATCAAAACCGGGTCGCTGGCGCGCTCCGACAGGCTCGCCAAGTATAACCAGCTGATCCGCATCGAGGAGGAGCTGGGCACAAGCGCACGTTATGCAGGGCGGGCAGTGCTGCGTTAAACGCCTCTCTCCGAAGCGGGAGAGGTTTTTCTTGCGGCGCGACTCGCGCTAATATATTGAATCATCATGCGCGAACGCCTCGCCCTGGGTCCGATCTTTGCCGCCGCCGCGCTTCCGGCGGGCTGCATCGCGCTGATCGCCTATTTTGGCTTTCACGCGGTCGGCGGTGCGACCGGTCTGCTGGCGCTTCAGGACTATCGGCGGGATAATCAGCAGTTGGCGCGGCAGGCGGCGACGCTGGCCGTCGCCAAGGAGTCGCTCCAGCGCCAGGCAATGTTGCTCGATCCACGCCATGTCGATCCCGACCTTGCCGATGAACTTGTACGCAAAAACCTCAACGTCATGCGTCCCGACGAAATCATCGTACCGCTCGATAACGAACCCGCCGCACATTAGCGGTTGAAGCCGGTGCGGTGCCGCTTCTATAGCGGCACGACAATCGGAGGCTTTGATGGCGCGCGCGGCAACGGCAAAATCTGTCACTCCGGCTCCGGCACCGCCCAAGGGCAATTGGCCGCGCCCTGATGAACCAAAACGGCACGTCGCCTCCGGCCCTGAGCTGTTGGAATTCTATCGCCAGATGCTGCTCATCCGTCGTTTCGAGGAGCGCGCCGGGCAGTTGTACGGCATGGGGCTGATCGGCGGCTTCTGCCATCTGTACATCGGGCAGGAAGCGGTCGTCGTCGGCATGCAGGCTGCGCTGAGCAAAACCGATAGCGTGATCACCGGCTACCGAGACCATGGCCATATGATCGCCGCCGGCATCGACCCAAAGGCGGTGATGGCCGAACTGACCGGGCGCGCCGCGGGCATTTCCAAGGGCAAGGGCGGCTCGATGCACATGTTCAGCGTCGAACACGGCTTTTACGGCGGCCATGGCATCGTCGCGGCGCAGGTGCCGCTGGGCACCGGGCTGGCGTTTGCCCATAAATACAAGGGCGATGGCGGGCTGAGCGTCACCTATTTCGGCGACGGCGCGTCGAACCAGGGCCAGGTGTATGAAAGCTTCAACATGGCCGAACTGTGGAAGCTGCCGGCGATTTTCGTCATTGAAAACAACCAGTATGCCATGGGCACAAGCGTCAATCGCTCGTCGTCTGAGGACCAGCTGTATCGGCGCGGCGAGAGTTTCCGGGTCCCCGGCCTGCAGGTCGACGGTATGGACGTACTCGCGGTGCGTGGTGCTGCGCAGACGGCGGTCGACTGGGTGCGGGCGGGCAAGGGTCCGCTACTGCTCGAAATGAAAACGTACCGGTATCGCGGTCACTCGATGTCCGATCCGGCGAAATATCGGTCGCGGGAAGAGGTCGCAGCGGTTCGTGAAAAGTCCGACCCGATCGAACATTGCAAGGCCGAACTGATCAAGATGGGCGCGGCGACCGAAGCGTCGCTCAAGGATCTGGAGAAGCAGGTCAAGGCGATCGTCGCCGAGGCTGCCGACTTCGCCGAGCAAACGCCTGAACCGGACGCGAGCGAACTTTACACCGACGTGCTGGTGGGGACGTACTGATGCCCGAAATCAAGCTCCCCGCCATGTCGCCCACCATGGAGGAAGGCACACTGGCCAAGTGGCTGGTCGCCGAGGGTGACACGGTCAAGCCGGGCGACGTGCTGGCGGAAATCGAAACCGACAAGGCGACGATGGAGTTGGAGGCCGATGAGGGCGGGGTGGTTGAGAAGCTCCACATCGCTGGCGGGTCTGAAGGGGTGAAGGTCGGGACGCTGATCGCGACGATTCGTGGGGAAGGGGAGGAGGCGTCTGCTCCCTCGCCCCCTCTTTCAGGGGGAGAGGGCGACTCGCGTCCTTCACGCGAGCGGGGAGAGGGGGAAGTCACCTCGCCATCAGGCCCCACCCACCGCCAAACCCTGCGCGAAGCGCTCCGCGACGCCATGGCCGAGGAAATGCGCGCCGACGCCACTGTCTTCGTCATGGGCGAGGAGGTCGCCGAATATCAGGGCGCTTACAAAGTCACCCAGGGCCTGCTCGAGGAATTCGGCCCCACCCGCGTCGTCGATACCCCGATCACCGAATATGGTTTCGCCGGGCTCGGCGCGGGCGCGGCGATGGGCGGGCTGAAACCCATCGTCGAATTCATGACCTTCAACTTCGCCATGCAGGCCATCGACCACATCATCAATTCCGCCGCCAAGACGAACTATATGTCCGGTGGCCAGATGCGCTGCCCCATTGTGTTTCGCGGGCCCAACGGTGCGGCGTCGCGGGTCGCGGCGCAGCACAGCCAGAATTACGGGCCATGGTATGCCAGCGTCCCCGGGCTGATCGTCATCGCGCCGTACAGCGCGGCGGACGCCAAGGGGCTGCTCAAAGCGGCGATCCGCTCGCCCGATCCGGTGGTGTTCCTCGAAAATGAGCTGCTCTACGGCCAGAGCTTCGATGTGCCCGACGACGATGTCGTGGTGCCGATTGGCAAGGCGAGCGTCGTGCGGACCGGCAAGGACGTGACCATCGTCAGCTATTCCATCGGCGTCGGCGTGGCGCTGGAGGCGGCGGCGAAGCTGGCGGCCGAGGGCATTGAGGCCGAGATCGTCGACCTGCGCACACTGCGGCCGTTGGACCGGGCGACGGTGCTGGCGTCCCTCAAGAAAACCAACCGCATGGTTGTGGTCGAGGAAGGCTGGCCGACCTGCTCGATTTCGAGCGAGATCATCGCCATCGCCATGGAAGACGGCTTCGACGACCTCGACGCCCCGGTGCTGCGGGTGACCAACGAGGACGTACCGCTGCCCTATGCCGCCAATCTGGAGAAGTTGGCGCTGCTCAAGGTGGATGACGTGGTGGGTGCGGTGAAGAAGGTTTGTTACCGGTGAGATTTTTGCGGGTGGTTGGCATTGCATCGGCCACTGCTCTCGCAGGAGTGCTCGCGAATAAGTACGCAAGCATACCGATCAAGCTGTTTGGCGGTGGTTCAGCCAGGGTTGAGCACTATTTTTACGTAGTGGAAAACGACGCCAACTCGGCGATAACGTTTTTCTTGTGGGCTTTGATCTTGGTTCCAATCTGCGCCGGAGTGCTTTGCGTCTGGAGCGCATCACGCCTGTCCAGACCGCGATCACTGCCAACGGATCTAATATTCTTCACTGCTCTGGTCGCCATACCTGACGTAGTTTTTCACGGCTCTTGGGGTGCGGAAGGCTGGTATGTCATGCCGGTTGTATTAACTCAATCTGTCTTCGGCATTGTTGCGATGACCCTTGTCTTCCGCCTCCTTCTCGCATGGCGACCGGCTGTGCTCAACGGACACTGAATCATGCCCATCGACATCAAAATGCCCGCGCTCAGCCCGACGATGGAGACGGGGACGCTGTCGAAGTGGCTGGTCAAGCCCGGCGACACGGTCAAATCGGGCGACCTGCTCGCCGAAATCGAAACCGACAAGGCGACGATGGAGGTGGAAAGCATCGACGAAGGCGTCGTCACCGAACTCACCGTCGCGGCGGGGACGGAGGGGGTGCCGGTCGGCACGGTGATCATGCGGCTGGCGGGGGAGGGGGAGGATGCGGGTGCTCCGACTCCTGCTGCGCCTGCGGTTGCGACAACCCCTCTCCCGGCTCGCCAAGAGGCGAGTCCGCCCTCTCCCGCAAGGGGAGAGGGTAGCAAGGAAGGGGAGCGGGCTTCGCCAACTCTTCCCTCTCCCCTTGCGGGAGAGGGCGGACTCGCGGCCCTTCGCCGCGAGCCGGGAGAGGGGTTGTCCGGCGATCGCGTCGTAGCGTCGCCGTTGGCCAAACGCCTCGCGCAAGCACAGGGCATCGACCTTGCAGCCGTCAAAGGCTCCGGCCCGAACGGCCGTATCGTGCGGGCGGATTTGGCGGGAGTTGCGGCGGGCACACCCCCTCTCCCGGCTCGCCAGCCGCAGGCGACCGTAGGTCAACAGGCGAGTCCGACCTCTCCCGCAGGGGGAGAGGTGGCTGCCGCGCCAACCATCGCCATTGGCGTGCCGTTCACCGAAATCCCCCACACCGCCGCCAAGCTCAACAACGTCCGCAAGATCATCGCCAAGCGCCTGACGGAGGCCAAGCAGACGATCCCGCACATCTATTTGACCGTCGATTGCCGGCTCGATGCGCTGCTCAAACTGCGTGGCGAATTGAACGCCGCGCTGGAACCGCGCGGCATCAAGCTCAGCGTCAACGACATGGTCATCAAGGCGCTGGCGCTGGCGTTGCGGCAGGTGCCCAAGACCAATGTCAGCTTCGCCGGCGACAGCCTGATCAGTTACACCCGCGCCGATATCAGCGTCGCGGTTGCGGCCCCGAGCGGCCTGATCACGCCGATCATTGTCGGGGCCGACGGCAAAACGCTGTCGGCCATCGCCACCGAAATGAAGGCGCTGGCGGAAAAGGCCCGCGCCGGAAAACTCCAGCCGCATGAATATCAGGGCGGCACGGCGAGCGTCTCCAACCTCGGCATGTTCGGTATCAAGCAGTTCGACGCGGTCATCAACCCGCCGCAGGGGATGATCCTGGCGGTGGGGGCGGGCGAGAAACGACCGTGGGTGGTGAACGACGCGCTGGCGATTGCGACAGTGATGAGCGTAACCGGCAGCTTCGACCACCGCGCCATCGACGGCGCAGACGGGGCGGAATTGATGAGTGCGTTTCGTGGGTTGATTGAGGCACCGCTGGGATTGGTGGCGTGAACCTTCCCTCTCCCCTTGCGGGAGAGGGCGGACTCGCGTCTTCGCGAGCCGGGAGAGGGGTTGTGCCCGACGCAATCGACAACCGGCGCAATGGCCTGGACCCAACAGCGCGTCGGGATGCCCACCGCACCAACGCGAAAACCATGCGCCACGAGCCGACGGCGTCCGAGGCTAAACTCTGGAAACTACTGCGCGCCAAGCGCCCCGAAGAGTTCAAGTTTCGGCGGCAATATCCAATCGGTCCGTTTATTGCGGACTTCGCTTGTCCAGCGGCACGGCTGATCATCGAAGCAGACGGATCGCAACACGCCGAAAGCCAAGCCGACGCGCGTCGAACAATATGGCTGGAAGCACAAGGCTGGCGCGTTCTGCGCTTTTGGAATGCCGAGATACTGACCAGCCCGGACGACGTCGCCCGGATCATCTATTTGGCGCTCACATCCCCTCTCCCTCCCACCGCAAAGGCGCGGCGGGCCCCTCCCTCTCCCGCAAGGGGAGAGGGGTAGCAGGAATGTCTCATGCCCACTGAACCCTTCGACCTCGTCATCCTCGGCTCAGGCCCTGGCGGGTACGTCGCCGCCATCCGCGCCGCGCAGCTGGGCCTGAAAACCGCCATCGTCGAGCGGGAGCGGCTGGGTGGCATCTGCCTCAATTGGGGGTGTATTCCGACCAAGGCGCTGCTGCGGACGTCGGAAATCTACCATTATATGCAGAACGCCGCAGCGTACGGCTTGAAGGCGGATAATGTCGGATTCGATCTGGCCAAGGTGACCGAGCGCAGCCGCAAGGTGGCGGGGCAGCTCAACGCCGGGGTCACCGGGCTGATGAAGAAGCACAAGGTCACTGTGGTTGCGGGGGAGGGGCGGCTGACCGGGGCGACGCAGGTGACGGTGAAGACCGGCGATACGGAACGCGTCCTCGATGCGAAGAACGTCATCATTGCCACCGGTGCACGCGCTCGCGACCTGCCGGGCGTTCCAGCCGATGGCAAGCGCATCTGGACCTATCGTCACGCCATGGTGCCGCCCGAAATGCCGACCAAGCTGCTGGTCATCGGCTCGGGCGCGATCGGCGTGGAATTCGCCAGCTTCTACAACGACATGGGCGCTGACGTGACGGTCGTCGAGATGCTGGACCGGGTGCTGCCGGTCGAGGATGCGGAGGTATCCGCGTTCATGGCCAAGGCGCTGGTCAAGCAGGGGATGAAGATCATCACCGGCGCGAAAGTGTCCGACGTGAAGCCCGGCGCGGACGCCGTGTCGGCGACGATCACCGGTGCGGATGGCAAGCCGGAGGCGCATCAGTTCAGCCATGTCATCGTCGCCATCGGCATTGTGCCGAACACCGAAAACATCGGGCTGGAAGCGCTGAAGATCGCGACAAACCGCGGCCATATCGAGGTCGATGGCTATGGTCGCACCAATGTTCCCAACCTGCACGCCATCGGCGACGTCACCGGCCCGCCGTGGCTGGCGCACAAAGCGAGCCACGAAGGCATCGTCTGCGTCGAACAGATCGCCGGGCTGAACCCGCACGCCTTCACCACCTGGAACATCCCCGGCTGCACCTATTCCCGGCCGCAAGTCGCCAGTGTCGGCCTGACCGAAGCGGCAGCGAAGGCAGCGGGGCATGAACTGAAGGTCGGCAAATTCCCGTTTATCGGCAACGGCAAGGCAATCGCGCTCGGCGAGGCGGAAGGGTTTGTCAAAACCGTGTTCGATGCCAAGACCGGCGAACTGCTGGGCGCGCACATGGTCGGGGCCGAAGTCACCGAACTGATCCAGGGCTATGTCATCGCCCGCCAGCTGGAAACGACCGAGGCCGAGCTGATGGAAACCGTCTTCGCCCATCCGACGCTGAGCGAGATGATGCACGAAAGCGTGTTGGGGGCTTACGGAAGGGCGATCCATATTTAGCCTGGTCGCCATGGCTGTTATCGGCGCGTCGATGCCGCCGTCACTGTCGGCGCTGTGCCCAAAGCCGAAGGACGGCGAGATCACCGTCTGCGCCGACAAGGACCCGCCACGTTCGCAATATCGCATCCCCGCCGAGATTCCGCGCCACGAGGAATATGGCACCCGCGCATCCGACAGCGTGTCGCGCGAACGCAATGCGTTGTTCGATTATGATTCGGGCGGCGGTCAAAGCTGTGATCATACCCGGGCAGGGGGCGACACCGGTTGTGCGTTGAAACAGTTCAATGACATCCTGCACCAACGTGCCGGGGCAAAGAACCGGCATGGCTGGAATTATGACGATCCCTATTAACGTTATTTTCGTCAGGGTGATGCGGACTGTCGGGGTTGCTGCTATTGCTTCGACGCTCGTCGCCGCCAGCATCCCGCCGTCGCTGTCGGCGCTGTGCCCCAAGCCGAAGGACGGCGAGATCACCGTCTGCGCCGACACGGACCCGCCGCGCTCGCCCTATCGCATCCCCGCCGAGATTCCGCGCCACGAGGAATATGGCACCCGCGCATCCGATAGCGTGTCACGTGAACGCAACGCGCTGTTCGATTACGATAACGGGGGGCCGGGAACGTGCTCGCGCTCTGGGCCGGGGGGCAACACCGGATGCCTGTATCGCAAGCATCTCCGCAACGAGCAGCAGCGAGCGGGGGCAAAGGACGGCAAGGGCTGGAACTACGGCGATCCGTACTAGCGCTAGACCGAAACCGCCTCAAACCGCCCGGTTTCCGTGTCCAGCACCCGCAATACGCCGTCGGCGATGCCGAAGTGCGCGCCCTGTAATTGTACACTGCCCGCCGCCTCCGCTGCTGCAACGAACGGAAAGCTGCGCAGATTGGCGATGCTCAGGCGGATTGCCTCCAATTCCAGAGCCGCTGCGGCGTCGATGTCCGGTGATAGATCGGCGGCCGCCCGAATACGGTCGCGGGCTGGGGCGATCATCGACATCCAGCGACCGATAAAGCCGCCTTCGCCGTCGGCGGCATCGTCGAAGCGCCCGTCGAGCGAGGCCTGAATACCGCCGCAATGCGCATGGCCGAAGACCACGATGTGATGCACCTCCAGCTGGGTGATCGCATATTCCACTGCTGCCGACGCACCATGCTGGCCGCCGCCGGGTTCGTAGGGCGGGACGAGGTTGGCGACGTTGCGCACGACGAACATCTGGCCAGGTTCAGCATCGAACACCCGCGTTGGATCGACCCGGCTGTCGGAACAGGCGATGACCATGACCTTGGGGCTTTGGCCACGGTTGGCGAGCGCGTCATAGCGCTGGCGCTGCTCGACATAATCGCCGACCCGGAAGCGACGATAACCATCGATGAGCGCGCGAAATTCAGGCATGGCTGGTGCCTAGCAGGCGTGTTGTCGCGCGTCACGCCGTCCGCGTTGGCAAGTGGTGCGCAGGCGACTATCTAGGCGCGCATGAACGCACCCGCGACTGCCCTCCGCGCCCGCAAGCCCGACTGGCTGCGCGTCCGCGCGCCAACATCGACGGCGTTTGCCGAGACGCGCGCGCTGATGCGGCGGCTTAACCTCAACACCGTCTGCGAGGAGGCGGCGTGCCCCAATATCGGCGAATGCTGGAGCCAGAAGCACGCGACGGTGATGATTTTGGGCGATACCTGCACGAGGGCATGTGCGTTCTGCAACGTCAAAACGGGGATGCCGCAGCCCGTCGACCTGCTCGAGCCGGAGCATGTCGCCGAGGCGGCCGGAGCGCTCGGGCTTGAGCATATCGTCATCACCAGTGTCGACCGCGATGATTTGAAGGACGGCGGGGCAGGGCAATTCGTCCGGGTTATCGAGCAACTGCGCAAACATGCGCCGAACACCACCATCGAAATTTTGACGCCGGACTTCCGCAACAAGGCGATGACGGCGGTGGAGGCCATCGTCGACGCGGGGCCGGACGTTTACAATCATAACCTCGAAACGGTGCCGCGCCTGTACCCGACCATCCGCCCCGGCGCGCGCTATTACGCCAGCCTGCGCCTGCTGGAGACGGTCAAGCGGCTCAACCCGCAGATCTTTACCAAGTCGGGCGTCATGGTTGGGCTGGGGGAGACCGCATTGGAGCTTCATCAGGTCTGGGACGACATGCGGTCGGCGAGCGTGGATTTCCTGACCGTCGGCCAGTACCTGCAGCCGACCCCGCGCCATGCCAAGGTCGAGGAGTTCGTGACGCCCGCGACCTTTGCGGCGTACGGCGCAGTGGCACGGTCGAAGGGTTTTCTTCAGGTCGCCGCGTCGCCGCTGACCCGGTCGTCGTATCACGCCGGCAAGGATTTCGCCGAAATGCAGGCAAAGCGGCGCGCGGCGGCGTAACTCCATGCCGCGCCATACCGAGACAAGGCGACTGCCCTATACGCCCGAACAGATGTTCGATCTGGTCGCCGATATCGGCCGCTACGACGAATTCCTGCCGTGGATTCAGGCGATGCGGATCGTGTCGACCGAGGGCAACATTGTCACCGCCGACATGATCGTCGGCTTCAAGATGGTCCGCGAACGCTTTACCAGCCGCGTCGAACTGACTCGCCCAACGGCAATTCACGTCGATTACATCAAGGGTCCGCTCAAATACCTCAAGAACGACTGGGTCTTCCGCCCGGCCCCCGGCGGCTGCGAGATCGATTTCAACGTCGATTTCGAATTCCGCAACCGCATCTTTGAATCGCTGGCAGGAATGTTCTTTGCCGATGCCTTCAAACGCATGGTGACGGCGTTCGAAACACGGGCAGCGGCGGTTTATGGGGCGGCAGCCTCTGGCTCGGCCCCCGGCATCAGCAATTCCAAGGCCACCAGCGCCGCCTGACGACGGATTTCACTGCGCCCCAAGTCGCCGAAGTGGCGGACGTCGGCGTGGACCTCATCCTCGGGCGCGCCCTTGATGGCGCGGGCGAACACCACGGTTCCGACGGGTTTCTTGGCCGATCCGCCCGCTGGCCCGGCGACGCCGGTAATGGCGACGGCGATATCGGCGTGGCTATGCTTCAGCGCGCCCTGCGCCATCGCCCAGGCGACCGCGATGCTGACCGCGCCAAAGGTGTGGAGGATGTCGCTGGAGACGCCGATCGCCTCCTCCTTGGCCTCGTTCGAGTAGGTGACATAGCCGCGTTCGAACACGTCCGACGCCCCGGCGTGTTCGGTCAGTGCCGCCGACACCAGTCCACCGGTGCACGATTCGGCGACGGCGATGCAGCGCCCCGCGGCGCGGTTGGCATCGAGCACGCGCGCGGCGGCGGCGAGGAGATCGGGGTCCATTGATGGAAGTCTAAACCCGTCTGCGTCTGCGGAACAGCATAACCTCCGCTCAGGCTGAGCCTGTCGAAGCCGGATCGGGCGGGACGGCGGAATCCGGCTTCGACAGGCTCAGCCTGAGCGGGTGTATGGTCATTGCGAATTCATCGGCAGGCGGACGCTTGCCATGGCCTGTGCCGCCAGCCCCTCGCCGCGTCCGGTGAAGCCCAAAAGCTCGGTCGTCGTCGCCTTGACGCTGACGCTGGCCACGGGAATGTCGAGGATTGCGGCGATGCGGTCGCGCATGGCTATGCGGTGCGGACCGACCTTGGGGCGTTCGGCGATGATCGTCACATCGACATGGTCGATGCGGCCGCCGCGCTCGCGCACCAGCCCTGCCGCATGGGCGAGGAACTGGTCGCTGGCGGCGTTACGCCACTTTGGGTCGGCCGGCGGGAAATGATCGCCGATATCGCCCGCCGCAATGGTGCCGAACAGCGCGTCGGTCAGCGCATGAAGCCCGGCATCGGCGTCGCTATGGCCGATCAGGCCATGGCTATGGGGGATACGCACGCCGCACAGCCAGACATGATCGCCGGGGCCAAAGCGGTGCACATCGAAGCCCGACGCCGACCGCGAGACCAGCGGGAACAACGCCTCGGCGCGGGTGAAATCGGCAGGCGTCGTCACTTTGAACCCCAGTTCGTCGCCGGGGGCGATGGCGATGTTCAACCCCGCCGCCAAGGCGATACCGAGGTCATCTGTCGCCCCCGGCGCAGCGGCCCGGTGCGCAGCGAGAATTTTGGCGAAGCGGAACGCCTGCGGGGTCTGCACGCGGTGCAGCCCGGCGCGGTCGACTTCGCCGGTGAAATACGTCTCGCCGGAGCGCAGGCTGTCGCTGACGGGCAGGGCCGGGACCGCGCCATCGTTGGCGGGGTCGGCGAGCGCGGCGAGCAGTCCGTCGATGACGGCTGCGGGCACAAAAGCGCGCGCCGCATCGTGAATCAATACGATCTCCGGCGGATCGGCGGCCAGAGCCTCCAGTCCGACGCGAACCGATTCCTGCCGGGTTGCCCCGCCATGGGTGGGGTCGGGCAGGGTGAGGCCGACTGTGGCGGCGTCGTAAAGCGCACGGTCGTCGGGATGGATGACGATGGTCGCGGCGATCCCGGCGGTGGCCAGCCCATCGACAGCATGGCGCAGCAATGCTTTGCCCGCGACGCCGCGATATTGCTTGGGCAGTCCTTCTCCTGCGCGGTGGCCGCGACCGGCGGCGACGATGAGCGCGTGGGACTTCACCCCCGCCCCTAACCACCCCGCCGCTTGCCGCACAAGCCGAAACCCCCTAGATCGCCTGCCTGTTTTTCAGGCACCGCAGTTGACCCTCCTCGCTCCCATCCAGATCGGTCCGATCCGCGTCGACGCGCCCGTCATCCTGGCGCCGATGACGGGCGTTACCGACCGCCCGTTCCGCGTGCTCGTCAAGCGTTTCGGTGCCGGGCTGACTGTCACCGAAATGATCGCCAGCGAGGCGATGATCCGCGAGACGCGCCAGTCACTGCAAAAGGCTGCCTGGGACGCCAGTGAGGAGCCGGTGTCGATGCAGCTGGCAGGCTGCGAACCGGCGCGGATGGCCGAAGCCGCCAAGCTCAACGAGGGCATGGGCGCGGCGATCATCGACATCAACATGGGCTGCCCGGTCAAGAAGGTCGTCAACGGCCACGCCGGATCGGCGCTGATGCGCGAGCCCGACCTGGCGCGGCGGCTGATCGAGGCGACGGTCAAGGCGGTCAAGGTGCCGGTGACGCTGAAGATGCGCATGGGCTGGGACCATCAGAGCCTCAACGCGCCCGAAATGGCGCGCATGGCCGAGGATCTTGGGATCCAGCTGATCACCATTCACGGTCGCACGCGCTGCCAGCTGTACAGCGGCACGGCGGATTGGCGGTTCGTGCGCCGCGTCAAGGATGCCGTGCAAGTTCCTGTCATCGTGAACGGTGATATCTGTTCGATTGACGATGCGCGCACGGCGCTGGCGCAGTCGGGAGCCGATGGCGTGATGATCGGGCGAGGCGCTTACGGCAAACCATGGCTGATCGCCCAAGTGATGGCGGCGCTGACGGGTCGCGCGGTGCCCGCCGATCCGACACTGCCGCAGCAGCACGCTTTGGTCCGCGAACATCACGCGATGATGATCGACCTGTACGGGCCCGATGTCGGCGTCAACATGGCGCGGAAGCATCTTGGCTGGTACACCAAGGGCCTCCACGATAGCGCGACGTTCCGCAACGAAGTCAACAAGATCGGCGATGCCGCTGTCGTAGGATCGATGATCGATCGCTTCTATTTCGATCTGATGGACGCCGAGGCCAGGGCCGCGTGAATATGCCCGGTGGGGCCGCCGAACTGCTTGCGGGGCTGGCGGTGCCGGCCGTGCTCGTCCGCGATGACGGCAATCTGGCGCTGGTCAATCTTGCCGCCGAGACATTTCTGAACGCCAGCCAGGCGCAGCTTAGCGAGCGCGGCTGGGCGGCGGCTTTCGGCCCGGACTCCGCAGTCGAGGGGTTGGTGTGGCGGGCGCGGCGCGACGGCGGCGGTTGCGCGGCCTACGACCTGCCGCTCGTCATCGCCGGGCGTCCAGCGCGCGCCGACGTGTTGGTGGCACCGGTTGCCGAACTGCCGGGATGGCAAACAGTGGCGTTTCAGACACGGTCGGTGGCGACGCTGGTTGACCGGCAAGTTCAGCATCAGGGGGCAGCGCGGTCGGCGGTCGGCGTTGCAGCGATGCTGGCGCACGAAATCAAGAACCCGCTTTCGGGCATTCGTGGTGCTGCGCAACTGCTGGCGACGGGTGCGGGTGAGGAAGGTCGGGAATTGACCGATCTGATCGTCACCGAGGTCGACCGCATCGCCAAGCTCGTTGACCGCATGGAAAGCTTCACCGACACGCGGCCGATTCGATTGAAGCCCGAAAACATCCATGAAGTGCTCGGGCATGCGCGCCGCGTCGCCGAACAGGGATTTGCGCGGGGCATTACAATCCGCGAACGCTATGATCCGTCATTGCCGCTGATCTCGGCCAACCGTGATGCGATGATCCAGGTTTTTCTGAACTTACTCAAAAATGCCGCTGAAGCTGTTGAAACGACTGGTACTATCGTGCTGACAACGGCGTTTAAACCCGGGCTCAAGGTACGGCCCGCCGATGGCGGCAAGCCTGTGTCGCTGCCACTGGAAGTCCGGGTGATCGACAGCGGCCCGGGGATCCCTGAGGCTCTCGCACCGCATATCTTTGAGCCATTCGTCGGCACGAAGCGCGGCGGTTCGGGCCTGGGCCTTGCCTTGGTCGCCAAGATTGTCGCGGACCATGGCGGCGTCGTTGAATATGAACGCGCGGACGATCCGGCGCAGACGGTTTTCCGCATCCTGCTGCCAATCGCGCCGGAGCCCGACCAATGACCGCAACCATCCTTGTGGCAGATGACGATGCGGCGATCCGCACCGTCGTACGCCAGGCACTGACCCGCGCCGGTTACCACGTGAAGCTGACCGAAACGGCCGCGGGGTTGGTCAAGCTGGTCGAATCGGGGGTCGGCGATTGCGTCGTTACCGATGTCATCCTGCCCGATGGCAACGGGCTGGAGACGATCCCCAAGTTGCTGGCGTTGCGGCCCGGCCTGCGGGTGATCGTGATGAGCGCGCAGAACACGCTGTCGACGGCGGTCCGCGCAACCGAACAGGGAGCATTCGATTATCTCCCAAAGCCTTTCGATCTCAATGAATTAACGGCATCGGTTGCGTCGGCGTTAGAGGGTCGTGGGGAGGTCGAGGCTGCGGAACCGGGCGACGAACCGCCGCTGATCGGTCGCTCACCGGCGATGCAAGAAGTTTACCGCGTCATCGCCCGCGTCGTCGCCAATGATCTGACAGTGATGATCCTGGGTGAAAGCGGCACCGGCAAGGAGTTGGTCGCCCGGGCCATTCACGACATGGGGCCGCGCCGGGGGCGGCCGTTCATCGCCCTCAATATGGCGGCGATTCCACGCGAACTCATCGAAAGTGAATTATTCGGCCATGAACGCGGTGCCTTTACCGGTGCGGCGGCGCGTACGGCCGGAAAGTTCGAACAGGCGCAGGGTGGCACACTGTTTCTCGACGAGATCGGTGACATGCCGCTGGAGGCGCAGACGCGGCTGCTCCGGGTGCTGCAATCGGGCGAGTTCACAACGGTCGGAGGCGCGCGAACCCAGCGTGCCGATGTGCGCATCGTATCGGCGACAAATCAGGATTTGCGCGCGTTGGCGCAGACCGGGCGCTTCCGCGAGGACCTGTATTACCGGCTCAACGTCGTGCCCCTGGCACTGCCGGCTTTGCGCCAGCGCGCCGAGGACATTCCGGCGCTGGCGCGGTATTTCCTTGAAACTGCTGCCGCCGAGGGGCTGCCGCGCAAGGCGCTCGATCCTCCGGCGTTGGAGGTACTGCGTCGCCATGACTGGCCGGGTAATGTCCGCGAGTTGGAAAACCTGATGCGGCGGCTGGCAGCCCTGGAGCGAGGCGACGTAATCGGCGGGGCGGCGGTCGCAGCGGGCATCGGCCAGGGCGGCGCAAGCAGTGCGACGGTGACGCCACCGGCCGAATTCGCCGAGGTCGCAGGTGCCCACATCGCGCGCTATTTCGAAGGCGGCGCGATGCCGCCTGACGGCCTTTACGATCGGGTGTTGGCCGAGATCGAGCGGCCGCTGCTGACCGCCTGCCTTGCAGCGACGGGGGGAAATCAGCTCAAGGCGGCCAAGCTGTTGGGGATCAATCGCAATACGCTGCGCAAGAAACTGACCGACTTGGGGCTGGAACCGCGTCGTAACTGATCACTTGTCGCATCTGCGCAACGACTGTGTTCCATCGGCAACGTTTATCGCTTACAACAGCCGGAATGGCCCCTGTCGCCCCCAGTGTCGCCCCCAAAGCGCCGGATCGCTGGCGGAGCCTGCGTCGCCGCCTGAACCGCTGGGTATCGCGGGTCGATTTCTACCCCCGGCTCGAAATCGCCGCCGCCATTCTGGTCATACTGCTCGGCCTGTCGAGCTATGCATTGCTGGCGGGCAGGGGTTCGCCGGCCAATGGCGTGTCGCCGCCGCTGGTGACGGCGGTGCTCGTTGCCAACCTTATTCCCTTGATGGCGCTGACCGTGCTGATCGGCCGGCGCGTCGCCATCTTGCTCGCTAATCGCCGCAAGGGGCTGGCGGGATCGCGGCTGCACGTCCGCATGGTGGCGCTGTTCGCCAGCATTGCCGCGGTGCCGACCATCCTCGTCGTCATCTTTGCCTCGCTGCTGTTCCAGTTCGGCGTGCAGTTCTGGTTTTCTGACCGGGTCAAGACCGTCCTCGACGGTTCCAACCAGATCGCGCAGGCCTATGTCGAGGAAAACCGTAACCGCGTCGTCGAGGACATCGTCGCCATGTCGAGCGATGTGAACAACTACGTCCGCGACTACGGCCTCGGCTCTCCGCTGTTCACCAAGGGGCTGGAATTCCAGGTCGCGGCGCGCAACCTGACTGAAGCTGCGGTCTTTGTGCGCGACGGTCGCCAGGTGCGCCCGCTCGCACTCGCCGGAGTCAATGCGACCGATTTGATTGGGCGCGTCGGACGTATCGATTTCGCCAAGGCGGTGTCGGGGGCCGCCAGCGTCGTGGCGCGCGGTGGCGACCGGGTCGAAGCGGTCGTACGACTGGGCCCCGGCGACGACCGCTATGTCTATGTCAGCCGTAAGGTCGATCCAGCGGTGCTGGCGCGTGCGGCGCGGGCGGCCCAGGCACTGAATGAATACAACGCGTTGATCGAACGCAGCCGGGCTATGGAATTGCGCTTCAACCTGATTTTGATCGCTGTATCGCTGCTGACGCTCGCCGTCGCCGTTACCGTGGCACTATGGCTCGCCAACCGGCTGGTTGCCCCCATTGCCCGGCTGGCAGAGGCGACTGAACGCGTCGGTGGTGGCGATTTCGATGCGCGGGTGCCGGTCCGTGGTTCGCCCGATGAACTCGGCACGCTGGCGCGCGCCTTCAACCGCATGACCGGGCAATTGAAGGCGCAGCAGACAGCGCTGGTCGGTGCCAACCAGCAGCTCGATGTGCGGCGGCAGTTTACCGAGGCGGTGCTGACCGGCGTGTCGGCGGGCGTGCTGTCGATCGACGCGCACGGCGTGGTCCGGCTGGCCAACGCATCGGCGGCAGCACTGCTTGAAACGACCGTGTCGGGGCTGGCTGGCAAGTCCCTTGTCACCACCGTTCCCGAGCTGGCGGCATTGGTGGAGCAGGCGGGGCGCGGTGGTGATGCGACCGACCAGGTCCGTATCGCGCGCGGCAGCGAGACCCAGACCCTGTCGGTCCGCGTCGCTGCCGCCGGTTCAGAGGGCAGCCATGTGCTGACCTTCGACGATATTTCGGCGCAGCTGGCCGATCAGCGCCGGGCAGCCTGGGCCGATGTCGCACGACGCATCGCCCATGAAATCAAAAACCCGCTGACGCCGATCCAGCTCGCCGCCGAGCGGCTGCAGCGCAAGTTCGGCCGTCAGATCGTCGAGGATGCCGACACCTACTCCGACCTGACCTCCACCATCGTCCGCCAGGTTGGCGATCTGCGTCGCATGGTCGATGAGTTTTCGGCCTTTGCGCGCCTGCCCAAACCCGCCTTTGCCCTGGAATCGATCGAACGCATCGCGCGGCAGGCGCTGGTGTTGCAGGAGGTGGCGACACCGCAGATCGCTTTCGCGGTCGACGCGCCGCCGCAGCCGCCGGTCGTGTGCGACCGTCAGCAGATCGGGCGGGCGCTGACCAACCTGCTGAAGAACGCCGCTGAATCGGTGGTGGCGCGGATCGATCGCGATACAGCGGCAGGCAATCTGGCCGAGCCGGGCGCCATCGCCGTCACCGTTGGCGGTACCGCTACTGAAGTCACCGTCACGGTGTCGGACAATGGCCTCGGGTTGCCTGCGGAGGGCCGCGACCGGCTGACCGAACCCTATGTGACGACGCGCACACGGGGCACCGGCCTCGGCCTCGCCATCGTCAAAAAGATCGTTGAGGATCATGGCGGTACGCTGAGCCTGAGCGATGCCGATCGCGGCGGCGCGGTTGTCACCTTCACCCTGGCGCGCAGCGTTGCGGCGGATGCCCCTGAACAGGAACCCATGCGGATGACCGGATAATGGCGCTCGATATCCTCATTGTCGACGACGAAGTCGACATCCGCGAGTTGATTGCCGGCATCCTTGGCGACGAGGGCTATGGCGCGCGCACCGCCGGTGACAGCGATGGCGCGCTTGCTGCGATCGCCGAACGGCGGCCATCGCTGATCGTCCTCGACGTCTGGCTGCAGGGGTCGCGGCTCGACGGAATCGAACTGCTCGACGAGATCAAGCGCCGCGATCCGACGCTGCCGGTGGTGGTCATCTCGGGCCATGGCAATATCGAAACCGCTGTCGCTGCGATCAAGCGCGGAGCCTATGACTTCATAGAAAAACCGTTCCAATCCGAACAGTTGCTACTGGTTGTTCAGAGGGCAACTGAGACCGAACGGCTGAAGCGCGAGAATGAGGAGCTGCGCGAACGCGTCGGCTTCGACACCGAACTGACCGGTTCCAGCGCGCTGATCAACGGCGTCCGCGCCACCATCAAGCGGGTTGCAGCGACCGGCAGCCGCGTGCTGATTACCGGTCCCGCCGGATCGGGCAAGGAGATCGCCGCGCGGTTGCTCCACCAATGGAGCCCGCGCGCAGCATCGCCGTTCGTTGTCGTCAGCGCGGCGCGGATGACGCCTGAAACCGTCGAGGAGGCGCTGTTCGGTCTGGAGGAGGGCGGCCATCTCGTACGATCCGGCCTGTTCGAACAGGCGCACGGCGGCACGCTGTTCCTCGACGACGTCGCCGATATGCCGCTGACAACGCAGGCCAAAGTGCTGCGCGTGTTGACCGAGCAGGTGTTTCAGCGGGCAGGGGGCGCGCGCTGGGTCAAGGTCGACGTCCGCGTCATCAGCGCCACCTCGCGCGATCTGGTCGCCGAAATCGCCGCCGGGCTATTCCGCGAAGACCTGTATTACCGCCTCAACGTCGTCCCGGTCCGGTTGCCAGCGCTGAGCGAGCGCCGCGAGGATGTTGCTGAACTGGTTCAATATTTCCTGGCGCGTTATTCAGCCGAACGCCGGATCGCTGTCCCCACGCTCAGCGACGATGCGGTGGCGGCGCTGCAGACCTATGACTGGCCCGGCAACGTCCGGCAGCTGCGCAACGTCGTCGAACGCACGCTGATCCTGTCTCCCGCCGATCGCGCCGGGCGCATCGAGCTCGACATGTTGCCCGCCGAAATTACGGTGGAACCCGCCAAACTGGTTCCCGCACAAGCGGTACGGTCGATCATGGGGACGCCGCTGCGCGAGGCGCGCGAAGCATTCGAACGTGAGTATCTGCGCGCCCAAATCCGGCGCTTTTCGGGAAATATTTCGAAGACGGCGGCGTTCATTGGCATGGAGCGTTCGGCGCTGCACCGCAAACTCAAGGCGTTGGGGTTGGGCGATGATGACGCGCCCGAAAGCTGAAGGGATGATTGCCGCTGTCCTACACAGTCCCAAAATGCTACATTGCGCGCAAGTAAGTTATCGGCTGTGGTAATTTGAACCTACCTAAAGACCCATTTTGGCGGACTTTAGTGACCTTTCGCGCCGCCCATTGAGCATCGCGCTGCATCGCACTATCTTGGCCGCATCCGTTCCCATCAGGGTGCGGGTGCCGACACCGGGCAACGGTGCGGTCGCGGGCCAGAGCAGCCCCGCCAAAAGCATGAAGGGATGGCTGGCATGGCCGATAAACCCAACAATCTGCAGGACATCTTCCTCAATACTGTCCGCAAGACCAAGACTCCGGTGACGATGTTTCTTGTCAATGGCGTCAAGCTGCAGGGCATCATTACCTGGTTCGACAATTTCAGCGTGCTGCTGCGCCGCGATGGCCATTCGCAGCTCGTCTATAAACACGCAATCTCGACGGTGATGCCGGCGGCACCGCTGCAGCTGTTCGAGGCCGAGACGATCGAGGACGACGCTTGACCGCGACGGGCGGGGGCTTCGACCAAGGCACTGGCGTCCGCACAGGCGCGCCCGCCATCGTCGTGCTCCCGCTCGTCGAGGGTAAAGGCAAGACCGCCGCGTTGCGTTTGCCCGAGGCCAAGCTGGCCGAGGCGGAGGGGCTGGCGCGCGCCATCGCGCTCGACGTCCGCCACAGCGAGATCGTGCGCCTGCGCGCCGCCAGTTCTTCGATGCTTTTCGGCAAGGGGCAGGCGGAACGACTGGCCGCTGCGGTCGCGGCCAACGAGGCCGAAGTCGTCGTCATTGACGGCGTGGTCTCGCCGATTCAACAGCGCAATCTCGAAAAAGTCCTGAAAGCCAAAGTCATCGACCGCACTGGGCTGATCCTCGAGATCTTCGGCGAGCGCGCGACGACGGCGGAGGGCACGCTGCAGGTCGAGCTGGCGCATCTGCAATATCAGGCGTCGCGACTGGTGCGGTCCTGGACCCATCTCGAACGCCAGCGCGGCGGCTTCGGCTTCCTCGGCGGCCCTGGCGAATCGCAGATCGAAACCGATCGCCGCCTGATCCGCGACCGCATCGTCCGCCTGAAAACCCAGCTGGAGGATGTGCGGCGGACGCGTGGCCTGCACAGGACGCGGCGGCAGAAGGCTCCGTACCCGGTGGTGGCGCTGGTCGGTTATACCAACGCCGGCAAGTCGACGCTGTTCAACCGGCTGACCGGTGCCGAGGTTCGCGCCGAAGACCTGTTGTTCGCCACGCTCGACCCGACAATGCGGGCGATTGCGCTGCCGGGCTATGACAAAGTCGTGGTGTCGGACACCGTCGGCTTCGTGTCCGACCTGCCGACGCAGCTCGTCGCCGCCTTTCGCGCGACGCTGGAGGAGGTCATCGAGGCCGACGTCATCGTCCATGTCCGCGACGTTTCGCACCCCGATAGCGAGGCGCAGGCGGCGGACGTGGCGGCGGTGCTGAGCGGGCTGGGGCTGGGTGTGCCGGGCACCGATGGTGACGTGCCGATGCTGACCGTGCTCAACAAGATCGACGCGCTCGACGCCGACGCGCGGGCGGCGGTGCTGGACCGGGCAGGGGATGACGTGGTCGCAGTGTCGGCGCTGACCGGGCAGGGGGTCGATGTGCTGAAGGCGCGCCTCGCCGAAATGCTGCGCGCGGGATCGAAGGAAACCGAAGTCATCATCGACGCCAATGACGGCCGCCGCATGGCGTGGCTACACGAACACGGTGAAGTCGTCGGGCAGCGCGCCCGAGGGGCGGGGCTGGCCGTCAAGGTGCGGCTAAGCGAGGTGGACAGGGCACGATTTGCGGCGCTTTAATAGCGGGTTGGGGGACGCAGCATGGCCGAAGGCGGAATGGTCGAGGGCATCCTCGGCGGTGAAGGCGAAGCGCGCGAGCGTGACGCCGTGCTGTCGGCGGATGCAGCGGCCATCGCCGTCGCCATGGACGAGGCGGGCAAGCACCCGGAAATTGCTGGCGATGCGTCGGCCTTCCTGCAGTCCCAGCGGCGGCTGGTTGACCTGCAGGTCAAACACTACGACGCTGAACATCGGTCAGCGCTACAGTCGGCGAAACTGCGGCAGACATCGGACTGGGTGAAGTTCGGCCTGCTGGCGCTGACGACGACGGCGGTCGCTGCCATCGTCCTCGGACTTGGCGCGATGGTGTGGAGTGCGTCGCGTGATTCGGGGCTGATCATCGAGGCATTTTCGGTGCCGCCCGATCTGGCGCAACGCGGGCTGAATGGGCGCGTCGTGGCAACACGGCTGCAGGACAAGCTGGCAAAGCTCGATGCCCAGACCGAAACCAGCCGCCCACAGCGCAGCTATGCCAATGACTGGTCGGGCGACATCAAGATCGCTATTCCCGAAACCGGCGTTTCGATCGGCGAACTGTCGCGGCTGCTGCACGAACAGCTTGGCCATGCGACGCGGATCGACGGCGAAATTTTCCGGATGCCCGACGGTCTGACGGCGTCGGCACGCGCCGGCGGGGTGGCGGCCGAGGCGAGCGGAAATGACCGCGATCTCGACGCGCTGCTCGATACGCTGGCGCTCAATCTCTATGCGCAAACCCAGCCGTACCGCTATGGCATCTGGCTGTCGCTGCATGGGCGCGTTGCCGAATCCAAACCGGTTTTGATGGGCCTTACTCATGCGGCAGACCCTGATGAACGCTTCTGGGGCTGGTTCGGGCTGGGCCGGACGACGGACGACCCTTTAACGGCGCGCAACTATAACCTCCGGGCGCTCGCCCTGAAGCCGAATATGGCGAACGCGCTGAGCAACCTTGCCGCGGCAGAACTCACTCTTGGCCACGATGAGGCTGGTTTGTCGGCGAGCCGACGGACGCTGACTTCGACAGCCTCGGGCCGGAGCGGCCTGTCGCCAGCCTGGACGTCGTTCTACACGGATAAGGACGGAGCAATCGTCGACACCGAGCTTGAAGATTACGCGACGGCGCGACAGAAGGCACAGCGCCTGACTGCAAATACGGTATTTGCAACCGGCCGCCATGAAGGTGCAGTCGATACCGTTTGGGCGACGGTCCAACTGCATGAAGCGGTCGATGCTGACGATCTTGCCGAGCTGCGCGCGGTGCCGGCGGGGCAAGAGCAATTCATGGCTCGGGAGATAGCACAATTGCGCGCTGAATGGTCCGCACAGCGCGGCGACTGGGCGGCGGTCGCTCGCGAGGGGGTTGGGATGGCCCCGCTCGATCTTGCCAACGATCTGCTCAGCACCCGCTACCGTGTCGCCGAAGCCTATGCCCATCTTGGCCGGGACGCCGAGGCCGATGCACTGCTACGCGCCATTCCTGCAGACTATTACGACGCCTGGCTGGCGCGCGGGCGCGTCGCCGCCGTGCGCCGCGACTGGGCAGGGGCCGCGCGCGACTTTGCCGAGGCTGTGCGGCAGGGACCGTCACTACCGCGCGGCTATCAGGACTGGGGTGACATGCTGGCAGCCAAGGGCGATCTTGCCGGGGCAGTGCTCAGATATGCCGAGGCCAACCAGCGTGGACCGAACTGGGCGGAGCCGCTGAAGGCGTGGGGCGATGTGCTAGCGCGGCAGGGCAAGCGGGAAGAGGCTGCGGCGAAGTACGATGCGGCGCTGGTTCACGCGCCGAACTGGGCGGAATTGAAGGCGGCGCGGGCGGGTTTGAATGCTGCTGTCGATAAGCGCGGATAATATTGGGCCGATAAGGTTATTTCCTGGTCTTCACCGCCTGCCAAAGCTGTTCCTTGCTCTCCAACGACAGTCCCGCAAACGCATCGCCCGCCAGCGTCTCCATCCCGCGAAACCGCCGCTCGAACTTGGCATTCCCGCCGCGCAACGCGTCCTCGGCGTCAATGCCATGGTGGCGCAGTAGATTGACCACGGCGAACAGCAGGTCACCCGCTTCTTCGGCGCGTTCCCCATCGGTCGTCGCCGCGTCGAGTTCGGCCAATTCCTCGATCACCTTGTCGTGCGGCCCGCTGGCGTCGGGCCAGTCGAACCCAACCCTCGCCGCCCGCGACTGGAGTTTGTCGGCGCGCATAAGGGCAGGGAGCGCCCGCGCCACACCATCGAGCGCCGATACCGGCCGTTCGGGCTTGCCAGCTGCGGCGCGTTCGGCGGCCTTGATCGCCTCCCAATCGGCCTTTTGGGCGATGGCATCGGCGGCAGCGATTCCATCGCCAAAAATGTGCGGGTGTCGACGCTCCATCTTGGCGCAGACCCCGGCGACAACGTCCACCAGCATGAAAGCACCTGCTTCTTCGGCCATCCGGGAGTGGAACATGACCTGAAACAACAGGTCGCCCAACTCATCCTGCAGCGCCGCCATGTCACGCGCCGCAATCGCCTCGGCGACCTCATAGGCCTCCTCGATCGTGTACGGCGCGATGGTGTCGAAATCCTGCGCCAGGTCCCAGGGGCATCCAGTGCCGAGCGTCCGCAACTGCGCCATGATCGCGGCAAGGCGGTCGAGCGATGCGGAAAGCGGGGTGGTTATCATGCCAGACAGATAGCGCGCCTGTGGCTGCACGTCACGATCACATATCCCGATAATATACATTATGTATAATTATAGTGATCGACCTAACGCTGACGGGCCCAGATGTACAACCCGATCCCGACGGCAAAGATCACCGCGACGAACCCGCTGGCGAAGCCGACGGCAGTATGGGCGGCTTCCATCATCACTGTTGCTCCCGGCGGTCGGATATCGCGACCTCATTGTCCTCCAGCCGCCGCGCCAAGCCGCGCAGCACGACCGCTGCGGTGGCCGCCAGAAGCGCAAAGCCAATCACCAGCGTCGCCAGCTGACTGAGCATCGGCGATGTCAAATGCGAGGTTCCGGTGAACACGGCGAGCGTCGGCAACACCAGCCCCACGACGGTGACGCTGGCGGTCATCGCGCCAAGGATGTTCGACGCCTGTTCGAGCATCCCGAAGACGAACTTGCGCCGCGCCCGCTGCGTTGCCGTTTCAATCGCCATACAACCCCTTCGTGCCTGTTTCGCACCATATCGGCGTTCGGTGACACTTGCCGCATCCCGTTCCGCACCTTAACCGATAACGCCGATGCCGTCCCTGCCCGCCCCGCAAGCCGCCGATCTGTACGGCGATATCGAGGTTACGCCAAAGGCCCGGCTGCGCGACTATGCGCCGGGGCTGACCGTGGCAGTGTTGGCGACGTTGGCGGCGGCGTCGATTTCAAACCGTTACGGTGCGCCGCTGACGCTGATGGCGCTGCTTTTGGGGCTGGCGCTGAATTTCCTGTCGGCTGACGGGCGGCTGACGCCGGGGCTGACGCTGGCGTCGCGCGAGCTATTGCGGGTGGCGATCGTATTGGTCGGCGCGCGGGTGACCTTTGGGCAGATTGTCGCGTTGGGGCCGGAGGCGCTGGCGATGGTGGTGCTGACCGTTGCGGCGACGACGCTGGCGGGCGTTCTGGCAGCGCGGGCTTTGGGATTTTCGACAGCCTTCGGTGTGCTGGCGGGTGGCGCGGTTGCAATCTGCGGCGGGTCGGCGGCGATGGCGCTGTCGGCGACGCTGGGTGAGCGCCGCATCCGCCAGGCTGAATTGACGCTGGTGCTGGTCGGCATCGCGTCGCTCAGTCCGCTCGCCATGGTCGGCTATCCGGTGCTCGCCCATGCGCTGCACTTCAATGACGCTCAGGCAGGGTATTTTCTGGGCGGCTCGATCCATGATGTCGCCCAGGCGCTGGGTGCGGGCTATGCGTTTTCCGACGGTGCCGGGCAGACTGCGACGATCGTCAAGCTGGCACGCGTCGCTTTGCTGGCCCCAGTTCTGGCGGTCGTCACCATGGTGTTTCCGGCGCAGTTTAAGGTCACTGGCGGCAAAAAGGCTGCAGTCAGCGTGCCGTGGTTCGTGCTGGGGTTCTTTGCGGTGGCGGGGGTCAATTCGACCGGCATCATCCCTGCCCCGGTTTCGCATGGTGCAGCGGACGCAGCGGCGGCGATGCTGGCGGTGTCGGTGGCGGCGACGGCGATCCGCTCGCCTCTCGGCGAGATATTGAAGGCGGGGCCAAAGCCATTGCTTGCGCTTGCAGCGGCGACGTTGACGGCGTTCGCGCTGGCGCTGGGTTACGCTGCGCTGCGCGTGGGTTAGCCCGGCATCGTCCCCTGCCCGGCCAGCATCGCCGCCGCCAAATCAAACGCCCGCCACGCCCGTTTGGCGAGCGCCCCGCCGGTGCTGATCCGGCGTACCCCAACGGCAGCAAGCTCGGCGACGGTCAGTCCGGGGCCATTCAACCCGACGCTAACCGGCTTCGGCGCGACGGCCTCGACGATGGCTGCGATGCTTTCGATCGACGTCACGCCGGGGGCGAACAGGCAGTCCGCGCCCGCCGCTGCATAGCCCTGGAGCCGGGTGATCACTTCGGGCAGTACATCGTCAGGCAGCAGATAGGCTTCGCAGCGGCCGATCAGCATGACGTCCTCGCCGCTCGCATCGATTGCGGCGCGGGCGGCGGCGACGCGCGCAACCGAAGTCGGCAGGTCGTACATCTGCCCGTGCAGCTGGTCCTCAATCGAGACGCCCGCAACGCCCGTGGCAATGGCGGCGGTGATACTGGTGGCCACACCGGCGGGCGTATCGGCAAAGCCATGTTCGAAATCGGCATTGATCGGCAGGTCGATCGCCGAAACCAGCATGCGCAGATGGTCGAGCACCTCGGCCAGCGTCAGGTCCCCATCCTCCTTGCCCAGCACCCATGCTGCGCCCGCGCTAGTTGAGGCAAGCGCTGGAAACCCCAACCTGGCCAGTCGCGTCGCGCTGCCCGCGTCCCATGCGTTGGGCATGACGAAGCAGCCCGACTGGTGAAGCGCCCGGAATGTCGCGCGACGTCCGGCAATGGTTGCGGGCACGGGCAGCTCCTCATTCGAGATCGATGGTCAGGCCGTCATAGCCGGGCTCGACGCCCGGCGGCAGCTCCCGACACAACGTCGCATAATCCATCGATTGATCCATATGGGTCAGCACCGCGCGGCGCGGGCGATAATGCGCAATCCATTCTAGGGTCTGCGGTAGGTGGCTATGCGTTGGATGCGGATGTCGCCGCAGCGCGTCGACGATCCACAGGTCGAGGCCCGCCAGTGCCGCATCGGCGCGTGCATCGAGCGCCTTGACGTCGGTCGAATAAGCCAGCGCCCTGCCCGCCGCCTCGACCCTGAAGCCGGTTGAATCGATGTTGCCATGATTGTGCTGATAGCCGGTGACGGTGATGCCGCCGATGGTCACCGGCCCATCGAGATCATGCGCGACGCACGTCGGTGGGTAGAATTTGGTGCCTTCGAAGACGTAATCGAAGCGTCGTTTAAGAACGCCCCATGTCGCCGCCGTTGCATAACAGTCGACCGGCGCCCGCATGTTGTGAAAGACCTGGCGCAGATCGTCGATACCATGGGCGTGATCGGCATGGTCGTGGGTGAAGAACACCGCGTCGAGGCGACCGATGTCTGCCGACAGCATCTGTTCGCGGAAGTCTGGGCTGGTGTCGATGACGATGTTTGTGCCGTCGTGCTCGACCAGCACGGATACCCGTCGCCGCCGGTTTTTTGGCTCCGACGGATCGCAATCGCCCCAGTCGCCGCCAATACGCGGCACCCCGCTCGATGTGCCCGAACCAAGCATCGTTACGCGCACGGGGGTTGCGCCTTGGTGAAGAGTCTAAAGAAGTTGGCAGTGGTTGTTGCGGTCAAATCTTCAACGGTCTCACCGCGCAGCCCGGCGACAAACCGCGTGGTGTGCGCCACGAACGCCGGTTCGCAGGTTTTCCCCCGCATCGGCACCGGCGCGAGGAACGGCGCATCGGTCTCCACCAGCAACCGATCTAACGGGATCGTCGCGGCACTTGTCTGCAGGTCGCGGGCGTTCTTGAAGGTAACGATACCGGACAATGAGATGTAGAAACCCAGCCTAAGTGCCTGTTCGGCAAAGCCCTGGCTCGCGGTGAAGCAGTGGATGACGCCGTGAAGCGCCCCCTGCCCAGCTTCGCTGAGCAACGCCAGCGTATCGGCCTCGGCATCGCGGGTATGGACGATGATTGGCAGGCCGGTGGCGCGCGCAGCGGCGATATGGGCGCGAAAGCTCGCCTGTTGCCGGGCGCGGTCGGACTTGTCGTAATAGTAATCGAGGCCGGTCTCGCCAATGCCAATGACGCGGGGGTGGGCGGCGGCATCGACCAGCGCCGCGGCATCGGTGTCGGGATGATGATCGGCCTCGTGTGGGTGGATACCGATTGTCGCCCAGACATCGGCCTCACGGTCGGCCAGGCCGATGACCTCGTCCCATTCGCCGCGTTTGGTAGAGATACCGAGGAACCCGCCGATGCCGGCTGCCCGCGCCCGGCCGAGGACGCCCTGCACGTCCTCGCGCAGGCCGGGATAATTGAGGTGGCAATGGCTATCGATCAGCATCAGGCAGCCGCTTCGGTCCACCGCGGGAACACGCCCTGCGGCGGCGGCAAAGGCGTGCCCGCCGGGACGCCGGTGTTGAAGGCTGCGTAATCGCGGGCGTCCGCCGCGACGCCAAGCTGATCGAGCAACCGGTCGGCAGAGTCGGGGATCATCGCCCGAACCAGAATGGCGATCCGCCGCGACGCATCGAGCGCCACGGCAAGCACGGCATTCCGCCGCGCCGGATCGTCTTTGATCGACCAAGGCGCGGCTTCGGCGAAATAGCCGTTGGAAATTGACACCAGCGCCATCACGCTCTCCAGCGCGCGGTGCAGCGCCAGCGCGCCCATATGGGTGAAGAACGCCTCGGTGTGTTCAACGAAACTGTCGTGCAGGCCGGAGATCCGGTCCGGACCGAACGCCGGCATGGTGCCACCATCCTTGGCGACCATCGCAAGCGCGCGCTGCGCCAGATTGCCGATGCCGTTGGCGAGATCGGCGTTGCAACGCTCGATGATGGCCGCCTCGCTATAGCTGCCGTCATCGCCGAACGCGACGTCACGGAGCAGGAACCAGCGCACTCGGTCGACACCGAAGCGGTCGACCAGTCCAACCGGATCGACGACATTGCCGAGCGATTTGGACATCTTCTCGCCGCGATACAGCACGAAACCATGGCCAAAGACCTGACGCGGCAAGGCAATCCCCGCCGACATCAGGAACGCCGGCCAATAGACGGCGTGAAAGCGCACCACGTCCTTGCCGATGACATGAAGATCGGCGGGCCAGCGGTTCGGCTCGGCAGGCCAGCCGGCCCCGGTCAGGTAATTGGCGAGCGCGTCGATCCAGACGTACATGACATGGCCGGGGCTATCGGGCACCGGTACGCCCCAGTCGAAGCTGGTCCGTGACACCGACAGATCATTCAAGCCGCCCGCAACAAAGGCGCGCATCTCGTTGAGACGGCTCGGTGGTTGGGCAAAGCCGGGATGCGCGGCGTACAGGTCGAGCAGCGGTTGGGCATAGTTCGACAAGCGGAAAAACCAGCTCTCCTCGACCGTCCATTCTACCGGGGTCCCCTGCGGCGACAGCTTAACCGGTTGCCCACCGGCATCCTCGGCGGCAATCAACTCGGCGTCGTCGTAATAGGCTTCGTCGCGGACCGAGTACCAGCCTTCGTACCGACCCAGATACATGTCGCCGTTGGCCGCCATCCGCCGCCACAACTCCTGACAGACCGCGCGGTGGTCCGCATCGGTGGTGCGGATGAAACGATCGAAACTGATCCCCAACTGTCGGTCGAGCGTTTCGAAATGTGCGGACATGTCATCGACATAGGCGCGCGGGCTGGTGTCTGCCGCGCGCGCCGCCTGGGCGATCTTCAGGCCGTGTTCGTCGGTGCCGGTCAGGAACAGCACATCGTCGCCGAGCAACCGCCGGTGCCGCGCGATGACATCGGTCGCAATCGCTTCATAGGCATGGCCCATGTGCGGCTTGCCATTGGGGTAGGCGATCGCGGTGGTGATGTAGAAACGTCGGTTCGGCAACGGTTTGGTCCGATATGCTCAGGCTTGGGCGAGGCCGGCGACCAGCATTCCAAGTTCGAACGCCGTCGCCTGCGGGTCGAGCGACAGCGCTGCCGCGCCCGACGCCAGCCCCTGCGCCTCTTCCCACAGCCGGATGGCGTGGGCAAGGCGCGGCCCGGTGCGGGTGCACGCGGCATCGGCGATGGCGCGCGGCGCAAGGTCGAGCAGGCTGTGATACTGGGCGACATTGGCCTTGCCGCTCATCCGCCGCGATAGCGCCAGCGCGCGGCCGGTCGCGGCGGCGGGCGGCGTCGCCGCCAGGTCGTTGAGTTCGTCGAGCAGCGCCGCCGCCTTGCCATCGATCAGCGCCAGCGCTCGCGACGGCAGTCCATCGGCCCCGGCAAGGGCGATTTCGATATCCTCGCGGCTGGCGCCGGGGCGTTGGGCGTCGATGATCTGGGTCAGTTCGGCGTCGCTTAGCCGCCCGAAACGCAGGCGACGGCAGCGCGACCGGATCGTCGGTAGCAGGCGGCCCGGCGAATGGCTGACTAGAAAAAACAGTGTCTGTGCGGGAGGTTCCTCAAGGTTCTTGAGGAGTGCGTTGGCCGCCTGGATGTTAAGCTGATCGGCGCAATCGATGATCACTACGCGCCAATCGGCGATCGACGGCGTCTGCCGGAACAGCGGCTGCAGCGCGCGCACCTCGTCGACGCGGATCACCGCACGTGGCTTGCCGGTTGTGTCGAGGGTCGGTTCGAGGCTGCGGAAGTCGGGATGGCTGCCCGCGTCGATCAGGCTGGCGGCGGGAGTAGCTGCACCGCCGGTGAAAGCCTCGCCCGCCGGTCGCCCAGCCAACAACCATATCGCCGCATCGAGCGCGTACGTCGCCTTGCCCAACCCCTGCGGGCCACTGAGCAGCCAGGCATGATGCGGGCGGCCACCATCGAACGCTTCGGAGAATGCGGCGACTTGCTCGCTGTGGCCGGTCAGCGCCATGCATCGACCTCGGCGGCGATGGCTGTGGCAAGCGTGGCGATGGGCACTGACGCATCGAAGCGGCGACAGCGCTGCGGCTCGGCAGCGGCAATTGCTTCGAAGCACTCGGTTACGCGGGTGTGGAAACCAGCATCATGGGCCTCGAAACGCCCCTCGCCCCCTGCCCGTGCGGCGGCGCGCGCCAGCCCGGCGTCGGGAGCCAGCGCCAGCATGATCGTCAGGTCGGGCCACAGATCGCCGACCGCCATCCGGTGCAGCGCCAACAGATCGGCGTCAGCGATGCCCTTGCCCGCCCCTTGATAGGCGCGGGTCGAATCAACGAAGCGGTCGCAGATCACCCAGTTGCCCCGCGCTAGCGCGGGTCGGATCAGCCGCTCGACATGGTCGGCGCGAGCCGAATTAACCAGACACGCCTCGGTCCACGGCGTCCAGCGGTCGGCGTCGCCGGTGACGACCAGCGCGCGGATCGTCTCGGCCCCCGGCGTGCCGCCTGGTTCGCGGGTCAGTACGACCGTCCGCCCCTGCCCGCGCAGATGGTCCGCAAGCAATCGTGCCTGGGTGGATTTCCCGCTGCCCTCGCCGCCTTCGAACGTGATGAAGCGGCCGCTCACGTCACCCGGCGATCTTGGCCCACATGCGGCCGAACCAGCCGGCTTCGGGCACGGCTTCGCTTGCGACTAACGGCAGGCGGGCATCGGGCTGGCCCTTGATCGACACGACCAACCAGCCGACCTGCTGGCCCTTGGCGACCGGGGCCTTGACGACCGGGAAGGCAACCGCGGCGACCTTGCGGTCAGCGCCGGAGCCGCGCGGCACGGTAACCTTCAGGTCGGTGCCCGCCGCCATGCCGACATCGTCGGTCTTGCCGCCGCTGACCTTGGCGCGTCCGGCGATCTTGCCGGCGGGCATTACCGGCACCGCCTGCCAGGCGCGGAAGCCCCAGCTCATGAAGTCGACCGATGCCGATATGCGTTCGTTGAACGATTTCAACCCGGCGACGACCATGACGATCCGGCGTCCGTCCTGCACCGCCGATCCGGTGAAGCCATAACCCGCCTCGTCGGTGTGCCCGGTCTTCAGCCCATCGGCACCCGATACGCGACCGAGCAGCGGGTTACGGTTTGGCTGGGTAATATCGTCGCCCTTGCCCAATGTCTTTCCCCAGGTGAACTTCTCGTCCTTGTAGAAACGCGCGTAGAGGTCGGGGAAGTCTTTGATCGTCCGTTCGGCAATCGTCGCCAAATCACGCGGCGTCACCATCTCGTTCGGGTCGGGCCAGCCATTGGTGTTGGCGAAGTGAGAGCCCTTCAGACCCAATTTCTGCGCGGTGCGGTTCATTAGCGCGACGTAATTCTCCTCGGTGCCGCCAAGTCCCTCACCCAGCGTCACGCAGGCGTCGTTACCCGACAGGGTGATGATGCCGTGCAGCAGCTGTTCCACCGTCGGCTGTTCGCCAACCGCGAGGAACATCGTCGACCCCTGCGAATGCCATTTCGTCCACGTCTCGGGCCGGACGCTGATCGTCTGGCCCAGCTTGGCCTCGCCGCGCTTGATCATGTCGAAGGCGACATAGACCGTCATCATCTTGCCCATCGATGCGGGCGGCATCTGTTTGTCGGCGTCCTTGGAATACAGGACCATGTTGTTCGACAGGTCCTTCATATAGGCCTGGGTCGCGGGCGTGTTGAACGCCGGGGCTTGCGCAGCGGCGGGAACGGCTGTGGCAAGAAGCAGCAGGGTCAGAACACGCATCTTGGGGGTAACACTCCGAAATTCAGGGCTTGGGTGCGGCAACGAGCCTTGCATCGCTGTAACCGGCAGCGCGGACCTGCGCCAGCGCGGCGTTGGCCTTGTCCACAGCGTTGTACGGGCCGAGGCGGACGCGGACGAGACCCGTGGGTGAGCGTTCAGTGACGACCGGGCCGAACATGCTGACATAGCCCGATAGCCAGGCGGCCCGGCCTTGGTCGGAAAGGGCGGCGACCTGGACATAGACCGGCGCAGCGGGAGCGTTGGTCTGTGGCGTCGCTGACGGGACAGCGACGGTTGCAACCGGCGGAGGTGCCGCAACTGCCGCCTCCGTCTTGTCATCTTGGCGGACGCCAGCATCAATGGTCGGGTCAGGCCGCGCGACTGGCGTGTTCGCGCCGCCTTGAGTGCTGGCGTTCGCCAGCATGACGGGTTGCGGGACCGGGGCCAATGCCGCAACCGCAAGCGCATCCGGGTACACCCGCCGCACCCGCACATGCGCCGTCCCCGGCCGGTCGACCCCCAGCAGCTGCGCCGATTTGCGCGACAGGTCGATGATCCGCCCGGCCACGAACGGCCCGCGATCATTCACCCGCACCGTCAGCCGTCGGCCATTATCGAGGTTCTCGACCTCGACATAGCTCGGCATCGGCAGGGTCTTGTGCGCGGCGGTGATGCCGTCCTGATCGTAGCGCTCGCCGTTGGCGGTGCTCAGCGCGTGGAAGCCCGGCCCGTACCAGCTGGCGATGCCGGTCTGGTCATAGGCGCGGTCATCGCCGGGAACATAGGTGACGCCCGCGACCTGATAGGGCTTGCCGATCTTGACCGTTCCCAGTGGCGGCGGCGCAGGCTGGGCGATGGGGCGCGGCGTATGGGTGGCGCAGGCGGCGAGGCCTAGCGCCAGCAGCGCCGCGCTAACGCCCGTCCGCACCGATCGCATCCCCGAGCAGCGCGACCGACAGCGAATAATAATTGGAGCAGTTATAGCTCATGATCGCCCGGTAATTCCCGGTGGTCAGATAGGCTTGCCCCGTCGGGCCATCGGGTTCGACCAGCGTCGCCAGCGTGCCCGGCGGCGGCATCGGCGCGGCGCTCGTCACCCCCAGCTTTTGCCATTCGCCGATGGTGATCCAGCGGCTATGTTTTTCCAGCGGCTTGATGCACGTCACCGGCCGCACCAGATCGCGGACCCGATCCCTGTCGAACCCGGCGGGCAACGTCACGACCTGGCCCCAGCTCAACCCACGCTGCCAGCCATGGCGGGCGAGGTAGTTGGCGATCGACGCGGCCACATCGGCATCGTTGCTCCAGATATCGGCCTTGCCGTCCCCGTCGCCGTCGGCCGCATAGGCGAGGAAGGATGACGGCAGGAACTGCGCCTGCCCCATCGCCCCGGCCCAGCTGCCCTTCAGACTGGCGCGTGGTGCCAGGCCATGTTCGACTATAGTCAGGACGGCGTCGAGTTCGCCGGTAAACAGGATTGGCCGCCGTCCGTCCCACGCCAGTGTGGCGAGGCTGCGCGGCACGTCGAAGTCGCCGGTGATGCGACCGTAGTTGGTCTCCATCCCCCAGATGCCGAGGATGACCGACGACGGCACCCCCGACCGCGCTGTGACCGCATTGAAGGTCGCGGCGATCCGCTCGCGCACGCCGCGTCCGGCTGCAACCCGCGTCGCATCGAGCCGCCGTGCCAGATACGCATCGAAGCGCGTCGGCGCGGGCGCGGGTCCGGCGTCACCCGGCTGGGCACGGTCGAGTTCGACGACGCGCGGCGACGGTGTCAGCCCGGCCAGCACCGAATCGAGGGTTACCGCCGATACCCCGCGCGCCGCCGCTTTGGCACGGTACTGTGCCAGCCACGCCGCGAAACTGGTGGTGTCCGGAGCGGCCGGTGCCGTCACCTGGGTATCGGCGGGCGGGGTGATCGGCACAGGCGTAGCCGCCGCGACGGGATTGGCGCCGGGGCCAACGCAGAGCAGGGCAAGCAACAGACTTCGCATCATCCCCAACGCTTTCGCACGAACCGGCGCACCCGGCCAACCCGCAAAGACTTGCGCGCGCGGCCCGGCCTTGCCATGTCGCTGCGCACGGGAAGGTGGCCGAGTGGTTTAAGGCAGCGGTCTTGAAAACCGCCGTGGGGGAGACTCCACCGTGGGTTCGAATCCCACCTTTCCCGCCAGGCTCAGGCCCCGGCCTCGCACTTGAGGTGAAGCACATGGTCCGCGACGTTCGTCTTCAAGAGTTGAACCTGCGCCAGTGGCATCGCCGCGCCATTCTGGGTGCGGGCTTAAATTTGCTGGTTGCGGGGTCTGCGATCGCTGCTCCGAAGGTGCAGACCGTTTTGTTCATCTGTCAGTTCGGGAGCGTAAAGAGCCCGACAGCACGCGAAATGTTTCGGCAGCGTGCTGCGGCGCGAGGTATCAGCGTCCAGGCCATTTCGCGCGGCATCACGCCGGAAGCCCATCTTTCACCGGCTCTCAAAGCTCAATTGGTTGCTGAAGGGCTTGACGCGGAACGTGACCCATTGACGGCTCTAAGGGAGGATGACGTCAACCGCGCAGATTTCGTCGTGATGCTCGACAAACTGCCCCCTAACTCCCAGCCAAAGCGCCTGCATGACTGGACAGATCTTGGTTCATTCCTCCAATCCTATGCGACCGAGCGACCTCGTCTGATCGACCGCATCGATCAGCTTTTGGATGAGTTATCGTCTAAAGGCTAAAGGGATCTGGTGTGCAGTTGAACCTGCATCCCAACGGTGACCCGCCAGTGTCACGCCGCCACCTCATGCCCCTTCAGCCACGCCTGCAGCCGCGCCCAGCCGTCCTTGGCGGCCTTTTCGTTGTAACTCGGGCGGTAATCGGCGTGGAAGCCGTGTTCAGCGTCTGGGTAGACGATGATCTCGCAGTCGGTCCACCCGGCCGACTTCAGCGCCGCGCGCATCGCGTCGATGTCGCTCGCCGGAATGCCCTTGTCGAGGCCGCCGTACAGCCCCAGCACCGGGCACTTCAGGTCGCCCGCCACATCGACCGGGAATTTCCGGTCCTCGGCGAGCGGCTGGCCTGGCTTGGACGGCGTCAGCTTGCCGTACCAGGCCACCCCGGCCTTCAACTGCGCAAAGCGCGATGCCGCCATCCACACAACCCCGCCGCCCCAGCAAAAGCCGGTGATCGCCAGCCGCTTGTTGTCGACGAACCTCTGCGCCGCCAGCCAGTCGAGCGTCGTCTTGACGTCGCCCATGACCTGTTCGTTCTTCGCCTCGCCGACGATCTTGATGATCTGGGCAAAGTCCTTGGTCGTCGCCAGAGTCCGATCGGGGTCGTTGCGATGGAAGAATTCCGGCGCGATGGCGACATAGCCGAGCCTGGCGAGGCGACGGCAGGTATCGCGAATATATTCGTGCAGCCCGAACACCTCGTTGACGACGATGATTGCGGCGTGATGCCCCGCTCCAGAGGGCCGTGCGACATAGGCGGGCAGGCCGTTCATGACGACACTGTCGATCGTCAGGCCGTCGCTGGGAGTGGTGATCGGGTCGGCGCTGGCAGCGGCAGCAGCGGCGGCGTAACCGGCGGCGACAAGTGCGGCAAAGCTGCGGCGGGTCAGGTGCAGGTCGGCAGGGTCGGTGCCTTCGGCGCGGGTCAGGACGGTCATGGTGTGTCTCCCTTTGATGAAGGGTTGATAGCGGTGTTCTCGATCGCTGCGAAGTCAGGTGCGCTAACGCCGCTGCCGCGCCCATGGCTGGATCAGCACCAGCCCGGTGATGAAGCCGCCGATATGCGTCCAGATCGCGATCCGCCCCAGTCCCATTGCGCCGGAATTGCCGATGACCAAGCCAGTCAGCAGTTGGAGCCCGATCCACGCCGCCGCATACCACAGCGCGGTCAGCGCCTCCGACGATATCTCCACGCCGAACACGCGCCGCGCGCTGACCTGGCTGCGTGCGTATAGCACTGCATAAGCACCGAAGACTGCCGCGATGGCGCCGCTGGCCCCGACGACAGGGTCAGGTGAGGCGGTGTTGCTGGCGACTTGAACCAGCCCGCCGGCGATGCCGCCGATCAGGAACAGCGTCAGCATCACACCCCTGCCCGCAGCCCATTCAACCGAACGCCCGACCCAGGCGAAGAAGATCATGTTGAAGAACAGGTGCAGCCAGCCGCCGTGGAGGAACAACGACGTCACCAGCGTCAGCGCGGCACTCAACGGTTCGGCGGTGCCGTGCAGGGCAGCGACGATCCGCGCCGGGACGAGTCCCCAAGCATAAGCCAATGACTGGCCGAAGCGCCCGCCGACAAGGGTCGTCGCCGCCTGCACCGCGACGCACAATCCGATCAGGCTGTTGGTGACGATCGGCACCGGCGGTTTGAAGGGCTTCACCGGTCTCTCTCTCGCGCCGAGCGCTGAAGCCTAGATGAACTCCAGGCTCTCGATGGTGTAATATTTGTCGCCCGACGGGGTCGAAACCTCGACCTCCTCGCTGACGCGGCGGCCGATCAGCGCCCGGCCAAGAGGGGACGAATAGGAGATACGGCCCCGGCGTGCATCGGCTTCGGTCTGGCCGACGATCTGGTAGGTGATCTTCTTGTCGTCCTCGTCGAGCAGATGGACCGTGCCGCCGAACACGACCTTGTCGCCGCTCAGCGTCTTGGGGTCGATGATTACTGCCCGCGCCAGTCGGTCCTCGAGATCGATGACCTGTGCCTCGACCTGGCCCTGCCGCTCCTTCGCCGCATGATATTCAGCGTTCTCGCTGAGGTCGCCATGAGCGCGCGCGGTTTCGATATCCGCGACGATCTGCGGGCGTTCTTCTTCCTTCAGCCGGCGCAGGGTTGCAACAAGGATCGCATGCCCTTCGGCCAGTATCGGCATCTTCTCGATCGTCGCCATCGCTTCATTCAACCTTGTGATCGTTCAACGCCAAAACGCGCCGCCCGGCGGAATGACCACCGGAATCGGCGTTTGTCTGTCCGGGAGGCCTCACGCCTTGGGGGCAAGATGATAGTCCTGCAGCGCTCGCACTTCAAGCGGGTGGTGACGCAGGGCCGCAATTGCGGCAACTGCAGCGATCGAGGCTGCAGCGGTGGTGAAATAGGGGATACGCCCGTACAGCGCGGAGCCGCGGATCGACGCCGAATCCTTCATCGATTGGACCCCTTCGGTGGTATTGATGATAAAGGCGATGTCGCCGTCCTTGATCTTGTCGACGATATGCGGCCGTCCTTCGGCAACCTTGTTGACCCGCTTGACCGGCATCCCGGCGGCCTCCAGCACCCGCGCTGTGCCGTCGGTGGCGACCACGGTGAAGCCCATGGTGATAAGGTCGCGCATCGCGGGCACGACCATTTCCTTGTCACCGTCCTTGACCGAGACGAACACGGTGCCAGATTTGGGCAGGACGATTCCCGCACCCAGCGTCGCCTTGGCGAAGGCGGTGGCGAAATCGGCATCGATCCCCATGACTTCGCCGGTCGATTTCATTTCCGGTCCAAGCACCGGGTCGACACCGGGGAAGCGCGCGAAGGGGAACACCGCCTCCTTGACCGCAATGTGCGTGCCGGTGTTGCGCGGCGACAAGTCGAAGCTGCTGAGCTTTTCACCCGCCATGACGCGGGCGGCAATCTTGGCGACTGGTATGCCGGTCGCCTTGGCGGTGAACGGCACTGTCCGCGACGCGCGCGGGTTGACTTCGATAAGGTACACTTCGCCATCCTTCACCGCGAACTGAACGTTCATCAGGCCTTTGACATCAAGGGCTTTGGCAAGAACTTCGGTCTGGCGTTCGATCTCCGTCACGATGTCGGCGGGCAGGCTGTAGGGCGGCAGTGAACAGGCGCTGTCGCCGCTGTGGACGCCGGCTTCCTCGATATGCTGGAGGACGCCCGCGACGAACACCGTTTCGCCATCGGCGATTGCATCGACATCGACCTCGATGGCGTCGCGAAGATAGCGGTCGATCAGCACCGGTGCATCGCCCGACACCACCACCGCCTCGCGGATATAGGTGTCGAGCTGGGCCTGGGTTTCGACGATTTCCATCGCCCGGCCGCCGAGCACGAAACTCGGCCGCATCAGCACCGGATAGCCGATGCGATTGGCGACCGCGACCGCCTCGTCGCGCGAGCGGGCGAGGCCGTTGGCAGGCTGTTTCAGTTTGAGCCGGTCGATCAAATCGGCGAACTGCTCACGATCTTCCGCAAGGTCGATGCTGGCGGGCGACGTGCCGAGGATCGGAATGCCCGCCGCCTCGAGCGCACGCGCCAGTTTCAGCGGCGTCTGCCCGCCGAACTGGACGATGACGCCCTTAAGAGCGCCGCGCGATTGTTCGACATGCAGAATTTCGAGCACGTCTTCTGCGGTCAGCGGCTCGAAATACAGTCGGTCGGAGGTGTCGTAATCGGTGCTGACCGTTTCCGGGTTGCAGTTGACCATGATCGTTTCATAGCCCGCCGCATCCAATGCAAAACAGGCGTGGCAGCAGCAATAATCGAACTCAATCCCCTGCCCGATGCGGTTGGGTCCGCCACCCAGGATGACGATCTTTTCGCGGTCCGACGGCGCGGATTCGCAATCGGGCTCACCAAAGGTCGGCGCTTCGTAGGTCGAGTACATGTACGGCGTCTTGGCATCGAATTCGCCCGCGCAGGTATCGATGCGCTTGAAGACCGGGCGGACGTTAAGGCTGTGACGGAGTGCCGTGACGTCCTTCTCAGTGACCGGCTCGCTGCGCGCAGCCGCACCCAACCCGCTCATCCCGAGCTTGTCGAGGGACTGGCCGTCGTCTGCGCCAGTGCCCGGCTGTTGCAAGGGCCGCCGGCCGTCCCTCGACAAGCTCGGGATGAGCGGCTTGGATGTTTCGCTCGAACTGAGTGGAGTAGGTGTATTGCCGGACCGAACCACTGCAGCAAGCCTAGCATCGGAGAAACCCATTGCCTTCAGCCGCCGCAGCCCGGCACGGTCCGTCGGTAAGCCCGCTGTCCGGACCTTCGCCTCGACCTGAACGATCTCCTCGATCTGCCTGAGAAACCAGGGTTCAAACTTCGCAATCTCGTGAATGCGCTCGACGCTCATCCCCTCCCGCAACGCCTGCGCCGCGACCCGCAGCCGGTCCGGCGTCGCCCGCGACAGTTCGGCCTCGATCTCGTCGTGCGTCGCGCCGACCAGCGCCTCGACCTCGTCGAAACCGCTGAGGCCGGTCTCCAGCCCGCGCAGCGCCTTCTGCACGCTTTCCTGAAAATTGCGGCCAATCGCCATGACTTCGCCGACCGACTTCATTGCCGTCGACAGCAACGGCTCTGCCCCCTTGAACTTTTCAAAGGCAAAGCGCGGGATCTTGGTTACGACATAATCGATGGTCGGTTCGAACGATGCGGGCGTCGCGCCAGTGATGTCGTTCATCACCTCGTCGAGCGTGTAACCGACCGCCAGCAGCGCCGCGACCTTGGCGATGGGGAAGCCCGTCGCCTTCGACGCCAACGCCGATGACCGCGAGACGCGCGGATTCATCTCGATGACGACCAGCCGCCCATCCACCGGATTGACCGCGAACTGGACGTTCGAACCCCCTGTTTCCACACCGATTTCGCGCAGGCAAGCGATGCTCGCGTTGCGCATGATCTGATATTCCTTGTCGGTCAGCGTCAGGATCGGCGCGACGGTAATGCTGTCGCCGGTGTGGACGCCCATCGGGTCGATATTCTCGATGCCGCAGATGATGATGGCGTTGTCGGCGCGGTCGCGCACCACCTCCATCTCATATTCCTTCCAGCCCAGGACCGATTCCTCGACCAGCACCTCGGTCGTGGGCGAGGCGTCGAGGCCGCCGCTGACGATCCGCACGAACTCTTCGCGGTTGTAAGCAATGCCGCCGCCGGTGCCGCCCATGGTGAAGCTGGGGCGGATGATTGTCGGCAAGCCAACGAATTCGAGCGCCTCCAGCGCTTCGCTGATACTGTGAGCGATGCGCGAGCGGGGGGATTCCAGCCCGATCTTGTCCATCGCATCGCGAAATTTCAGCCGGTCCTCGGCCTTGTCGATGGCCTCGGCATCGGCGCCGATCAGCTGGACGTTGTACTTCGCCAGCGTGCCGTCGCGGTGCAGCGCCAACGCGGTATTCAGCGCGGTCTGCCCGCCCATCGTCGGCAAAACCGCATCGGGGCGCTCCTTTTCGATGATCTTGGCGACGATTTCGGGGGTGATCGGCTCGATATAGGTGGCGTCGGCGAGCTCAGGATCGGTCATGATCGTCGCCGGGTTCGAATTGACGAGGATGATGCGATAGCCCTCGGCCTTCAGCGCCTTGACCGCCTGGGTGCCCGAATAATCGAACTCGCACGCCTGCCCAATGACGATGGGACCAGCGCCGATGATGAGGATGGAGGAGAGATCGGTGCGTTTGGGCATTATGCAGCCTTGCTGACCCTCGCCCCCTTCAGGGGGAGAGGGCGACACGCGCCACTTGGCGCGGCGGGGAGAGGGGGGATAGGGTTCGCGCAATGCAACGTAACGTCGAAACCCGCGACCGCGCAAAGGAACTTCGGACGGGCCAGACCCCGCCCGAAGCGGCGCTGTGGCGCATCCTTCGCGGCGGGCGATTGTCCGGCGTTAAGTTCGTTCGTCAGATGGTCATCGCACCCTATATCGCCGATTTCGCTGCACGGTCGCATCGATTGATCATCGAACTGGATGGTGACAGCCATGCGGGGCGCGAAGTCTATGACGCGGCGCGCACGGCGTTCATCGAAGCCAAAGGCTATCGCGTCATCCGCTTCGCCAATAATGAAATCCTGACCAACCCAGACGGCGTCGCCCGCACTATATTGGCTGTCATACAAGGCGAACTCTAACCCCCTCGCCCCCTCTTTCAGGGGGAGAGGGAAGCGGAACAATCGCTCGGGCACCCGTCATTTCGTCTTACCCAATTTACCCCAGGCAGCATCCAGATCGCCGTATTTCTTGTGGTTTATTGCATCCTTCAGGCGTTGCATGTCGGGTGATGCACTAGGTCCGGTAGCCGCGATGAAAAGCAGAAACGATTTAGCAGAGCCCGCCGTCCGCCATTGGGTCACAGCTCCTTGAGCATCGACGTTCTTCTTCAGGTCCGTCAGCGCGTTGGCTTCACCCCATACGATGACCGCATATTGTTCTGATTGGACGGAGATTGCTGCCGGAGGCACATCAGCCGCTAGCACCGCAACGAACCCACAAACCGTTCAAATAAATACCGCGAATCCTGCGGCCCCGGGCTCGCCTCTGGATGATACTGCACGCTGAACGCCGCAGCGTCCGTCAGTTCGAGCCCCGCCAGCGAACCATCGAACAGCGAGATATGCGTCGGCTTCGCATTGGCCGGCAGCGTCGCCGTCTCCACCGCAAAGCCGTGGTTCATCGAGGTGATCTCGACCCGCCCGTCGCTCAGCCGCTTGACCGGGTGGTTCGCCCCGCGGTGGCCCTGGTGCATCTTTACCGTCTTCGCGCCGACGGCCAGCCCGAGCAACTGATGCCCGAGGCAAATCCCGAACAGCGGCACGCCGGAATTCAGCACCTTCTGGATCACCGGCACGGCATACGCGCCGGTCGCCGCCGGGTCGCCGGGGCCGTTCGACAGGAAGATGCCGTCGGGCTTGTGGGCCATGATCTCGTCGAAACTCGCCATGGCGGGCACCACCGTCACCCGCGCGCCCGCCGCGACCAGGTTGCGCAGGATGTTGCGCTTCATGCCATAATCGATGGCGACGACGTGCGGCCCCTTGGGGTTGGCGCTGTGGGTCGCGTAACCCTTGCCGAGCGTCCACAGCCCGTCGTCCCAATTATAGCTCTGTGTGGCGCTGATCACCGAGGCGAGGTCCATGCCCTCCAGCCCCGGCCAGCCTGCCGCCTGCGCCCGCAGCCGGGGCAGGTCGAACTTGCCGTCCTTGGCATGGGCGATGACGGCGTTGGGGGCACCGCCTGCCCGGATGCGCTTGGTCAGCGCGCGCGTGTCGACACCGCTCAGGCCGATCCGTCCCCAGTCGCGCATCCAGGTGTCGAAATTCTTGGTGGCGCGGAAATTGGCGGCCGGGGTGATCGCCTCGCGGACGACGCAGCCGAGCGCATAGGGATTGTTGGCCTCGACATCCTCCGGGTTGGCGCCGGTGTTGCCGATGTGCGGGAAGGTGAAGGTGACGATCTGCCCGGCGTAAGAGGGATCGGTGATGACTTCCTGATAGCCGGTCATCGTCGTGTTGAAACAGACCTCACCGACAGCCGAGCCTTGTGCGCCAAAGCCCATGCCCCAGATCGTGGTGCCGTCGGCCAATACCAATACGCCGGTCGCACCTTGGGGTTGGGCGGGTGCGGGCGCATCGGCCATTCGTTGTTATCCTTGTTGGCGGGCAAACGGCTGGCCGGATAGGGAGAGGGTCCCTGCCCGTCAATCTATTATTCCGCGGTCGCAAGCACTACCCTTAAGGCAAGATTTGCATGAAGGACAGAGCATGATCCGCGACGATATCAAGGCCGCCACCATTACCTCGATGAAGGCGCACGACAGCGCGCGGACTGGGGCGCTGCGGATGATTTCGGCGGCGATCAAGAACCGCGATATCGAACTGCGGGTCGGCACGGCGCAGGGGGACGATGATGTGGTGGTCATCGACGTGCTGACCAAGATGGCCAAGCAGCGCCGCGAATCGATCGAGATGTATGTCGCGGGCAACCGACCGGAGCTGGCCGATGCCGAGCGCGCCGAACTCGGGGTGATCGAAAGCTTCATGCCGGCGCGGATGCCTGCAGCCGAGGCCGAGGCGAAGGTGCGCGAGATCGTTGCCGAACTTGGGGCGACGTCGCTCAAGGACATGGGCAAGGTGATGGCGGCGGTGAAAGAGCGCTTCGCCGGGCAGATCGACATGGGCACTGCGGGCGCGATGGTGAAGGCGGCGCTGGGGGTTTGAAGGCCTGGGGTTTGTGAGGGCAGATAAGGGTTTTTGATGCTAGCGGCGTTTGTCCCTCGACAAGCTCGGGATGAGCGGTTTTGTGTTTGATACAAAGTGCAAAACGCTTAGCCTGAGGGCCGTTCCACCCTGCCCAAAGCCGCTCATCCCGAGCTTGTCGAGGGACAAACGCAGACCGAGACAGTGATTGGCCGATTTCTACGTCTATATTCTGAGGTGCAGCGACGGATCCTATTACACTGGCCACACCGACGATATCGAAGCGCGCATCGCGCAACATCAGGCGGGCAGCTATCCGGGATACACCTCAGCGCGGCGACCCGTAGAATTGCTGTGGGCCGAACGCTTTCACAGCCGCGATGATGCATTCCGCGTTGAACGACAGGTCAAAAATTGGTCCCGAGCCAAAAAGGAAGCCTTAATCGCTAGCGATTGGGAGGCATTGATTGCCGCTGCCAAATGCAGTGACCGCGGCCGATGAGCCTGACCCCCGCCTTTCTCGACGAAATCCGCGCGCGCGTCCCGCTTGCCCCGGTCGTCGCGCGGCGGGTCAAGCTGACGCGCGCCGGGCGCGAATGGAAGGGTTGCTGCCCGTTTCACAACGAGAAGACGCCGAGCTTTTACGTCAACGACGACAAGGGCTTTTATCATTGCTTCGGCTGCGGCGTGCACGGCGACGTGATCCGCTTTGTCACCGAACAGGAGGGGTTGGGGTTCATCGACGCGGTCAAGATGCTCGCAGAGCAAGCGGGGATGGAAATGCCCGTCGAAAGCCCCGAAGGCCGCGCGCGCGCCGATGCGGCGCAGGGGCTGCAGGGGCTGGCAGCGCGAGCGGCGGAGTGGTTTGGCGCGCAGCTGAAGGCCGATATCGGCGCGGAAGCGCGGGCGTATCTGCAGCGGCGGGGGGTCACCCCGGCATTGGTGCGAGATTTTGCGCTGGGGTTTGCGCCGGACAACCGGACGGGGCTGAAGGCTGCGCTCGCCGATGCGGGCGAGGCGGCGCTGGTCGAGGCGGGACTGCTGGGGCGGTCCGACGAGGGCGAGACCTATGACCGGTTCCGGGGGCGGCTGATCTTCCCGATCCGCGATGCGCGGGGCCGTGCGGTGGGTTTCGGGGGGCGGGCTTTGGGGGATGTCCAACCGAAATATCTGAATTCGGCTGACGGGCCGCTCTTCGACAAGGGGCGGCTGCTTTACAATCTTGACCGGGCGGCCCCGGCGGCGCGCAAAGCGGGTCGGTTGATCGTCGTAGAAGGCTATATGGACGTGATCGGGCTGGCGGGGGCGGGGATCGTCGAAGCGGTGGCCCCGCTCGGCACCGCACTGACCGAGGCGCAGATCGAACTGGCGTGGCGGCAGGTCGCCGAGCCGATCCTGTGCTTCGACGGCGATGCAGCCGGGCAGCGGGCGGCGCTGCGGGCGTGCCTGCGGGCGCTGCCGCTGCTCCAGCCGGGCAAGTCTCTGCGCGTGGCGACGCTGCCGCCCGGTGAAGACCCCGACGATCTGGTCAAGCGCGGTGGGGCTGCGGCATTCGAACTGGTGCTGGCCACCGCCGAGCCATTGATCGAGCGACTGTGGCGGGCGGAGACCGAGGGCGTCGACACCGCCACCCCCGAACGCCGCGCCGCCGTCCGCCAGCGGCTGAAAGCCCATGCAGCAGAAATTGCCGATGCCAGCGTTCGCGACCTGTACGCGGCGGAATTCAATGCGCGCTTCGATGCGCTTTATCTGGCGCGCGCGCCGCGCGGTGCGTTCACCGCCAAACCGAACGGCAAAGGCCGCTTTGCGCCGCCGCCGCCATCTGGCGCGTCGCAGGCGCTGCGCAACCGCCGCGCCGCGGTCGAAGGTTCCGCAGAGGAGGTCGCGGTGTTCGCCGGCGTGCTTGCGCACCCTGCCCTCGCCGACCAGTTCGCCGAGACGATTGCCGGGATGCCACTGGGGGACACGCGCCTGTCGAAACTGCGTTCGGCGGTGCTGGCGGCGTTGACGACAGCCCCGCACCTTGACAGCGCCGCCCTCGCACACGACCTGAGGGAGCGCGGCGCGGGGGAGCTGGCGGACGGAGTCCGGCGCTCGAACCGCCTGGCCTTCTCGTTCACCCGCTCTGAAACGCCGCTTGAGGTCGCCGCACGCGATTTTGGAATGGTCATCGATACGCTGGTGGCACGCCGACGGATCGAGGGCGCACTGGCGGCGGCAACGGCGAGATTCCGCGCCAGCCTCGACGACGGCGACTTCGCGCGGCAGCAATCGCTGCTCGCCGAGCGCGTTGCGGTCGATACGGCGATGATGCGGCTGGCCGAATCGCTGCGTGAAGACTAGAGGGCTGCGATTCGGTTGCGGTCCGCTGCAGGCAAGGAACGATTTGAATGGTAAAGGCGAACGGCGCGACGGCGGAACCGGAGGCGAAGGCCGACGGCAGCGATGCGCCCCTTCTCGATCTGGGTGATGCGTCGGTTAAGAAGCTGATCGCGCGCGGTAAAAAGCGCGGCTACATCACCGTCGATGAATTGAATGAGGCCATGCCGCAGGACCAGGTGTCCGGCGATCAGATCGAAGACGTCATGTCGACGCTGAGCGAGATGGGCATCAACCTTATCGAAAATGACGAGGCCGCCGATGACGGCGCGGACCCGGTCGCTGCCGCTGCCGACGACGATGATGAGCCTGAGACACCCACCGACGACTTGGGCACTGCCCCCGTTGTCGCCGCTCCAAAGGCTCCGCTCGACCGTACCGACGATCCGGTACGGATGTATCTGCGCGAGATGGGCGCGGTTGAGCTGCTCAGCCGCGAAGGCGAAATTGCCATCGCCAAGCGCATCGAGGCCGGGCGCAACACAATGATCGCCGGGCTTTGCGAAAGCCCGATGACATTCACTGCGATGATCGACTGGTCGAATGCGCTAAACGAAGGCCGCATGCAGCTGCGCGAGATTCTCGATCTCGATGCGATGCTGGCCAAGGACCCGGCCGAAGCCGCCGTTGCCGCCGAAGCCGATCCGAATGCCGTCGATAGTGGTTTGCCGACCGTCCAGTTCAAGGAAGAGGAGGAGGCTGTCGAGGCCCCGCCTGCTCCCGACGAGGAAGACGAGCTGACCGAGCGCCGGATTCCGCCGACGGGCCCGCGTTCCGATGACGAGGAGGAGGACAATACCCTCAGCCTCGCGCAGATGGAGGAGCAGCTCAAGCCTGCTGCGTTGGAGAAGTTTGCCGAAATTACGGCGACTTATAAGAAATTCCTGAAGTTGCAGGAAGCGCGCCTGCTGGCCTTGCGCGCGAGCTCAACCTATCCTGCCGCCGACGAACGCAAGTATCAGAAGCTGCGTGAGGAACTGACGCGCGGCGTTCAGTCGATCCACTTCAACAATAGCAAGATCGAGGTGCTGGTCGACCAGCTTTACACGCAGAACCGTCGCCTGTTGACGCTGGGTGGCGCGATGATGCGGCTGGCCGACAAGCACAAGATCAACCGCAAGGCGTTCCTCGACGAATATACCGGGCACGAGCTCGACGATGCCTGGACGACGCGCATCGCGGGCATCGACAAGAAATTCGCTGCCTTCGCCAACATTGAAGCCCAGGCCGTCGAAGACATCCGTCGTGAAGTTGCCGACGTTGCGGAAGCGACCGGCGTCGAGCTGGGTGAATTCCGCCGCATCACCAACATGGTCCAGAAGGGCGAGCGTGAGGCGCGCATCGCCAAGAAGGAAATGGTCGAAGCCAACCTGCGTCTGGTGATTTCGATCGCCAAGAAATACACCAACCGCGGTCTGCAGTTCCTTGATCTTATTCAGGAAGGCAACATCGGTCTGATGAAAGCGGTCGACAAGTTCGAATATCGCCGCGGCTATAAGTTCAGCACGTATGCGACCTGGTGGATCCGGCAGGCGATCACGCGGAGCATCGCCGATCAGGCGCGGACGATCCGCATCCCGGTCCACATGATCGAGACGATCAACAAGCTGGTGCGGACCAGCCGCCAGTTCCTCCACGAGCAGGGCCGTGAGCCTTCACCGGAAGAGCTTGCCGAACGGCTGTCGATGCCGCTCGAAAAGGTTCGCAAGGTGATGAAGATCGCCAAGGAACCGATCAGCCTTGAAACCCCGATCGGCGACGAGGAAGACAGTCACCTCGGCGACTTCATTGAGGACAAGAACGCCGTCATCCCGGTCGACGCGGCGATCCACGCCAACCTCAAGGAGACGGTGACCCGCGTCCTCGCCTCGCTCACCCCGCGCGAGGAGCGTGTCCTGCGCATGCGCTTCGGCATCGGCATGAACACCGACCACACGCTCGAGGAAGTCGGCCAGCAGTTTAGTGTGACGCGTGAACGCATTCGCCAGATCGAGGCAAAGGCGCTGCGCAAGCTCAAGCACCCGTCGCGGTCGCGCAAGATGCGCAGCTTCCTCGACGTTTAGCGGCTGCGTTCACGTTCGCGTCACAGTTGTGGCGCAATGACGCATGTTCGAGCAACAGGACAGTTATTGCCGATGCGTATTGCTTTGCCGCTCATTCTGCTTGCCTTGGCTGCTGCACCGGCCCCTGATGCGGTGCGCGACCGCGTCATCGCCAATGCCAAGGCGCTCAGCCCGTCGGCGTTGGTGTTCGACAGGACGACCTACGTTGTCAAATCGGGGGGTGGCCAAACGGACAAGGTGACCCACGTCGAACATTGGGACGGCCATGCCTGGACGCTGCTCAGCGTCAACGGCAAGCCACCGTCCGCGAGCGAGATCAAAGAGGTGCAGAAAACCGAGGCCAGCCTTCCGGTGCCGGGTTACCACCGGTTGGCGGCACTGATGGCGGTGGCGACCGAGCGCAGCACCGATGGCCAGGGCCGAGCGGTGTTTCACATACCGCAGCTACCGGCCGGTTCCGTGCCGAGCAGCAGTGGTGATTTGTCATCGCATCTCAGTGGCGAGGTGACGGTCATCGTGCCTGTAACTGGCGAGCCCTGGGTCCAACGGCTGAAGCTGACATCGCATGAGCCCTTCAAAATGGGCTGGGTGCTGAAGGTCGTGAAGTTCGATCAGATCAGCGAGTATAAACTCGATGCCGCAGGCAGCCCCCGCCTGGCGAGCCAAACGGCGGACAGCACGGGCACTTTGCTCGGCATATCGGGTGGTCAGCACAACGAAGTGACTTTCGTTTATCGCTGAACGGCCATGCGGCAGTTTCCGCGACAGGCTTGCCATATTAAACCAGAACGGTTATATGACCTGGATGATGCCGTGTTCCGTCCTCGCCCCGACCCCCGACAATCGCGGCGAATGTAGGAGATATTTTCAATTGGACGTCAGCTCGCGTCAGATTCGCGTCCGTCGCTCTAATGTGTTGAAAACTCAGCCGAGTTTTATGAACAGAGTGATTTGAAAAAAACGTCGAAATTTGCCTACAAAAACAGGAGCGCAAGTGCCGAGATTGGCCGCCCCGCGCCAACCGCAAATCTGCGCACGGCTTGCCCTTGGCGCGCGGCGGCTCTAGGCGTTGACGCTCACGTTAACCGCAAGGCTCCTGCACCGATGCGCTTCGAAGGCACCTCCGGCTATGTCGCCACCGCCGATTTGAAGGTCGCGGTCAACGCCGCCGTCACTCTGCGCCGTCCGCTGCTGGTGAAGGGCGAGCCCGGCACCGGCAAGACGGTGCTGGCGGCGCAGATCGCAGCCGCCTTCGATGCGCCGCTGATCGAATGGAACGTCAAATCGACGACCAAGGCGCAGCAGGGCCTGTACGAATATGACGCCGTCAGCCGGTTGCGCGACAGCCAATTGGG
>JBBQVA010000002.1:0-193426 GCA_038211945.1 Sphingomonadales bacterium
TAGCTAATGGTGGTTCGGTGGGCAGGCGGTCCCCATCGAGGTCTTTGCGCGGGGCATATGAGGCCAGCCATGTATTGACAGTCGAGGGCGGTAGCCTTGTGCCAAGGGCAGTCTGTAGTTCAGCACTTATTGTGCGGAGGGACTTGGGTTCACCATCGACCTTGAGGTGATTTCCTGATTTACAGTAGGCCTCAAAGATAGTCCTCCTATCGCGGTACGTGTAAGGGAGCGGGTTGGTAGCGTTGGCGTCAATGGCGAGGGCCTGCGCCGTCCTGACACTCATCTTTGCTACCAGCACGTCGATAGTGGGAAGGCGTAGGTGGCGGTGAACTGCCAGCCGATGATGGCCATCAATGATGTGGTATTTGCCACGGATGATAGCGACCTGAATACGCGGAAAACTGGCTCCTGCCTCTTTGTCACCGATGTACCGGAACAGCGTTTCGCTGTTGAGACATTCGGCGCGGGTCTGGAAGCGGGAGCCTTGAGCGATCTGCGCAACGGCTAAGGTTTCCTCCGCCCATATCACAGGGGGCTTAGGTATCATCAGGCGTTCCTGGGTTAGCTTGCTTGGAGATTATACTAGTCTTTTCAATGTGTTGCTTAGAGGGCGGAGGGCGGGCGTGTAGTAATCGGACAGATAGGGAGACGGACAAGACCTTTCCGGCCCGTTTCCATGTGTAATATCAATAGGTTACCAGAATGAGGGTTTCTAACATTCGGAAACGCTACAGCAAGCCACAGTCCCGCAACCATTGCTCCGCGATACCCCCGGAAACCTTCGCCTTGGAAACCTTCGCAGGCTTGGGTTGCGTGAACTTTACAAGGGTCCGGGCGGCTCCCAAGCGAATAGATGCGGAGGCAGGTGATCTGACTAGCTTGACCAGTGTTAGCGTCGCATACCGTACAAGCTCATCGGCGGAGGGCATCAGTCCTGTAGTCATATCGGGCATGGGGCCTGACTCAGCGAAAGTGGCGAAGGCGGCTTCTACATCGGTGTCAGCTATAGCGGTGGCCTTGGCGTAGTCCTTGGCGTTCCAGCCGTTCGGAACTCCCGGCTTTCGGCCTGTGTGCTTTAAGTTCTCAGGTTTGACCTTGGAGCGGAGGAACTTAGCATATTCACTCCTCTCCTCTTTCGTCTTGAACTGTGACCATACGCCTCCCTTCTGATTAGGGTTCTTTGGCTTGGGGGCTGGAGAAAGCATTGGGTTTGCTAGGGCGTATGCTATATATTCCACCATGGTAGGAGGTAGTGAGGCCTGGCGGGGTCTCCCCATTAGTATTTGACCTTGTGTTTTAGTGCCTGCCGCAAAGGCGGCTGGAGGGGCGTAGGGCTTGGCGTGGGATGGGTTAGATTGGCGGTCGGGCAACTGTTGCTCCTGTTGCTTGTGAGGGGGCAGAAATACACCCGGACTAGGAGGGGCAAAACGGTGCCCACTTCATCTATAGAGGGTGTTTTAGCTTGTAGTTCCTTGTCGAACTAACCAGTCCCCTCAAGTTAGTAGCCTTTCCAGTAGCTTAGATAAGAGGCCAAGGCTTGTCGTAGCGAGACCTGAGGGGTGACGCTGTGTGAAAGGAAGGCCGATAGTCAGGAGGCTGTGGGGGCAAGCCAACTCAGGTGCGACAGGTCCAGCCCTTTCAACTCCAGCCGTTCTATCGCCAGCCCCTCCACCTGCCTTGAGCCGTAACCGACATTGGCGCTGGAATTAGCTGGGGAGTGGCCCTGTATGTACTCCCTCTCCCTCTCTCCGATGCCTGAGGCCCTTGCGGCGGTAGTCCACGTATGGCGGAAGTCGCGGGCGGCTTTGTGGCCGGTTACAGGCAAGGCTCCATGCTTGCGGAGATAGCTAGACCACCATTCACCCCATTTCGTGTTTAGGCCACGGCTGGTGACCATGGTCAGCTTGGGGAACAATGCGGTCTCCCCGGCTTCCTGTAGGGCCTCCAGATACGCAGGCAGCCCTATGCGGATTAGTTCCTGAGGGACGGGGAATACGCGCCTGCCTGTGCCCTTCTTGGCTGTCTTGAGGGACCTTCTACCCTTGACCGGGTGTTCCCCTACGTCCGTGAAGGTGACCATTAGCAGCCCGGTCTCAGGGTCAGGGGTGAAGTCGGACACAAGCAACTGTGCAACCTCCTCAGGCCTCGCACCTGTCCACAGGAGAAGCAGGGGAAGCCAGTATGCCGCCTCTCCCCTACCTTGGGTTGGCCTCTCGCCTTGGGTAAACACAGGCAAGCTAAAGATGGCGGTTAGATCGGCGGAGGTGAAGCCGGGGTTGACCTCCGGGGCGGAGCGTTCCCCCGGTAGCGCGGTGATGCGTGTGTTGGCGAAGGGGTTGCGAAGGTCCTCAGATATGAGGCCAGCTTGCGCCGCTTTCGTCCATATGGACTTGAGGGCACTGACTTGGGCCGTGCGGGTAAGGACCCCGATACGGGGGACGGGTGCCCCTTGGGGGTATAGTTCGATCAACTCATTGAGAGGTAGCTGCCGATGCTTGGGAGGAAGTGTGGCGGGCGTGGGCTTTAGAACCAATGCGTCCATCCATGCAGAGGTTTCCCGGCGGGTCACTGCCACCAAGGGCAGCGGGCCGTTAATGGCGGTGAACGAACGGGAGGCCGTGCGCCAGACCTGTAGCGTGGTATTGGCGATGGGGGCGCTAGGGCGATCTAGTAGTTTGGCAATTACTTCCTCCAAGGTGTCGCCAGCCGGGGCGGACTGTGCGGGGGAAGCAGGGCCAAACTGGGAGCCTAGCGAGGGCGCTGGAGGCGTAGGAACGGGGTGGTCTCTGTCCCGCGCCGTTACATCGTCCGCGACCGCCACAGAGACGTAGAGGAGCTTATCACAGAGGCGGTTGAACGCGGGGGATGAGGGGTTCACCCTGAGGCCTTGAGCCGCTGCCAGGGCCGTGGCTTCGTCGCCAAGAAAGCCTAGGATTTGGGCGCGGGTTCCGTTGGCGGCTATTTCCCTCCAGAAGTCTTGAGAGGCGGCGCGGTGGTTAGGATTGTCGTAGGGGCCGCGAGGTATCTCTCTCCGGCGTATTGCCTCATCTTTTGCCAACAGATTGACGCGGTACGTCTCAGCCAGGAAGGCAATCGTTGGGTCATCTAAAGGGTCGAAGGTGGCTGTGGAGGCCTTCAGGGCCAGAGAGTGCATCTGCTCATAATCAGCACCAGCCGCAGCGAAGGCCTTGAGCGCCTTGGGGTCACTTATCGTATCTGAACCTAGGCCACGCTTTAGTTCGTTGGCGGGGCCACCGGGGACGTAAAGACGGAGGGCCTCAGGGAAGGCGCGGCGATAACTCAAGGCCCCTGTGCGGGCGTTCCGTTTCAAATAGCGCACTCTAGCCCCCATGGTTTCAGCCCTCTTTTGTACCAAGTTTTGTACCTTGGAAGCGAGGGAAAACGTGGGAATACAGGGGTTAATCTGTATAATCAGGGACTTAGGTAGTGGTTGGTGCCGCTTAGGTGACTCGAACACCTGACCCCATCATTACGAATGATGTGCTCTACCGGCTGAGCTAAAGCGGCTCCGGGAGGGCGGGGCTTTAACAGGGGTCACCCAAGGCCGCAAGGCATGCTGCCGCAAGAGACGGTGCGCTGAGCAAGATGCGCCGGTCTTCGCCGTTACCTGTTCGACAGGGTAGCGAGGAGGGCGGCGATGCCCATGGCGTTGGCGACGATGTGGCCTGATGCATTTGAAACAGCGGCGCCCTTCGCAGTTGTGGAGCGGCGGCTGGCGGGCACTGCGCTTGATGCCTGGGCCGCTGGCGGCGGCGCACCGGTCGCCGGATTCGAGCGCAACACCCTGCTGATCGCCGATCTCTACGGGGCACCACATGTGATCGAGGCAGGGAATGACGTCGTCGCGACGTTTGGACTGGCGGTCGGCATGACGCTTGAGGGGCGCGCGGGTCTTGCCGCCGAAATCCTCGCGTCTGTCCATCTGATAGCAATTGTGCCCGAGCCGGTGCCGTTCGAGGCTTGCCTGGCCAGCCCGACCGACAGCCAAGTGATGGCACGCGGCGTTGCCTTGCCAGTGACGGTCGGCGGCGATGAGATGGTTCAGATCGTTCTGAGCTGGCGCGAAGTGCTCGACCGGGCTGCGACCAAGCGTCTGCGCCGCCAGCTGACGTCGGCGCTGCGCCTTGTGCGAAGCGGCGATCAGATCGACCCTTTCGCGCCTCGAAACGCAACATGATTGGCGCATCTGCTTGCCGAATGGCAGTCGCGCGACGCATAAGTGCGCCCGCACAGCGCAGGAGCATCGGCGTGGCAACGAAGACTAAGGCGGCAGAAAATGCGCCGCTCGGGGAGCTGGCGCTTGCCGCAGCGCTGTTCGATGCAGCGCTACCGGGCGAGGTGGAGGGCCTGGATGCAGGAGGGCGCAGTGCCATCGCGTCGTTCGTCGCCGGATCAGCAGCGGTGCGCGCGGCAGGTGATACGGTTGTGGAGCTTGAGTCGGCGCCAACCGAGGGCGGTCGACGTCGGCTCGGGCTGGCGATTATCGGCGACGACATGCCGTTTCTGGTCGATTCGGTTTCGGGCGCGATCACCGCAGAAGGACTGGCGATCGAGCGATTGCTACACCCGGTCGTCGATCTGCGCCGTGACGAGGCCGGGCGGCTTGTCGAGGTTCTGGGCATTGCCTCGGGCGCAAAGGCGACGAGCGTTACCCGCGAATCGATGATCTATATCGAGCTTGAACGTGCTCCCGCCAAAGCGCGAACCGAGCTTGCAGCGGCATTGAAAGCTGTACTGTCTGACGTTCGCGCGGCAGTGGCGGATTGGCCGGCAATGCTCGGCGAGCTGAAACTGGCGGCGAAGGCTCTGCACGATTGTCCGCCGCCAATCGCGCCGCATCAGAATGCCGAAGCGATTGCATTTCTGGACTGGCTGGCAGCCGATAATTTTACGCTTCTGGGCGTACGGCATTACGAGCTGGCTGGAGACCTCGAGGATCCGGCGATGCAGCCCACGACTGCGGCCGGCCTCGGGCTGTTGCGTGACGCCAGCTACCCGATCTGGAGCGCGGGGGGGGCGGTGCCGCCGGGGCTGAAAAGGCTGCTTGCTTCGCCCGAACCGCTTATCATCACCAAGGCCGGCGCGCTGTCGACAGTCCATCGGCGGGTCAACGCCGATCTGGTATCGGTCAAGGGCTTCGACCGGCAGGGCCGGGTGATCAGCGAGACACGCTTTCTGGGACTGTATACCTCCGCCGCACTGGCTGCATCGCCGCGCCAAGTCCCGCTTCTGCGTCGCAAGGTCGCCGCTGTCGTTGATGCGTTGGGCTTCGCTCCATCGGGGCACACCGGCAAGGCGCTCTTGCATGTACTCGAGGACTTTCCACGCGAGGAGCTGTTCGAAGTTTCCGCCGAGCGTTTGCAGCACATGGCACTGGGGCTGATGTCGCTGCTCGACCGACCGCGACCCAAGCTGTTTGTTCGTACCGATGCCTTCGGACGGTTTGCCTCGATCCTGGTTTATGTGCCGCGCGACAGTTATACGAGCGGCGTCCGCGAGAACGTCGGGCGGATGTTGACCGAGGCTGCGGGCGGCACGCTGGCCCGCTATGAAGTGGAGCTGCGCGCCGAGGGTCTGGCGCGGGTCCATTACATCATTGATGTCCCCGAAGGCGCCCCGTTGCTCGACGAGGCAACGCTCGACGCGCGGCTGGTTCAGCTTGTGCGTGGCTGGGACGAGGCGCTGGAATCTGCATTGCTATCGGCTGCGGGGCCGCAAAAGGCCGCACGATTGACGATCAGCCACGGGAAGGCATTTTCGACCAGTTATCGCGCGCAACACAGCGCAGCAGAAGCCGCGACCGATCTGTTGGCGTTGGCCAGCCTCGATGGCGAGGCGGGGCGCGCTGTGCGACTATCGCGACGTGACGGCGACGCGGCAAACCAGTTGCGACTGAAGATTTACCGCCTTGGCCAAGTCATTCCGCTGTCCGAGGCGGTTCCGGTGCTCGAAAATTTTGGGCTGCGGGTGATCGAGGAATTTCCCTTTGATCTTGGTGGGGGCAAGCTTGGCTGGATCCATGATTTTCTGGTCGAAGTTGCTGATCCGGCAGCGCTTACGGACTTTGAGGCGTTGAAGGCTCGGGTAGAACCGGCCCTGACCGCCGTGCTGACCGGTGCACAAGAAAATGACGCGTTTAACGCACTGACCGTAGGTGTCGGACTGGTGGCAGAGGAAGCGGGGTGGCTGCGCGCCTATTTCCGCTATTTGCGCCAGACCGGCGTTGCCTATGGCCTGCTGACCGTCGTCGACGCGCTGCGTCGTTATCCGGCCCTGACCCGCGAACTCGTCGCGCTGTTCCGTTGCCGCTTCGGTCCAGTTGAGGGCGACCGCGATGCGGGCTGCGGCGGCTATCTGACCAGTTTCGAGGCTCGTCTCGCCGATGTCGCTGCCATCGACGACGACCGTATTCTCCGCCTCTACCGCGCCGTTATCAACGCGACTTTGCGGACCAACGCTTTCGTTCCCGGCGGTCCAGAGGCGCTGGCGTTCAAGCTTGATAGCCATCAGGTCCCGGATCTCCCGCCGCCGGTGCCGTATCGCGAAATCTGGGTCTACAGTCCGCGCGTCGAGGGCATTCATTTACGCGGTGGGCCTATTGCGCGCGGCGGACTGCGCTGGTCCGACCGACGCGATGATTTCCGCACAGAGGTGCTGGGGCTCGTCAAGGCGCAGAAGGTTAAGAATACCGTCATCGTTCCAACCGGCGCCAAGGGTGGGTATTATCCCAAGCAGCTGCCGGCACCGGCGAACCGCGACGCCTGGCTGGCCGAGGGCACCGAAAGCTACAAGGTCTTCGTCCGCGCGCTGCTGTCGCTGACCGACAATCTCGCCGCTGACGGGACCAATATCCCGCCCCCCGATGTCGTCTGCCACGACGCGCCCGACCCCTATCTCGTCGTCGCCGCCGATAAGGGCACGGCGACATTTTCGGACACTGCGAACGCCATCGCCGAAGCGCATGGTTTCTGGCTGGGCGACGCCTTCGCCTCGGGCGGTCGCTTTGGCTATGACCACAAGGCGATGGCGATCACCGCCAAGGGGGCATGGATTTCGGTCCAGCGCCACTTCCGCGAACTTGGCGTCGATGTCCAAACCGATCCGGTGCGGGTGGCAGGTGTCGGCGACATGTCGGGCGACGTCTTCGGCAACGGTATGTTGCTGTCCAAAATGATCAGTCTGGTCGCGGCCTTCGATCATCGCCACATTTTCTTCGACCCCGATCCCGACGCGGCCCGATCGTTCGTCGAGCGCGAGCGCATGTTTGCTTTGCCGCGTTCGTCATGGGACGACTATGATAAGACCCTGATTTCAACGGGTGGCGGTGTCTTCCCACGCTCGATGAAGTCGATCCCGCTTTCGGCCGAGGTCCGCGCGATTCTTGGCGTCGACGCCGACAGCCTGTCGCCGTCCGCGATCATCACCGCGATCCTCATGATGAAGGTCGATCTGCTGTGGTTCGGCGGCATCGGCACCTACGTGAAAGCCGCTAACCAGTCGAACGCCGACGCCGGCGACCGCGCCAATGATGCCCACCGCATCAATGGCCAAGGTATCGGTGCGCGCGTTGTTGGCGAGGGCGCTAACCTTGGCGTCACCCAGGCCGGACGGATCGAATTTGCCGAAGGCGGCGGTCGGATCAATACCGATTTTATCGACAATTCGGCAGGCGTCGACTGTTCGGATAACGAGGTCAACATCAAGATCGCTCTCAACGCCGAAGTCACCGCCGGACGCTTCAACGAGGCGGCGCGCAATGTGCTACTCGCCGAGATGACCGACGACGTCGCCATGCTCGTGCTGTCCGACAATATTCTCCAAACCCAGGCGCTGAGCATCGCCGAACGCGGCGGCGCGGCGGCACTGCCGGGACAGATGCGGCTGATCCAGACGCTCGAAACCGGCCCCGCAGAACTCGACCGCGCCGTGGAGGGGCTGGCGTCCGACGAAGCGCTGCGTGCGCGCCTGCGCGATGGCGGCCAACTCGAACGCCCGGAACTCGCCGTTGTCATGGCCTATGCCAAGATGGCGATCTACGATTCGGTCGTCGTCGACAGCTTGGTCGATGATGCGCTGCTGGTTCCCGATCTCCACGCCGCTTTTCCGTCGGCGATGCAGACGCGCTTCGGTCCCGCGATCGACCGCCACCGGCTGCGGCGCGAACTGATCGCAACCAAATTGACCAACGAATTCGTCAATCGCGCTGGCCTGACGCTGCCATTCGAACTGGCAGAGGAACTCGACGTACCACTGGCCAGTGTCGCGGCGGCGTTCGTGGCAGCACGTGAGCTGTTCGATTTCCGCAGGCTCTGGGCCGCAATTGACGCGGCGGACGTCCCCGGTCCGGTCCATCTTGACCTCCATGTCGCCGCCGTCGCTGCGCTGCGTGACCAGATTGCCGACCTGCTGCGCTCGGGCGGCAAGCTGACGCCGTCCCAGCTTGTCGAACGGCTGAAGCCTGGTATCGCCCGGCTCGGCGACGCGCTCGACACGGTGCTGCGGCCTGAACCGCGCGCCGAACTTGACCGGTTGGCAGCGTCGCTAAAGGGGCGCGGCGCTCCCAACAGCATTGCGGCGCGGCTCGTTCGAATCGCGGCATTGGACGGTGCCGTCGGCGTCGGACTGTTGGCTGGCGATCTGGGCGCCCCAGAAGCTGCCACGGCAATCGCCTATACGACGCTGGGCGATGCCACCGGTCTCGATTGGGCCAAGGGTGCGGCTGCCGGGCTTAACCCAACCGACCCTTGGGAGAGGCTGCTGCAAGCCGGGCTGGTGCGTGATTTTGAACAACTGCGCCTGGACCTTGTCCGGCGGATCGTGGGGAACGGAGAGGACCCCGAAGCGGCTGTCAGTGCCTGGCTGTCGGGCCATCACGATCAGGTTGCTCGGATTGCCGCTCCGGTTCGCCGGGCCCGGACGGGAGGCCAGCCGACGACTGCGATGCTGGCACATTTGGCCAGCCAGGCGCGGATGGTGCTGGCGAGTTAGCTGCTGATCCAGGCGGCGACGTCGAGCGCGACGCGATTGGCTGCGCGGTTGAGTGCTGCGGCTACAGCCTCCGGCGACTGATCAAGTACGGGTTCGGTCGCATCGAACCGCTGCAAGCGGAGAGGGTTGCTCAACTGTGCATCGAAACGCACGCGCACCACCGGCTGCGCAGCGTTGCGCACATCGAGTCCGAAGTCGAGCAGCTGGCCTGTCAGTCGCCGCTGCGGCGCGTTCGCCGACTGTCCGAGGTCGACAACGCCGTACCCCCGAGCGCTCAGCGTGTCGGCGACGACTCGGGCGAATTGCTTGTTGGGCTGTTCGGCCCAGGTCGCCGCCTTGAGATAAGTCACCTGCGTGTCGGCGGTAACGACCGGAATGCGCAGTGTCTGCAACGGGCCTGGTACAGACGGCACTTCGACGCCAATGGTGAATCTGGCCTGGCGCAAACCTGCGTCGGGCTGGGCCGTTGCGCGCAGCGTCAGCAGCGACACCGGCGGCTTGGCATTGCCGCCAATCTGAACCAGCGGGCCACAGGCTGTGAGGCCAAGGACAGCAGCGAGCGCAATTACTCTCTTCACTTTGCCTTCTCCGCCTTGGGGGAAACGTAATCGGGGAGGGTCCGTCCACCGATCAAGGCGCCCGCCGGGTCCTCATCGAGCTTGGCCGAAATCGCGCCGAGATTGGCTGTTACGCCCCGCAAATCGCGAACTAACTGCCCAACCTCCGGGATGGTCTGAGTCGTCAGCGCATCAATGCCAGGCTTGGCGCTGGTGGTCAGCGCGTCGACTTTGGCCAGCGTCTGCTGCGCCGAGCGAACAGTCGCACGCAGATCGGCAACCAGCGGCCTGCCGTCACGGTCGAGCAACGTGGTGGCGCTGCCAGCGAGCGTGTCGATGCGCTTCAGCGTCGCCTGCGCGGTCAACAGGGTCGTCCGGGTTTCGGCGAGCGCCGCCGCAATGTCCGGCCCCCGATCAGCAAGCGCGCCGGTGACCCGGTCGGCGTTATGCAGGATATTGGCCATCGACTGACGGTTTTCGGGATTGAGAAGCTCGCTCATCCGGTCGGTTAGCTTGGAGATATTGTTGAGTAGTTCAGGGGCGGAGGCCAGCAATTGACCGAGAGCGCCAGAGCGCGGAGGAATGACGGGGACGCCATAGGGTCCCGGCTCGGTGATCGGCTCGGCACCCTGCATCGCCCCGGCCAGCTGGATCTGGCTGACCCCGGTAAAGCCGACGCCTTCGACCGCCGCCGTGGTGCCCTTTAGAACCGGCACATCCTTATTGACTGAAATGCGGACACGGACAAATTGCGGCGTATTGGGCAACAGTTTGATGTCGTCGATCTTGCCGACGGGCACGCCGCTGAAGGCCACCGGCGAGCCGACGGCGAGGCCGTTGACCGACTGTTTAAAGAAGATGTCGAAGATCTGCTTCTCATCACCGGAAAAGCGCGACAACCAAAGGATAGCGATGAACAGGGCGACGATTCCCGCGACGACGATGCCGCCGACAAGCGCGTAGCTGCTGCGCGTTTCCATCAGGCTGGTTCCATTGTCTTGGTTTGCCCCGAATTTTGGCTCAAGGCCGCACGCCCGCGCGGCCCACTGAAATACTCACGCACCCATGGGTGATCAAACGTCAATAGTTCCGGGATCGTTCCGACCTTGATCACATGCTTGTCGGCAAGCACGGCAACGCGGTCGCAGATCGCGTGCAGCGTATCCAGATCGTGGGTGATCAGAAAGACCGTGAGACCCAAGGTCTCCTTCAAAACCTTGATCAATTCATCGAAGCCGGCAGCCGAGATCGGATCGAGGCCGGAGGTCGGCTCATCGAGAAACAGAATCTGCGGGTCGAGCGCCAGCGCTCTAGCCAGCCCAGCGCGCTTCTTCATTCCGCCAGACAGCTGCGACGGAAATTTCGGCCCAGCGTCTGCGGGAAGTCCGGCCATCGACACCTTGAAGCCCGAAATCTCGTCCATCAACGCGGGTGGCAGGTCAAAGAATTCGCGCATCGGGACCTGGATATTCTCGGCGACGGTCAGCGACGTGAACAGCGCACCGTCTTGAAACAGTACGCCGCAGCGGCGGCGAATATCCTTGGTCTGCGCCGCGTCAATGCTGGCGATATCCTGGCCCAGCACCTCGATCGTGCCGGCGCGCTGCTGCTGAAGGCCCAGGATCGTCCGCATCAGGACCGATTTGCCGGTGCCGGAGCCGCCGACAACACCAAGAATCTCGCCGCGTCGAACATCGAGATCAAGGTCCTCGTGCACAACCTGCTTGCCAAAGCCATTTTCGAGACCGCGGATGCGAATGACGATATCGCCTTCGGTGTCTTTTCCATCTTGAACCGGCGCGTGTTGCATCAATTATAGCCCAGCGCGCTAAAGAAGACCGCGAAAAACGCGTCGAGGACGATGACCAGAAAGATCGATTCAACAACTGCCCTGGTGGTACGTTCGCCAACCGATTCAGCGTTGCCCGTTACTTGCATGCCTTGAAAGCAGCCCATGACGGCGATGATCAGCCCGAATATCGGTGCCTTGATAAGCCCGATGACAAGATCGCTGACCGGCGTCACTTCCTGCAGGCGGTGGAAAAAAGTCACGGGGGGCATCGAGAGTTGTACCCAGCAGAATAATCCACCGCCAAGGATCGCCATGACCACTCCGTAGAAACCAAGGAGGAGCATCATCAGCACCATCGCGATGAGGCGCGGCACCACAAGCACCTCACTCGGCGACATGCCGATGGTCGTCATCGCGTCGATTTCTTCGTTCAGCTTCATCGAACCGATCTGCGCCGCGAAGGCCGATGACGACCGCCCGGCAACCATGATCGCGGTCAGCAAGATGCCGAGTTCACGTGCCGTCGAGCGGCCGATCAGATTAACGACGAAAACATCGGCTCCAAATTGAGCCAGCTGGACCTCGCCTTGCTGCGCCAGCACGAGCCCGACCAGGAACGACAGCAGCCCGACGATGCCAAGCGCATTGACGCCGACCGCCTCCATCTGGTGGATGACGGCGTTCCATCGCAGCTGCCGGCGTCCGATGAGCGTGCCGCCGAGCACCAGAAGTGTCTGGCCAAGAAACGCCAGAAACCCGCCAAAGCCATGGGCCACATGGAATGCCGCTTCACCGATGCGAACCAGCCGCAGATAGATGCGGTGGTTGAGCTTCCTTGCGCGGGGTTCGCGGACCTTCATCGACGTATCGTTGGCGGCGACCTCATTGATCAGCCGCTCCGTATCCGAGGTACAGCCAACGATGTGGGTTTCCGCCCCAGCCGCCTCGAAATCGCGCTTAAGCGTGTGAATGATCCAGGCACCGGATGTGTCGAGCCGTTCGACATCGGTCAGGTCGATGGTCAGTTTGCGCCCGTCCGGAACGAGCGCCGAACGAGCCGCCGCGATTCCGGCCAAATGTGCGATCGTCAGCTTTCCGGCGGCGCGAACCAGTCGGCCGCCGCCTTCCTCCGTCACGGCAAGGGTCGCTGTTTCGGTCACTTGGGGGAATATGGAGCCATAAAGTGCAATGCACAAAGCGTTTCGCGACCGAAAGGTTCCTAGGCCACATTGGCAGCTTCACCCGGTGCCAGCCACCGGGGCCGCATTCAAATGTTATGGCTCGCGGTTGCGCCGCCCGCGCACAATCGGGCATGGCCAGATGATGACCGAAACCGCTGCATCCCTTGTCGACCGGCTAACCGCCATTCATGCCGAAGCAACCGCCGCACTGCGCGCCGCCCTGGCTCGCTGGATAGACGACGGTATCGCTCCCGATGCCGGGGCGCGGGCAAGCGGCGACTGGTGCTACCCCGAATTGCGACTGCGCTTTGGCGGTGGCGGCTCGCCACGTCAGGTGCGGGCGTTTGCCCGGCTCAACCGCGCCGGCGATTATGCGACGACGGTTACGCGCCCGGCACTGTTCCGCAGCTATCTGATCGAGCAGCTCGACCTGCTGATGGCCGATTACGGCGCGGAGATCACCGCCGGACGGTCCGAGTGTGAAATCCCCTATCCCTATGTGCTTGATGGCGCAGGGCTCAATCTGGACACTGCCGCAGCGTCGGAGTTGGCGCGGCATTTCCCGACGACTGAGCTGTCGAGGATTGGTGACGAACTTGCTGATGGCCTGTGGGACGAAAGCCGCAGCGATACGCTGCCGCTGGCGTTGTTCGACGCGCCGCGCACCGATTTCTCACTCGCCCGGCTCAAGCATTACACCGGCACGGAGACCGAGGATTTCCAGCACTTCATCCTGCTCACCAACTATCACCGCTATGTCGACGAGTTCGTGCGCTGGGGCTGCGCCGCGTTGGCCGATGGCGATTACGACCGGCTGGCTTGCCCAGGCGGGCTGACGATTACCGCCGCCGACCCATCGCCCGACCGCGCTGCCGCCGACAGCGCGTGGCGGCGGCACCAGATGCCGGCTTGGCACCTGACCGCTCCGGGCGGCAAAGGTATATCGCTGGTCAACATCGGCGTCGGCCCGGCCAACGCGAAGACGATTACCGATCATCTCGCCGTGCTGCGCCCCGAAGCCTGGCTTATGATCGGCCATTGTGGCGGGCTGCGGCCGAGTCAGGCAATCGGCGACTATGTACTCGCCCATGCCTATCTGCGCGACGACCATGTTCTCGACGATGTGCTGCCGCCCGAAATTCCGGTGCCGGCGCTCGCCGAAGTTCAACAGGCGTTGCAGGCGGCGGCGGAATTCGTCACCGGGGCGCGTGGTGAGGCTCTGAAGCCCCGGCTGCGCACCGGCACCGTTGTCACCACCGATGACCGCAACTGGGAGCTGCGTTTCAGCCGCTCGGCGCTGCGCTTCAACCAGTCGCGCGCGGTCGCGGTCGACATGGAATCAGCGACAGTGGCGGCGCAGGGCTATCGTTTCCGCGTGCCGTACGGGACGCTGCTATGCGTTTCCGACAAGCCGCTGCACGGGGAGATCAAATTGCCCGGTCAAGCCAACCGCTTCTACGAAGGCGCCATTTCAGAACATCTACGCATCGGTATCGAAGCGATGATTCGCCTCCGCGACGCTGGCCCGGGCCTGCATTCGCGCAAGCTCCGGGCCTTTGATGAGCCGCCGTTCAGGTAACCCGCGCGCAGCCTAGAGTTTGACCAGCATCTTGCCGGTGTTGCCGCCGCTGAACAGACCGATGAATGCTGCGGGGGCCTGGTCGATACCCTTCATCACGGTCTCCTCCCACTTGATCCGGCCACCCGCGATCCAGCCTGCCATATCGGCCATGAAGCGCGGCTGCAGGGGGGCGAATTCCATCACGATAAAGCCACGAATACGCAGCGATTTGCCGACAATCTGGATCATGTTGCGCGGGCCGGGCGCGGGGTCGCCGCTGTTATATTGGGCGATCATGCCGCATTCGGCGAAGCGAGCGCCTTGCCGCGCAACCTCGATGGCAACCTCCAGATGCTCGCCGCCGACGTTGTCGAAATACACGTCGATACCCTTGGGGGCGGCAGCACGAACGGCGTCGAGGAGCGAGCCGCAGGTCTTGTAGTTGATGGCGTGGTCGACACCGGCACTGCGCAGCCAATCGCATTTCTCGTCAGTTCCAGCAGTCGCGACGACGGTGCAGCCCTTGATCTTGGCGACCTGTGCGACGACGGAACCGACAGCCCCCGCGCCACCCGAGACGAACACCGTGTCGCCCTCCTTGGGCTGACCGATTTCAAGGAGCCCGGCATAGCCCGTCAGCCCCGGCATCCCGAGCACACCCAGAAACGCCTGATCGGGCACGCCTTCCAGCTTGGGCAGTTTCTGCCACATCATGTCGGGCTTGCCGACAAAAGCCTCGCGCCAGCCGTTCATCGTCGACACCAGATCACCCGGCGCATAACCATCGTTGTGCGAAGCGACGACCTCGCCGATCGCCCCACCCTGCAGCGCCTTGCCGATTTCGAATGGCGGCACATAGCTCGCCCGGTCCGTCATCCGCCCGCGCATATAGGGATCGACCGACATCCAGCGGTTGCGCACCAACACCTCGCCAGCGCCGGGTTGGGCCAGATCGACAGTGGCGAGGTCGAAGTTATCCGTACCGGGCATGGCGGCGGGGCGGGATTTCAGGCGGATTTCGCGTGACTGCATGATCGTTCCTCCACGCGCCGTGTTCGGCGTCGTCGACAACCTTAGCCGCGGTTCACGTGCGCGTCACCCGCCATCTCTGCGGCTGCAATCGCTGCGTCGAACGCCAGAAGGATCGACGGATGGCGCGCACGGTGCGGGCGAGCAGGCGCGAAAACTTCCATGCCCGGCCAAGACGGTTCGGTCTCGCTGCGCCCCGCCAGCCATTCGGCAAGTTCGGCGCGTGCCGCCGCGAGTTCGTCCGGCGACCGTCCGATCGCCTGCTCCCCAACCAGCGTCGCCGCCGCCTGCCCGAGTGCACAGGCGCGAACCTCCTGTCCGTGCGCGGCGATTCGGCCATCGGCGTCGAGATCGACATCTGCTGTCACCCGGCTGCCGCAAACCGGCGACACCTTCACCGCGCTGCCCATCGGCGCGTCCAGCCGCCGCACATTGGCCGTAGCTGCGGCCAGTCGCAGGATCCGGGTGTTGTAAAGTTGTTCGGCGGCGTCAGACATGACGAAGATATAGGACGCTGCGGGTCACCCCGCACCCCCACAATTCGTCACGGCAAAGGGTGGGAGCCGGGAACGACCCAGCACGAATTCGTTACGGCTGCTTCCTTCCGGACCTGACCGGGTTGGCGAGAGCACTGCCCGCCCGACTCCCGAGGGTGATATGGGGGATGAGCAAGTTCCGGGCAAGGGCGGTGATTAGCGGCGGCTCATATCCACTGAACCCGGGGGCATCCGCACGACCAATTCCCCGATCGCCTCCGTCAGCCTGATCTGGCACGCCAACCGCGACGCCCGACCTGCCCCGAGTGCAAAATCGAGCATGTCCTCCTCCTCCTCCGACGGCGGCGGCAGCTTTGCGGCGTCGGGGCCGGTGATCAGGACGTGGCAGGTCGAACAGGCCATCGCACCCTCGCAAGTGCCCTCGAGTGGCTGGCCTGCGGTCTGCGCGATGTCGAGCAACCGGGAACCGACCGCCGCCTCTACGACCGATTCGCGCGCGCCGTCGGCAGAGACAAAACGGATGCGGGTCATGCGGCGCGCCTTTTGAGGGCATCGACCACCGCGTTGATCTGCGCCGCTGCCGCGGTGATGTCAGCTTCAGTTGTAAAGCGTCCGAAGCCAATGCGGATGGCGGCGCGCGCTTCGGCATCATTCAGACCCAACGAAGTCAGAACATGGCTAGGGCGACCGGTGACAGCGGCGCAGGCCGACCCCGACGACAGCGCGAGACCCGGCAGCAGGGGAAGCAGCGGCACGTCACCGGTGCCGGGAAACGACAGGCTGAGATTGCCTGGCCAGCGGCAGTCGAGTGCTCCATTAATGCGGTAAGGGACTGCGAGCCCGGCGAGCAACCGGTCGCGCAAGGCGTCGGCATGGCCTTGGTCTGCCGCCATGGTTTCGCCCGCGATCCGCGCCGTCTCGCCCAGCCCTACGCATAATGCCGTCGGCAGCGTGCCCGACCGGCCATCCTCTTGCCCGCCACCGTGGAGGAGCGGCGTCAGCATTGTGAACGGGCGGCGATAAAGTGCACCAATGCCCTTCGGGCCGTAGATTTTGTGCGCGGTAAGTGACAGCAAATCAACGGAAAGATCATCGACCCGGCAGCTGATCTTACCGAACCCTTGGGCTGCGTCGCAGTGCATGACTGCCCCTACCCGGTGTGCGAGCGCGGCAACATCTGCGATCGGCTGGATGACACCAATCTCGTTGTTGACCAGCATGACCGAGACAAGCGCCACGTCCTCACCCAGCGCGCGCTCGAGATCGCCGAGCTCGACGATACCGTTGGCGCGCACCGGCACGACAGTCAGCTGCGCGCCAAGCGATTCGAGATAGCGCGCGGTTTCCAGCACGCAGCTATGTTCGGTCGCAAGCGTCACAATGCGGCGGCGTGATTGGCCTGGTGCGGTCAGCACGCCCTTCAGCGCCCAATTGACCGCCTCGGTCGCGCCGCTGGTGAAGGTAACGGTCTCGGGCGGCGCGGCAAGCAACGCGGCAACATGGTTGCGCGCAATCTCCACGGCAGCGTGCGCCTCATAACCCCACGGATGAGCGCTGTGCGGGTTGCCATAATGCGCGACGCCCCAAGGTTCCATCGCGGCCGCGACGCGCGGATCGAGCGGCGTTGTTGCACCGTAATCGAGGTAGATCGGGCGGGTCATGCCGCTGCCCGCTGGGGCGAAAGACGCGCCGCCATTGCCAACCATGCGTCGGCGAAGGTGTCGATTTCATTCCCCTTCGTCTCCGGCCCAAGCGACACCCGGATCGCCTCGCCTGCCGCCGCGCCAAGGCCCATCGCCCGCAACACATGGCTCTCGGTGACCTTGCCCGACGAACATGCCGCGCCCGCCGACACCATGAACCCGGCAAGATCGAGCGCCATCACCTGGGTTTGCGCGGCAACGCCAGGGAGGCGGATGGAGCTGATGTTGGGCAAGCGGGGCGCGTGTTCACCTTGGATGACGACATCGGGCCAGTCGCGGCGCAGGCGGGTCTCGAGGCCGTTCCGCAGCGTCATCGCCGCATCCCAATCGACAGCCCGCCCCAGCGCCGCCGCGAATCCGGCGATGCCCGGCAGGTTCGGCGTCCCGCCACGCAGCCCGCGCTCCTGCCCGCCGCCGCGTTGGATGGCGCTGAGCTTAGCCGGATCACGGACGATCAACACACCAACGCCCGGAGGTCCGCCGAGTTTGTGAGCGGAAATGGCGATGAAGTCGGCGTCGGGTAATGGTAGTTTGCCCGCGCTTTGCACGGCATCGACAAGAAGGCGGGCGCCGGCTTCCGCGACGATAGTAGCGATAGCGGCAATCGGTTGGACAACCCCGGTTTCATTGTTGGCGTACTGGACTGCGGCCAAAACACCATCATGCTGACGGACGCGGGGAGTTTCGGCCAACATCGTTTTAAGAGCCGTCAAATCCACAACTCCGTCCGCATCGACCGGCACGATGGCCGCGTGAGGCCGCGCCGCCAGAACCGCCGAATGCTCGGTCGCCGACACCAATACCCGTCCCGCACCCGCCCCGTTCAACGCCAGTGCCAGCGCCTCCGTCCCACCGCTGGTGAACACGACACTCGCCGGTGCCACTCCCGCCCAGTCCGCAAACCGGTCGCGCGCGCCCTCCAGCAGCGCATTCGCCGCCCGCCCGCCCGAATGCACCGACGACGGATTGCCGATCACCGCCAGCGCCTCGGCCATCGCTTCCCTCGCCGCGCCACACACCGGGGTCGTCGCGGCATGGTCGAGATAGACCGTCACGGCCTGTGCGCGCTTTTGATTGCGATTCCGTCCATCGGTCTCATATAGGGGTGAAGCCGCGCCCTGCGCCACACAGTCCATAAAGGCCGTCCATGCCCGAAGTGATTTTCACCGGCCCCGAAGGTCGGCTCGAAGGCCGTTACCAGCCCGCCGCCGTGCCCCGTGCCCCGGTTGCCATCCTGCTTCAGCCGCACCCGCAACAGGGCACGATGAACCACCCCATCGTGATGGCGATGTACAACAGCTTTGTGCGGCGCGGCTTTGCCACGCTCCGCTTCAACTTCCGTGGCGTCGGGCGCAGCCAGGGCGTTTTCGATAATGGCATCGGCGAATTGAGCGACGCCGCCAGCGCTCTCGACTGGATGCAGCAGTTCAACCCCGAAGCACGGACGACCTGGGTCGGCGGCTTCAGCTTTGGGGCGTGGATCGGCATGCAGCTGCTGATGCGCCGCCCGGAGATCAAGGGCTTCATCTCGATCGCGCCGCCCGCCAACATGTACGACTTCACCTTCCTCGCGCCGTGCCCTTCGTCGGGCATCATCATCGACGGCGAGAATGACGAAGTGGTAACCGGAGCGTCGGTGCAGAAGCTTGTCGACAAGCTGAAGACGCAGCGTCACATCACCATCGAACACCAGACGGTGCCAGGGGCGAACCATTTCTTTGAACATGAAATGGTCGATCTGATGCGTCGGGTGGACGGTTATCTCGATATGCGACTGGCCAACGGCGGGCGCTGAGCCGCCGGCTAAGGGGGCGTCAATGCGGCTGATCTGGGTGGCTTTTTTGGCGGCGCTTGCCGCATCGCCGCTTGCCGCTGCGCCACGTTACGCCGTTATCGACATGCACTTTCACGCCGAGCGTCCCGATGCCGAGGGGCCGCCGGGCGGTAAGGTCTGTGCGCCCTATACCAACTGGGCGCCGCGCGATCCGGGCAAGCCGATCGAGGCCTACCTCGACTGGTTCACGGCGCATCCCCAGTGCTCGCACGTGCTGACGGCGCCGACCGATGCGAACGAACTTCGCGATCGTGGCCTCGCCATGCTGACGCGGTATAACATGCTGGCGCTGGTGGGCGGCGATGCGGCAACAGTCGAGGATTTCCGCTCGCATTCGCCCGGCCGCGTCCTGTCGTCAGCCGGATTCGGGCAAGCCGATGACTTTCCGACGATCGCCGAACTGCGTGCCCTCCATGCGGCGGGCAAGCTAAAGGCTCTGAGCGAAATTACCGCGCAGTACGTCGGGATTGCCCCCGACGACCCCAAGCTCGAACCCTATTTTGCGTTGGCCGAAGAGCTCGACATCCCGGTGGGCATCCACCTTGGCCCCGGCCCGCCCGGCACTGCCTATTTTGCCACGCCCAAATATACTCTGGCTGCGGGTGACCCGCTGCGGCTGGAACCGGTGCTGCTCCGCCACCCACATCTTCGCCTTTATGCAATGCACGCCGGCTGGCCGATGGGCGACGCGATGATCGCCGTCATGTACGCCCATCCGCAGCTCTATGTGGATATCGGCATCCTCGACTATGCCTATACGCAGAAGGATTTTTACGCCTATCTCAAGCGCCTCGTAGACGCGGGGATGGAGCAACGCATCATGTTCGGATCGGACAACATGATCTGGCCCGATGCGATTGCCGTGGCGATCGAGCGGGTGCGCAAGGCACCCTTCCTGACCGCCCGGCAGAAGCGGCTGATCCTCCACGATAACGCAGCGCGGTTTTTGCGGATCGAGGGTTAGGCGGGCAGGTTCACCACGCCGCCAACGACCGGCACCGGCACCCCTGTCGTCTCTGGCCAGCTCGTCGGCTTGCCCGCCAGCACGCGCACCGCCATCCAGGCAAAGGCCTGCGCCTCCAGTTCGTCGCCCTGCCAGCCGACCGCCTCGACGGGGTAGCAGGGGATGCCGGTGCGGTCGCTGAGCATCGTCATCAACGTCGGATTGTGGCGGCCGCCACCAGTAACCAGTAGCCGCTTGGGCAGCGCAGGCACATGCGCCAGCGCCAGCGCCACCGTTGCCGCACTGAACGCGGTCAGCGTCGCCGCTCCATCGGCCGCGTTCAGCCCGCGCACGGCCTGCACATTCCACGCATCGCGGTCGAGCGATTTGGGCGGCGGCAGGTCGAACCACGGATTGTCGAGCATAGTATCGAGCACATCGGAGTGGACGCTGCCCACCGCCGCCAGGGCGCCGCCGTCGTCGCGGGTGGCACCCGTCGCCTGCCGTACCCAGTCATCGATCGGCGCGTTGGCGGGGCCGGTATCGAAGCTCAACCAGCCATCCTCACCGAACCAGGTGAGATTGCCGACGCCGCCCATGTTGAGTACCCCCAAGGGCCGTTCCAACCCGGTCGCCAGTGCCCGGTGATACCCCGGCGCGAGCGGTGCGCCCTGACCGCCTGCAGTCACATCGGCCGAACGAAAGTCGCTGACCGTGCGGATGCCCGTCAGTTGCGCCAGAACCGCGCCGTCGCCGATCTGCCAGGTCCAGCCGCGATCTGGCCGGTGAGCGATAGTCTGACCGTGGAAGCTGATAACGCCGACCTCCGTCGCAGGTACACCGGTCGCCTTAAGCAGCGCCGCAACGGCATCGGCATGGGCGAGCGTCAGCAACTGCGCCGTTGCGTCGATCTGCGCATCGGGGCCGGGTCGCTCCAGCGCCAGCGCTCTGGCGCACGACGTACGCAGCCGGTCGCGCATCGCTGTATCATAGGGGGTAAAATGAAACCCGATGCGTCGATTGGCCCCCTCACCATCGGTTTCGACCAGCGCCGCGTCGATGCCGTCCATCGATGTCCCCGACATCAGTCCAACTGCGAGCATCCAACACCTTTCAGTCTTCGGCCAGGAATTTTGCCCTGCACCAAGCTCATGCTAACCGCGCCCGCACCATGACCTACGCCTCATCCTTCCTGCGCACTTTGGCCGAACGCGGCTTCATTCACCAGATCACCGATGCGGAGGCGCTCGACAAAGCCGCCGTCGCCGGGCCGGTCACGGCGTATGTGGGTTATGATTGTACGGCGCCGTCGCTGCACATAGGCAATCTGGTCAGCATCATGATGCTGCGGCATTTCCAGCAATCCGGCCATCGTCCCATCGTGCTGATGGGCGGCGGCACCACCAAGGTCGGCGACCCCAGCGGCAAAGATGAGGGGCGGCAGCTGCTCGACGATGCGAAGATCGCTGCCAACAAGGCGAGCATCCGCCGCATTTTTGAGCGGTTTCTGGACTTCGACGGTCCCAACGCAGCGATCATGTCGGACAATGACGAATGGCTGTCGGGCCTGGCGTACATCCCGTTCCTCCGCGACATCGGGCGGCATTTCAGCGTCAACCGGATGCTGACCTTCGATAGCGTGCGGCTACGATTGGACCGCGAACAGCCACTGAGCTTCCTCGAATTCAATTACATGATCCTGCAGGCGTACGACTTTCTGGAATTGAACCGCCGCCACGGCTGCACACTGCAGATGGGCGGCAGCGACCAATGGGGGAATATCGTCAACGGCACCGATTTGATCCGGCGAGTCGACAGCAAGGAGGCATTCGGCCTGACGACGCCGCTGATCACCACGGCGGACGGCGCCAAGATGGGCAAGACGGCGGCGGGTGCGGTTTGGCTGCATGAGGAGTCGCTACCGGGATTCGATTACTGGCAGTTCTGGCGGAACACCCATGATGCCGATGTGGGTAAGTTCTTGAGGCTGTTCACGGACCTGCCGCTGGCCGAAATCGCCCGGCTGGAGACGTTGCAAGGTGCCGAGATCAACCACGCGAAGGAAGTGCTTGCTACCGAGGCCACGGCGCTGTGCCGGGGGCGGGAAGCGGCGGAGGCCGCAGCGGCGACGGCGCGGGCAACCTTTGCCGAAGGCGGCGCAGGTGAGGATTTGCCCAGCCATGCCGTAGCAGCCCCAATCACCATCCTCGACGCCCTCATCGGCCTGAAGTTCGCCGCGTCGAAGGGCGACGCGAGGCGGTTGGTGGCAGGCGGCGGCGCGCGCATCGACGGCGAACCGGTTGTTGCTGACGACACTCTGGTCGGCCCCGGTGCCCGGATATCGGCGGGCAAGAAGCGTCACGGGGTCATCGTCGCCGCGTGATCCTGCCGATATATGAAGGATTGGCAATCCGTTACCATCGCACTTCCCCCTGAACGAAACCCCCGCTAGGCTCTATGTATCGACAGCCCAGCAAAGGTTCCGCCCATGCGCCGTCTTCTCATCTCCGCTGCCTTGGTCGCCCTGTGTGGCGCGGCACCAGCGTTTGCGGCCCAGACCGCCGAGTCCAAGGCCTGTTCGACGCAAGCCACTGCCAAGGCGCTGCACGGCAAGGATCGGGAGACGTTCATGGCAAGTTGCAAGGCGGCAGCTCCTGCGGCGGCCCCGATGGCCGCAGCGGCGCCTGCAAAAGTGGTGAAAACCGCGCCGATGGCGACACTGACCCCCGCTCCCACGGCCAAAGGCGTTGCGCCCAAGTCTGACGCATCCAAAGCCTGTTCCGATCAGGCGACCGCCAAAGGGCTGCACGGCAAGGACCGTGAAACCTTCCGCACCGCCTGCATGAAGGGCGCGCCCGCGCCGATGATGGCAGCGCCGGCAAAGCCCGCGGCCGCGCCGATGGCCGCAGCCCCAGCCAAACCTGCGGCCGCAGCGCCCGCCGCTCCGGCCAAGCCGTCAATCCTGGGGTCGATGTTCGGCCCCAAGCCGGCGGCTCCCGCCGCCGAGGCAACACCGCCCGAGCCGACTGCCGCATCGTCCAAGGCGACGAGCACAACCATGGCGTCGGGCAAGCCCAAAACCCCCGGGCAAATCGCTGCGGGTGAGCGCATCAAGAAGTGCGGCGCGATGTGGCAAGCCGACAAGGCGGCGGGCAAGACCGGCGGATTGAAATGGCCCCAGTATTGGAGTGCCTGCAACAAGAGGTTGAAGGCGGCTTGAGCGACGCGGCGGCGATGACCCGCCGCCGCTCGGTCCTCTACCTCCCCGCCAGCCGCGAATCGGCGGTGGCGAAGGCGCGGACCCTGCCGGTCGATTGCGTCATCCTTGATCTGGAAGATGCCGTTGCGCCCGACGCCAAAGACATGGCGCGCGCCGCAGCCGTCGCCGCAGCGGCGCTGGATTGGGGTGGCCGCGAACTGCTGCTGCGAGTCAATGGGAGCGCGACACCCTGGCACGATGCCGATATGGCTGTGGCGCGCGCCGGTGGCTTTGCGGCCGTTGTCGTCCCCAAGGTCGATTCGGCGAGCGAGGCAGGGCAGGTCGCTGCAAGCGCTGGCGGCGTACCGGTCTGGGCGATGATCGAAACACCGCGCGGCGTCATCGATGCGCCGGCAATCGCTGCGACGCCGGGCGTGGCGGCGCTGGTCGCCGGGATGGCCGACCTTGCCAAGGATTTGCGGACCAAGCCGGACGCGGCGCGGACGCCGCTGCTTTACAGCTTGTCGGCGATCGTCGTCGCGGCGCGCGCGGCGGGGGTATTGGCCTTTGATGGGGTGTTCACCGACATCGGCGACACCGACGGCTTTGAGGCGGAGGCGCGGCAGGGGCTGATGCTCGGCTTTGACGGCAAGACGTTGATACACCCATCGCAGGTCGCGCCGTGCAACACGGTATTCTCGCCGTCCGGGGCTGAACTGGACGAGGCACGCGGGCTGATCGCTGCATGGGACGCGGCGCGCGCCGAGGGCAAGGGCGTGACGACCTACAAGGGCAAGCTGGTCGAGGTGTTGCACGTCGCCGATGCTCGGCGGCTGCTCAGCCTTTGATCTGCGCCGCGTAACGCTCCAGCCCGGCCGCCAGATCGGCAATCAGATCGTCCGCCTCCTCCAGTCCGATGGAGAGGCGGATCAGCGGTCCTTCGAGCGCCGGCACCGTAGCAGTCCGTACCGGCCCGAGATCCGACGGCAGCGCCAGCGATTCGAACCCGCCCCACGAAAAGCCGATGCCGAAATGCGCGAGGTCGTCGATGAGTGCCGCGGTGTCGGCGCGCGTCCCTCCGTTCAGCACAAATGCAAACAGCCCGGTCGCGCCGTGAAAGTCTCGGCTCCAGAGATCATGATCCGGATGCGACGGCAGCGCCGGATGCAGCACGCGCGCGACTTCCGCCCGGGTCTCCAACCAGCGCGCGATTTTGAGTGCGCTCGCCTCGTGTCGGTCGAGCCGGACCTGCAGCGTCCGCAGCCCCCGCAGCGCCAGCGCCGCATCGTCGGGCGACACCACATGGCCGAGCCGGTACGTCGCCGCCTTCAACCGCGGCCATAGCGCCCTGGTTGCCGTCACCGAGCCCATCATAAGATCGCTGTGCCCGCCGACATATTTGGTCAGCGCCTGAATGCTGAGATCGACGCCATGGTCGATCGGCCGGAAGCGCAGCGCCGTCGCCCATGTGTTGTCGAACAGCGTGACGATCTTGCGCGCCCGCGCAACGGCGGTGATGGCCGGCACGTCCTGAATTTCGAAACTTAGAGAACCGGGTGATTCCATCAGGATCGCGGTCGTGTTGGGCTGGCACAGCGCCACGATGCCGCCGCCGATCAATGGATCATAATATTTCGTGGTGACGCCGAGCTTGCCGAGCACCTGGTCGGCGAACAGCCGCGTCGGTTCATAGGCGCTGTCGGTTATCAGGATATGATCGCCTGCCTTGACCACGGCAAACAATGCCGTGGCGATGGCGGCGGTGCCCGAGGCAAACAGCTTCGTGCCCACCGCGCCCGGCTCCAGAGCCGTCAACGCATCCTCGAGCGCCCATTGCGTCGGGGTGCCGCGCCTGCCGTAGTACAGCCCCGCGTCCGGCTTTTCGATGGCGGCATCGAGCGCTGCCAAACTGTCGAACAGGATTGTCGAGGCGTGCCACACCGGCGGGTTGACGACACCGTGCGCGTGATGGCGACCAGCCTCAGCAAGCCGCGTGCCGTCACCGCCGGTTAGCGGTGGGGCAGCATCACGCACCCGTTACGACCGGATTGGTCGCGCTCGCGCCCCATTCGGTCCATGACCCGTCATAGATCGCCACATGTTTGTGGCCGAGCAGATACGCCCCGAACGCCAGCACCGCCGCAGTCACGCCAGATCCGCAATAGGCGACGGCTGGCTTGCCGAGATCGATCCCTGCCGCATCATATTCCGCCTGCAGCGCTGCGCCCTGCTTCCAGCCGCCGTCGGCGTCGAACAGGCTGGTTGAGGGCAAGCTCTTGGCCCCCGGGATATGGCCGCTGCGCAAACCCGCGCGTGCCTCGGGCTCCGACCCGGCGAAGCGCGCTGCCGAGCGCGCGTCGACGACCTGTTCGGCTTTGGTGCGCAGGTTTTCGGTCATCTGAGCCATGTCGCGGACCAGGGTCTTGTCGGCCCAGACCGTGAAATGGCGGTGGCGGATAACGGGCTTGCCGCTTTCCTGCGCGCGCCCCTCGGCCTGCCATTTGGCAAAACCGCCGTCGAGGATGGCGACCTCGTGCGCGCCGAACAGCACCAGCATCCACCACGCCCGCGCCGACGAATGGAGCGGCGAATTATCATAAACCACGATGCGACTGCCATCGCCGAGGCCCAGCGCCTGCATGCGGCTGGCGAATTTCTCCGCCGACGGCAGCATGTGCGGCAGTGCCGACGCGGTATCGCTGACTTCATCGAGATCGAGGAACACCGCGCCGGGAATATGCGCCGCCTCGAACTCGGCGCGTGCGTCCCTGCCGTGCGCGTCCAGGAACAGCGTCGCATCGATCACGCGAAGGTCGCTCTTGCCGATTTCGGCGGCGAGCCATTCGGTGGTCACCAGCGGGGTCATGCGTTGCTCCGTTTACGTCTTGGCGCGTGACATAGCCCCGGCTTTTCCCCATGTCATGCCCCACGATGACAGATTTGCTGCATCTTGGCCGTTCGAGCGGGCTCCCGGCGTCCCCGGCGGAGGCGATTCTCGATTATCCGGCCAACCCGCGCCTCGGCACGGCCTATATGGTGCGCTTTGCGGCGCCCGAGTTCACGTCGCTGTGCCCGGTCACCGGCCAGCCCGATTTCGCGCATCTGGTCATCGATTATGTGCCCGGCAAGCGCATTGTCGAATCGAAGTCGTTGAAGCTGTTTCTTGGATCGTTCCGCAACCACGCCGGGTTTCACGAGGACGTCACCGTCGGCATCGGCCAGCGGCTGTTCACCGAGATGGCTCCGGCGTGGCTGCGCATAGGTGGCTATTGGTACCCGCGCGGCGGCATCCCGATCGATGTGTTCTGGCAGTCAGGTCCGGTGCCGGACGGGGTTTGGGTGCCCGATCAGGGCGTCGCAGGATATCGCGGGCGCGGCTAGGGCAACCCGGTCAGCTTATGCGTCTGCAGGCTCAACCGCCACTGCGGATGGGTGAGGCAATAGGCGATGGCGGCCTGGGTGTTCGCCTCACGCTGCGGGCCGTCCATGGGCTGCAGGAAGAAATGGTCAAAGGCGAGGGCTTCGAAGCGCTCGGGCTGCGCCAGTGCCTGCGGATAAACGAGTTTCAATTCACTGCCCGTCGTCAGCACCAGCGGCGCATCGGCCTTGGGGCTGACGCAGATCCAGTCGAGGCCGGGCGGGGCCGCTTGCGTGCCGTTGGTTTCGACGGCGATCTGAAAGCCATAGTCGTGCAGCGCGTCGATCAGCGGCGCGTCGAGCTGGAGCAGTGGCTCGCCGCCGGTGCAGACGACCAGCCGGTGATCATCGCCCAGCCCCCACGCCGCCGCCGCCGCCGCGGCAAGCATATCGGGCGTGGTGAACTTGCCCCCGCCCGGCCCATCGGTGCCGACAAAATCGGTGTCGCAGAACTGGCAGACGGCGGTCGCGCGGTCCTGTTCGCGCCCGGTCCACAGGTTGCACCCGGCAAAGCGCAGGAACACCGCCCGGCGCCCGGTCTGCGCGCCCTCGCCCTGCAGCGTGACGTAAAGTTCCTTGACGGCGTAGGTCACCGGTTCCTCCCCTTCTTCAGGGGAGGGGGACCGCCGCTTCCGGCGGTGGAGGGGCGGCGGGCTTCCGCCGTCTCCGTCTTCAACACGGCAGAACGCGCAAAGGCGCGCCCCTCCACCACGCGCTGAAAAAGCGCGCGGTCCCCCTCCCCTGAAGAAGGGGAGGGGCTAGAGGGCCGGATCATCGATCCCCGCCTCTTCAAACCCCTTCGCGCGCAACCGGCACGAATCGCATTCGCCACAGGGCTTGCCGTCCAACGGGTCATAACAACTCCACGTCAGTTCCAGCGGTGCCCCGACGCGCAGCCCTTCGCGAACGATATCGGCCTTGGTCATCGCCGCCAGCGGCGTGTGGACGCGGAAGCGCTCGCCCTCCACCCCCGCCTTGGTGGCGAGATTGGCCATGGTTTCGAACGCCGCGATGAAGTCCCGGCGGCAATCGGGGTAGCCCGAATAATCGAGCGCGTTGACGCCGATAAACAGGTCGCGAGCCCCCGCCGCCTCCGCCCAACCGAGCGCCACCGACAGGAAGATGGTGTTGCGTGCCGGAACGTAGGTCACCGGAATGCCCGGCTCGACGCCGCCCTTGGGCACCGCCACATCGCCGGTCAACGCCGACCCGCCAAAGCCGCGCAGATCGAGCGGCAGCACGATATGGCGCTCGACGCCGATGGCGGCGGCGACGCGGGCGGCATGGGCGAGCTCGATGCGGTGGCGCTGGTTGTAATCGACAGTCAGCGCGAGGATGCGGTAGCCGTCGGCCTTGGCGATGGCGGCGACGGTGGTGGAATCGAGTCCGCCCGACAGAAGCACAACGGCGAGCGGCGCGGCCATCAGAACGGCGACACGGGGTTGACCGGCGGGTTCTTGACCGGGGCGATGACATCCCAATGTTCAACGATCTTGCCGTGCGCGACGCGGAAGATTTCGACGATGGCGATCGGCTGTTGGCCCGGCCCCGGCGTGAAGCGGCTGTGCAGAAACACCAGCCCGCCCGATGACGCGGTGCGCAGCACGTCGACCCGGCCTTGCGGCGACTGCGCCAACAGACCGGTCATATAGTCGATGTTCGACGCGATGGTGCCGCCGGGGACGTCGCCGCTGTGTTCGACATATGACGGCGCGATGTAGCGGGCGAACGCGCCGCGGACGTCACGTTCGTCGACCAGCTTGTGGTAGAAGCGCCGCACGATGACCTCGTCGGACGCTGGCGAGGCGACGGCGGGGGCTGCCAGCAGCAGCGCGATCACGCAGAACCGGATCACAAATCCCCCGTGAACGTCCGTGCGCAGAACTGGCAATCGACGCCGATTGTCCCGTCATCCCGCCGCATCGTCGCCAATTCCTCCGCCGGGAAGCGCGCCAGCACATCGCGGACATGGACCGCCGAACAACGGCAGCCGCGCGACGGGGCGACGGTTTCAGCAATGCGGACTTCCTCCTCGTGGAACAGCCGCCAGAGCAGGGTTTCGAAACTCAGCGCCGGGTCGGTGAGTTCGGCGGGCGTCACCGTACCGGCCAGCACGCGCATATGCTGCCAATCGGCGAGTTCGGGGCCGCTATCGTCGCGGATGATGTGGCGTTCGCCGCCGATTTCGCCTTTGGGGAGGTATTGCAGCAGCATCCCGCCCGCGCTCCAGCCGGTCGCGGCATCGCCGGTGACGGCGGCACGGACCAGCGTCGGCAGCTGTTCGGAATTGCGGAAATAATCCTCGACAGCGGCGGTAAGCGACGCGCCCTCCAGCGGCACGATGCCTTGATAACGTTCGCTCGCCTCGGTCGGATCGAGGGTGATCGCCAGATGGCCGCCACCGAACAGCGTCGGCAGATCGACACCATCGACGGCCTTGTCGGCGTCGGCGACGCGCAAATAACCGCGCAATTGCCCGGCGTGATAGTCGCACACCAACAGGTCGACTGCGCCGCCGCCCGCCTGTGCCTGCATGGTCAGGCCACCCCCCGCGCCGTCACGCAAAGTGGCCCCAAGCAGCGCCGTCAGGACCAGCGCCTCCCCCAGCAGCCGCGCCAGCGGGGCGGGGTAATCATGCGCCGACAATATGGCGTTGAGCGACGCGTCGAGTCGCACCAGCCGCCCCCGGGCATCACGGGCGGGAACGGCGAAACCCAAAGCGCGGTCAGCGGCGGGGGCGATGGTATCGGTTACGGACAGCATGGAATGACTTCTTTTGGTCTTCGACTGCCTGATTCGGCGGAGTGAAACTGGCGGAAAAGCGTCGAAGGAGAGGAAGGAGAGGATACTGTAGCCCAGGATCAGGCTTCCGCTTCTGCTGCGTCAGGAACACGGCGAAAAACTCAGGACGTGGAACAGCCATAATGCAGCGATATCGCCATATGGGTTATTTGTCAACCCGTCTCAGCCGATCTTCCCCAGGCACCACAGCAAAATCGCCTTCTGGACGTGGAGCCGGTTCTCCGCCTCGTCCCACACCGCCGATTGCGCGCCGTCGATGACAGCGTCGACCACTTCGTCGCCCCGGTGGGCGGGGAGGCAGTGGAGGAAGATCGCGTCGCTGGCCGCCCCCGCCATGACCTCCGGCGTCACCCGGAACGGCGTCATCGCGGCGATCTTTTCGCGGCTATCGGCTTGGCCCATCGACACCCAGGTATCGGTAACGACGACTTCGGCGCCCTCCACAGCCGCCTTGGCCGACCGGACGATATCAACATGGCCGCCGCGCGCGCACGCCGTCGCGGTGATCGCCTGATCGGGGTCATAACCGTGCGGTACACCGAGCCTGAGGTCGAAGCCCATGACGCTCGCCGCCTCGATCAGCGAATGCGCCATGTTGTTGCCGTCACCAAGCCACGCCCAGCAGGTGTCGCCGACGGCTTTGCCGGTGCGCTCCTCGACGGTCATCATGTCGGCCATCGCCTGACAGGGGTGGCTGAGATCGGTCAGGCCATTGATGACCGGTACTCCGGCATGATCCGCAAGCGCCTCGACGATGGCGTGGTCGCCGGTGCGGACCATGATCGCGTCGACCATGCGCCCGAGAACGCGCGCGGTATCGGCAACGCTTTCGCCGCGATCCCATTGCATGTCGCCCGACCCGGCGACGATGCAGCCGCCGCCAAGCTGGCGCATCGCCGAATCGAAGCTGAAGCGGGTGCGCGTCGAGGGCTTTTCAAAGACCATCGCCAGCGTGTGCCCGGCCAGCGGCGCATCGGCGTCGGGGGTGCCTTTGGGCCAGCCCTTGCGCGCCGCCTTGCGCCGGTGCGCCTCGTCAAGAATCAGCCGCAGCGCGGCGCGGCCGGGGGTGGGGAGATCGATGAAATGGGGCATTCGGGAGCCCTTACGGCTCCCCTCCCGCTTGCGGGAGGGGTTGGGGGTGGGAACTTCGTTCAGTGTCCGGCGGCGGTATCCCCACCCCCGGCCCCTCCCGCAAGCGGGAGGGGAGAAGTCATGCAGCAACCGCGGGCTGATACGCCGCTGCCGCCGCACTCAGCTTGTCGATGCACTCACGGATATGATGCTCTTCAATGTTCAGCGGCGGCAGCAGGCGCACGACGTTATCGCCCGCCGCCACCGTCAGCAGCCCATGCGAGCGCGTGAAATTGACGAACGCCCGGCTGTCGGATTTGAGCTTCAGCCCGACCATCAGCCCCATGCCGCGTACGCTTTCGAACAGATGATCATGGTTGGGGATCATCTGTTCCAGTCCCTGCCGCAGCCGCGCTGCCATGTCGTTGACATGAGCCAGAAACTCCGGGGTCGTCACCACGTCGAGCACCGCCTCGCCCGCCGCCATCGCCAGCGGGTTGCCGCCATAAGTCGAGCCATGGGTGCCGACGACCATGCCGCTGGCGGCGTTTTCGGTGGCCAGACACGCGCCGAGCGGGAAGCCGCCGCCGATACCCTTGGCGATCGCCATGATGTCGGGGGTGATGCCATATTGTTCATGGGCAAAGAAGGTGCCGGTGCGCGACACGCCGCACTGAACCTCATCGAGGATCAATAGCAGCCCGTGTTCGTCGCAGAGAGCGCGCAGGCCCTTGAGGAAGTCCTGTGACGCGGGGCGCAGACCGCCCTCACCCTGCACCGGCTCGACCATGAAGCCAGCAACACTGTCATCGACCGCCGCCGTCGCCGCCGCCAGATCGTCGAACGGCAGCACCTGAAACCCCGGCAGCAATGGCTCAAACCCGTCGCGCAACTTGGGCTGATCGGTCGCGGAAATGGTCCCCAGCGTCCGGCCGTGAAAAGCATTGGCAAAGGTCAGGATGCGGTGGCGCTGCGGCTCGCCCTTGGCGCTGAAATGCCGACGCGCGGTCTTGATCGAACATTCGACGGCTTCGGCACCCGAATTGGTGAAGAACACCGTGTCGGCAAAGGTCAGATCGACCAACCGCTGCGCCAGGTGCGCCTGCGCCGGAACCTTGTACAGGTTCGACGTATGCATCAGCGTCGCTGCCTGCTTCTGGATGGCGGCGGTCAGATGCGGATGGCCGTGGCCGAGGATGTTGACGGCGATGCCAGAGGCAAAATCCAGCCATTCATGGCCGTCGGCGTCGTACAGATACGCGCCCTCGCCGCGCACCGGCTCGACCTCGCAGCGGCCATAGACGGGCATGAGGGCGGTGATCGTCATCGTGTCGGCTCCGTGGACGCGTGCGTCGCGCCAAACGCAAAAGGGCGGCCCGCTGACCGCCCATTGCCGCGCGCATACGCCGAAGCGCGGCGCGTCTCAACCCTTATGGTGATCCCTACGGGAATCGAACCCGTGTTTCAGCCGTGAAAGGGCCGCGTCCTAGACCGCTAGACGAAGGGACCATGAAGGGCGCGTCAGCTAGGGCAGCGATGCGCGGGCGTCAAGCTTGGTCGTTCATGCAACCATTTCTTTACCAGTTCGTATCTGCCTGAGAAGTCACCACATTAAGTCGTTCCTGCGAAATAGCGTCACGCTGTTTGTGGGAAACTGTTGCCAAAATCCGGGGCCAACCCGGAAATGTTAAGGGTTGCGTACCATGAGTCCTGCTGCTGCCAAGTTGATGATGTGCGTCTGCGCGGCAGGCGGCGGTGCCGCCGTCGTCCCCGCCGCGCACCGAATTCACCACGCGCTTGTCCATCAAACGCCGCACCATGCAACGACGCTCGCTTCAACACCGGCGGCGGTTCCGTGCCTGCCGGTGGGCGGCGGGGTGTTGCAGCCAGTCGCAGTCGCACCGTCTGCCGGTGGTGCCGCTGAAGCTCCAACCGCGCCGACGGCGGATGGCGGCCAGAACACCGCCGCCGTCGCTGATGGTAGCAGCGCCTATCCAGCGGTGGCCGGCACCGGGTTTGCGGCGGCAGGCGGCGGGTTCGTTAGCGGCTTCGGCGGTGGTGGCGGTGGCGGTGGCGGTGGTGGCGGTGGCGGCGGCAGTGGCTTTGGTGGCGCGCCAAGCGCTGGCGGGCCAGCCGGGGGCAGCACCGATACGGTGCCACACGGCGGTGGATCGACCGTCATGATACCGCCTGTTCTCCCCGCCAGCTCCGCGCCCGACGCGCAGAGCTGGGCGCTGATGGCGACCGGGTTCGTCGTTCTGGGTGCAGCGATGCGACAGGGGCGCCGGGCGTCCGCCTGACGATCAATCGCACCAGGCGATATCGTCGATCTCGACCTCGCAGGCGGGTTCGCGGCCCCAGTCGTCGCGCTTGACGCGTCCGGCCAGCCAGAATTTGCGCCCGCGCGCGCCGAGCAGTGCCGCCCCCAGCAGCGTGTCGTCATGGCGGAAGGCGATGGCCTTCAGCCGCGCGCCGTCGGGGCCGGACAGCACGACCTTCACATGATGCTCGCCGACAATGCGGCAATCGACCGCTGCCCATGGGCCGGAGGCGACGCGGGGGTGCGACCAGCCCTGCCCATAGGGGCCACCGGTCTCCAGCGCCGCGACCAGATCGAGGCAGACGCCGCGCGGGGCGAGCGCCACATCCATCGCCAGCGCGCGGCCCGTCGCGGCACCATCGACCGCCGCACCCAGCCGATCGTTCAGAAACAGCGCCAGCGCATCGACGCCGCCCGCCGCTACTGTCAGCCCCGCCGCCATGGCATGGCCGCCACCGGCGATCAGCAACCCCGCATCTTTCGCCGCCAGCACCGCCGCGCCCAAGTCGACGCCCGGCACTGAGCGGCCCGATCCCTTGCCGGTGCCGTCGTCCTGCAGCGCCACGATGATAACCGGGCGGTGGAGTTGTTCCTTCAGCCGCGATGCAACGATGCCGATGACGCCGGGGTGCCAGCCCTGCCCCGCGATCACCGCCACCGCCATGTTGGCGCAGGGGCCGGTGCGGGTCGCGGCGTCTTCGGTGACCAGCGTTTCGATGGTGCGGCGCTCGACGTTGAGCCGGTCGAGTTCAGCCGCCAGCATCGCCGCTTCCGCCGGGTCGTCGGTGGTCAGCAGGCGGACGCCAAGATCGGATTTGCCGACGCGCCCGCCTGCATTGACGCGCGGCCCGAAGACGAAGCCGAGATCGCGGCACTGCGGCGGCCGGGTCAGTGCGGCGACATCCGCCAGCGCCGCCAGCCCGGCATTGCGCCGCCCCGCCATGATTTTCAGGCCCTGCGTCACAAACGCCCGGTTCAGGTCCTTCAGCGCCGCCACATCGGCGACGGTGCCGAGCGCGACCAGATCGAGCAGTTCGGTCAGCTTGGGTTCGGGCCGCGCGGCGAAATAGCCGCGCCGCCGCAGTTCGCGATTCAGCGCCACCGCCAGCAGGAACGCCATGCCGACCGCCGCGAGATGGCCGTGCGCCGCCGCTTCGGGCGTCTCGTCGAGGCGGTTCGGGTTGACCAATGCTAGCGCGTCCGGAAGCGCCGTCCCGGCCTTGTGATGATCGACGACGATCACATCGAGGCCAGCGGTCTTTGCCGCCGCCAGCGCCTCGAACCCCTGCGTGCCGCAGTCGACCGTCACGGCGAGATCGGCCCCGGCGACCTTCAGCGCGACCAGCGCGTCGGCGGAGGGGCCATAGCCTTCAAGCAGCCGGTCGGGGATATAATGCGTCGCCGGGCTGCCAAGCTGGCGTAACACGCGGATCAGCAGGGCGGCGGAGGTCGCACCATCGACGTCGTAATCGCCATAAACGACGATGGCCTCGCCGTTCTGCACCGCGTCGGCCAGCCGTGCCGCCGCTTTGTCCATATCCTGAAAGATCGATGGATCGGGCAGCCAGTCGCGCAGCGTCGGTGCGGCAAGGCGGGCGAAATCCGCTGGGTCGGCCCCGCGCGCCCGGAACAGCTGGTGCAACACCTCGTCCGCGCCGCGCCCGTCGAGCTCGCCGCCGGGTTCTACACCACCGCGCCATGTCCATGGCTGGCCGAGGATGGAGGCGGTGACGTTGAAGGGGTTGTTCACAGCAGAGCCTGTGCGGCCAAACCAAGCCCGCTCATCCCGAGCTTGTCGAGGGACCACTGCAGTTTGTGCCGTTGTCCCTCGACAAGCTCGGGATGAGCGGGCTTGCTAAGGGTGAAATCGATCAAAGGCAGCTCACCCCGTCACCGGCTCCCCGCGCCGGGTGCCGTGAACGCGCCGCACCGTGCCCGACGACGCCCGCATGACGATCGATTCGGTGGTGATCGTTCCGTCGCGCCGCCGCTTGACGCCTTGCAGCAGCGAACCGTCGGTCACGCCGGTCGCGGCGAAAATCACATCGCCCTGCGCCAGGTCTTCCAGCTTATAAATCCGGTCGAGGTCGGTGATCCCCCATTTGCGCGCCCGCGCCTTTTCATCCTCGTTGCGGAACACCAGGCGGCCCTGCATCTGGCCGCCGACGCAGCGCAACGCCGCTGCCGCCAGCACGCCCTCCGGCGCGCCGCCCGAGCCGAGGTAGAGGTCGATGCCGGTATCGGGATCGGTGGTGGCGATAATCCCGGCCACATCGCCGTCGGGGATAAGCATGATGCCGCAGCCGATGGCGCGCAGTTCGGCGATCAGCTTTTCGTGGCGCGGCCGGTCGAGGACGCAGATGATCAGATCGCCCGGCGCAACACCCTTGGCGGCGGCGACAGCCTTGACGTTCTCGGTGGCGGATTTCTTCAGGTCGATGACGCCGTCGGGATAGCCCGGCCCGACAGCGATCTTGTCCATGTACGTATCGGGCGCATTCAGCAGCCCGCCCTCTTCGGCAATGGCGAGCACCGCCAGCGCGTTCGGCCCGGCCTTGGCGGTGATCGTTGTGCCCTCCAGCGGATCGAGCGCGATGTCGATCTTTGGACCCGTCCCCTGCGCGCGGCCGACCTTTTCGCCGATATAGAGCATCGGTGCCTCGTCGCGCTCGCCCTCGCCGATGACGATGGTGCCGTCGAAATCGAGCTGGTTGAGCGCCGCGCGCATCGCTTCGACGGCGGCGGCATCGGCGGCCTTTTCATCGCCGCGACCGATCTGCTTCGATGCGGCGATGGCAGCATATTCGGTGACACGGACCATTTCGAGGACCAGGACGCGATCGAGCGTCGACGAGCGGGGGGCGGTTGTCATGCGGTCTCCGGAAGGCGTGGCGCGGGGCTTAGAGGCTTTGGCGGCGGGGGGAAATGAAAATCCCTCCAAACCCCCGCTCAGGCTGACCCTGTCGAAGCCGGGTTCCGCGCGGAATTCGGCTTCGACAGGCTCAGCCTGAGCGGATTTGATGGGCTCGAACGAAAATTGTTACAGCGCTCCCTGCACCTCCGGCGACAGCCATTTCAGCGTGCCCGCCACACGCCACACCTCATGCCCGGTCGCATCGTAAAGGATCGACACCGGCAGCCCCTTGGCCTTGACCGCATCGGCAAAGTTCCCCGGCTGATCGACGCGGATCGTCAAGGCCGTCAGCTTCGCCTTGGCAACGAACTTGTCGACCGCGCGCCAGCCTTCCATGTCCTGGCTGAGCGGCAGCACGGTCAGTGCCGCGCCTTTCGCCGCCGCCAACCGGTCGAGTTCGGGCATTTCTGCGACGCACGGCACGCACCATGTCGCCCATAGATTGACGAGCACGCGCTTGCCCTTGAAGCTGGCGACGGTTGCCTTGGTGCCGTCGCGGGTTTCGAACGGCACGTTCGGCGCCGCCTCGCCTGCATGGCTGCGGTCGATGACGTGGAGTTGCGACCCTGCCGCGTTTCCCTTACCGCACCCGGCGAGCGCCAGCAGTGCGGCCGCCAACAGGAGCCTGTTCATTACTTCCTCCGATCCGTCCGGCGCGCCGCGCGCCAATCAGCTGTGGGGCGGGCGCTTTGCGGGCGGCCCGGCGGCGGCAATGCGCGAGATAAACGCCTCCATCGGCGTCGACAAGCGGTTGTGGCGCGAGGACCTTGCGGGATCGAAGGCCCATGCCGCGATGCTCGGGGCACAGGGCATCATCGACGCGGGCGATGCCGAGGCGATTCTGGGCGGGCTCGACGCGATCGAGGCGGAATATGAAGCGGGCGGGCTCGTCGAGGACCCGGCGCTCGAAGACATTCACATGCACGTCGAAACCCGGCTGGCACAGCTGATCGGCCCGGCCGCCGGGCGTCTGCACACGGCGCGGTCACGCAACGATCAGGTGGCGACGGATTTCCGGCTGTGGGTGCGCCGTGCCTGCGGCGAGGCCGACGATGCGCTGGCGGCGCTGATGCTGGCGCTGATCGCGCGGGCCGACGAACATGCCGCGACGATCATGCCGGGGTTCACCCATCTGCAGGTCGCGCAGCCGGTGACACTGGGGCATCATTTGCTCGCCTATGTCGAGATGCTGGCGCGCGACCGTTCGCGCTTTGCCGATGCGGCGCACCGGATGAACGAATCGCCGCTCGGTGCGGCGGCGCTGGCGGGGACGAGCTTTCCGATCGACCGCGAGGCGACGGCGGAGGCACTGGCGTTTTACGGCCCGTTGGCCAATTCCTTGGACGCGGTGTCGGACCGGGATTTCGCGTTGGAGTATCTGGCGGCGGCGGCGATGGCCGGGCTGCATCTGTCGCGGTTGGCCGAGGAGATCGTGCTTTGGGCGACGCCGATGTTCGGTTTCGTCACCCTGCCCGATGCCTGGTCGACGGGGTCGTCGATCATGCCGCAGAAGCGCAATCCCGACGCTGCCGAACTGGTGCGCGCCAAATCCGGCACATTGCTGGCGGCGTTCCAGCGGCTCGGGGTCATCATGAAGGGCCTGCCGCTCGCCTATTCAAAGGACATGCAGGACGACAAGGCCGGGGTGTTCGAGGCGCACGACACGCTGGCGCTGTGCCTGACCGCGATGACCGGAATGATCGAGGCGCTGACCTTCGTACCCGCGCGGATGCGCGCAGCGGCGGCGGCGGGGTTTTCGACCGCGACCGATCTTGCCGACTGGCTGGTGCGGGTGGCCGATGTGCCGTTCCGCGAGGCGCATGACATTACCGGTCGGGCGGTGCGCGCGGCGGAGGCGGCGGGGGTTGAATTAGGCGCGCTGAACGATGCGGCGCTGGCGGCGGTCGATGTAAGATTGACGGCGGCGGCGCGGGAAGTGCTGTCAGTGGAGGCTTCGGTTGCCAGCCGGACCAGCTTTGGCGGGACCGCCCCGGATAATGTTCGCAGCCAGGTTGCGGCGTGGCGGGAGCGATTGGCATGATTATCGCAGCTCAGATGAAAAGAGCGCTGGTAACGAGTCTGCTGCTGGCTATCGCCGCCTGCGGCAAGGTCGGCCATCTTGCCCCCACAGCAGGCCACGCCCTGCCGCCCAAGCCCGCCGAGGCGGCCGCCGCACCGACACCGGAAAAAATGCTTGTCCTGCCGCCGCAGTCGCAGCCGATCCGCGTCGATGATCCATTGTCGAAGTCCGAAGAACGGACGCCCGACAAGTTCGACCTGCCGCCGCAGGGCCGCTGAGATGGATCATTTCGAACTGCGGGATGGCGTCCTCCACGCCGAAGATGTTTCGCTGGAGACGCTGGCGGGCGCACTCGGCACGCCGCTGTATGTCTATTCGACGGCGACGCTGGAACGGCATTTCCGGGTGTTTGCCGAAGCCGTCGCTGGCCTGGGCCAAGGCGATCCGCTGGTGGCGTTCGCGGTCAAGGCCAACCCCAATTTGTCGGTGCTGGCAACGCTGGCCCGCGCCGGAGCGGGCGCCGATGTCGTTTCGGGCGGTGAACTGGCGCGCGCATTGGCGGCGGGCGTTCCGGCGGATCGCATCGTATTTTCGGGCGTCGGCAAGCAGGTGCACGAGATGCAGGCCGGGATCGCTGCCGGTATCCTGCAATTCAACATCGAATCCGAAGCCGAGATCGATACGCTGGCGGCGGTCGCCGCAGCAGCAGGCCGGACGGTCGACGTCGCCATCCGCGTCAACCCCGGCGTCGATGCCAAAACCCACGCCAAGATTTCAACCGGCGGCGACGACAACAAGTTCGGCATTCCATACGCCCGTGTTCCCGCCGCCTATGCCCAGGCGGCAGCGCACCCGTCGCTGCGCCCCGTCGGTATCGCCGCGCATATCGGCAGTCAGCTATACGATCTTGCACCACTGGAAGCGACCTTTGCCCGGCTCGGCGCGCTGGCCGCAGAATTGCGAGCCTCCGGTCATGAGGTGACGCGCATCGATCTCGGCGGCGGTCTGGGTGTGCCCTATCGCTCCGACCTGCCCGACCCGCCGACACCCGCCGATTATGGCGCGATGGTCGGGCGAGCGACCAAGGGCTGGCCGGTGCGGTTGATCTTCGAGCCTGGGCGGATGATTGCGGGCAACGCCGGGGTCATGCTGGCGCGGGTCATCCTGGTGAAACAGGGTGTTACGAAGAACTTTGTCGTTTGCGATGCCGGGATGAACGACCTGCTGCGGCCATCGCTCTACAACGCCTGGCACGATGTTCGCGCGGTGCGGCCGCGGGGGGCACGCATGACGGCGACCGTGGTCGGGCCGGTCTGCGAAAGCGGCGATACCTTTGCCGAGGATCGCGACATCGATGCCGTCGACGCCGGCGACCTGATCGCCTTCATGACGGCGGGGGCGTACGGCGCGACGATGGCGTCGACCTACAACAGCCGCGATCTGGTGCCCGAAGCGATGGTCAGCGGCGATAAATGGGCGGTGGTATCGGCGCGCAAATCGCCCGCCGAAATGCTGGCGCTCGATACGCTGGTGCCGTGGCTCCACTTCCCTCCCCGTTGACGCGAACGCGTCGCCTGCGGCTGAGGGGAGGGAAACCGTAACGCGATTGCGCCATTATGCAGCGCGACAGATAAGGGCCAATCATGACCATCCGACCCGTCCGCACCGCCGTCTTTCCCGTTGGTGGGCAGGGCACGCGCTTCCTGCCCGCAACCAAGGCTGTGCCCAAGGAACTGCTGCCCGTCGTCGACCGGCCGCTGCTGCAATATGCCGTCGATGAGGCGCTGGCTGCTGGCATCGAGACGTTGGTGTTCGTCACGGCGCGCGGCAAACAGGCGCTGGAGGATTATTTCGACGTGGCGGGCGAACTCGTCGCCTCGCTGAAGGCCAAGGGCAAGACCGCCGAACTCGCGGTGCTTGAGGATACGCAGCTTGCGCCGGGCCGCATCGCCTATGTGCGCCAGCAGGAACCCGCGGGGCTCGGCCATGCGGTGTGGTGCGCGCGGCACATCACGCGGGGCGAGCCCTTCGCGGTGCTGCTGCCCGATGAACTGCTGTGGGAGCCAGCCGCGCCAGCACTCAAGCAAATGAACGAGGTGTATCAGCGGCTGGGCGGCAACATCATTTCGGTGCTCGAAGTCCCCGCCGAACATACGCATCGCTATGGCATCGTCTCACCGGGAGCGGCGGACGGATTGATTACCGAAGTGAAGGCGCTGGTTGAAAAGCCGCCGCAGGGCAGCGCGCCGTCGCGCCTTGCCGCCATTGGGCGTTACATCCTCCAGCCCGAGGTCATGGGCGTGTTGGAGGCGGGCAAGCGCGGCGCGGGGGGCGAAATCCAGCTGACCGACGCCATGGCCGAACTGATCGGCGTCCAGCCGTTCCATGCGCTGACCTTCACCGGCACGCGCTTTGATTGCGGCGACAAGGCCGGGCACATCACCGCAAACATTGCGCTGGCACTGCAGCGCGATGATGTGGGGCCAGCGGTGCGGGAGTGGCTGGCGGCGAACACCTGACCAGTCCAGTCAGCGGGGCGTACAATGGACCCTCCACCGTGTCCGCACGTTAAGGCGGAGGATAGCGGCCCCAGGCACCGTATCCCGGGCAAAGGGCAGCATAAGTTTCAATGACGCGAACGGCACTTATTGACCAACCCGCGCCAGCCGTTACGGCTGCGAGCAATGGATATGTCACTCGATCCGCGGGCCCTTCGCGATGCCTTTGGCAGCTTTGCCACAGGGGTGACTGTGATCACCGGTCACGATTCGGCGGGCCAGAGAATCGGACTGACGGCGAACAGTTTTACCTCGCTATCGCTCGATCCGCCGCTGCTGCTGTTTTGCCCCGCCAAGACCGCGTCGGCGCTACCGGGGCTGCAGGAAACGCGGCGGTTTGCCATCAACGTCCTCGATCTGGATCAGGAAGCCGTCGCCAACCGGTTTGCCAGCCGGGGCGTCGACCGGTTTGCCGAGGCCGAATGGCACGATTGGGACGGACTGCCGGTGCTCGCCGGGGCCAAGGCGGCGTTCGCCTGCGACCTGCATGCCGACCATGACGGCGGCGACCATCGCATCATCGTTGGACGCGTCCGCCGCATGGCCGTCGACCGCGACCGTGAGCCCCTTCTCTACCTCCACGGTCGCTACCGCCGCGTCCACACCGGTGGCTGACGGCGACACCGCCGCTTTAGCGAAGGGTGGGCGCACGAGCTTTATGGGTTTCGTGCTGCGGTTGATGGCACGAATCCCCTTCTTGTTTATCGCCGGGCGCATCTATGGCGCACACACACTGGGTCGCTTTGCCTATGCGACGATGGTCGTCGAGGCGATGGCCGCGTTGGCAACACTGGGTCTAAAGCGCGGCCTCGCTGCCGAACTCGCCAGTGACGACCGGCCGCCCTCGCACATCCTGGCTGACGCATTGACGCTGGCGCTGCTTGTTGCGGGCGCAGGCGCAGTGCTGCTGACGTTGCTGCCCGGCATCGCCTTCCCCGAAGATCATGTCACCAATTTCGAACGTTGGTTCCCGCTGATCGCATTGGCCATCGTCGCATCGGACATCTGCCTGGCGGGCCTCGCCTTTCGCCGCAACATCGGTGCGACTGTCGCCGCGCGCTCGGTCGTCGAGCCCTGGGTATTGTCGATTGCAGCGGTCGTCCTGGCGTTCACCGTGTTCAAACCGCAGGGCCTAATCATCGCTTATGTCATCAGCCTCAGCGCCGCCGCTGCCTGGTCGGTCCGTCCGGCATTCCGCAGCTTTGGCTTGCCGAGTGGGTGGAGGCCGGAGCCGCTTCGGCTGGCGCGGCTGGCGCAGGCCAACATCCCGCTGGCTGGCGCTGATCTCGCCGATTGGGGCTCGCGGCGGCTCGACGTGTTCATCCTCGGACGCTTTTTTGGGTCGGAGGTCATCGGCGTTTACTATGTGGCGCAACAGATCGCGACGCTGCCGCAGCGATTGAAGACCAGCTTCGATCCGATCCTCGCACCGCTGTTGACGACGTCGTTGGCGCAGGGGCAGCGTCAGGTTGCCGCCGCGCATATCCGCCAGACCGGCTTCTGGATCGGTGCGGTGCAGCTGGGTGTCGTGCTGGCACTGGGCTTCACGGCGCCGGCGAGCATGGGGCTGTTCGGACCGGCCTTTGTGGCGGGCGCCGGTGTGATGGCGATGCTGTTGACCGTCGAGCTGGCGGCGGCGCAGGCGGCGGTCGCTGAATCGGCGCTGATCTATACGGCACGCATGACCAATCTCGGCTGGTCGCTGGCAGGGCTGGCCATTCAGCTGGCGGCGTCGCTGATCCTGGTGCCGATCTATGGCGCGATGGGTGCGGCCGGGGCCTTGGCGCTGGCGGCCTTGTTTCTGTCGATCGTCAAGTCGCGGACGCTGGCGGCGCGGCTCCACGCCAGCGTCACGGGTTGGCGCTGGCAAATGCCGGTGGCGGCGATCCCGGCGGCGGGGCTGGGCCTTGCCATCCTCAGCCTGCCGACACGTTACGAATGGGCCCAGCTGGCATTCGGCGTACCCGCCATCCTGGCGTTGTACGGCGCAATCATCTGGCGGATCGGCTTTCGCGGCTCCGACCGCCTGTTGTTCGCGCGCAGTCGTGCCGCGCCGTCGCTTGCCGGGTTGCAACCGGCTGAGTAAACCCTTGGGCAACCCATGGGAGAATCATATTGTTCATCGACCAGCCGTCCCGCCGCGCCCTGCTGACCGCAACCGCTGCCGCCGCCTCTGCCGCCGCTGTCCCCGCAACGGCCAAGGGCATGCACAAGGCGATGACGGCGACACCCGGCGGTGACCGGCAACTCGCCGCCGCCTTCAAGGTCATCGCCAACAATCTGCTCAAAGATTCGCCCGAACAGGCAACTTTGCTGGGCCTCGATCGCGGCGCCAACGCAGGCCTTTCGTCGAAACTGGGGGACATTTCACCCGCTGGTGACGCCAATAGCCAGCGCATCGAAACCGCCTCGCTCAAGCTGCTCCATTCGATCCCGCGCGCCCGCCTGCACGGCCGCGACGTGACCGATTATGAAGCGCTGGAATTCTCGCTGGAAAGCGGCATCGAAGGCAACAAGTTCGGCTTTGGCGAAGGCACCGTGCCCTATGCCGTCAGCCAGCAGAATGGCGCCTATCAGCAGATCCCGGAGTTTCTTGATACTTATCACCGCGTCGAGGATCAGTCCGGCGCCGATGCCTATCTCAGCCGCCTCGAAGGCTTTGCGACGCTGCTCGATCAGGAAACCGCCAAGATCGGCCATGACGCCGGCATGGGCGTTGTGCCGCCGTCGTTCGTGATGGCCAATCTGCTCAAACAGCAGGCCGATCTGCGCAATGCGCCCGCCGCCGATTCGCAGCTGGTGACCTCGCTGGCCAAGCGCGCCAAAAAGGCCGGGCTTGCCGATCCGACCGCCAAGGCGTTGGCGCTCGTCGAGGGCAAGGTCTATCCGGCGCTCGACCGTCAGACCGCCGCTCTCAAGGCGTTGAAGACGACCGATGACGCGGGCGTCTGGAAGCTGCCGCACGGCGAAGCCTATTACCGTTGGCTACTCAAGAGCCAGACGACTTCGATTCTATCGCCGCAAGAAATCCACGAAACCGGCATCCGCCAGAACGCCGAACTCCAACGCGAGATGGACGCGATCCTGAAGGCGCAAGGGTTCACCAAGGGGACAGTCGGCGAGCGCGTGTCGGCACTGACCGCCGACCCCAAATTCCTGTTCGCCGATAGCGACGAAGGCCGCGCTGCCTGCATTGCCTTTGTGCAGGGTCGCATCGACGCCATCCGGCCGTTGCTGCCGCGCGTTTCGAAACTGGGGCTGAAGGCCGACATCCGGGTCAAGCGGGTACCGATTGAAATCCAGGACGGCGCGGGCCTTGGTTACATGAATTTCGCGAGCCCCGACGGCAAGCGTCCGGCGATTTACTACATCAATCTCAAGAACATGGGCGTCTGGCCGAAATGGACGATCTCCTCGCTGACAGCGCATGAGGGCGTCCCGGGCCATGCCTGGCAAGGGGCGTATCTGGCCGAACACGCCAGCGAATTGCCGCCGACGGCGCAGCTGATCGGCTTCAATGCGTTCGTCGAAGGTTGGGCGCTCTATGCCGAACAGCTCGTCGACGAGGAGGGGCTGTACAAGAACGATCCCTTCTCGAAACTGGGCTACCTGCAGGCGCAGCAGTTCCGCTGCGTTCGCCTGATCGTCGACACCGGACTTCATGCGATGAAATGGAGCCGCGAGAAGGCGATCGAGACCATCGTCACCAACACCGGCCGGGCCAAGGCGGCGGCGACCAGCGAGATCGACCGCTATTGCGCCTCCCCCGCGCAGGCCTGCGGTTACAAGATCGGCCACAACGAAATCCTCCGCCAGCGGGCGCGCGCCCAGATGGCGCTGGGGGCGAAGTTCGACGTGCGCGATTACAATGACGCACTGGTGCGGACCGGCGGCGTACCGCTGACCTCGCTGCAGGGCGTCGTCGACCGGATGGTGGCGGCGAAGGCGTAATAGCTTTCGCCCCATAGCCGGGGACCGCGATCGATTTTCTGTTGTAGACGGCGCGGCATTATGTGCCACTGTGGCGGCGGGGGTTGAATGGTGCGCGCACCTTTGGCCAGCGAGTTGCTCATGCGATATGTCATGCCGAACTTCGCGTCCCGACGCATTTTCGGCGCGGCTAGCCAAGTCATGCGGGTGGCGGCGCTGAGCAGCGTCATGACGGCGAGCAATCCCGTCGCAGCGCATCTTGGCGGCTCGCGCCAAGGCATCGAGGTCGACCGGGCGCATCTGGCCGCAGCGATGACCTCGACCCAGGCGGCGACGCACTCGGTCCACATACTGACGACGCCGAATGGTGGAACCGTCCGCGAGTTCATGAACGGCGACGGCATGGTTTTTGCAATCGCCTGGCGCGGACCGGGACGCCCCGACCTGCGCCAATTGCTGGGCAGCGCCTTTAGCGCATTCCAGGACGAAGCCGCCGCCCACCGCGGCCGATCCCGGCGACCGCTGACCGTCCAGCGCGACGATCTGGTTGTGCAAAGCGGTGGCCATCCCGGCGCATTCTGGGGCTTTGCCTATCGTCCTGGCGACATGCCCGCAGGATTTCCCGCCGATGGTTTCCAGTAACTTGGGCAGTGTCCTGCATCGGCTGGCGCTCGGGGTCGTGCTGCTCCTCATCGCGGGGTGCGGCGGCGGCGATAGAGGCAATTCAGGCGGCGCGGTCATTGCTGCGGCACCATCGGCACCCGCCGCACCACCGGCACCTGTGGTGCTGACCAATTTCGCCACGATTGTCGTCGATGCTGGCCCTGCCGCACTCAACATCGGACCCAAACGCTATACAGCCGACGATTCTCCCTTCGTCAGCGTCACCCTGTGCGTGCCCGGCACGACGACGTGCCAGACCATCGATCATGTGCTGTTGGACACCGGGTCGGTCGGACTGCGGATCGCGCAGTCCGCGCTCAGCGCCGAGCTGCAAGCGGGACTGCCGCAGCAGATCGATCCCGGCGGAAATCCGGTCGGCGAATGCTATGGCTTCGTCGATGGCTACACCTTCGGATCGGTCCGCCAGGCCGATTTCCAGATCGGCGGCGAAAAGGTCGCCAACATGCCGTTGCAGGTCATCGGTGACGTAGGACGCTTTGCGGGCGTACCGTCGCAATGCTCGTCGGGCGGCGGCAGCAATATGGTGACCGTGCAGGACCTCGGGGCCAACGGCATCCTCGGCGTCGGGACAACCACGACCGATTGCGGCACCAATTGTGCCATCACCGGCGGCACCGCTGCCGCTGGCTATTACGATTGTCCGCCGACCGGTTGCGGCGCCGTTGTTGCGCGCGCCGCAGTGGCTGCGGCACCTTTCGAGCAGCTACCGAACCCCGTCGCGGCGATGGCCGTCGACAATAACGGGACGATGATCAGCCTGCCCGCTGTGCCCTACCCCGGTGCGCCTTCGGTGACCGGCACCATAATTTTCGGCATCGCCACGCAGACCAACAATGGGCTGGGGACAGCCACGGTGCTGGCCACGTCCAGCTCACGCAGCGCCTCGGGGCCGGGCTTGCTGACGGTCGCCTATCGCGGCCAGAATCTCACCGACAGCTTCATCGACAGCGGCAGCAACGGTTATTATTTTGTCGATGCGTCGATCCCGCAGTGCACCGAGGCCTATCTGACAGGCTTTTATTGCCCTCCATCTCCTTTGACGCTCAGCCTGCTCATCCAGGGCCGCAATGGTTTGAGCATTGCAAGGGCACTGCTGCTCTATAGTGCCAGAGATGTATTCCGGGTCGACAATGCAGCAGTGCCGGGAGTCGGCGGCAATCCGGAGGCGGTCGCCAAATTCATGCCTTATCCGCACAGCTTCGATTTGGGCCTGCCGTTCTATTTCGGGCGCAGCATTTATACGGCCATCGAAGGGCGCAATGCGGGCGGCAGCGTTGGGCCCTATGTGGCAGTTGGCGAACCGTGATGGCGGGGTTCAGACGAAGCTGTACGGGTCCACATCGACGATAACCCGCACATTGGCCGGCGCGGGCACGACCGCCAACCAATCCACAACCGCACGCTGCAAATCCACCGTCCGTCGCGCCTGCACCAGCAGCCGGTGACGGTGGCGGCTGCGTAGCATCGCCAAGGGCGCAGGTGCCGGGCCAAGCACCGATAGGCCCTCCCCCGACGGCGCTGCCCGGCCCAGCGCGCGGGCGTGCGCCGCTGCGGCGTCGGGGTCTTCGCTCGACACGACGATCGCCGCCAGGCGTCCGAACGGCGGCAGGCCGAGATCGCGCCGCGCCTCGGTTTCTGCTGCGTAGAATGCCGCGCTGTCGCCGCTGACCAGCGCCTTCATGATGCGCGCGTCGGGCTGATGGGTCTGGATCAGTACCTTGCCGGGCTTGGTCCCGCGCCCGGCGCGGCCCGCAACCTGTGCGACTTGCTGAAATGTGCGCTCCGCTGCGCGCAGATCACCACCCGCCAGCCCCAGATCGGCATCGACGACGCCGACCAAAGTCAGATCCGGGAAGTGGTAGCCTTTGGTCACCATCTGGGTGCCGATAAGAATGTCGATCTCGCGCGCCTCGACCGCTGCGACCAGCGCCGCCGCTCGCGCCGGGGAGGTGATGGTGTCCGACGTGACGATGGCGATGCGCGCGTCGGGCCACGTCCGTGCGGCTTCTTCGGCGATGCGTTCGACGCCGGGGCCGCTCGCCACCAGCATCCCCGCCGCGCCGCACGCCGGACAGGCATCGGGCAGCGCCGACTGATGGCCGCAATGATGGCACGCCAGCCGCCGCGACAGCCGGTGTTCAACCATCCACGCCGTGCAATTCGGGCATTCGATCCGCTCGCCACACGCCCGGCACAACGTCAGCGGCGCGTAACCCCGGCGGTTAAGAAATAGCAGCCCCTGTTCGCCGCGCGCCAGCGTCGCCGTCATCGCTTCGACCAAAGGCGGGCTGAGCCAATGCCCGCGTGCCGGGGGGTGACGGCGGAGGTCGACCGCGCGAATGTCCGGCATCAACGCCCCGGCAAAACGCGCCGGCAGGTGGAGCGCGCGGTAGGTGCCGCGCTCGACCTGCACCTGGGTTTCGATGGCGGGGGTCGCCGTTGCCAGCACGACAGTCGCCGATTCGGCCCGGGCGCGCATTACCGCGACATCGCGCGCGTGGTAATGGACGCCCTCCTCCTGCTTGAAACTCGTTTCATGGGCTTCGTCGACGATGGTGACGCGCAGGTCGGCGAACGGCAGGAACAGCGCCGAGCGCGCCCCGACGACGACTTTGGCGCTGCCGCTCGCCACCGCCCGCCACGCTGCCCGCCGCTGCGACGACCGCAGATCGCTGTGCCACGCCACCGGCAGGCAGCCGAAGCGCGCCCGGAACCGCGCCAGCCACGGTGCGGTCAGGGCGATTTCGGGGAGCAGTACCAGCGCCTGTCCGCCTTCGCGTAGCGCTGCGGCAATGGCTTCAAAATAAACCTCGGTCTTGCCAGAGCCGGTGACGCCGTCGAGGACAAAGGGGCTGAAGCTGCGGGCGATCACTGCCGCCACAAGCACCTCTGCTGCTTCGGCCTGGGCCGCCTCCAGCTGCGGTGGTGCGAAATCCGGATCTGGGCAATCGGGATCGGCGTCGGCGGCAACCATCTTGGGCAGCAATGTTCCCGCGCCGACCAGCCCGCGAATGACGCCTTCCGATACCCCGGCAATCCGCGCCAGTTCACGGACCGATCCATGCCGCCCCGCCAACGCCGCAAGCGCCGCGTCACGCGCCGGGGTCAGTCGCGCCGGGGATGAACCGAGCGCGTGATATTCAATCAGCGTCTTGCCCGGCTCCAGCGCCGATGGCGACGCCAGCACCATGCGGACGACTGCCGACAGGGGCGCGAGGTAGTAATCCGCCACCCATTCGCATAACCTGCGCAGCGGCGCGGCGAGCGGCGGCGCATCGGCCTTGGCAGCGACCGGGCGCAACCGCGATGTCTCCACCTCGCGACCCGGCAGCGTCGCGTCCCAGACGACGCCCAGAATCCGGCGCGGTCCAAGCGGTACGCTGATGATGTCGCCGGGAGCCAGCGCCATGCCGTGGGGCACCGCATAATCAAGCGCGCCGATACCCGGCTGCAGCACGACGACACGGACACGATCGGAGTTCACAAGGGCGGACATAAGCGCGGGTAGCGGCGCGGCCTACCCCGTTATCGACACCTCTGTCGCCCAAAACAAAAAAGCTGCCGGTGTGGCCCTCCCCGACACCGGCAGCTTGTTATGCGTACGAAACGACCGAGGCCGATTCGAATGGCCGGACCATACAATGATGACGGTTTGACGCAACAATCTTTTGCATCGTTCGCGAAATTTTTTAGTTGGTTTTGCCCCATGTGCGCCATCGCCGCCACACCGGTGCGATCATCCGCCAGCCCCACCACAGCAGCGCGGCGACCATCACCGCCATCACCGCAGCGACCGCTGCCGCCAGCGCTGGATGCGCGAGTGCGATGTACAGGCCGCCGGTTGTCAGCCCGTCTTCTGCCGTCGAGGCAACGAAATTGCTGATCGGTTCTGGGGAGGCATTGATGACAGCGCGCCCGCCAGCCTTGGCAGCGTGTGCCGCGAGCGCCGCGCCGCCACCGAGCAGCAGTGTCGCCACGTCCAGCACGCCGTCGCCGGGCCTGACCACCGCCAGCGCCAGCAGCGCCCCGCCGACGGGACGGATCAGGGTATGGACCGCGTCCCAGGCGCTATCGAGCCACGGCACCTTGTCGGCAGAGAATTCCGCCGCAGTCCCGATGCCCGCGATCGCCAGCACCCACCAGTTGCCCAGCACGGCAAGGCCCGAAAGCTGCCCGCTGGCATCGACAACGCCGAAATGCACCGCGAGCCCCGCCGCCAGCACCACGGCGTAAAGCCGCCACCCCGCCAGCAGACTGAGCGAAGCGGCAAGGCCGATGATTTCGGTGGCAGTCATGGCGAGGAGTGTGACAGCGCGGAGCCGGAACGCAATCCGCGACGCCGCGACGCGTTGACGGACGGTTGCTGCCGGGTGCCAGTCCGGCATGATGGTCACGCTCATCCCCCTCCTCGGCGACCAGCTCAGTCATAGCCTTGCCAGCCTCGCCGAGGTCGACCCGGCCACTGCCGTCGTGCTGATCGTCGAGGTCGCTGCCGAAGCGCGCTACGTCCGCCACCACAAAAAGAAGATCGCGTTCCTGTTCGCCGCGATGCGTCATTTCGCCGACGAGTTGCGCCGCGCCGGCTGGCAGGTCGATTATGTCGCCCTCGACGATCCGGCGAATAGTCACAGCTTTGACGGTGAGGTCGCCCGCGCCGCCATCCGACACGGCGCGACGCGGATCGTTACCGTCGAAGCGGGCGAACACCGCGTGCTGGCAATGCAACAGGGTTGGGCGGCGTTGACCGGATTGCCGTCCACGGTTCTACCCGACGACCGCTTCTTCTGTTCGCGGGCCGACTTCACCGCCTGGGCCAGCCCGCGCAAGCGACTGGTGATGGAGGATTTCTATCGCGAAATGCGGATACGGACAGGGCTGTTAATGGACGGCGGCCGCCCCGCCGGGGACCGGTGGAACTATGATGCCGACAACCGGCAACGGCCGCCGACCGGACTCGAATACCCGCTACCCCCCGCAACTCCCCCCGATGCGATCACGCGTGCCGTGCTGTCGCTGGTCCAAGCTCGCTTCACCGGGCATTTTGGCGACTTGCTGCCCTTCACTTTGGCCGTCACCCGCGCCGACGCGTTGGCGGCGCTCGATCAGTTCATCGCCCACGCCCTGCCGCGCTTCGGCGATTTTCAGGATGCGATGGTCGAGGGCGAGGACTGGCTGTTCCACAGCTGGCTATCGCCTTATCTCAACGTCGGGCTGCTGACCGCGCGCGAAGTCTGCGCCGCCGCCGATGCGGCATGGCGCAACGGCGACGTGCCGCTCAATTGTGCTGAGGGCTTCATCCGCCAGATCCTGGGCTGGCGCGAATATGTGCGCGGCATCTACTGGCTGGAGGGGCCAGGCTATACGCACGAGAACGCGCTTGGGGCGACGCGCGGTCTGCCCGAATTCTATTGGACCGGGGCGACCGACATGCGCTGCCTGGCGCAGGCCGTGGATACGACGCGGCGCAATGCCTATGCCCATCACATCCAAAGGCTGATGGTGCTCGGCAATTTCGCCATGCTCGTCGGGGTCGATCCGTATCAGGTCCACCTGTGGTTTCTGGTGGTTTATGCCGACGCCTATGAATGGGTGGAGGCTCCCAATGTGATCGGCATGTCGCAATACGCCGATGGCGGGCGGATGGCGTCAAAGCCCTATGCCGGGGGCGGGGCGTATATCAATCGCATGTCGAACCATTGCCGTAGCTGCCGGTACAGGGTGAAGCTGCGCACGGGCCCGGATGCCTGCCCGTTCAACAGTCTGTATTGGGATTTCATGGCGCGGCACCGCGAAAGGCTGCGCGGCAACCGGCGGCTGTGGCGGGTGTACGACGGCTGGGACCGCTTTGGTGCCGACGAACAGGCGGCAATTCGCGCACAGGCGGCAGGCTTTCTGGACGGGCTGATTACAGCGGCACCTGGTTGGGCGGTTCAACCAGCGGCGGATTAGCGTTACAGCGGCGCCAGTGCCCGCCGTCACCCGCCTGACCCTGACCGATTTCCGCAGCTATGCGTCGGCGACCGTTGCGGCTGCGGCGGGCATGGTCGTCGTCACCGGCGAAAACGGCGCGGGCAAAACCAATCTGCTGGACGCCATCTCGCTGCTTGGTCCGGGGCGCGGACTGCGCGGCGCGGCACTGGGGGAGGCGGCGCGCAGCGGCGGCATGGGCGGATGGAGTGTGTCGGCGGTGCTGGCGACGGACGGCAGCGATGTCACGCTGGGCACCGGTGTCGCGGCCAGTGCCCCCGAGCGGCGGCTGACCCGAATCAACGGCGCCGGGGCGAGCACGGCGGCGCTGGGCGAATGGCTGTCGCTGGTCTGGCTGACCCCGGCGATGGACCGGCTATTCGCCGACACGCCGGGGGCGCGGCGGCGGTTTCTCGATCGGCTGGTGCTGGCGCTCGACCCCGGCCATGCCCGCGAAACCGCGCGTTACGATGCGGCGATGCGCGCGCGGACGCGGCTGTTGACCGCTGATGCCCCTGCCGATCCATATTGGGTCGCGGCGCTGGAGGCGGCGATGGCCGAACATGGCGCGCGCGTAGCGGCGGCGCGGGCCGAAACCGTCGCGGCGCTGTCGGAGCGGCTCGCGGCGACGACCGACACCGTCTTTGCCCGCCCGCTGCTCGCACTTTCGGGTGATGTGCCGAACGATCTGGGGCCGCGCCTCGCCGTCAGCCGCGCCACCGATGCCACCGCCGGGCGTGCGCTAATCGGGCCCCACCGCAGCGACCTGATCGTCACCCATGCAGCCAAAGGCGAACCCGCTGCACGCGGCTCGACCGGCGAACAAAAGGCGCTGCTCATCGCCATCGTCCTCGCGCATGCCGGGCTGGTCGCGGCGCGCACCGGACGCCCGCCGATCCTGTTACTCGATGAAATCGCCGCGCATCTCGACGTGCGGCGCCGCGATGCGCTGTTCGAGCGCTTGGCCGCGACGGGATCGCAAGTCTGGATGACCGGCACCGACCCAGGGCTGTTTGCAGGCGTCGCGGCGACACGCATAACCGTTGCCGATGGCGTGATCGCCTGACGCGCTATTTCGGCGATGCGGGCTTGGGTGTCTTCGTTCCCGGCAGGCCCTTTTCGTTGATCGCCATCGCGGCCGGTGCCGGGCAGCTGAAGCCACCGTCACTCGCCGCCGAAATTGGCTGACCAGCGCAATGCACCGCCGCCTCCCCTGCCGACACGAAGTGCAGGTCCGGGACCGAAACCTTCGCCACATCGTCAGCCGCAGCGCCGACGCGGCCGCTGGCCAGCGCCATCACGCCGGCGACCAGAACCCCTGATAGGTGCATAATCGTCTCCCCCCGCCGGCCCCACCCAGCGCGAGGATGTTACGCCCATGGCACGACTTTGCAAATTCGGCCCGTGCCCCCTCGCGTACGCGCGCGAAATCCTTATATAGGACCGGTTGCGCCCAGCCGCGCGCCGCCAGCCAAAGGCCCCAACTTGTCCGACGAAACCAACCAGGCTCCGGCCGATTATGATGCCGATTCGATCAAGGTGCTGCGCGGCCTCGACGCCGTGCGCAAACGCCCCGGCATGTACATCGGCGACACCGATGACGGTTCGGGCCTGCATCACATGGTGTTCGAAGTCAGCGACAACGCCATCGACGAATCGCTGGCCGGTTACTGCGACCTGATCCTGATCACATTGAACCCCGACGGCTCGGTCAGCGTCACCGATAATGGCCGCGGCATCCCGACCGGTATTCATACCGAAGAGGGCGTTTCGGCCGCCGAGGTCATCATGACCCAGCTTCATGCCGGGGGTAAGTTCGAGAACAGCGACGCCAATGCGTACAAGGTCTCCGGCGGGCTGCACGGCGTCGGCGTATCGGTGGTCAACGCGCTGAGCGAATGGCTCGACCTGACGATCTGGCGCGACGGGTTCGAACATTACATGCGCTTCCGGCTCGGTGACGCGGTCGCGCCATTGAAGGTCGTCGGGCCTTCGGACGGCAAGCGGGGGACACGCGTCACCTTCCTGCCGTCGCCTGCCACCTTCAAGATCATCGAATTCGATTTCGCCAAATTGGAGCACCGCTTCCGCGAACTGGCGTTCCTCAACAGCGGCGTCCGGCTCAAGCTCGTCGACGAGCGCCACGCCGAACCCGCCGAAGTCGAGCTCTACTACGAAGGCGGCATCGCAGCGTTCGTCCAGTATCTCGACAAGGCCAAGACCGCGCTCGTCCCCGCCCCCGTCGCCATCCACGGCGAGGCCAACGACATCAGCATCGATGTCGCGCTCGAATGGAACGACAGCTATTACGAACAGACGTTGTGCTTCACCAACAACATCCCGCAGCGCGACGGCGGCACCCATCTGGCCGCCTTCCGCGCCGCGCTGACCCGCACCCTTAACAACTACGCCGACAAATCCGGCGTGTTGAAGAAGGAGAAGGTGACGCTGACGGGCGATGACATGCGCGAGGGGCTGACGGCGATCGTATCGGTCAAGCTGCCCGATCCCAAATTCAGTTCACAGACCAAGGACAAGCTCGTGTCGTCCGAAGTGCGGCAACCTTTGGAAGCCCTCATCGCCGACAAGCTGGCGGAATGGCTGGAGGAAAACCCGTCCCACGCCCGCACCATCATAAGCAAGATCATCGACGCCGCCGCCGCGCGCGAAGCGGCCAAGCGTGCGCGCGACTTGACCCGTAAGAAGGGCAACGACATTGCCTCGCTGCCGGGCAAGCTGGCCGACTGTCAGGAGCGCGATCCGGTCAAGTCCGAGCTATTTCTGGTCGAGGGCGACTCGGCTGGCGGTTCAGCCAAGTCTGGCCGCGACCGCGCCTATCAGGCGATCCTGCCACTGCGGGGCAAGATCCTCAACGTCGAACGCGCGCGTTTCGACCGGATGCTGGGGTCGAAGGAGATCGGCACGCTGATCCAGGCGCTCGGCAACGGCATCGGCCGCGAGGAATTCAACATCGAAAAGCTGCGCTACCACAAGATCGTCATCATGACCGACGCCGATGTCGACGGCGCCCATATCCGCACGCTGCTGCTGACCTTCTTCTACCGCCAGATGCCCGAGCTGATCACCGGTGGTTACCTGTATATCGCCCAGCCGCCGCTGTATAAGATGACGCGTGGCCGTTCGGAGGTTTACCTCAAGGACAATGCCGCGCTCGAGGAATATCTGGTCGATACCGGGCTTGGCGGGCTGGTGTTCACGACCGAGAACGGCCCGCGTTCGGGCGATGATCTGCGCGCCGTGGTCTCCCATGCCCGGCGCCTGCGGGCGCTGATGGCCTATGTGCCGAAGCGTTATCCCGAACTGGTCATCGAGGCGCTGGCGCTCAACGGCGCGCTCGACGCCAGCCTGACCGACGGCGCTCTGGCCGACGCAGGGACGCGCACCGCCGCCTGGCTGGCGCGCGCCGATCCCGACAAGGCGGGCTGGTCGGTCGAACCGGCGGCTGACGGCGGCTATCACCTCCGCCGCGACTGGCGCGGCGTGGCCGATCATCACATCGTCGACCGGGGATTTCTGAACAGCCAGGAAGCGCGACGACTGCATGCGCTAGCGATGGAGGAGGCCACGACCTATGCCGCCCCCGCGTCAATCGGCGACCGCGCCGTGTCGCGTCCGTCGGACCTGCTGAATGCGGTGCTCGATGCCGGGCGCAAGGGGCTGGCGGTGCAGCGCTACAAGGGTCTGGGCGAGATGAACGCCGATCAGCTGTGGGAGACGACGCTCGATCCGCAGGCGCGGACGCTGCTGCGGGTGGATGCCGACGAGGCCGATTTGGCCGACGATATATTCACGCGGCTGATGGGCGATGTCGTCGAACCGCGCCGTGCGTTCATTGTGGACAATGCGCTGAACGTGGCCAACCTGGACGTTTAGCGCCGGATCGCGAAGAAGCCTCGCAACAACTCTGCAGCCTCAACCTCGGCGACGCCGGACACAACCTCCGGCGCATGGTGGCAGGTCGGCTGTGTAAACAGGCGCGGGCCGTGGTCGACGCCGCCGCCTTTCGGGTCGCTCGCCCCGTAAACGAGCCGCGCAATGCGGGCGAAGCTTATCGCCGCCGCACACATCGCGCAGGGTTCGAGTGTCACGGTCAGCGTCGCGCCCGGCAGCCGTTCGCTGCCAAGCACTGCGCAGGCGGCGCGGATTGCTAGCATTTCGGCGTGAGCGGTCGGATCGTACAGCTCACGCGTCCGATTACCCGCCGCCGCCAGTACCCGCCCATCAGCTCCCGAGACGACGGCCCCAACCGGCACCTCGCCACGCGCCGCTGCTGCACGCGCCTCGGAAAGCGCCAGCATCATCATTGGCGAGGGCGGAAACGGCAGCACAGCCGCCCCGCTATCAGGCGGAGCGGCTGCGCGCCACAATCCAGACCGCGTGGACCAGCCCCGGCACATAACCGAGCAGGGTCAGCACGACGTTGATCCAGAAGTCCCGTCCGATGCCGCGCACCAGCGCGACACCGAGGGGCGGCAGCAGAATGGCTGCCAGCAGATACAGCACCACCAGCCGTTACTTGCTGGCGGCGGGCTCATCAGCCTTTTGCATCGACACCGTCGGAACCTTGATGTCGGCGTCCTTAGTGCCGACCGTCGGCACCTTGATCGTCTCGTCCTTGGTGCCGACATCGACCTTGGCAGTCTGCACGTCGAACTTGGGTGCCTGGCCGCCGCTGGCCGAAACCTTGACGTCGGGCAGCTGTGCGTCCTGGGTCTGGCCGATCTTGATCAGACCAAAGGCAAACGCCGCGACGACCAGAACGACGATGACGAGCAATGCAATGAGCCAGCCCATCGGGTTCGATGTGCGGCGCACCTCGACGACCTGACCATCGGGGGTGCGATCGAATTCAGCCATGTCATTCTCCTGTTTTGTTTCGTGACACGGGTTAACGTATCGGCTGCGCTCCGGTTGCATCGCTGTCAATTAACACTCAGCCGATTGCGTTTTCGGGCCGCGATCTGCTGCGGCCCTGCTAGGCTCTGGCGAAACCTTGGGAAGCTGCCGTGACCGAAGCCATCCATCCTGTCCCCGCTTCAGCGCTTGCCGCGACGCACACCACAATGGCGCAGTACCGCGAACGCTATGCCCGCAGCCTATCCGATCCCGACGGGTTCTGGCGCGGCGAAGTCGCCCGGCTCGACTGGTTCAAACCCCCTGCCAAGATGGGCGGCTGGTCGTTCGATCCCGTCGATATCCGCTGGTTCGAGGATGGCGTGCTCAACGCCAGCGTCAATTGCCTAGACCGCCACCCTGCCGACCGCACCGCCATCGTCTGGGAACCCGACGATCCGGCGACTCCGGGGCGGACAGTGACCTACGGCGAACTGCTCGAAGACACCTGCCGCATGGCCAATGCGCTGGTTGGGCTGGGCGTCGAAAAGGGCGACCGGGTGACGATCTACATGCCGATGATCCCGGAAGCCGCCGTCGCCATGCTTGCCTGCGCGCGGATCGGGGCGATCCATTCGGTGGTTTTCGGCGGTTTTTCGCCCGAAGCCATCGCCGGACGGCTGGCCGATGCGGGCAGCCGCTTCGTCATCACCGCCGACGAGGGACGGCGCGGCGGGCGGGTGTTCCCGTTGAAGGCGGCGGTCGATACCGCGCTGGAAACCAGCCCCGATGTCGAGGCGGTGCTGGTTGTCCGCCACACCGGCGGCAAGGTCGCCATGCACGCCAAGCGCGATCATTGGTGGCACGACCTGCGCGCCGCCGTCCCCGCCACCTGCACCCCCGAAGCCATGGGTGCCGAAGACCCGCTGTTCATCCTTTACACCAGCGGCTCGACCGGCAAGCCCAAGGGCGTGCTGCACACCACGGCGGGCTATCTGCTCTGGGCCAATCTGACCTTCGAGACGGTTTTCGACTACAGGCCCGGCGAGCTGTTCTGGTGCACCGCCGATGTCGGCTGGGTTACCGGTCATTCGTACATCGTCTACGGCCCGCTCAGTGCGGGAGCGACGGTGCTGATGTTCGAAGGCATCCCGACCTTCCCCGATGTCAGCCGTTTCTGGGCGACGATCGAGAAGCACAAGGTCAACGTCTTCTACACCGCGCCCACGGCGTTGCGCGCGCTGATGCGCGACGGTGAGGCGCCGGTGCTCAAACACGACCTGTCGAGCCTGCGCCTGCTCGGCACCGTCGGCGAGCCGATCAACCCCGAAGCCTGGAACTGGTATCACCGAGTCATCGGCAAAGGCGCGCTGCCGATCGTCGATACGTGGTGGCAGACCGAGACCGGTGGCGCGCTGATCACCCCGCTGCCGGGCGCGACGCCCTTAAAGCCCGGTTCGGCGACGTTGCCCTTCTACGGCGTCGAACCGGCGCTGGTCGACGCCGAGGGTAAAGAGTTGGACGGCTCGACCGAGGGCAACCTCATCCTTAAACGCTCATGGCCCGGCCAGGCGCGCAGCCTTTATGGCGACCACGACCGCTTCGTGCAGACCTATTTCAGCACTTATAAGGGCACGTATTTCACCGGCGACGGGGCAAGGCGCGACGCCGATGGCTATTGGTGGATCACCGGCCGCGTCGACGATGTCATCAACGTCTCGGGTCACCGGCTCGGCACCGCCGAGGTCGAAAGCGCGTTGGTTGCCCATAAGGACGTGGCCGAAGCCGCCGTTGTTGGCTTCCCGCACGACATCAAGGGGCAGGGGCTATACGCCTATGTCACCCTCAACACCGGCGTCGAAGCGTCTGACGCGCTGATCGCCGAGTTGAAGGCCGGGGTGCGCCAACACATCGGTGCGATTGCGCTACCCGATCATATTCACCTGACCCCAGCACTGCCCAAGACCCGCAGCGGCAAGATCATGCGGCGCATCCTGCGCAAGATCGCCGAGAATGACTTTGGCTCGCTCGGCGATACGTCGACTTTGGCCGACCCGTCGGTGGTCGACATGTTGATAGCGGGGCGGATGAATAGTTAGCGGCGCCGCCGCTCCCACAAAACCGTCGGCGCATCCTTGTAAGTCCCCTCAGCAAACCTCGCGAATCCGCAGCGTTCGGCGACGCGGTTCGATGTCTCGTTGACCGGGTTGATCATGGCGACACAGCGGTCAAAGCGGGTATCGCCCCAAGCCAGCGCGGCCTGCACAGCTTCGGTGGCATAGCCCTTGCCCCAATGGCGGCGAGCGAGGCTCCAGCCGACTTCCGGGTCGCCGTTGAAGCCGGTTACCCCGGTACGCTTGCCATCCAGAAAGCCGACTTCGCCGACATGATTGCCAGTCGCGGCCTCGCGGACGCACCAGAAGCCATAACCAAGCAGCGCCCATGATCCGGCATAGCGGTGGAGGCGCGTCCAGGCCTCCTCCTCATTAACCGGGTCGCCAAGCAACACCGTTACCTCAGGATCGGCCCGAATTGCAGCAACGTCGGCGAAATCCGCAACGGTGTGGAGCGCGAGCGTCAGTCGCTCGGTAACGATATGATTGGGGCCGTCCATGCCGGGGCTGTATCAGGCCCGGCACGGCGGCGAAATGCCCTCAGAACGGCCAGATGTGGAAGACGGCGAGCAGGATGATGATCGGCAGCGGCACGCCGACGGCCAGAGGATGCAGCCCTTACCCATGTGAAAACCTTCCCTTTGTATATGGTAACGGGGCGGTAACGAGGGGACTGCAGTGTGGTTCCTCGCGCGTGCCGTGCGGGAGGCAACTCTCCCTCCTCCCCCGTAAGAGCATGTAAGCGGAGGGTGAGGAGGGAGGAATTACGCAAACAACGCCCGCAGTTCGCTTTTGACGATCTTGCCGTTGGCGTTCCTCGGCAGCGGATCCTTGAAAAACCGCACTTCGACCGGCACTTTGAATGCCGCCAGACGTGCCGCCACAAAGCCGCGTAGTTCGTCGGCGGTCGCCGTCGCTCCGGGCTTCAGCGTCACGCAGGCGGCGGGTTCTTCGCCCAGCGACTTGTGGGGCCTCGCGACCAGTGCCGCGTCCATCACCGCTGGATGTTCGTACAGCGCATTTTCGACCTCGACGCAGTAGATGTTCTCGCCGCCGCGAATCAGCATGTCCTTGGCGCGGTCGATGATGGTGACAAAGCCTTCCGCGTCGACGCGCGCCAGGTCGCCGGTGCGGACCCAGCCGTCGACGAAGGTTTCGGCGCTGGCTTCGGGCTTGTGCCAATATTCCTTCACGATGTTGGGGCCATAGCCCCAGAGTTCGCCGACCTCGCCCAGCCCCAATATATTGCCGTCCGGGTCGGTGACCTTGACGTCGCACACCGGCACCGGCGGCCCGGCGCTGTCGGGGCGGTTGGCGTAATCCTCCGCCATGTGGTGGGTGAAGGTGGCGCTGGTTTCGGTCATGCCCCAACCGTTGCCGGCATGCGCCTTGAACTGGCTGCCGATTTGTCGGACCAGTTCGGGCGCTGATGGCGCGCCGCCATAGGCAACCGATTCAAGGCTCGTGAGGTCGAACTGGGCGCGGTCGGGGTGTTCCAGTATCTGCCAGGCGATGGTCGGGACGCCCCCGGCGCTGGTCAGTTTCTCGTCCTGAATCAGCCGCATCGCCTCGCGCGCATCCCATTTGCGCATCATCGCCAGCTTGGCCCCGGCAAACAGCGCCGGCGACATGATCGCGTGGCTGCCGGTGGCGTGGAAGAATGGCACCGACAGCAAAATACCCTTTTGCGCCGCCGCCGGATCGGGGGCCGGGGGCGTCTCCCCGCGCCGCAGATATGACCGCGCCGCCGAACAGGCGCTGGCCATGATGTTGGAGACGATATTGCGATGGGTGCCAAGCGCGCCCTTGGGCTTGCCGGTGGTGCCGCTGGTGTAGAACAGCGTGGCGTCGTCCTCGGGTTCGAGCGTCACCGGCGGCGGCGGCGCTTCGGGCAGCGTGGCCCAGTCACCGGGGGTGCCGATAATGGTTTCCAGCCGAACCAAGCGTGGGTCCCCAAGCGGCTCTTCGGTGGCGCGGGCGACGTAGATGTGGGTCAGGTGGCGGGCAGCGGGAAGATGCTCGCCCAGCCGCGCCAACCGTTCAGCATCGACGATCATCAGCTTGGCGCCCGAATCTGTCAGGCCATATTCAAGTTCCGGGCCGGTCCACCACGCGTTGAGAGGGGTGACGATTGCCCCGCACAACGAGGCGGCAAAGAACGCCACCGGCCATTCGGGCAGGTTGCGCATGACGATGGCGACGCGGTCGCCCTTTTCCAGCCCGTCGGCGCGAAAGCGTGCGGCCAGTGCCAGGGTCGCCCGCGAAAACGCTTCAAAGCTGACGCGTTCGTCTTCGTGGACCAGGAAAATCTTGTCGCCGTGCAGGCGTCCGGCGGCAAACACCGCGCCCAGCGTCGGTGGGGCATTCTTCCACGTCCGCACCGGCAGTCCCCGGATCGTCACCGTCTCCATCTCCAGCGGCTGGCCGGGCGCGGTCAGCAGGGTATGGGCTTCGGCGATCGACATGGCGGGCCAGGCAGACATGGTCGGTATTCCCCAGGGTGACGTGTCGTTGTTTCTCCCTCTATCACCCGTCGTGGCGGCGAACGCCAGCACCCAAGGGGATAGCGTGCCGCACTTCCGCCGCGCCGCGCGCTCCGCTAGGCAGTGCCGCAATGACTGCCGACCGCATCTGGACCGCTGCCCTGCTGGTGATCGGCGACGAGATTCTGTCTGGCCGGACCCAGGATGCCAACATCGCCTATCTCGCCAAATGGCTGGGGGTGCAGGGCATCAGACTGAAGGAGGTGCGCGTCGTCGCCGATGACATGGCCGCCATCGGCGATGCGGTCAACGCGCTGCGCGTCGCGCACGACTATCTGTTCACCACCGGCGGCATCGGACCGACGCACGACGACATCACCGTGGAAGCAATTGCGGCAGCGCTGGCCGTGCCGGTCATCGTTCATCCCGACGCACGGGCGATTCTGGCGGGCTATTATGGCGACAAGCTGACCGACGCCCGTCTGCGTATGGCGCGGACGCCGGAGGGGGCGAGCCTGATTTCCAACCCACGCACCAAGGCACCGGGCATCCGCATCGGCAACATCTTCATCATGGCGGGGGTGCCGTCGATTACGCAGGGCATGCTGGCGGCGCTCGATGGGCAACTGGAGGGCGGCGCGCCGGTACTGTCACGAACGGTCGGGGCGTGGACCCAGGAAAGTGCGGCAGCAGCGACGCTGGCGGCGGTCGAAAAGGCCCATGCCGGGGTGCAGATCGGCAGCTATCCGTTCTGGCGTGAGGGCCGGACCGGGGCCAACTTCGTCATCCGCGCCACCGACCCGGCGCTGCTGGCAGCGACTGCCGACGCGTTGATGTCCGCACTGAGCGAGGCCGGGATCGCTCCGGTGGATGGCGAGCTCTAAACGTCCATGCGCCGGTTGTTGAAGACATAGGCGATGAGCAGCGCCAGTGCCGCCGCGCCCAGCCAATAAGGCAGGCTTGGCCCCAGCTGGTACAGGCCGATGCCGATCGCGGGTGCCGCGACAAAACACGCGCCATTGACCGCCGTTACCGCCCCCGCGACGCCGCCCTGCTCCTCCTGACTGACGGCAAGGCTGGCTCCCGCCGTGAAGCCGGGCCGGGCAAAACCGTAACCCAGCGCCGACAGGGCGTAAGCGACAACCAGCGCGTGGAAATCCGGAGCGAGCGCGATGCCCGCCGTGCCAATCGCTGCAATGGCGGTGCCCCAGCGCATCAGCTGCAGCGGAGTCATCGCGAACATGCGGATCAGACCCCATTGCGCCAGCAGCGTCGCCCCGGCACCCGCCATGAAGACGATGGCGATTTCGGGCTGGGCGGCGACTGGACTGACCCCCAGCCGGTCGATGACGAGAAACCCCATCGCCTGCCCGGTCGCCGCTTGCGCCGACCCGGAAACGAAGCCGAAGATCATGAACGGCTTGATTCGTGGGTCGCGCCAGTTGAGCCGCGTCCCACGGCCTACCGTCGCGGCGACCGCGCTTGCCCCGGTTGCGCCGCCGGTAAGCGTCGGTTCGGTGGATGGTGCACCGTGCCCGGCTTGAATGGCATGTTCGGGGTCATCGTCGGGCAGCAGCACGCGGACCGTGACCAGAACGCCGATGGCGATCAGCGCAAAGGCGAACAATGGCCCGGCCAGCCCGACCGCACCGATGATGAACAGTGGCGCCAGCGCCGGGCCGATGATCGTCCCCAACCCGAATGCAGACGCCATCGTCGACAGCGCATTGGTGCGTTCGGCGAGCGACGTTCGCGCCGCAACATAGGCTTGCGCTGCCGGGTTCGACGCCGATCCGAAAATCCCGAACAGGCTGCGTAGCAGAGTAAACAGGGCGAAGGCCGCGACCGGCATCAACACGCCGCGGAGCCCGGCCAGTAACGCAAAGCCGCAGCCCGTCATCGATACGGCAAACCCCGCCAGCCCAAGCTGCACCAGCCGCCGCCGCCCGCGCAGGTCCGACTGCCGCGCCCAATAAGGCGCGCTGAACGTCCACAACAGCGCCGACAGCGAGAAGATGCCCGCCACCGCCATATCGGGGACATGGATCTGGCGCGCCGCCGTCGGCACCACGGTCTGCAGCGCCGTATTGCCGGCAGCAACGGTCAGCAGGGCGACGAATAGCACGGCGAAGTCGCGGCGGGGCAGGGTCTGGGCCATATCCGTTGTTGGCGCGGCGGTAGCAAAAAGCCAACCAGTAGCTTTTGTTTCAAGCATGCAACGATGGCGCGCGGTAGACGTTGCACTGCAACATCGGCTAATCTCGAGTCCGACTCAGGCGAGAGGCAGTCCATGCGGTCAACGGCAGTCGCGGTTACCATCCTGGCCCTCGGCCTTGCAGCGTGCGGGGCCAAGGACGGCGGCGCGGGTGCGGCAGGCCCCGGTGGTCCGGGCGGTGCCGGCGGCCCGCCGCCGGTGACGGTCGCAACACCGCTGATCAAACCGATCGTCGACTGGGACGATTATGTCGGGCGCTTCGAGGCGCTGAAATCGGTCGAGGTGCGGCCGCATGTGTCGGGCTATGTCAAGGCACAGGTCTTCAAGGACGGGCAGTTCGTCCACGCCGGACAATTGCTGTTCGTCATCGATCCGCGGCCGTTCGAAGCGGTGCTGAACCAGGCCAAGGCCGATGAGGGTCGCGCCAGGGCGACCGCCGAAGTGGCGCGGACCAGTTTCGCCCGCACCGATAAGCTCCTGGCGCTGAAGGCCGCCAGTCAGGAAGAGGATGACAACGCCAAGGCTACTCTGCAGCAGGCGGTCGCCGGCCTCGCCTCGGCGCGTGCCAATACCCAGGCCAAGGCGTTGGATGTCGGCTTCACCCGCGTCACTGCGCCGATTGCCGGGCGGATGTCGGACCGACGGGTCGATCCCGGCACCTATGTCACGGCGGGCACGACGGTGATGACAACAGTGGTGACGCTCAACCCGATCCATTTCGTCTTTACCGGGTCAGAGGCGGTCTATCTGAAATATCAGCGCGCCAACCGGGCGGGGACGCGACCGTCGTCGCGCGTGTCGCCGAACCCGGTGGACATTCGCCTCGCCGACGAAACCGAATATCGCTGGCATGGCCGGATGGATTTCGTCGACAACGCCATCGACCTGGGATCGGGCACGATCCGCGGCCGCGCGATCATTCCCAACCCCGACGGATTTCTGACGCCGGGCATGTTCGGGCACATGCGGCTGCTTGGATCGGGAAGCTACAACGGCATGCTGATCCCCGAGGACGCGGTGGTCACCGATCAGACACGCAAGGCGGCGATGGTGGTCGGCCCCGACGGTACGGTCGCGCCGCATGTTATCGAACTGGGGCCGCTGGTCGATGGCCTGCGTGTCGTCAAATCGGGGTTGAAGGCCGATGACAAGGTCGTCATCGAAGGCGTTCAGCGCGCCCGACCCGGCATGAAGGTCACCGCAAAGCTCGGCAAAGTCGTGCCGCCTGCGCCCGGCACCGGGCCATCGGTTCCCGGCATCATCGAGCCGCCGTCGACCCAGGCCACCGACGCCAGGGGCGTGCGCTGATGTCGCCACCGGCCATGGGGCGCTAAGCATGCGCTTTTCGCACTTCTTCATCGACCGGCCGATCTTTGCCAGCGTCATCGCGGTGCTGATCGTGCTGGTTGGCGGCTTTGCCTATCCCTCGCTGCCGATCGCTCAATATCCCGAAATCGCCCCGCCGACGATCGCCGTCACCGCCTCCTATCCCGGCGCCTCTGCGGAGGTGCTCGCCGACACCGTCGCCGCGCCGCTGGAGCAAGAGATCAACGGTGTCGAGAACATGATCTACATCACCTCGTCGTCGACGGGGAATGGTCAGGTCACGATCAGCGTCGTCTTCAAGCTCGGCACCAACCTCGATACCGCGCAGGTGCTGGTGCAGAACCGCGTCGCCTCGGCGCTGCCGCGGCTGCCCGATTCGGTCCAGCAGCTGGGGGTTCAGACCCGCAAGAACACCCCCGATCTGCTGATGGCGGTATTCCTGACCTCCCCCGATGGCAGCCATGATCTCCAGTATCTGTCGAACTATGCGACGCTGCAGGTCCGCGACAAGCTGCTGCGGCTGCAGGGTATCGGCGGTATCAACGTCTTTGGCGCGCGCGATTATTCGATGCGCATCTGGATCAATCCCGACAAAGCGGCGGCGCGCAACCTCAACGCCAGCGAGATCGTCGCCGCGTTGCGAGCCCAAAACGTTCAGGTAGCGGGCGGCGCCGTCGGCGGACCGCCATTCGCGCCCGGCGGATCGGGCTTCGAACTCAGCGTGCAGACCCAGGGGCGGCTGACCACGCCCGAACAGTTCGGTGCCATCGTCATCAAATCCGATGCCAGTGGCGCACTCACCCGCGTTTCCGACGTGGCGCGGGTCGAGATCGGTGCGCAGGATTACGGCACCAACGCTTATGTGAACACCACCCCCGGAGTCGGCCTGGGCATCACCCAGCTGCCCGGCTCGAACGCACTCGCCACTGCCGACAAGATCATCGCGACGATGGAGGAGGCCAAGAAAAGCTTTCCGCCCGGCGTCACCTACACCGTCCCCTATAACCCGACGACCTATGTCAGTGCTTCGATCGACAGCGTTGAACACACGCTGGTCGAGGCAGTGGCGCTGGTCGTCATCGTTGTACTGGTGTTCCTGCAAAGCTGGCGCGCTGCGCTGATCCCGGTGCTGGCGATCCCGGTGTCGTTGATCGGCACCTTCGCAGTGATGGCGGCATTCGGCTATTCGTTGAACAACCTGTCGCTGTTCGGGCTGGTGCTGGCCATCGGTATCGTCGTCGACGACGCCATCGTCGTCGTCGAGAATTGCGAACGCGAACTGCGCGCCGGCAAATCGCCGCGCGATGCGGCCTATGCGACGATGGACGAAGTTGGCGGCGCGCTGATCGCCATCGCGCTGACCCTGTGCGCGGTGTTCATCCCGACCGCCTTCATCAGCGGCATCGCCGGGCAATTCTACAAACAGTTTGCGCTGACCATCTCGGCGGCGACGCTGATTTCGTGCCTCGTCTCGCTGACGCTGTCGCCGGCGCTAGCGGCGCTGCTGTTCAAGCCCCACATGGACGAGCACGACGAACCGCACGGCTGGACCGCGCCTTTCACCCGCGCCGCCAATGGCTTCAACCGTGGCTTCGACTGGCTTTCGGATCGTTATGGACGGCTGACAGCGCGGACGGTCCGCACCATCGGCATCGTGCTGATCGTCTATGCCTGCCTGATCGGGTTGGCGGGGTGGCGCTTTGCGGTGACGCCCGGCGGTTTCATCCCGGCGCAGGATCAGGGCTATCTGATCGGCGTCGTCCAGATGCCGCCGGGTGCCTCGCTGGAACGCACCGACGCCGTTATGCAGGAGGCTGTCAAAAAGGCGCTGACGATCAAAGGCGTCAATCATGTCGTCAACATCGCCGGGCTCGACGGCGCGAGCTTTTCCAATGCCCCCAATGCGGCAACGATGTTTCTGGCGCTCGACGACTTCCCGGTGCGCAAATCCAATCATCAGACCGGCGAGTCGATCCTGGGCGATCTGCGCAAGGCGTTCGGGTCCATGGATGCCGCGAACCTGCTGGTCATCGCACCGCCCCCGGTACGCGGCATCGGCACCGGCGGCGGTTACAAGATGATGGTTCAGGATCGCGGCAACAAAGGTGCCAAGGCGCTGGAGGCGGCGACCTTCGACATGATGATGGCGGCGAACAAGGTCGACGGGCTGACCTCGGTGTTCACCCTCTACAACACTGGCACGCCGCGCCTTTACGCCGATATCGACCGTGAAAAGGCGCAGCAGCTGGGGGTGGCGCCTTCGGATGTATTCTCGACAATGCAGATCTATCTGGGGTCGAGTTACATCAACGACTTCAACCTGTTCGGTCGAACCTACCGCGTCACGGCACAGGCCGATGCGCCCTATCGCCACGCGCCGAGTGACGTGTTGCAGCTGAAGATGCGGTCGCGGACCGGCGAGATGGTGCCGATCGGCTCGGTCGCCAATCTGAAGAATGATTCGGGACCGTATCGCGTCGTTCGCCACAATCTTTACCCCGCCGCCGAACTGCAAGGCGATACCAAGCCCGGCTTCTCATCGGGTCAGGCGCTGACGGCGATGGAGAATCTGGCAGCGCAGCGCCTGCCAGAGGGCTTCAGCTATGAATGGACCGAACTGGCGTTCCAGCAAAAAACGCAGGGCAACACCGCGACCATCGTCTTCGCGCTCGCGGTGGTGTTCGTTTACCTGTTGCTGGCGGCGCAATATGAATCGCTGCTGCTGCCGCTGGCGGTGATCCTGATTGTGCCGATGTGCCTGTTGGCGGCGATTTTGGGCGTCAATCTGCGTGGCTTCGACAATAATATCCTCACCCAGATCGGGCTGGTGGTGCTGGTCGGGCTGGCGGCCAAGAACGCCATTCTGATCGTCGAATTCGCCAAACAGGCCGAGGAGCGCGGCGAGGATCGCTGGCAGGCCGCCGAAAGCGCGGCGCGGACTCGGTTGCGGCCGATCCTGATGACTTCGTTCGCTTTTATTCTCGGAGTGCTGCCGCTGGTGCTCGCTTCGGGACCGGGGCAGGAGATGCGGCAGGCGCTAGGCACAGCGGTATTCTTCGGAATGATCGGCGTGACCGTATTCGGCCTGATCTTCACGCCGGTGTTCTACGTCATCGCCAGCTGGGGCGCGGCGAAGTTGCGGCGCGACAAGCCTGCCCGGATACCGCCGCCCGTGGTTGTTCCTGAGGCAGCACGATGACCCGCGGCGTCGCCCCGTCAGTTCTGGCGCTCCTGCTCGCGGGCTGTGCGCTTGGGCCCAACTACCACCCCGCCGCAACGCCGGGGGCCGGGGCGGGCCGGTTCAGCGCTGCGACCGCCACGACGGCTGCGGCCGACGCGCCGTCGGCAGACTGGTGGCGTCTGTACAATGATCCGGTGCTCGATCGCCTCGTCGCCAAGGCGTTCGCCGCCAACACCGATATCCGTGTCGCCGTCGCCAATCTACGCCGCGCCCGCGCCGTGCTCAGTGAGAGTAAAAGCCAACGGCTGCCGTCGACAAGCGTCAGCGCCTCGGGGGGCTATGGCCGGCAGAGCTTCACTGCAGCCAACGGTCAACGCGGCGCGGCGGACAGCCAATTCTATTCGCTCGGCTTCGACGCCAGTTACGAAATCGACTTGTATGGCCGCGTCAGCCGATCGGTCGAGGCGGCGCGCGCCGATGCCGCTTCAAGCGAGGCGCAACGCGACGCCGCGCTTGTCGCTGTCGCTGCCGAAACCACACGCGCCTATGCCGACGCCTGTTCGGCGGCGCGCGAACTGGCGGTCGCCGACAACAGCCTGAAGATCCAGGCGCAAAGCTTCGATCTGACCGAGCGGCTGTATAGCGCCGGACGCGGGACGCCGCTCGACGTGTCGCGGGCGCGGGCGCAGCTTGAAACAACGCGCGCGACGCTGCCGGGCTATGCCTCCAGCAGGCGGGAGGCGCTGTACCGGCTGGCGATCCTGACCGGTGACCCGCCCGAAACCATCGACCCGCAAGCCGCCGCCTGCACCGTGACGCCACGCGTCACCACGCCATTGCCGACCGGCGACGGCACCGCATTGTTGAAGCGCCGCCCCGACGTCCGCCGTGCCGACCGCGATCTGGCTGCCGCCACCGCGCGGATCGGCGTCGCGACGGCGGCGCTTTACCCGCAGATCAGCCTCGGCGGTTCGGCACAGACGGCGGCGACCAAGCCGGGCGGGCTGTTCAGCGCGTCGGGGATCACCTTTTCGGTCGGGCCGCTGATCAGCTGGACCTTCCCCAACATCAGCGTTGCCCGCGCCCGTATCCGCGAGGCCAAGGCGACCGCGGAAGCGCAACTGGCAACCTTCGACGGCACCGTGCTGACCGCGTTGAAGGAAACCGAAACGGCGCTGAGCAACTATGCCGGCGGCCTCGACCAGAATAGTTCGCTACGGGCAGCGCGTGACCAGAGCGCGGAGGCGGTGCGTATCGTCAACCTGCGCTACGGTGCGGGCGCCGAGAATTTCCTCGCCGTCCTCGATGCGCAGCGGACGCTTGCCACGGCGGAACAGCAGCTGGCAGCGAGCGATGCGAGCCTGACCACCGACCAGATCGCGGTCTTTCAGGCGCTGGGCGGCGGCTGGGAGACTGTCGCCGCTAAACCTTAGTCTCTGTCGCAGTTATATTGAACCGCTCAGGCTGAGCCTGTCGAAGCCGGGTCAGGCAGCGCGCTGTTCGATCGGGCTTCGACAAGCTCAGCCTGAGCGGAGGGGCCGCACTAGCGGGATGTTGGGCCGGAGTGAGGTTAAAACCGATACCCCACCGTTGCCCCGATCCGCCGCCGGTTGGCCCCGGTGACCTGCGGCGACGCCAGCGAGTAATTGCCCGAATCGAAGAAGCGGACGCCCGCCACCGGGGTCGCATCGTTGAAGACATTGTCGGCAAAGACCTGCAGGCTCAGCCGGTCGAAGCGCAGCCCGGCGCGCAGATCGACGGTGACCTTGCTGTCGAAGTTCTGCAGATTGTCGGCGCGCAGATAAGTCTTCGACTGCATGACAAGGTCGGCGCGCAATTCGGCCTCGACCTTGTTGCCGACCGGGAAGTTGAAGCGCGGGCTGACCACGACCTTATGGTCGGGGACATAGGGCAGATGCTTGCCGTTGAAGTCGAGCGCCGGCAGCCCGGCTAGCGCCAGCACCTGTGCCAGCGACGCATCGACAAAGGCCGTGTAGCGGGCATGAGTGAAGGTATAGCTCGCCTGCAGGCTGAACCAGTCCGAGGGACGGATCAGCATATCGGCTTCGACGCCATAAATCGTCGAGGCGGCGACGTTGCAGATATAGGTTCGGTTGGTCGACGACCCGCCCGAGGCAACGGGGTTCTGGCACGCCGCCTGCTGGTCGATCCAGTCGACGTAATACCCCGCCACGTTCAACCGCAGCGTCCGGTCGAGCCATTCGGATTTCACGCCGACTTCATAGTTGTTGGCGTATTCCGGGCTATAATTGCGCTGGTCCGCGGTGATGTTGAGCCCGGTGTTGAAGCCACCGGTCTTCGCGCCACGCGAATAGGACGCATAGATCTGATCGGTGGCATCGAACTGATATTTGGCGATGACACGCGGCGTCCAGAAGCTGAAGCTGCGCGCCAAATCGAAGGCGTTGGCCGCGGCCGGATTGGTATTGTGCTGCACGAAGGTCTTGTTTTCATGCTCGTAACGGACTTCACCGGTAAAGCTGAGCTTGTCGGTGGCGTGCAGCGTCAACGATCCAAAGCCCGAATAGGCTTCCGTCGTCTGGAACGACAGCGGATAGGTATAGGCGGCCGCCCCGGCGTTGTAATCGGTGATCGCCAGCGCCGAACCCAGGCTGATGCCGCGATCGGTGCCGCTGGTATGGTTGTTGTAATAATAGGCCCCGATCAGCCAGTCGATGCTGTGGGTGCCGGTCGATGCCAGCCGCAGTTCCTGGCTGATATCGCGGTAATAGCCGATGTTCGACGATAGCGCGTAATCGCTCTTGCCTTGTGGGTTCTTGGCGGCGAACGGATAGCCGAAGTTCGGGCAGCCACCGCTGATCGAGCAGATCGTGTTGTCGCCGTCATAAGTATATTCGGCCTTGCGATAGGAATAGGCCGAGATCGAGGTCAGCGCCGCACCGCCGAAATCATATTCGAGCATCAGCGAGGTGCGGAGGTTGCGCTCGCGGTCGCCGTAGCAGCCGCCGGGCAGGCCGGGGACGCAGCCGGTGTTGACCAGCACGCCGTTTTTGGGAACGTCGGGCAGATTGCCGATATACAGCAGGTTGCGGGTGATGACCGGAATCTGCGCCGCAGGGAAGCCGGGGAAGGTCGATCCGGCCGGAATACCCGGATAGCTGTTGTTGGTGACGACCGACGACGGCGGCTGGCCGTTATCGTCCTTTGAATAGGTGATGCGCGCCGTTGCGGTGAAGGCGGCGCTGGGCTTCCATTCCAGCGTACCGGTGCCGCCATAGCTTTTTTCGAAATCGACTTTGCCGCCGTCGATGCCGCTGTGATAATAACCGTCGAAATGCTTGTAATAGCCGCCGGCGCGGAAGCGGACGGTGTCGCTGAGCGGCCCCGAAATGCTGGCAATCGCCTTGTAATAGCCGTCGCTGCCACCCGTTGCCTCAACCGTTCCTTCAAGATGATCCGACGGGCGCTTGGTGATATAATTGATCGCCCCGGCAAAGGTGTTGCGACCGTAAAGCGCCGACTGCGGACCCTTCACGACTTCGATGCGCTGCAGGTCGTTGAGCTCGATATCGACCGCCGCCTTGCCGGTCAGATAGACGCCGTCGAGAAACACGCCGACGTTCAGCTCGCCGATGGTCTGCGCCGCGCCGCGGATGATCGGCAGCTGGTTCTGCGCGCCGAACAGCGGCGTATAGTTGAGGCCTGGGGTCAGCTTGGCGACATCCGCCAGGCTCTCGATGCGCGCGCTCTTGATGTCGGCGGCGGTATAGGCGCTGATTGACAACGGTACGGCCTGAAGATTTTCGACGCGCTTGCGGGCGGTGACGATGATTTCGCCATTGTCGTTACCATTGGCTCCGGCCACGACCGCCGGGGCCGGCGACGTTTGGGCCTGGGCAAAGGCGGGCGCTGCGACGAACGCGGCCGCACTGAGTAGAAACGACTTGGCAGAAATCATGGCGTACATCCCCCGACGCAATGTCAATAAAGCTGGCCTTTACGACGGCAAAGAAAAAGTTGTCCAGACAATTGCCGAATTTGTCCGGACATATTGCGGCGGTGTGGCGTGAAAGCCTCAAAACGGCTTGACCAGCCCGAGATAGCTGGTGACAAACAGCAAGGCGTAAACCGCAAACACCCAGCGCCGCGTTCCGTCCATCGTCGCGCGCAGCGGTACCTCCATGGCGTCCGAGGAACCTTGCGCGATCAGCGCGCCGAGTTGTGCACCGACCGGCCTGAACGCCACGTCGATCATGATCGCGGCGACAAAGATCAGCCCGAACAGCAGAGCTTTGACTGCCAGCCAATGCGGAGCCAATGGCGCGCCGGTGGCAAGGCTAAGGCCCCCGAGTCCCAGGTAAAATGCCGCTAGCGCATAGCGCAACCAGCCTTCGATCCGCCGGTCGCGTGCGGCGCGAGGGGTCATGTCGTGGCCGTGGGCATCCCAGACCAGCCAGAGCCAGAACAACCCTATGCCCCAGGCGAGCGCGACGACCGCCAGCGGCAACCCAGGCCACCACGATCCCGCATACAGCATCGACAGCGACACCGGCACCATCAATGCCCAGGCCGAACGCGGCCCCATGTCGATGGCGACCAGCAATTTGAGCAGCGTCAGTCGTTCGGGGAGGCTATAGCTCCGCCGTCGGAAATGCTGCCCCAATACGAACACGCCGAGGTCGCCGCCAAGCCACAGCACGAACAGCAGCAGGTGGAGGTAGATGAGGTTGGGGTAAAGAGCGGTCATCTCCCTCCTCCCCCGTGAGCACTTGCGAACGGAGGGCGGGGAGGTCGCGGACTCGCGTTCTTGCGCGAGCCGGGGCGGGGGGACGGGCTACCGAGGAAGAACCCCCACCCCGACCCTCCCCACTCTACCGCGCTATGGGGCACGGTGGGGGGAGGGAGAGGAAAGTGCTTCACGTCAGACCCCTTCGAACACCGCCACGTGAAACGTCCCCGCCCCGGCGCGGAGCGGCTTGACCTCGTCCTGATACTGCGCGTCGTGCCAGAAGGCGTTCGCCGCCGCTCGCGACGGAAAGTGCGCGCAGACCACCGCCGTGCCGTCAACCCAATCCTCTAACGGATCGGCGGCCTGACCGATGGTCAGATAATGGCCGCCGTGGCGTTCATAGAGCCCCGAATCCGCCAGCGCCTTGCCATAGGCGCCCATCTTTGCCCGGTCGGTGACCGTCGCGATGACCAGAAGATACGCCGGTTTAGCCTCGTCACTCATCGCCGCGTCACCCCAGTGTTGCCGAAAGGAAACTATGGTCGATTAGAATGCCCCATGTCAAAATTTGTCCGGACAACTCCGTTGCGTTGCGGCGAGTTTCTGTCACGATAAGGCTTAAGACAAGGAGGCTTTGACATGGCTGGATTGAATTTCCGCAGCGGAACCCGGGGCTTGCTGTTGGCAGCGTCGATGTTGTCAGGCGCGGCTTTTGCCGAACAGGCCCCCGACGCGACGACTTCGCAAAGCAAGACAGCTGCCGCGTCGCCCGCGTCTGGGCTCGAAGACATCGTCGTCACCGCCCAGCGCCGCAAGGAATCGGTGCAGACCGTGCCGATCGCCGTCACCGCGTTTTCCAGCGCCAGCCTGGAGGCCAAGAACGTCCAGTCGACGCTGCAGCTGGTCCAGTATGTCCCCAACCTGTTTGGGTCGAACAATACCGGCCTGGGTTCGGCGAACGTTTATTACATCCGCGGCCTTGGTAATACGGAATCGATCGCCACCTTCGATCCACCGGTCGGCACCTATATCGATGACATCTATCTGGCGCGACAGAACGCCAATAATTTCAGCTTCTTCGACGTCGAGCGCGTCGAGGTGCTGCGCGGTCCGCAGGGCACGCTGTACGGTCGCAACACGACCGGCGGCGCGGTCAATGTCATCCTCAAACAGCCGGGCAGTGAAGTCGGCGGCTATGCTGAAGTCGCTTACGGCGCGTACCAGAAGAAGCTTGTCCGTGCCTCGCTCGATATTCCGCTGAACCCCAGCTTCCAGCTCAAGCTGTCCGGCTATTTCCAGGAAAGCAAGGGTTACGTCCACAATACGACGACTGGCGAAACGCTGAACGATGACGATGGTTCGGGCATCCGGCTGGCGGCGAAGATCAGCATGTCGGATCAACTGACCTGGAACCTTGCGGCGGCGTATACGCAGAGCAAGGGCGACAATCTGCTCAACTTCCCCTGCGATCCGAACAATCCGACCAACTGCAGCGGGCGCTTCGTTTCGACCGGACTTCGCACGACGACCAACAGTTATCTGCCGCTGGTTATCGCTGGCCGCAAATCGCAGTTCGGGCTTGGAAATGACGCCCAGAACCAGCTTTACAGCTCGAACATTCAATACGCCGGCGACGATTTCACCTTCAATTTCATCACTGGCTACGTCAATCTCACGCAGAAGTTTGCCCTCGATTTCGCCGACGGTCGTGGACTGCCATCGCTGACTAGCCCGACGCCTGCGGTGAAAGGCTATTCGCTGGGCGGATTCAGCATTCTCAATGACGGCAGCGCACGAGAATTCACCCAGGAAATCAAGATCAACGGTAAACTGTTCGGCGGCTTCCTCGATTACGTCGCGGGGTTCTATTATTTCAATGAGAAGGACCGGACCGACCTCGCCGACGTCTTCACGATCGCGACGCTGCCATTCCCGCCCTTCACCGTTCAGCCGCTGCCTCTCGGCTTCCCGCTGCTGCTCGGCGACCGCGTCGTCAACAACAAGACCGAGGCCTATGCCGGCTACTTCCAGGGCGATCTCAACTTCACCGACAAGCTGAAGTTTACCGCCGGTGTTCGTTACACCGACGAGAAGAAGAGCTTCATTATCAGCGACAACCGTGGCACCTGCGCGGCGGGGCAGGCGGCGGCAACAACATCGAGCTGCCTTAACCAAGGCAATTTGATCGCCTCCAACGGCACGCCGATCCCGACCAGCCAGACCAAGCGGCTGTGGACGCCGCGCTTCGTGCTCAATTATCAGGCCAGCCACGATCTGCTCGTCTATGCCAGCGCCACCAAGGGCTTCAAATCGGGCGGCTGGAACGCGCGAGGCTATACCGCCAACGTCCTGCTGCCCTTCGGTTCGGAAGAGGCGTGGAGCTATGAAGCGGGCATCAAGTCGGAATTCTTCGACCGGCGGCTGCGCGTCAACGCCAACGTCTTTTTCGAAGACGTGAAGGGCCTGCAGACGCCATCGGCATTCGTCGCTCCCAACGGCACCGTCAGCTTCATCACCCAGAATTTCGCCGACTACCGCAACCGCGGCGTCGAGCTGGAGGTGACCGCGCTGCCGGTCGACAACCTCAGCGTCTATTTCAACATGGGCTATCAGAAGGACAATTACCGCGTCAGCCACAACGTCCCCGATTTCAACCAGTTCAACGTCAAGTCGGTGTCACGTCAGCAGATCGACTGCCTTGCTGAACTCGCGGCGGGCAAGGTTGCGGGCACGGCAGCGGCGACCAACGCCGCCGATTGCGCCGCCGGTATCGTTACCGCCAACGGAAGCATCGCGCGGCCGGTGCGGACCCCGCGCGTCTCGATCGCCGGCGGCGGCAGCTATGATTTCAAACTGCCGTCGGCGGGCATTATCCTGACCCCGTCGGTCAACGTCATCTACCGGTCGAACTTTGAAACCGGGACCGCGAATTTCGCCATTTATTCGGGGCCGATCACCGTCGGCGGGGTGACATATCCGGCCAATCCATACAGCGGTACGCCGATCGATGGCAGCAAGAACACCGGCTATGTGCTGGTCAATGCGAGCGTCGCGCTGCGCACCGACGACAAGAACTGGACGCTGGCGCTCGAATGCTCGAACTGCTTCGACAAGAATTACATCGAATCGAGCCTCGCCAACACAACCTATATCAACCCGCCGCGGACATGGCAGGTGCGCCTGAAGCGCGATTTCTGATGCAGCACCTCTCCCATTTGGGGAGAGGTCGGACTCGCCGCTTGGCGAGCCGGGTGAGGGCAGGTTGGCCACACTTGCCCTCACCCTCCCTCTCCCCAGATGGGAGAGGGGTAGAATGAGCGAATTTCGCAAGGGCGGGCCGGTCCTCGCCGCCTGTGTCATCGGCACGATGTGCGGGGCGTCGCCGGTGCCGTTCAACCTGCTGCCGCTTGTCATCGGCCCGATCCATGCCGAATTCGGCTGGAGTTTCCGCGACATATTGCTGGGTATCACGGTCTTCGGGCTTACGGCGTCGTTTCTCGCCCCGGTGTTCGGCTGGGCGTCTGATCGACTGGGCGTTCGCAAGGTGGCGCTGTGGTCGCTGGCCGGTTTCGGCCTGTCGTTCGCCCTGTTTGCGATCATGCCGCCGTCAAAGCTCACCTGGTATGGCATCTGGGCTCTGGTCGGCCTCGTCGGCATTGGCTCGACGCCTGTCACCTGGAGCCGCGCCGTCAGCAGCTGGTTCGTCCGCAACCGCGGCCTTGCGCTCGGCATCATGCTGCTTGGCACCAGCTTGGCCGGACTGGTTGTGCCGCAGATCGCACGACAGGTGATCGAAACCTGGGGCTGGCGCGCCGCTTTTCCGGCGCTCGCGCTGTTGCCGCTGCTGGTCGCGCTGCCGCTGGCGTATTTGCTGTTCCGCGAGCCGCGCCCCGATGAACGTCCGCCAGGGCTGGCCGATAGCGAAGGCCGCCTGACCGGGCTTCGCGTTGGCGAGGCGGCGCGCGGCTACCGCTTCTATGTGCTGTGGCTGTCGATCCTCGTGGTTGCCACCGCTTACGGCGGGGTGTTCATCAACCTGGTTGAGATCGTCAAGCTGCACGGCTTTACCGCCGCGCAGGGTGCGGGCGCGCTTGGCGTCATGGCGCTGGGCATCCTGACCGGGCGTGTCGTCACCGGGCTGTTGCTCGACCGCTTTTGGGCGCCCGCAGTGCTGATGCCGATTCTGCTGCTCCCCGCGCTTAGCTGCTGGTTGTTGGCCGGTAGCGGCCATGATCTGCCGCCGCTGTTGATCGGAACGGCGTTGCTCGGCTTTGCAGCGGGGGCGGAATCGGACCTCATCGCCTATACCGCCGCGCGTTATTTCGGCATGGCGCACTACGGCTCGATCTATGGCTGGCTGTACATGCCGTTCGGTATCGGTTCGGCGATTTCGCCCGCCATTTATGGCGCGGTGCGCGACCGGACGGGGAGCTATGACGCAATGCTGTTGGTCGCCATCGGCCTGTTTGCGCTCGGCGGCCTGCTCCTGTTGACGCTCGGGCGTTACCCGCAAAGCTTCCCGGCGCGCGAAGCATGACCGCCTACACCGCCGTCGCCATGCAATTGACCGCGCGATCGGTCGAAGGCTGCGCCGACCGCGCCGAAACCAGCGCGCAGATCATCGCACACATCGGCGACGTGGCCCGCCAGATCGGCGCGGCCAAGGTCTTCATCGAACAATATGCCGGCTCGCCGCTGAAGCTGGCGGTGCTGCCCGAGTATCTGTTCACCTCCTACCCCGGCCGGATCGGCATTGCCGAGTTTGCCGCCAAGGCCGCCATCGCCCCGGACGGCATCGAATATGAAGCGCTGGGCAAGGTGGCGCAGCAACTGGGCCTGCATCTTGCGGGCAACGCCTATGAGACCGATCCGCACTTCCCCGGCCTGTATTTCCAGGCGAGCTTTGTCGTCGCGCCGTCGGGCGATGTCGTGCTGCGCTACCGCCGCCTCAATTCGATGTATGCGCCGACGCCGCACGACCTTTGGTCGAAATATCTGGATGTCTATGGATTGGAAGGGGTTTTTCCGGTCGCGACGACTGACATCGGCAAGCTGTCGGCGATCGCGTCGGAGGAAATCCTCTACCCCGAGATCGCCCGCGCCCACGCGCTGCGCGGGGCCGAGGTGTTCGTCCATTCATCGTCGGAAATCGGCTCGCCGATGCTGACCCACAAGCAGATTGCCAGGCGCGCGCGGGCGTTCGAAAATCTGGCGTATGTCGTCAGCGCCAATACGGCGGGGATCAGCGGCACCGTGATGCCGGTGCAGTCGGCGGACGGCAATTCGGCGGTGGTCGACTGGAAAGGCGCGGTGCTCGCCGAATCGAACAGCGGGGAAACCTTCACGGCGTTCGCCGAGATCGATCTGGATGCCCTGCGGCGGGCGCGACACAAACCCGGCATGACCAATTACCTCGCCCGTCAGCGGCTCGAATTGTTCGCCGCCGCCTATGCCGGACAGGTCCAGCCCGCCAATTCACTGATCGGCACCGAAGCCAGCCGCGACCATTTCCGGCGGGTGCAGGATGCGGTGATTGCGCGGCTGGATGCTGCGGGGTTGATTTAGCCCATCACCTTATCGACCGCTGCGGCGACGACAGGGTGATAGCTTGACCGGGCCTCGGCATAGATTCGCCTGGCCGCCGGAGTTCCCCATTCGCCCTGCGCCTTCAGCGCGCGGTACAGCGGCGCGATCCATTTGTAGCGGCCCTGCGATGTCAGAAATTGTTCGGCGGACGGGATCGCAGGATCGTAGCGGTTGGGGATCGCCAGATCGAGCCAGGCGAATCGAATCTCGCCATTGGGCGTCGCCGACAGTTTGAACGCCGCGTCAAGATCGGCGAGCTGCGTCACCGTCATGCTGCGCGGTAGGTTGTTGATAAAGCGCAGCCATTCCGACGTCGCCCAGCCCTTTGTATTGAGCGTCACGACCTTTGCGCCGCCGATAAACGCCGCCTCCGCCGCATCGACCTGGCGCAACTCCGGCGAGACGATGTGCGCCGCATTGGCGGGCAGGCCCGGCCCGAACGCCCATTCGTCGAGGTGCAGCCGCGCCTCCAGCGCCGCATCACCGTGCACCAGATTGGCGCGAATGTCGGCGAGCAGCCCGGCGGTCGTCTGCGGCTGAAAGGCGTGGCGATCGAAATAGGTGCGCAGCCAGGCATCGAGGCGTTGCCGCCCGACCTCCTTTTCCAGCGTGAACAGGAAGTCCGACCCCTTCACATAGTCCAGCTCGCCCTCGAACGGCGCGCCGTGCAGGCGGGTGGTGGGCGATGTCCGGCCCATTTTGTCGAGCCGTCGCTGCAGTTCGTCCCAATAGAGATCGGCCTCCAGCTCGGCGCGGGCGCGACCATAGACCGCCTCCATGATGCGGTTTTCGAAATAGGTGGTGAAGCCCTCGTTGAGCCACGAATCCGACCAGGTGGCGTTGGTGACAAGGTTGCCCGACCAACTGTGCGCCAGTTCATGGGCGATAACGCCCACCTGGCTGCGGTCGCCGACGATGATCGTCGGGGTGGCAAAGGTCAGCGTCGGGTTCTCCATGCCGCCGAACGGAAACGAAGGCGGCAGCACCAGCACGTCGTAGCGGCCCCAGCGGTAGGGGCCGTAAAGCTTCTCCGCCGCCGCCACCATCTTTTCGGCATCCGCCAGTTCATCGGCGGTCCGGGCGAGCATCCTGGGTTCGGTCCACACCCCCGTCCGCGCGCCCAGATCGCGGTGGACAATATCGCCGACCGCCAGCGCGATCAGATAGGGCGGCACCGGGTGCGGCATGCGGAACCGGAAACTATGCGCACCGCCCGTCGCCGGTTCCCCCTTGGCCGTCAGCCGCTCGGCGCTCATCACCGCGGTCAGCGCGGCGGGCACGGTGATGCGCGCGCTCCACGTCTGGCGGATGCCGGGTGAATCTTGCGTCGGGATCCAGCTGCGGTTGAGGTTGGGCTCGCCCTGGGTGAACAGATAGGGCTGGCGCTTGCCCGCCGTCAGCGGCGGCGACAGCCATTGCAGCGCGGCGGCGTTCGGCGCGGTCGCGTAATGCACCACGATGGTCCGCGCCGCCCCCATCGCAACGGTCAGCGGCGCGCCCTTGTCGGGCTCTGCCTTGCCCAGCGTATAGCGGAGCGGATGGCCGCCACCGTCAGTGACCGCCGAAATCGCCAGATCACGCGTATCGAGGATGATCGCGCCGACGCCCGGCCTGGCATCGACGCTCAGCCGCGCCGTTCCCGCCAGGCGCTTGGCCGCGAAATCGGCCTTCAGATCGAGCGCGACATTGGTCACGCGCGCCTGCAGCGGTTTGGCATAGGTGGCGACGTCGACGGCCTCGGGCGTCGTCAGAACCGGGGCGGGCGGCGCGGCTGCCCCTGCGGCGAGGGTCAGGGCGACGAGCAACGAGCGGAGCATGGCACCTTGTGACCAAGCCCATGCGCCGCGTCCAGTCTCAGCCGACGTCGCCGGGTTGGGCGATCACCCCCGCGCCAGCATCTCGCCCATCTTGGCGTGGAGCATGGTCACCGCCTTCAACGGCCGCACCATCACCTTGAAATGCACGATCCGCCCGGCGGCGTTCCAGCGGATGATGTCGACGCCGTTGATGGCGATGCCGTCGACAGTGGTGGTGAACTCCAGCACTGCGCTGTCGGGTGCGAGCCACTCCCCGACATAGGCAAACCCCGCCCCGCCGAGCACCGTATCGGCAGCGGCCAGATATTTATGCACGATCTCCCGCCCGCGCTGCGGCGTATGCACGACGGGGGATTCGAAGACGGCGTCGGGGTCGATCATCTCCCACAGCGCGGCATGGTCATGGGTGCGGGTGTAGGCGTACCAGCGGGCGAGGTTGGGGTTGGTCATCGTGAGGTCCTCTCGGGGAATGCTATGTGGCAGGCAAGCCCACGGCATCGCGGCGTAGGCTGACAAATGGCTTAGTCCCGCAATCCGATGTAAGTTTGCGCGATGTTAACAGGCTTTACTTGGGAGCGCGGCCCTTTCGAGCAATGTCCGCAATGCCGACAACAAACTTTTGGTTTTCTGTCAGCCGGGCGCAACGCAATGACCCTTCGTTGCACGGCCTGCCGTTATTCTCACAATGAAGCGCTGCCGGAAGTAAACAAGCAAACGATCTACCTCGATCAGTTTGTATTCAGTAGCATTTTTAAGCTGAAAGCGGGTGGTCGTGCACCGTTGGGCCACCAACCTTTCTATGAGGCTCTGATACCCCTTCTCCGGCGCGTTGTGCTGTTACAACAGGTCATATTACCGCACTCCGACCTCCATTCCAACGAGACGATCGTATTTAATGACCCGCGCGGCCTACGCGATGCTTACGAGAGCATTGGTGGAGATTATTCATTAAAGGGTAGCCGGGATATTGAACTGAATCAGATTTGCGCTTTTGCAAAAGGTTTTCGTGACGGAATGGCGCCTATTCTGGTGCTTGAGCCTGATGAAATTCTCCAGAAGCGTCGCAACGATTGGCTTCCCGACATGCGCGTGAGTGTCGATGCAGATTATTCGCATTTCGCCGTTGGCATCCGACACGAAAGGGATCGTGGCTTTGCTGCCCTGAAAGGACTGGTAGGCGAATGGGCAGCAGAAAAGCCGCACTTCCAAACTCTGTTGAACCGCGAGTTACAATTCGGCACGCATCGACGTTCAGCTCTTGCGTCTATAATTCAGAGAATCGAGCAGGCTAGTGCCGACGACAATGGAATGGAACTTTTGAGCTCCTCCATGGAGCCCATTTGGCGAGAATTTTTGGTACTTCGTGATATGTTCCGAGAAGTTGGCTCAGAGCAGGATGCGACAGACCGCGTTCGAGAGTTTTGGGATTGGCCGCGTCTTCGCGAAATGCCTTATAACAGAATTTGCGCCTATCTATTCGCCGCCTTCGGAAGGCGCGTCGCCATGGGTCAGCGCAAATTTACGCGTGGGATAATGAGCGATTTTCAGGCGATCGCAGCTTATGCCCCTTATGTTGATGCAATGTTCATCGATAAGGAATGCGCAGCCCTCCTTAACGAAGGAACGTTACCCACGGAGCTACAATATCGGGCGCAAATCTTCTCGTATTCTAACGCCGATGATTTTCTGGAATACCTTAGGAACTTGGAGGCGTGCGCGACGCTCGAGGTCAGACACTACGCAGAAAGAATCTACGGGAGCGTTTAACGCGAACTATTGAGGTGCTTTCGAGAAGGCGAGCACGGGCAAAGCCCGCGCTGGCGTCGGACGGGTTCGGTGCGGAGGTGCCGCACCGCCCCGCCGGCCGGGCTTGCGCCTCTCGGCGCGCGGCCCGCGCGCGCACGGCGCTACGCCTTACGCCGCGAACTGGTTCATCGTGTTATGCGCCCCTCCGGCCTTCAGCGCGGCTTCTCCAGCGAAATACTCCTTATGGTCGTCGCCTAAATCGGATCCGCTCATATTCTGGTGCTTCACGCAGGCGATGCCCTGGCGGATTTCGGCGCGCTGGACGTTCTTGACGTAACCGAGCATCCCCGCGTCGCCGAAATACTCGCGCGCCAGATTGTCGGTCGACAGCGCGGCGGTGTGGTAGGTCGGCAGGGTGATGAGGTGGTGGAAGATGCCCGCCCGCGCCGCCGCGTCGCGCTGGAAGGTGCGGATGCGCTCGTCGGCCTCAGCGCCCAAGGCGGTGCCGTCATAATCGACGCTCATCAGCCGCGCGCGGTCGTACGCCGACACGTCCGTTCCCGCCGCGACCCAGGCATCATAGACCTGCTGGCGGAAGTTCAGCGTCCAGTTGAACGACGGTGAGTTGTTGTAAACCAGCTTGGCGTTCGGCATGACGGCGCGGACGCGGTCCATCATCCCGGCGATCTGCTCGATATGGGGCTTTTCGGTTTCGATCCAGATCAGGTCGGCACCGTTCTGCAGCGACACGATGCTGTCGAGCACGCAGCGGTCCTCGCCAGTGCCGGGGCGGAACTGGAACAGGTTCGACGGCAGCCGCTTGGGGCGCATCAGCTTGCCACCCCGATTGAGGATGACGTCGCCGTTGCGGGCGGTGGCGGGATCAATCTCCTCGCAGTCGAGGAAGCTGTTGTACTGGTCGCCGATGTCGCCCGGTTCCTTGGAGACGGCGATCTGTTTGGTCAGGCCTGCGCCCAGCGAATCGGTGCGGGTGACGATGATACCGTCGTCGACGCCGAGTTCGAGGAAGGCGTAACGGCAGGCGCGGACCTTGGCGAGGAAGTCCTCGTGCGGCACGGTGACCTTGCCGTCCTGATGGCCGCACTGTTTCTCGTCGCTGACCTGGTTTTCGATCTGCAGCGCGCAGGCCCCGGCCTCGATCATCTTCTTGGCGAGCAGGTAGGTTGCTTCGGCATTACCGAAACCGGCGTCGATGTCGGCGATAATTGGCACCACATGGGTCTGGTAATTCTCGACGGCGGCGAGCAGCTGCTTCTCGCGCATCTGGTCACCGGCGGCCCGCGCCGCATCGACATCGCGGAACATCATGCCGAGTTCGCGGGCGTCGGCTTGGCGCAGGAAGGTGTAAAGCTCCTCGATCAGCGCCGGGACGCTGGTCTTTTCGTGCATGGACTGGTCGGGCAGCGGGCCGAAATCGCTGCGCAGCGCGGCGATCATCCAGCCCGACAGATACAGGTAACGGCGGTCGGTCGAACCGAAATGCTTCTTGATCGAAATCATCTTCTGCTGGCCGATGAAGCCGTGCCAGCAGCCGAGCGACTGGGTGTAATTGGCGGCGTCGGCGTCATAGGCGGCCATGTCGCGGCGCATGATGGCGGCGGTGTAGCGCGCGATGTCGAGCCCGGTCTGGAAACGGTTCTGCAGCCGCATCCGCGCGACGCTTTCGGCGCTGATGCCGTCCCAGGCGCTGCCGTGCTTGCCGATAACGGCACTGGTCTGGGCGATATGGTCCTGGTACGACATGGACGGCACTCCTTTGACAGTCTTTACAAATGACAACGGCGGGGGGCGTTGTCGCCACCTCCGCCGTGATCCTCCCCGTAACTCTTGCGCTGCTGTTGCGCCGCAGCTAAGCATCGGTCAAGCGATCTGGTCGATAAATCGTGTCGATTTGTCCGTCTTTCGCTGCAACGCATGGTAACTTTGTAAAAATCTTGACAACGCTTTCGCCCTCACCCGCTGCACTGCCGGTTATCGACAATGGCGGCCGGAAGCTGTTCGCCGGATCGCGCGTGCGGCGGGTGCGCTCGGCGCGCGGGCTGACGCAGACGCGGATGGCGAGCGACCTTGGCGTGTCGGTGTCCTATCTCAATCTGATCGAGCGCGACCAGCGGCCCTTGTCGGCGGCGTTCCTGCTGAAGCTGGCGGGCACTTACGACCTCGACCTGAAAAGCCTGACCGGCGACGACGGCGCGGGGCTCGGCGAGGAATTGGCGCGGGTGTTTACCGATCCCCGGCTGACCGGCATCGATGTGCCGCGCGGTGAATTGCGCGAACTCGCGGCGCGGTCGCCGGGAATCGCCCAAGCGCTGCTGCGGCTCCACGCCGATACGCCCATTGCGCCCGCCGCGCCCGCAAAGCAGGGGCCTTTGGAGGCCGTCATCCGGATGATCGCCGAGGCGGGCAATTATTTCCCGGCGCTCGATACCGCCGCCGAGACACTGAGCGACGAACTGCGGCTGAGCGGCCCCGATCTCAACAATGCCGTCGTCGAACGGCTGCGCGCCCGCCACGCCATCACCGTCCGCGTCATGCCGGTCGAGGTGCTGCCGGGGCTGCTGCGGCGGCTCGATCTTCACGCCCGGCAGCTGCAGGTATCCGAAGCGCTCGATGCGGCGTCGCGCGGGTTCGCCGCCGCTGTGCAACTGGCGCTGATCGAAATCAAGCAGCCGATCGACGACGCCATCGCGGCGGCGGGTATCACCGATCCGCTGGCCCGGCACGCGTGCACGGTATCGCTGGCCAAATATGCGGCGGGGGCGATGCTGATGCCCTACGCCCGTTTCCTCGCTGCCTGCGAGGCGACGGGGTATGACGTCGAACTGCTGCAGGCGCGGTTCGGGCGCGGGCTGGAGCAGATCGTCCACCGGCTGGTCACGCTCGGACGCCCCGGAGCGCGCGGTATCCCGTTCTTCTTCCTGCGCATCGACCGCGCCGGGCTGATCTCCAAATCCTTTGCCCATGGTGCGTCGCCGATCCCCAAGACCGGCGGCTGTGCGCTGTGGAACCTCTATGCCGCCTTCGACCGGCCCGGCGAAGTCCGCCGCCAGCTGCTTGAGATGGAGGATGGCCGCCGTTACCTGACGCTGGCCCGCACCGTGCGCAGCACCGCCGCACCCTGGGGGGCCGAGCGCGCGCAGTTCGTCATCGGCCTCGGCTGCGACGCCGCCCATGCCTCGGCGCTGGCGTGGAGCGCGGGGCTGGATCTCGGCGGACCCGCGACCCCCATCGGCCCCGGCTGCGCCGCCTGTCACCGCGCCGCTTGCCGTCAGCGCAGCCTGCCGCCATCAGGCGCGCATCTGGCGTTCGATGAGCGCCAGCGCGGCCTCACCCCTTTCCGTTTCGCTGAAGATTGAAGGACTGACGCATGACCGTTTCCGGTGTCGAACTGACGCGCGCCCTTGCGCCGGGCTATGAGACCATCCTGACCGATCATGCGCTGGCCTTTGTCGCCCAGCTGCACCGGATGTACGAACCGACCCGCCAGTCGCTGCTGCGCGCGCGCGTCGAAACCCAGGCGTGGCGCGACCGGGGCAATGGCATTGATTTCGCGCCGGAAATGTCGGCGGTGCGCGACGATCCGACTTGGGCAGTCCGCCCCGCCCCCGCCGACCTGACCGACCGCCGCGTCGAGATTACCGGGCCGACCGATCGCAAGATGGTCATCAACGCGCTCAACAGCGGCGCGCAATGCTTCATGGCGTGCCTGGAGGATGCTAGCGCGCCGACCTGGGAGGTGATGGTCGAGGGGCAGATCAACCTGCGCGACGCGGCGGCGGGCACGATCACGCTCGAGGACAAGGGCAAGTCCTATGCGCTCAACGCCAAGACCGCGACGCTGATCGCCCGGCCGCGCGGCTGGCACCTCGACGAGGCACATATGCTGGTCGACGGCGAGCGGGTGTCCGGCGCGATCTTCGATTTCGGGCTGTATTTCTTCCACAATGCCAAGGCGTTGCTGGCGCGCGGATCGGGGCCGTATTTCTACCTGCCCAAGATGGAGCATTACCTGGAGGCGCGGCTGTGGAACAACATCTTCGTCACCGCCCAGTCGATGCTCGGCCTGCCGCTCGGTACCATCCGCGCCACGGTGCTCATTGAAACCCTGCCCGGCGCGTTCATGGCCGAAGAGATTTTGTACGAACTGCGCGATCACATCACCGCGCTGAACTGCGGCCGCTGGGACTATATCTTCAGCTATATCAAGACGTTTCAGGCGGATCCGTCGAAGGTGCTGCCCGACCGCAGCGCCGTCACCATGACTGCGCCGTTCATGCGCGCCTATGCGCTCCACGTCATCCGCACCTGCCACAAGCGCGGCGCCCACGCGATGGGCGGCATGAGCGCCTTCATCCCGGTCAAGGATGACGAAGCCGCCAATGACAAGGCCTTCGCCGCCGTCCGCGCCGACAAGGAACGCGAGGCAACCGACGGCCATGACGGCACCTGGGTCGCGCATCCGGGGCTGGTCGGCGTGGCACGCGAGGTGTTCGACCGGATCATGCCGGGTCTGAACCAGCTGGGCAAAATCCCCGCGGGATCAGTGACTGCGGAGGAGATGACGACGCCGGTTGCGGGTCCGAAAACGCTGGCTGGCCTGACCAACAACGTCAACGTCGGCATCGGCTATATTGCGGCGTGGTTGCGTGGGCAGGGCGCGGTGCCGCTGCACAATCTGATGGAGGACGCCGCCACCGCCGAAATCAGCCGGACGCAGCTGTGGCAGTGGCGGACGGCGGAAGTCACGCTGGACGGCGGTGAAGCGGTCGATGAAGCGCTGATCGCGCGCGTGACGGACGAACAGCTGGCCGCATGGAAGGCGGTGGTCGGCGACAATTTCTTCGCGACCGGCAAGTACCAGGAAGCGGGCGACGTGTTTCGGACGCTGGTGCTGGCGGACCGGCTGGAACCGTTCCTGACGCTGCCGGCGTACGAGCATTACTTTGCCGCGTAAGAGCGGGTCCAAGATGTCGTTGAATTGACGGCAGTTTTTCTGAAGACGCGGGTTAAGTTGACTCTATCTTGACACCTGAATCGGGTGTGGGACTGCCGCACCGACACGCTCGCTACTGTCATGCCAGCGCAGGCTGGCATGACAAGGGGCTAGGCGACAAGACACGACAAATCGCCGCTCGCGGAGAACCGCTGCGGGGACAGGAAACGCGACCGCCGCCCTTGTCGGGGCGGGAGTTTGCACTGGGTGGCGTGATGGCCGATCCTCGACATGCTTCACCAAGTCAGGACCGACGGGCACGCCGATGACGTCTTTGCCCTGGGCTGTCCGGCGTGTCAGGCCGGTTGCCACAGGCGGCGGTCGCACCCTGACGCCGGTTGCCATACCGGCGGTAGAGCTTTGACGGATCGCGGGACGTGCACATCCCGGTCGCCGTCTCATTCACCGGGATAGCCTTTATGGTTCGTTCTGTCAAGATATTTTGCCAAAACCGCTAGCGTTCCCGGAACGCGCTATCGCCCAGCTTGGTCACCGGGTTCAGCAGGTAACTCAGAACCGAACGCTGGCGACCGAGCAGATGCACCTCGGCGGTCATGCCGGGGGTTAGCGGCAGCGCCTGGCCGTCACCGGTGCGCAATGTCCCGGTCGGGCGCAGGCGCACCAGCAGATGGCCATCGTCGCCAACCGCCTCCGGCGAAACGCGTTCGACGATGCCGCCAAGGCTGCCGAAAACCGACGAATCATAAGCGGTCAGGCGGATCGCGGCGCGCTGCCCCGGGTGCACAAAAGCGATGTCGGACGGTTTGAGGTTGGCTTCGATAACCAGCGCGCCGCCGCTCGGCACGATTTCGACCAGCGGATCGCCGGGCCGGACGCTGCCCCCGGCGGTCGTCGCGAAGACGCGGTTGACGGTGCCTGCGACCGGGCTGCGAATTTCGCTGCGGGCGGCGCGGTCCTGCAGGCCGGGCAGCAGCGCCGCCTGCGCCGCCAGTTCGGCGCGCGCCGTCGTCAGCTCCGCCGCCGCCTGCGCCTGTGCCCGTGCCACCACGTTATGGGCAAGCGCCTGGGCTTCTGTCACCGCCGCGCGGGCCCGGCGCACCATAGCCTCGGCTCCTGCCGCGTTGGCGGCCGCTTCGGTCGCTTGCGCGCGGGCGCGATCGAGCGCGATGGCCGGTTCGATGCCCTTGTCGACAAGCTGCGCCAGCAACGCCGCCTCGCGATCCGCCTGTCGGCGCGCGGCGGCGCGGGCGGGAAGGTCACTTTCCGCGACCGCGAGCTGGCGACTGGCACCGTCGGCCTTCGCGGCCTCGCTGGCCAGCGCTGCATTCAGTTCGGCCTGATGCGCGGCATGGGCAAGGCGTTCGGCATCCGCCGCCGGTCCGCCGGGGTAGCTGGGTTCCAATCCCAGGCTTTCGCCCTTCAAACGGGCGATGCGCGCGTTCAACGCTTCGGCGCTGGTCGCGGCGCGGGCATAATCGCCAACGGCAACGCGGGCATCGAGCCGCATCAACAGCTGCCCCCGTGCCACCCTGTCACCCGGATGGACGAGCATGTCCCTGATGGTACCGCCTTCCAGATTGCTGGCGAGCTGGACCGGGGTCGCGGAGGTCACCCGCCCGGTCGCCACCGCCGTTTCATCGACGCGGGCGAGCGTCGCCCACAGCAGCAGCGCCGCCGTCAGCGCGGCGATGGTCCACAGCAGGACCGAGGGGGTGCGGATGGCCATGTTCGGCTCCCTGATATGATCGCCGGTCATGCCGCCACCGCCAGCACGGCATCCCGCGTGCCGGTCGTGGCGACCCTGCCGCCATCGAGCATGATGACCCGGTCTACGAGCTTCAACATCGAAGTGCGGTGGGTAATCACGACCACCGTCCGCCCGGCGAGGTCGCCGTCGAGCCGCTGGATCAGTGCGGCTTCCGACGCGCTGTCCATCGCGCTGGTCGGCTCATCGAGAATCAGGATCGGGCGCGGCACCGCCAGCGCGCGGGCAATGGCGATCGACTGGCGCTGGCCGCCGGACAGCCCCTCACCGCGATCCGCCAGCTGCAGGGCATAACCGCCCGGCGTCCCGCCGATGAAGTCGTGGGTGCCGGACAGTTTGGCGGCTCGCATCACCGCCAGATCATCGGCCTCACCGAGACCTATATTCTCGGCGACAGTGCCCGACAGCAGCACGACATCCTGCAGCACCGATCCGATCCCGGCGCGCAGATCATCGGCGTGGAGCTGACGCACATCGGTTTCATCGACCAGCACCTGACCGCTGGTCGCCTCGTAAAGCCCCAGGATCAGCCGCGCGACGGTCGATTTGCCCGATCCGATCGGACCGATCAGTGCGACCCGCTCGCCCGCTTCGATGCGGAACGACACGTCGGTCAAGGCAGCGGCAGAAGCCCCAGGATAGGCGAAGCCGACGTTCCTGAACTCGATCGCGCCGCTGGTGATCGGCCGCCGCAGCGCATTCGTTGCGCCCTCGTCGGCCCCGGCCATCAGCGCGTCGAGGGCGCGATATGCGTTGCGGCTGTGGTGGAGCTGCGCCAGCAACGCCGCAACCTTGGCCAGCGGTGACACGCAGCGGCCCGCCATCATCGACGCGGCGATCAGCGCGCCAGTGCTCAGCAGGCCGTCACCAACCCTGACGGCACCCCAGGCGACCGTCACGGCATAAACAAGAACTTGTGCGGTCATGGCGCTGTTGGTGGCGATGGCGGCGGTCAGGCGCTGGCGCAGCGAGGCGCGGGCATGGCCGTCGACCGCCCGGCTCCAGCGCGCGGCCAACAGCGGCCCGGCGCGCGACGTCTTGACAGTCTCCAGCCCGGCAATCGCTTCGACGAGCACACCCTGTTTGTGGAGGCCGTGGTTCAACCCCTCTGCCGCCAGCCGCGCCAGCACCGGATGCGCCGCCCAGGCGATTGCTGCCACCAGCGGAATTGCCACCAGCGGCACCAGCACCAGCGGCCCGGCGACGGCGGCTGTTGCAGCAAGGAACAGCAGCACAAAGGGCAGATCGACGAGCGCGGTCAGCGTTGCCGAGGCGAAGAAGTCGCGCAGCGCCTCGAACTCGCGCAGCATTCCGGCCAGCGCACCGTTGGGGATGCGCTTGTCCGCCAGCCGCATCGTCTGCAGCCGGTCGAAGAGCGCCGCGCCGATGTCACGGTCGATGGCCTTGCCGGCGCTGTCGATGAACCAGCCCGACACCATGCGCAGCGCGAAATCAAACGCGATGACCAACAGCATACCGATGCTCAGCGCGGTCAGCGTGTCCTGCGCATTGTTCGGCATGACCTTGTTGAACACCACCATAGAAAACAGCGACGTGGCAAGGCCGAACAGGTTGATGAGAACGGCGGCAACGACCGCTTGGCCATATAATCCGCGCGCGCGCATCAGCGGCCCGGTCAGCCATGCAGCGAGACGGGGGGCGGGGACGGGGATCATCGCGGAGTCTCCGGGTTGAGGCCGAGCAGCGGCAGCAGCGCGCCGGTGCGGGCGAGGAGGGCGTAGCGGGCAAGGTCGCGTTCAAAACTGCCGCGCAGCAGGGCGGCGGCGCTGGCGCTGAATTCCTGTTCGACGCGCAGCAAGTCGAGCAGTGAGCCCCGCGACAGGCGATACTGTTCGGCGGTGACGTCGCGCGCCCTCCGCCCGGCGCGGTAGGCGGTATCGAGCGCGGCGACATTGGCATCGAGGATGCGCGCTGCGTCAAAGGCACTGGCAGCGTCGCGTTCGGCATCGGACCGCGCGGCGTCCTCGGCATAGCTGGCGGCGCGGGCGCGGGCTTGCGCAGCGCGAGCGCGGGCGGCTTCGGCCCCTCCAGCCGAAAACCCGGCGTGGAGGGTGATCTGGCCGCGTACGTCATAGTCGCGGTTGTGGTCGAACACGTCGTAGCGGGTTGCGGTCAGCCCCGCCGACAATAGCGGCAGCCGGTCGGCGCGGACGGCGCGGGCCAATTGCCGGGCGGCATCAGCGCGCGCATCGGCGGCGGCGACAAGCGGCGTCCGACCGCTGAGCAACCGTGCCGCATCGGCGCTGGACGCGTCGGACGCGGGGGCGGCCGGCCGTTCAAGCAGCGGCGGCGCGGCGCGGCGATACAGCGCGGCAAAGCGCGCGCGGGCGTCGGCGAGGGCGACTGCAATGCGGGCGCGATTGGCCGCTGCCTCGGCGAGCCCCGCTTCGGCGCGCGCGACATCGCCGCCGGTGCCCAGCCCCGCCGCCTGCCGGGTGCGTGTGTCATCGGCGATGCGCGCCAGCCGGGCGCTGGTATCGGCGGCGATAGTGTCGAGCGCCGCGCCCGCCAGCACATCGTACCATGCAGCGATGGCCGCCAGCGCCTGCGCCTGGGCCTGCGCCTCTGCCCCCGCACGGGCGGCGCGGACATCGGCGGAGGCGGCAGCGATGCGGCGACCCGTGGCGCCGAAATCGAACAGCAGCTGCTGCGCGCTGAGTTGCAGGTCGGTGCGAGCGGCTGGCTGCAGGCTTTCGACCAGCGCCGTGAACGCGCCGAAATCGCTGGCGATCTGCCGTGCGGCGATCAGCTGCGCATCGAAGCGCGGGAACAGCGCCGACCGGGCCTCGCCGCGCAGCGCGCGGGCTTCATCGGTCCCCGCCTCGGCGGCCAGCGTTTCGGGGCGGGTCAGCGCCGCCGTGCGGACCGCCGCCAGGAAGGGTTCGGGTGGGGTAGCGGACTGAATGAGCGCCAACAGCGGGTCGGCAGTGAAGTCTATGTTTTGCGGGTTTTCGGTCGGCGCGGGCAGCAACGGTGCTGCGGCTACGGGCACTGCAAGGAAAAGTGGCATTCCAGCGAAAGCTGGAACCCAGTTTCCTTTCTTGACCAGCGCGCGCAGAAAGACAGCTGGGTTCCAGCCTGCGCTGGAATGACAGGAAGCGACCTCCATGACCTTAAAGCCGATCATTGCAGCCGCCCTGCTCGCTGCCGCCGCGCCAGCCGCCGCCGCGACCGACCTCATCACCCTCTACAAGGACCTGCACAGCCACCCGGAGCTCGCTTTCCATGAAACCCGCACGGCCGCGCTGCTCGCGGCCGAGGCGCGCGCCGCCGGGTTCACCGTGACCGAAAAGGTCGGCGGCACCGGCGTCGTCGCGATCATGGTAAACGGCCCCGGCCCGGTGCTCTTAATTCGCACCGACATGGACGCACTGCCGGTGCCCGAAGCGACCGGGCTGCCCTATGCCAGCCTGACCCCCGGCAGCATGCACGCCTGCGGCCATGACGTGCACATGACCGCCTGGGTCGGCCTTGCCCGAGCGCTGGCGGCGAACAAGGCGCACTGGTCGGGCACCGTGATGATGGTCGGGCAACCGGCCGAGGAGATCGTCGGCGGCGCGGCGGCGATGTTGAAGGACGGGCTGTATACGCGCTTTCCGAAACCGACGGCGGCGCTGGCGTTTCACGATTCGGCGGCACTGCCCGCCGGGACCGTCGCGGTGCTCGATGGCTATGTCCTCGCCAATGTCGATTCGGTCGACATCGTCGTCCACGGCATCGGCAGCCATGGTTCGGAGCCGCAGCTGGGCATCGACCCGGTCGTGTTGGCGTCGCGCATCGTGCTTGATCTGCAGACACTGATCAGCCGCGAAAAGGACCCGCGCGCACCCGCCGTCATTACAGTCGGCACCTTCCATGCCGGCACCAAACGCAACATCATTTCCGACGAAGCGCGGCTGGGGCTGACGATCCGCAGCTATGACCAGCCGACACGCGAGCGCATCCTGCTCGGCATCGGGCGTATGGCGAGCGCGGACGCCGTTGGCGCAGGCGTTGCAGCGGACAAGCTGCCAGAAGTGACTTTGGGCGAACGGTCCGACGCTACCTTCAATGACCCGGCGCAGACGCCCAAGGTTCGTGTTGCCATCGCCGCCGCATTGGGGGCGGACAAGATGAAGGACTTGCCCCCGTCGATGGCCGCAGAGGATTTCGGCAAATTCGGCGCGGCAGCGGGGGCACCGTCGACGATGTTCTGGGTCGGTGCGCAGCCGCAGGCGGTGTTCGACGCGGCCAAGGGCGACCAACGCGCCATGCCCGGCCTGCACAGCGCGCGCTTTGCGCCGGACGCGCCGCTCGCCATCGACACCGGCGTCAAGGCGATGACGGCGGCGGCGCTGGCGCTGCTGGGAACGCGCTGACGCGATCACCGACTGGCGCAAACGGCTCGAGCAGCTGACCGATCAGCCCGTCGGGCATCGGCGTGTCGGTGCCGTACGCCTGTGGCCATTCGCGCGGCAGATAGAGCGTGCCGAACATCCGGTCGAACACCGGCAGCAGCGCCGCATAATTATGGTCGATATGATCGTTGCGGCTGTGGTGCCAGTGATGGAACGCCGGGCTGGCGAGCAGCGTCTCGACCGGCCCCAGCCGCCAGCGGATATTGGCGTGGATGACGTAATTCCACAGCGATCCCGCGATTAGCACCACCGCCGGGATCAGCCCCGGATTCGGCCCGATCGGCGAGGCGAAGCCGGTCGCATACAGCAGCACCAGCCCGCACAGACGGGTGAACACCATGTCGACCGGATGCGCACGACCGTTGACCAAAAAGCTCATATGTTCGGCGCTGTGATGGACGGCGTGGAAGCGCCACAGCCACGGCCATTCATGGCTCCAGCGGTGGGCCCAGTAGAACCCCAGTTCGCCGATCACCACCGCCCCGGCCATCCGCGCCCAGAGCGGCAGGCTCGCCGCCGCCCCGGTCAGGCTGGCGGGAAGGATGGCATGAACACCCCAGGCGACGAGCGCCGCCGGTGGCCCAAGGACAAACAGCGGCACCAGGGCGGTGACAAAGCTCCAGCCGAGATTGGTCCAGAAGCCCGGGTAGAAGAACTTCGCCGGACGCAGCGGACGGAAATGCTCGAGCCCACCGAGAAGAACCAGCGTCACCGCCAGCACCGGCAGGGTGCGGACGATTTGGGCGAGCGCCGTCACCGTCCGCGAACCATCCGTCCCTTAACCGCGAATCAACTGGCGGCGGACCCGGGCGGCAAGACCCAGCGCGCCAAATCCAAGCCCAAGCAGCGCCCAGGTATCGAGATCGGGAACCGAGGCCGTCTGGTCGATAGTTACCCCGTCGAGCAGTGCCGCCGGCGGATCACCACTGCCGAGCGAAATGAAGGTCAGCGCCGTCGAAGCGCTGGTCGCGGTGTAATAGAAATTCTCATGCTGCCAGGCATGAAAGCCCGCATAGGGCACGTTGACGATGGCAGTGGAATGGGTCTGGGTGCCGAGCGAGGCGAACCATTGGTTGGTCGTCGGGACGCTTGAGGCGTAATACCATTGCGCCGCCGCCCACCAGAAGCCGAGCTTGTAATGCGCGCCCGGAGTCAGGCCGGTGATGGTCTGGTTGAATGCCGTAGTCAGAAAGTTGGCATCCTGCTCGATGAAATTGCCGCCGGCTGGACTGGCCCCCGGCAAGCCGTTTGCCGAGCCGTCGTTCGGCCCCCACAGCGCCGACGCGTTGGGCAAAACATCGACGGTATTCGGGAACCACAGATTGACGCCGAAGCCGATGTTCCAGTTGGCAACCTGCCCGGCCGCAGGATCGCCTGTGGTGGTAATGGTCGTCGACTCGAAGCCACCGTTCTGGACAAGGTTGGCAGTGCCGGCGGTCGATCCGAGTACGGCGGCGAGTGCCAATAGTTTGATGTTCATAGCCAATATCCCCCAAAGATGAATAAGCACGCTTCAAACTGGTAAAAGCTTACGCCATTTACAAACAATGTAAATTTGTTCCGATCCGGCAGTTTTGCCGCTGTCTTGCAGCATTGCGCGGCCGGCTTTACGTAAACGGAAACCTTGGGGGCCAGCATGGCGATATCGACTGCAATCACCCGCCTGCTCGGCGTCGAACATCCGGTACTGCTCGCCGGGATGGGCGGCGTTTCGTATGCCGAGGTTTGTGCGGCGGTGTCGGAAGCGGGGGGTTTTGGTTCGCTCGGCATGGCCGGGTTGTCACCGCGCGTCATTGCCGAACAGATGGCGCGGGTGCGCGACCTGACCGACAAGCCGTTCGGCGTCGACCTGCTCACCGCCCAGCCCGAATCGCTGACCGCCAGCGTCGATGTCATCATCAAGGGCGGGGCCAAGGCGTTCATCGCGGGCTTGGGCGTCCCGGTCGCCATCGTCGATCAGCTCAAACAGGCAGGCATCATCGTCATGTCGATGGCGGGAACGGTGCGCCATGCGGTCAAGGCCGCCGAGGCAGGCTGCGACGTCGTCATCGCGCAAGGGACCGAGGCGGGCGGCCATACCGGCAGCGTCGCTTCGGTCGCGTTATGGCCGCAAGTCGTCGATGCGGTCGATGTGCCGGTAATCGCGGCGGGCGGGCTGTTCGACGGGCGCGGGCTGGCGGCGGCGTTGGCGTTCGGTTGCGCGGGGGTCTGGATGGGCACGCGCTTCATCGCATCGGACGAGGCGCACGCCGGGCAGCCCTACAAGGACGCCATCCTCGCCATGTCCGAAACCGATACCGTCATCAGCCGTGCGTTCACCGGCAAGACGCTGCGCGCGCTCGCCAACGACACAACGCGGGCGTGGGAGGGGCGCGAGACGCTGCCGTTCCCGATGCAGGCGATGCAATCGGTCCAGGCCAATCTGCTTGGACCGATCGCCGGGATCGTCGATGACGTGAACCCGGCGACGCAATGCCTCGCAGTCGGCCAGGGCGGTGGCGCGATCCGCACCGTGCTGCCCGCGGGTGAAATCGTGCGGCGGATTGTGGCGGAAGCCGAACAGGCGATCAGCCGTCTGACGCGCGGTTAAATCCCGGCGTACCATTCGTAGCCACGGTCTTCCCAATAGCCGCCATGGCCGCCGCTGAACCCGGTAAAGCTGTCGACGGCCTCGATCCGCATGACGTACTTGGCCTGCTTGTACCCAAGCTGACGTTCGATCCGCATCCGGATCGGCGCGCCGTGCGCCACCGTCAGCGGCGACCCATTCATGCTGTGCGCCAGGATCGTCTGCGGATGAAACGCGTCGATCAGATCGACGCTTTCATAATATTGCGACATCGACTGTTCGCCGCCCTTGGAGACTTCGCCGCCGTAATTGTCGGCGCAGTGGAAGATGACATAGCGGGCATTGGTGCGCAGTCCCGCCGCCTTCAGGATTGGCCCCAGCTGCGGCCCGGTCCATTGGCCGATGGCGCTCCAGCCCTCGACGCAGTCATGCCGCGTGATCTGCGTCCGCGCCGGCATGGCGCGCAGGTCGGCGAGCGACAGGGACATCGGATTGTTGACCAGCCCGTCGACCTTCAGCTGCCAATTGGCGAACTTGCTGTCGACATGGCCAAGGTAATCCGGGTCCTGCGGATCCTTCGAGCCATTGGCCTTGAAGATCGGCGACATGTCGGCGGTGGTGAATTCGCGCGCCAGGGCGTTGCGGTCGCTGACCAGCCGCTGCCAGCGCCTGGTTGCACCCTCGGCCGATTTGACGACGCTGGTGATGCCGTCGCTATGCGCCAGCCCGTCGCAGGCCGACAGTAGCAGCCCGCCTGCGCCGACCCCGGCACCCGTCAATAATCCGCGTCTGGAGAGGTTCATTTTCCGGTCTCCGGAGTGATGCGGAAGCGCCCGGTGATCATCGAGCGGATTTCGTTGATCGGCCCCGCCAGCACGACCATCAGCACATGGACGATGATGAAAAGCATCGTCAGATTGGCGGTGATCCAGTGGATCGACCGTGCCGACGGCCGCCCGCCGAACAGTTCCGCCAGCCACGGCCAGGCGGCGTTGACCCCCGGCGACATGGTCAGCCCGGTCAGCACCATCACCGGCAGCAGCACCAGCGCGGTCCCGGCGTACGACAGCTTTTGGAGGATGTGATAGCGCTTGGAATCCTCGCCCTTGGGAAATTTGAGCTGGATATGGGTCCAGATATCATGGCCGATATTGGCAGGGCTGAGTTCCTTCAACTTGGGCAGCAGATCGTTTTTAAGGTGCCCCGAGAACGCTCCCCAGAGTAGATACAGCAGCCCGTTCAGTATGAAGAGCCAGGCAAAAAAGAAATGCCAGTTCCGCGCCGTCGCCAGATCGCGGTAGCTGGGGAAGGTCGCCCAGCTTGGGTAACCGATGGCAGCGGGCTGACCGCTCGCTCCTTTGGATATGCCGAGCACGCCAGTCGTTTTGACGGTCAGCGAACCGATGCGGACAAAACCATAGGCCTGCCCGTCGGGGGCATCGGCGGACCCGATCTCCAGCCAGCGCTTGGCGTCGTCGTCATCTGCCCCATACTGGCCCCAGTACAGCGCCGGATGAGCGTTGAAGATATTGAGCCCCGTGCCGATCAGAAACACCATGCACAGCACGTTGATCCAATGCGTCGTCCGGGTGACGACGGCGTGTCGATAAAAGTCCTCCGGCGCGCGCGGGGGTGCCTCCAAGGGAGCAGCAACAGGAAGTGCGTCGTCAGCAAGGCTAGCCATGAACGACCTTTCGTGGCGGCGGGCGGCGAGGTTACGCAAAGGCGACCAAAAAACGTTTCAGGAGCGTCATAGCCCAATTTTCACGTTCGCCGACAAGTGTTTTACGCTAGGTCGCAGTGATCCCTACGGAGTTATTATGCTGCGTGTCTTCACCTCCAGCGGCAATCTGCCGCAGACCTTGGTGGTCGACGGCTCCGACCCGTCGCTGCCTGCCGATACGGTCTGGATCGACTTGATCGATCCCAGCCGCGACGAGGAATTGTTCGTCGAGCGCGTCACCGGCATTGAAGTGCCGACCGCGCAGGAAATGGCCGAGATCGAGCATAGCAGCCGACTGTATGTGGCAAATGGCGCGGTCACCATGACTGTCACACTGGTGTCGGGCATCTTCTCTGCCGAAGCGCAATCGAATCAGGTCAGCTTTGTGCTGACGCCGGTGCATCTGATCACCGTGCGCTATGGCCAGGTGCCGGTGTTCGATCGCTTCAGTGCTCAGCTGGAAAAGTCGCCCGTGCTCTGCGCCTCACCCTCGGCGGCGCTGCTCAACCTGATGGACGCCATCGTCGACCGGCTCGCCGACAGTATCGAACATGTCGACGGCGAACTCGATGCCATTTCCAAACACGCCTTCCGCCGGTCGCGCGGCGCGAATGTTCAACGCGTCTCCAACCTGGCGCTGCAGCATCTCATCGGTCGCATCGGCCACGCGCAGGATTCGCTGTCTCGCGCCCGGACAAGCGCCGTCAGCCTGACCCGGGCGCTCGGGTTCCTGTCCTACGCCTCGCCCAAAAAGGACGGGCTTAACGAGCATATCAAAAGCCTGACCCGCGATCTCGCCTCGCTGAGCGACCATGCGACTTACCTTTCGGGCAATATCACCTTCCTGCTCGACGCGACGCTCGGCCTGATCAACGTCGAGCAGAATGTCGTGCTGAAGATTTTCACCGTCGTCGCCACGGTGCTGATGCCGCCAACGTTGATTGCCGGAATTTATGGCATGAATTTCAAGATTCTACCTGAACTCAATTGGCATTATGGCTATGCCTATGCGCTGGTCTTCATGCTGTTGTCGGCGGTGCTGCCATATGTATGGTTCCGCCGGAAGGGCTGGATGTAGGCCTGTAAAACCGCTCAGGCTGAGCTTGTCGAAGCCGTATCCCGCAGCGCGCTGTTCGATACGGCTTCGACAAGCTCAGCCTGAGCGGTGGTTACCGTTTTCAGCGCAACGCGGCGACAATGCGCTTGACGGCGAGCCAAGTCGCGCACCGCCCGCGCCCGGTTTCGATGACGACATCGGCGCGGCGGCGCTTTGCGGCGTCAGGCATCTGGGTCTTCAGAATGGCGGCGAATTTGGCTGGAGTCATGCCGGGGCGGGCCAACACCCGCGCCCGCTGTACCCGCGCCGGGGCCGAGACGGTTACGGTCAGGTCGCACAGTTTCCAGCCGCCCTTTTCGAAGAGCAAAGGCACATCGAGGACGACCGCGCGCTTCAATCGATGACGCCCCAGAAACGCCGATTGCGCCTCGGCCACCAACGGGTGCAGGATCGCCTCCAGCCGCTTCAGCGCCGCCGCGTCGCCGAACACCGCCGCCCCCAGCCGTTCGCGATGCAGCCCGCCCGCATGTGTCACGCCGGGGAACGCCGCCTCAATCGCCGCCAGCGCCCGCCCGCCCGGCCCCTGCACCCGCCGCACTTCCAGATCGGCATCGAATACCGGCACGCCAAGCCTGCGGAACATCGCGGCGACCGTCGATTTTCCCATGCCGATAGAACCGGTCAGGCCGATGATCGTCATGCGGTCAGCAGCGCGCGCAATTCGGCGTCATGCTCGCGGGGCGCAGGCTGTCCGAAGAACAGTTCGAACGCCGCGGCGGCCTGGCCGACGAGCATCTGCAGGCCGTCGATGGTGCGCATGCCCCGCGCGCGCGCGGCGGCAAGGAGGGGGGTTTCAAGGGGGGCATAAACGATATCGTAGACGATACAGTCGGCATCCTGCCCGCCGAGATCGACCGGCAGGGGCGGTTGCCCGCTCATGCCGAGCGAAGTCGCATTGACGATCAGCCGGGCGGGCGGCACCGGCGCGCTCAGGGCGCGCGCCTCCCCCGGCTGACCCAATTCCGCCAGCACGCCCTGCGCCCGCGCGATATCGCGGTTGAGGACGATGACTTCGCCGATGCGGCGTTCGGCCAAGGCCGCAACCACCGCCCGCGCCGCACCGCCGGCCCCGATGACCACCGCCCTTTTGCCCGCCAGCGGTCGGTCGATCAGCGGTTCGGCAAAGCCTGTAATGTCAGTGTTATATCCGGTCAGGACGGCCCCTTCAGCGACGATGGTATTAATGGCGCCAGCACGCATCGCGCTCGCATCGATCCGGTCGACCAGCGCCATCGCAGCCACCTTGTGCGGCACCGTCACATTGACCCCGCGCAGCCCCAGTTTCGGCAGCGCACGGATCGCGTCACCCAGACTGTCGGGATGCACCGGGAACCGCCCATAATCGCCGTCGATCCCCAGCTTCGCCAGCCAGAACCGATGGATCAGCGGCGATTTGCTGTGCGCGACGGGCCAGCCGATGACTCCGGCCGCGATCACACCCCCAGCTCCCCACGCGTCCGCAGATAATCGAGCACCGCCAGCACCGGCAGGCCGCGGATGGTGAACTGGTCGCCGTCGATGCGGGTGAACAGTTGCGCGCCCAGCCCTTCGACACGGTAGGTGCCGACGCACGCCAGCACGCCCGCGCCCTCGCGGTCGAGATAATCGGCGATGAAACCGTCCGACAATTCCCGCATCGTCAGCCGCGCCGTTCCCGCCGCGCGCCAGACCGCGACACCGCCCTCGGCAATCACCGCTGCCGACACCAGCAGATGCGTCGTCCCCGATAGCTGGCGCAGCTGGGCCGCGCCGCGTTCGCGCGTCTCGGGCTTGACCAGAAACTCGCCCGCCGCCGAGACGATGACGGTATCCGCCCCCAGCACCAGACCGCTGCGGCTCCGCGACACCTTGACCGCCTTGAGTTCCGCCAGCGCATCGGCGACGCGTTCGGCCGAGGCGCGTTCTGCGAGCAGTGCCGCCATCACGCCATCTTCATCGACATGCGCCGGAACCGCCCCGAACGCGACGCCGACCGAGGTCAGCATCGCGGCGCGGGCCGGGCTTTGGCTGGCCAGCGTGATCACTGCGCCGCCGCCGTTTCCGCCGCATCGGCGCGGGCCTGGCACAGGTTGATAATCGCCGCCGCCGTTTCCTCGATCGACCGCCGCGTCACATCGATCACCGGAATGTCATGATCGGCGAACAGTCGCCGCGCGAACGCCACCTCGGCCTCGACCGCGCTTAGGTCGACATATTCGGTATCGGGGGCCTGCCCCAACGTCAGCAGCCGGTTGCGGCGAATGGCGATCAACCGGTCGGGCGAGGTCGTCAGCCCGACGACCAAAGGCTTGACCAGCTTGAACAAATGCCCCGGCGGCGGCGATTGCGGCACCAGCGGGATGTTCGCGGTCTTGTAACCGCGATTGGCGAGATAGATCGATGTCGGCGTCTTCGATGACCGCGACACGCCCGCCAGGACGATATCGGCCTCCTCCCAGTCGTCGCTGGCCGCGCCATCATCGTGGACCATCGTATAGTTGATCGCATCGACGCGGCGAAAATACGCCGCGTCCATCAAATGCTGGCGACCGGGCCGATTGATCGCCGACTGGCCGAGCAGTTCGGACAGCGCCGCGACGATCGGATCGAGCGCCGGCACCAGCGGCAGGCCGAGTGCGGCACAGCGCGTCTCCAGCCGCTCGCGCACATTACCGTTGACCAGCGTATAGATGACCAGCCCCGGTCGCCGCCCGATCTCCTCGATAACGCGGTCGAGGTGGCCTTCGCTGCGCACCATCGGCCAGAAATGCTTGATCGCCTCGACACCCTCGAAATGCCCAAGCCCCGCTTTGGCCACCGATTCCAATGTTTCCCCGGTCGAATCGGAGACGAGATGGAGGTGGAGCTTGCTCATTGCGGGCGGGAAACCGATTCGTTCACAGGGCGTTGGGGACGGTCGTTGGATGATGTGGTATGGCATGACCGGTCCGCGCCGCCAACGCGGTTCCCCCCAATTCATCGGCCCGCAGTGGTTGTGTCCTGAACATGGGTATCACGTCGCGTGGCCGGGTGTGAATAACGGGGGCGACTCACGGCTGTCGGGGCAGGCCCATCCCAACATCTGGGGACAGTCATGGGGCGGATAATGCATCCCCAGGATTCACCGTACTACTGACTCTCCCATTCTCTTAAAGAGTCTTGAGAAGTAGAGGCGATCCGGGCTTGACCCCCGCCCCGCGCCCGCCGACTGACAGCCGCATGGCCGAAACCGATCCGCCCCTGCTCACTGTTCTAAAGGGTGAGCACCTCGACCCGCCGCCAGTCTGGCTGATGCGGCAGGCCGGGCGGTATCTGCCCGAATATCGCGCGCTGCGGCAGGAGAAGGGCGGTTTCCTCGCGCTTGTCTATGATAGCGATGCCGCCGCCGAAATCACTATCCAGCCGCTGCGCCGCTTTGGCATGGACGGGGCGATTCTGTTTTCCGACATCCTGATCGTGCCGCACGCGATGGGACAGTCGCTGAGCTTTGGGCCCGGTGAGGGACCGCGATTGGCCCCGCCCTTGCTCGATGGCGCGTTCGCCCAGCTTGAAGCGGCACCGCTTTATCTGGACAAGATTTACGAAACCGTCGCCAAGGTGCGCGCGGCGCTCGATCCCAAGGTCACGATGCTGGGTTTTGCCGGGTCGCCGTGGACGGTGGCGACGTACATGGTTGCTGGGCAAGGGTCCAAGGATCATGCCGAGGCGCGGCGGCTGGCGTACCGCGATCCACCAGCGTTTCAGGCACTGATCGATCGGATCGTCCATGTAACCGTCGACTATCTGTCTGGTCAGATCGAGGCGGGGGCGCAGGCGGTGCAGCTGTTCGACAGTTGGGCAGGATCGCTTTCGCCGGCGCAGTTCGAACGCTGGGTGATTGCCCCGACCGCCGATATCGTCGGGCGGCTGATGGTTCGCCATCCCGACACGCCGATCATCGGCTTTCCCAAGGGTGCCGGGGCCAAACTTGCCGCCTATGCCGCCGAAACCGGGGTCGATGCGATTGGGTTGGACGAGACAATCGATCCCGAATGGGCCGATGCGATGCTGCCGCCGGGGATGCCGGTGCAGGGCAATCTCGATCCGCTGGTGTTGATTGCCGGGGGGGAGGCGCTGAGCACCGCCATCACCCGCATCCGCGCCGCGTTTGACGAGCGGCCGCATATCTTCAACCTGGGCCATGGCATCCTGCAGGACACGCCGATCGCCCATGTCGAGGACTTGCTGCGGCTGGTACGCGAGCCCTTCCGCAGATGAGGGGCCGGGAATGACCGGCTGGCTCGGCAACGCCTATCCCTGGGTCAAGGCGGCGCATGTCATCTTCGTCATCTTCTGGATGGCCGGGCTGTTCATGCTGCCGCGCTTTCTCGTCTATTGGTCGCCGGTCGCACCAGGAACACCCGAGGACGCGCTCTGGGCCGAACGCTGCGTCCGCCTGCGCCGGATCATCCTGACGCCGGGCAGCGTCATGGTCTGGGTGCTGGGCCTGTCTATGGGCTTCGATCTCGGCTGGCCGCTCTGGTTGATCGCCAAGCTCATCATCGTCACCGGCCTGACCGGCTATCACGGCTGGGCAGTCGGCGTGTCGCGCAAGATGGCCGCCGGCCTGCGCCCGGTCAGCGAACGCACCCTGCGGCTGGCCAATGAAATCCCGTCGCTGGCGACCATCGCCATCGTGCTGCTGGTGATCGTTAAACCGTTCTAGCCTTGACCGGTCGCCAACGCCCGCTTACGTCATCGTCCAGCACCGCCGTCCTGGCGGGCCGCTGAACCTCAGTCCCGCCATCGCCGTTCCCAACCGCGACAGCCGCGCCGACTCCTATCAAAGACCCAAAATGCACCTTCACGACCTCAAGAAAAAAACCCCCGCCGAACTCGTCGCCATGGCCGAAGAGCTGGGCGTCGAAAATGCTTCGACGCTGCGCAAGCAGGACATCATCTTCGCCATCCTCAAGGCGACTGCCGAGGCAGGCGATGAAATCACCGGTTCCGGCACCATCGAAGTCATGCCCGACGGCTTTGGCTTCCTGCGCTCGGCGCAGTCGAATTATCTCGCTGGACCCGATGACATCTATGTCCAGCCGCAGCAGGTCCGCCGCTATGGCCTGCGCACCGGCGACACCGTCGAGGGTGAGATTAAGGCGCCAAAGGACGGCGAACGCTATTTCGCGCTCAATCGCGTCGTCACCATCAATTTCGATGATCCGGAAGCGGTCAAGCACCGCGTCAATTTCGATAATCTGACGCCGCTCTATCCCGATGAGCGGCTGACGCTCGAGCTGATGGACCCGACGATCAAGGACAAGACCGGTCGCCTGCTCGACGTCGTCACCCCGCTCGGCAAAGGCCAACGCTGCCTGATCGTCGCGCCGCCGCGCGTCGGCAAGACGGTGATGATGCAGAACATCGCCAAGGCCATCAGCGCCAACCACCCCGAATGCTATCTGATGGTGCTGCTGATCGACGAGCGGCCCGAGGAAGTCACCGACATGCAGCGCACGGTGACCGGCGAGGTCATCAGCTCGACCTTCGACGAACCTGCCACGCGGCACGTCGCAGTGGCCGAAATGGTCATCGAAAAGGCCAAGCGCCTCGTTGAGCACAAGCGCGATGTCGTCATCCTGCTCGACAACATCACCAGGCTTGGCCGTGCCTACAACACCGTCGTCCCGTCATCGGGCAAGGTGTTGACCGGCGGTGTCGACGCGAATGCATTGCAGAGGCCGAAGCGCTTTTTCGGTGCGGCGCGCAACATCGAGGAAGGCGGTTCGCTGACCATCATCTCGACCGCGCTGATCGACACCGGCAGCCGCATGGACGAAGTCATCTTCGAAGAGTTCAAGGGCACGGGTAACAGCGAAATCGTCCTCGACCGCAAGATCGCCGACAAGCGCGTCTTCCCGGCCATCGATATCGGCAAGTCGGGCACCCGCAAGGAGGAACTGCTCGTCGACAAGACGACGCTGTCGAAGATGTGGGTGCTGCGCCGCATCCTGATGCAGATGGGCACCGTCGACGCGGTCGAATTCCTGCTCGACAAGATGAAGGATTCGAAGAGCAACGCCGACTTCTTCGACGCGATGAACCACTAGGCGCGGCGATTCGCGAGTTATTAGAATCGGTTACCAAGCATCTGTGTTGGTTGTTTTTTTCCGTGGTTCGGCTATTATGACCTGACATGGGAGCGACGGCGATGACCGATGTCTGGCACGATGCGATCGAGCGCAATTATGACGTCTTTCGCCGAACTGTTTCGTCGTACCTTGATGAGCATGCCGGTGAATATGCACTGCTTCACGACGGTGAGTTGAAAGGCTTCTTTGCATCGCCCGGCTTGGCTGATGCTGCCGGGCGCGCCCAATTTCCCGGCCAGCCATTTTCGATTCAGCCTGTGATCGATGAGCCTATCGACATGGGTTATTTCTCATATGCATCACATTGATGGTCGGCTGCAGCGACATCGGGGGTCGTCGCGTGCCGTCGTTCGGATTGCAGTATTTGAATCAGAGGGTTTGCAGTGCGAGGCCGGAAACGGTCTGATCGACACGGGGGCGCTTCGAACCGCAGTGTCACGTAGTCTTGTGGCACGGCTGGGATTGCGACCGAATGGCCAAGTGACGGTTAACAACGCGACCGGCACGGCACGCCATACGCTATATAACTTCCGATTGGGATTCGATTTGGCACTCAGCGGCCAACCGCCCCGATATGTGGTCGTGGATGAGGTGGTGCAGGGGATGGACTGGGCCGATCATCCAGATTTCGACGTGCTGATCGGCATGGATGTGATCGCGCGCGGCGACTTGGCGATCTCTCGTGATGGAAGATTTGTTTTCGATCTGCCGTGAACACAGGAGTCTTGCGTCAGGGGAATATGAGGCGCAGTTTCACGCAATGAAGACATTGCTAACCGCCGTTCTCACCCTTGCCTTGGCCGCGCCCGCCATAGCCCAAACCCGCCCGGATCAGGTCGCGTTTCGTGGCCTCTACAAGGAACTGGTCGAGACCAACACGACGCTCAGCGTTGGCGACTGCACCATCGCCGCGAACCGCATGGCGGCGCGGCTGAAGGCGGCGGGGTTCGGCGATGCCGATCTGACCGTCTACATCCCCGCCGAACAGCCCAAGCGCGGCGGGCTGGTTGCCAAGCTGCCGGGGACCGATCCCAAGGCCAAGGCGATCCTGCTGCTCGCCCATATCGACGTCGTCGAGGCGAAGCGTGAGGATTGGAGCCGCGACCCGTTCACCCTGATCGAGGAAGGCGGCTATTTCTACGCCCGCGGCTCGAGCGACGACAAGGCGCAGGCATCAATCTACACCGATGCGCTGATCCGGCTGAAGACGGCGGGGACGAAACTTCGCCGCACCGTCAAGCTGGCACTGACCTGCGGCGAGGAGACGCCGGGTGATTTCGACGGTGCCGAATGGCTGGCGAAGAACCACAAGGACTGGATCGACGCCGAATTCGCGCTCAACGAGGGCGGCGGCGGCAGCCGTTATCCCGACGGGCGGCCCAAGTCGCTGGGCATGCAGGCTGGCGAGAAGGTCTTCCAGGATTTCCGTCTGGAGGCGACCAACCCCGGTGGCCATAGCTCGGTGCCGCGCCCTGACAACGCCATCTACCAGCTGTCGGCGGCGCTGCTGAAGGTCGGGGCGTATGAGTTCCCGGTCCAGTTTACCGACACGACGCGGTTGTTCTTCACGGCGCGCGGCAAGATCGAGGGTGGCGAGACCGAGGCTGCGATCAATCGCCTGCTCGCCAATCCAGCCGACATGGCTGCCAACGCCGTCGCGTCGCGCGACCCGCGTTTGCATTCGATGCTGCGCACAACCTGCGTGGCGACGCTGCTGCAGGGCGGCCATGCCGACAACGCCCTGCCGCAGCGGGCGACGGCCAACGTCAACTGCCGGATGTTCCCCGGCGATCCGGTCGCGGGGGTGCAGGCGCAGCTGGTCAAGGCGATCGGCGATGCGGGCGTGACGGTAACCGCCGTGCCGCCGCTCAGCCCGACCCCGCCACCGCCGCCGCTGACCCCGCTGGTTTATGGTACCGCCGTCGACCTTGCCAAAAAGATGTTCCCCGGCGTGCCGATGCTGCCGACGATGTCGACCGGGGCGACCGACGGCCGCTTCCTGACCTCGGCGGGCATCCCGACCTATGGCGTTCCGGGCAGCATGGGCGACCCCGATGGCAACGGCGTCCACGGCCTCAACGAACGCACCCGCGTCGATGGGCTGTACCAGCAACGCGACTATCTGTTCGAGCTGATCAAGCTCTACGCAAATTCGAAATAGGGGTCACTACATGCGGATTATCGGAGCGGCACTCGCCGCGTTGCTGGCGGTATCGACACAGGCACAGACACTGCGTCCCGACCAGGCGGCGTTTCGCGGCCTGTATCAGGAGCTCGTTGAAACCAACACGACGCTGTCGGTGGGCAGCTGCACCATCGCCGCCGCCCAGATCGGCGCGCGGCTGAAGGCGGCGGGGTACGGCGATGGCGACATCACCTATTTCCAGGGCCCGGATCATCCCAAGGAAGGCGGCATCGTCGCGATCCTGAAGGGCAGTGAGCCCAAGGCCAAGGCGATTCTGTTGCTCGCGCACATCGATGTCGTCGAGGCAAACCGCGCCGACTGGACGCGCGACCCGTTCAAGCTGGTCGAGGAGGGCGGCTATTTCTATGCGCGCGGCGCGTCTGACGACAAGGCGCAGGCAGCGATCTGGGCGGATACGATGATCCGGCTGAAGGCCGCCAAGCCGCTGCGTCGCACCGTCAAAATGGCGCTGACCTGCGGCGAGGAGACGACCTATGCCTTCAACGGCGCGCAATATCTGGCCAACAATATGCGCGACCTGATCGACGCCGAATTCGCGCTCAACGAAGGCGGCGGCGGCACCCTCGATGACAGCGGCAAGCCGGTACGGCTGGAGTGGCAGATCGGCGAGAAGGCCACGCAGAATTACACGCTGGAGGTCACCAACCCCGGCGGCCACAGCTCGCGCCCGGTCCACCCCAACGCCATCGCCCAGCTGGCGGCGGCGCTGGTCAAGGTCGACGCCCATGAATTCCCGGTCCAGTTCAACGCCGTCACGCGCGCCCAGTTTGCCGGTATCGCCAAGGCGGCGGGCGGCGCACAGGGCGCGGCGATCACCGCGCTGCTCGCCAATCCGGAGGACAAGGCGGCCAATGCCATCGTGTCGCAGGATTCGACGCTGCATTCGACGCTCCGGACGACGTGTGTGGCGACGCTGCTGAACGGCGGCCATGCCAATAACGCGCTGCCGCAGCGGGCAACGGCCAACATCAACTGCCGCATCTTCCCGGGTGAACCGGTCGAGACGGTCCGCGCCACGCTGGCCAGCGTCATCGGCGATCCGGCGGTCAGCGTGACCGCAGTGCCGCCGATCCGCCCGACCCCAGGCTCTCCGCCGCTCAGCGACAAGTTGACCGGACCGGCGGCCAAGCTTGCCGCCAAATACTTCCCGGGCGTGCCCGTGCTGCCCGCCATGTCGACCGGCGCGACCGACGGCATCTTCCTGTTCGCCAAGGGCATCCCGACCTACGGCGTCCCCGGCATTTATGAGGATGCGGATTTCGGCCATATCCACGGCCTCAACGAGCGGATCCGCACAAAGTCGGTCTACGAAGGCCGCGATTACCTGTTCGATCTGGTCAAGGTTTACGCGGACGCTCCTTAAGTTCCGCTCAGTCTGAGCCTGTCGAAGCCGAATCCCGCAGCGCCATGTCCGGCTTCGACAAGCTCAGCCTGAGCGGAGTTTGATGTTCTGTTGTCGGCAAATTCGCACTAAAGCTTGGGCATGGACATTGCCCATCTGCTGACCCCCGCAGCGCTCGCCGTCTTCGCGCAGGTCGTCATCATCGACGTCGTGCTGGCGGGCGACAACGCCATCGTCGTCGGCTCGATCGCGGCGCGCCTGTCGCCTGCCGATCGCAAGCGGGTTATCGTCCTCGGTGTCGCGGCGGCGCTGGTGCTGCGGATCGGCTTTGCGCTGATCGCCACCTGGATGCTCGGCATCGTCGGTTTGGCGTTGGCGGGTGGGCTGCTGCTGCTCTGGGTCGCCTGGAAGATGTGGCGCGACCTGCGGACTCCCGATGCGCACGTGACGCGCGGTCCGGCTGCCAGTTTTGGCCGCGCCGCCCTGCAGGTCGCCATCGCCGATCTCAGCATGTCGCTCGACAATGTGCTGGCCATCGCCGGCGCGGCGCGCGAGCACCCCGATATCATGGTCGCCGGGCTGATCCTGTCGGTCGTGCTGATGGGCGTCGCCGCCAACGGCATCGCCCGGATCATCGGACGTTACCCGTGGATCGCCTATGTCGGGTTGGCGGTCGTGGTGTTCGTCGCTGGCAAGATGATCTGGGACGGCTGGCACGACGTCCAGCCGCATGTTCAGCGCATGGTCGGTTAGGGCACCAGCACCGTCGACCCCGTCGTCCGCCGTGCCTCCAGATCACGATGCGCCTGCGCCACATCGGCGAGCGCATAACGCTGGTTGACGTTAATCTTGAGCGCCCCGCTGGCGATCATTTCGAGCACCCGGCCGCCGTAGCGTTCGATCTCGTCGCGACTGGTGTAATAGTCGAACAGCGTCGCCCGGGTCGTGAACAGCGATCCCTTGCGCGCCAATATGCCAAGATCGACGTTGCCAACCGGCCCCGAGGCATTGCCATAGCTGACCAGCAGCCCACGCCGCGCCAGGCTGTCGAGCGAGATGTCCCACGTCGCTTTGCCGACGCCGTCGAAGATCACCTCGACGCCGCGGCCATCGGTCAGGTCGCGGACCTCCCTTGCGGTATCGCTGCCCAGCACCAGCCCGTCGTCGGCGCCGTGATCCATCGCCAGCCTGACCTTGTCTGCCGACCCGGCGGTGACGATGACCCGCGCGCCGACATGCTTCAGCCACTGGACCAGCAACAACCCGACCCCGCCCGCCGCCGCATGCACCAACACTGTCTGGCCAGCCTGCACCCTGGCGCAGCGTTCGATCAAAAACTCGGTCGTGCAGCCTTTGAGCAGCCCCGCCGCCGCCGCTTCGTCGCTGACGCCGTCGGGCAGCGCCACGACCATCGCCGCCGGCATGATCCGGTGCGTCGCATAAGCGCCGATCGGGCCCCAGCAATAGCCGATGCGCGTGCCGGGCGTCAGCGATACGCCTTCGCCCGCCGCTTCGATCACGCCCGCCGCCTCGAGTCCGAGCCCGCTCGGTAACGCCACCGGGTAAAGGCCGGTGCGGTGATAGACGTCGATATAGTTCAGGCCGATGGCGGTGTGGCGAACCCGGATCTGTCCCCGGCCCGGTTCGGCCAGTTCGACGGGCACCAGTGCCATCACTTCAGGGCCACCGATTGACTTGATTTCAATGGCTTGCATGGGTTCTCCGGTCAAAAAGCCGCTAAAGTCCGCGAAAGTGTGACTTTTGGAGGTTTCAAACAAGGCTGTGCGGGCGTTGCGAGCTGAAATCTGCCAAGCAATTGCTTGGGTAAACACAAGTCCAATAACCAAAAAGGTTCAACGTGTCAAGGGGTTGTCGGCTTGGCCTGTTCTGCATCAATGTGTAGACTTGGCCATAAAGGCGGGCGCGACATGAAGATAACTTTTGACATCGACTGCACACCCGCCGAGGCGCGGACATTCTTCGGTCTGCCCGATCTGACGCCGCTTCACGATGTCTATCTCGACAAGATGAAGTCGATGATGGTCGATGGCGTCGGCCCCGCCGATTTCGAGAAAATGGTGCGCAACTGGATGCCCGGCATCGGCGACAGTTTCGAACAGTGGCGGCAGATGTTCGTGACCGCTGCGGGTGGCACCAAGCCGCAATAGTCGCGCTCTGATGACCGCAGGGCCGCTCGAAACCATCGTTGCGCTGGCATCGGGTCGCCCCCCCGTTGCGGTGGCCGTCGTGCGGATCAGCGGCCCGCGCGCCTTCGCAATCCTGACCGCGCTGACGGCGCGGACGCTACCACCTCCGCGCCAGCTGCACCTCCGCCGGTTGCGGGATCCGGCCAGCGGCGAGGCGCTCGACGATGCGCTGGTGGTGCGCTTTGCCGCCCCCGCGAGTGCGACCGGGGATGACAGCGTCGAACTCCACCTTCACGGCGGCGTTGCGGTTGTGGAAGGAGTCATTGATGCGGTCATCGGGCTGGGCGCGCGACTTGCCGAAGCCGGCGAGTTCACCCGCCGCGCCTTCGACAATGGCAAGCTCGACCTCGACCGGGTGGAGGGCCTCGCCGATCTGATCGACGCCGGGACAGCGGCGCAACGCAGCCAGGCACTCGCGCTGGCGGGTGGGGCGCTGGGACAAGTCACCGAAGCGTTGCGCAGCCGTGTCCTGACGCTGCTTGCCAATGCGGAGGCCGCGCTCGATTTCGCCGAGGATGAGGCCGATGTGGCGCTCAATCTGGCGCAGGGGCAGGGCGCGGTGTGCCGGGCGCTGGCGGTCGAAATCGAAGCGCTTCTGCAGGATGCGAAGCGGGGAGCCCGGGTTCGGGATGGATTGGTCATCGCGCTGGTTGGACTGCCAAATGTCGGAAAGTCCAGCCTTGCCAACGCCTTGTCCCGGCGCGATGCTTCGATCGTAACGCCGCTGGCCGGGACGACGCGTGACCTGATCGAAGTGGCTTTGGACCTGGGCGGGGTTGCCGCCGTGCTTGTCGACACCGCCGGTTTGCGCGAAAGCGACGATCCGGTGGAACAGGAAGGCGTACGCCGCGCCCGCGCCCGTGCTGCCTCGGCCGATCTCGTTATCCACATCGCCGACGGGCCCGTCACGACGCCGTTGGGCTGGCTGGTCATCAACAAGATCGACGTTGGGGTGGCCGTGCCGGATGGCGCCGTTGGCGTGTCAGCGTTGACCGGGGCGGGCGTTCCCGAATTGCGTGCCCGGCTGGAGACATGGGCCGCGGGGGTCGTGCGGCCCGGTGAGCCGGCGTTGGTCAGCCGTAGCCGCCACCGCGAGGCATTGATCGCCGCCATGGCCGGCTTGACCGATGCGGGCGCGAGCGACGATCCGGTGCTGCGTGCGGAGGGGTTACGCGCCGCCGCAACTGCGCTTGGACGCATCACCGGGCGGATCGGGGTCGAGGACGTACTTGGAGAGATATTCGGCCGCTTTTGCGTCGGCAAATAGTTCCACGTGGAACATCGGCGCTGGCTGGGGTAAGCCGGTCGACATGGAGTCGTTCGACGTCATTGTGGTCGGTGCTGGCCATGCCGGGTGTGAGGCGGCCGCCGTCGCCGCCCGGATCGGTGCGCGCACGGCATTGGTCACGCTGGATATCGGCGACGCAGGCACATTGTCGTGCAATCCGGCGATCGGCGGCATCGGCAAGGGGCATCTCGTTCGCGAAGTCGACGCGCTCGGCGGCTTGATGGGCCGCGTCGCCGATCAGGCCCGGTTGCAGGCGCGGTTGCTGAACCGATCGAAAGGGCCGGCGGTCCATGGGCCGCGGGCGCAGGTGGATCGTCGGCGCTATCGCCGCGCCATGGCCGACGCGCTTGCGGGGCAGGAGCGGTTGACGATCATCCATGCGGCAGTTGAGTCGCTGCTTGTGTCGGGCGAACGCGTATATGGCGTCGTGGCGCAGGGCAGGCGGCTGGAGGCGCGGGCGGTTGTCCTGACCACCGGCACCTTTCTGGGTGGCGTCATGCACAGCGGTGACCAGCGCGAGCCCGGCGGTCGTCGCGGCGCGCCTGCGGCCAATGCGCTGGCGCGCGCGTTGCGCGAGGCTGGACTACCCATTGCCCGATTGAAGACCGGAACGCCGCCGCGCCTCGACGGTCGAACGATCGACTGGGCGGCGGTCGAATGGCAGGCAGGCGATGCCGATGACCCGCAGCTTGGCAGTGGCGGGACCTCCGCTTTGCCGCCGATTCCGTGTGGAATAACGCGCACGACAGCGGCGACTCACGCGGTTATCCGCGCTAATCTCGACCGATCGGCCCTGTACGGTGGCCATATCAGTTCGATCGGCCCGCGTTATTGCCCGTCGATCGAGGACAAGATCGTGCGCTTCGGCGATCGCGAGGGTCACCAGATTTTCCTCGAACCCGAGGGCTATGACGACGCGACGATTTATCCAAACGGCCTGTCGACGTCACTCCCCGTCGAGGTTCAGGCGGAGTTTGTCGCGACAATACCGGGGCTTGAGCAGGCACGGATCACGCAGCCGGGCTATGCCATCGAATATGATCACGTTGACCCTCGTGCGCTGACGCCGGATTTGGCGGTCACGGCGCTGCCGGGATTGTTTCTCGCGGGACAGATCAACGGCACGACCGGCTATGAGGAGGCGGCGGCGCAGGGGCTTATGGCCGGCTGGAATGCAGCCAATCTGGCGTTGCAGCGCGCACCTGCCGTACTAGACCGCGCGACAGCCTATATCGGTGTGATGATCGACGACCTTGTCACGCAGGGCGTGAGTGAGCCCTATCGGATGTTCACGTCGCGCGCCGAATATCGCCTGCGCCTGCGAGCCGATAACGCCGATATCCGGTTGACCCCGATTGGGATTGCGGCCGGTCTGATTGCGGCGGATCAGGCCGCGCGGTTTGAAGCGATGCGGGCACAAAGGGCGCGAACGTCTACGCTACTGCACGAGTTGCGCGCGTCGCCGGCGACATTGGCTGCGGCGGGGATTGAGGCGCGGCAGGACGGGGTTGTTCGGTCGGCGTATGAATGGCTGCGTTTTCCTGCAGTGACAGTCGACGTTGCACGAGGGTTGTGGCCGCAACTCGCCGCCGAGCCCGCCGAGATTGTCGAAAGCCTGGCGGTAGACGCGCGTTACGCAAGCTATGTCGACCGGCAGGCTGACGATGTCGCACACATGCGCCGGGATGAAGCACTGCAGATTGCCGATACCTTGGCGTTTGGAACTGTTGCGGGCCTTAGTGCTGAAATGGCAGAGCGATTGACAGCGGCGCGACCAGCGACGCTCGGTGCTGCAGCGCGGATTCCGGGTGTAACCCCGGCGGCGTTGGCCGCGCTGCTCCCGCATATTCGGCGTGCCGCGTGACAGAACGCGAGGCTTTCGCGGTTGCTTATGCCGTTCCACGTGGAACAATGGCGTCGTTGGACACCTATGCCGCGCTACTGACTGAGTGGCAGCAGCGGATGAATCTGGTCGGCGCCTCGACCCTCGAACACATTTGGCAGCGGCATTTTGCCGATTCGGCGCAACTGATTGCCTTGGCGCCAGCGGGCGCATCCTGGCTCGATATCGGTGCTGGCGGAGGGTTTCCCGGGTTGGTGATCGCGCTGCTCGATCCCGCCGCAAGACTGACCCTGGTTGAATCGGTCGGCAAGAAATGCAATTTCCTGACCGAGGTTGCGACAGCGACCGGGACCATTGAGCGGGTCACGGTCGCCAATGCCCGCATCGAAGCGCTGCCAGCGGGAACGGTTGAGGTCATTACGGCGCGCGCCTGTGCTGCACTTGGGCAACTGTTCGATTGGGGCCTGCGCTTCGCCGGAGCGCAGACCCGATGGCTGCTGCCCAAAGGCGCCCGCGCCGGGGAGGAGGTCGCCCTCGCCCGCCAACATTTCGCGTTCGATGCGGAATTGGTGCCCAGCCGCACCGATGTTGCAGCGCGCATTGTCGTCGCCAGCAACGTTCGCCGCCGATGATCCTCGCGGTCGCCAATCAAAAGGGTGGCGTCGGTAAAACGACGACGGCAATCAATCTGGCGACCGCCTTGGCGGCAGCCGGGCGTCGGGTGCTGCTGATCGACGCGGATCCGCAGGGCAATGCGTCGACCGGGTTGGGCATCGAGCGCAAGGCGCGGCGTTCATCGTCGTACGAAGTATTGCTCGGCCATATTTCGGCGGCCGAGGCGACGCAGGCGACCGCGATACCCGGCCTCAACATTATCCCGGCAAGCGCCGACCTCGCCGGGGCGGAGATCGAACTGGCCGGGGGCGAGCGGCGGGCGCAGCGGTTCCGTGACGCGCTGATGGAGGACGATCGCCACCACCATATCGTTATCGATTGCCCGCCGTCGCTGGGGTTGTTGACCGTCAATGCGTTGACGGCTGCAGACGCCGTGTTGGTGCCGCTTCAGTGCGAGTTCTTTGCACTTGAGGGACTTAGCCAGCTGCTGCAGACCATCGAACGGGTGCGCGGCGCGCTCAATCCTCGGCTCGAACTGCTCGGGATCGTGCTGACCATGGTCGATCGACGCAATCGACTGACCGAACATGTTGCCGCCGACGTCCGTGCCGTGATGGGTCCAAAGGTGTTCGTGACGACGATTCCGCGCAACGTCCGACTGTCAGAGGCCCCGAGTTTTGGCCTGCCGGCGCTGATCTACGACAGTCGCTGTGCGGGGTCGGAGGCCTATGTGGCGCTGGCTCGAGAAGTCTTGGCGCGGGCTGGAGACAAGCAGGAGATTGCAGCTTAAATGGCTCAGAATAAAAGACTTTCCGGCCTCGGGCGCGGCCTTTCGGCGCTGCTCGAAGATGCTGCTTCGGGGGCTACGCCCGCCGTCGTCAGCCGGGTAGCGGTCGCCGAGATCAGCGCCAATCCGCTACAGCCGCGCCGCCGCTTCGATCCGGCAGCGCTCGATGAGCTGACCGAATCGGTCCGCACCCACGGCGTGCTGCAGCCAATTCTGGTCCGGCCGGTGCCGGGGGGTTATGAGATCGTGGCTGGAGAGCGGCGTTGGCGCGCGGCCCAGGCGGCGCAGCTTCACGATATTCCAGCGATGGTGCGGCCGCTAAACGATGGCGAAGCCTTCGAAATTGCGCTGATCGAAAACATCCAGCGCAGCGATTTGAATGCCATTGAGGAGGCGCGCAGCTTCAGGCGACTGGCGGTCGAGTTCGGGCACAGCCAGGAGGCGCTAGCCAAAGCCGTCGGCAAATCGCGCAGTCACGTGGCCAATCTGTTGCGACTGCTCGATCTGCCTGAGCTGGTTCAGGACATGGTTGAGGATGGCCGACTGTCGATGGGCCATGCCCGTGCGGTGGCGGGCGCGCCGGACCCGGCGTCGGCCGCCCAGCGGGTTATCGATCACGGCCTGTCGGTGCGCGCCGCCGAGCAGTTGACGGCGACCCTGCGTGCCAAGCCGCGCCCGCGCCACGCCCTGGAGCAGCTCCGCGATGCCAACGTCGAGGCGTTGGAAAATCAGCTCGGTGAGGCGCTCGGGATGCCGGTGGCGCTGTCGATGTCGCCCGGCGGCGGCAGCGGCAGCGTCTCCATTCGCTTTGCCAGCATCGACCAGCTCGATTGGCTGATGGCGCGGATGGCTGTCTAGCTGAGGTCGAAGACCAACGCTTCGGCGCCCTTACTACTCACCAGTTCGAACGTGGCGACGTCGGTCACTGCCAGCCCGTCGCCGGCAGCCAGCGCCTGACCGTTCGCCGTGACATTGCCGCGCGCGACTTGCAGCCAGGCGTGGCCGCGCGTCACGGGGACGGTCAGCGCCCCGCCTGCTGCCAGCACCACGCGGGAAATGCTGGCGTCGCTGCGGATCGCGACCGCATGGTCACCCCCTGATGCCGATGCGATCACATCGAGCCGTGTCTCGCCGTCGGCGACGGCCGGAAGCGTCTTCTGTTCATATCCCGGCGCGATGCCGCGCTGATTGGGCAGCAGCCATATCTGCAGCAGATGTACGGGATCGGTCTTGCTGGCGTTGAATTCGCTGTGGCGGATGCCGGTGCCGGCGCTCATCCGCTGCGCTTCGCCGGGGCGGATGACGGCGCCTGTGTCCAGGCTGTCCTTGTGCTCAAGGGCACCCGACAGGACGTAGGTGACGATCTCCATGTCGGCATGCGGGTGCGGCGGAAAGCCTGCACCGCCCGCGACGACATCCTCGTTGACCACCCGCAGCGCGCGGAAGCCCATTTGCGCCGGGTCGCGATAGTCACCGAAGCTGAAGCTATGGGCAGTCTTGAGCCAACCGAAATCGAACTGGCCGCGTTCGGCGGCGGGACGGAGTGTCTGCATCGATAATCCCCTAAACAATGGTCAGGGGGTATGTGGGATCGGGCGTCCCGAAATCCAGCAGGGTCGGCAATGCGGGGCAGCCATGCAGCGCGCGGAGGGTCTCAGTCCTTTTCCATCGTGCATTGCAGCGGGTGCTGATGCTCGCGGGCGAAATCGGTGACTTGCGTCACCTTGGTTTCGGCGACTTCGTAGGTGAAGATGCCGCAGACGCCGACGCCGCGCTGATGAACGTGGAGCATGACCCGGGTCGCATCCTCGATGGTCATTTTGAAAAAGCGCTGCAGCGTCAGCACGACGAATTCCATCGGTGTGTAATCGTCGTTGAGCAGCAGCACCTTGTACAGCGCCGGTTTGGCGGTTTTGGGTTTGGTCTTGGTGGCGACGCCGCTGCCGGTGTCGTCGTCGTCGTCGCGCGTAGGGCCAAGCGTTGGTATCATCGCCACAATATACGGCGGCGCAGCGCCAACGAAAAGGGGCGGGCGCGTCATCCGCACCCGCCCCTCGTTCAAAACGCAAAGCTACTTAGTGATTGAAGCTGGTCTTGACCTTTTCGGCGGCGATGGCGATGCGGTTCTGCACCGGCTCGAACACTTCGCCGGCCATCTTGACCATCATTTCCGACAGCTTCGACATTTCGCTGACGGCGTTGTCGAACTGGGTCTTGGCGAAATCGTTCTGCAGCTGCAGCAGCTCGTTTGGCGTCTTGACCGTGGTCATGGCGCGGGCGGCAGCAGTGGTTTCCTCGAACGACTTGCGGCTGAAATCAGCAACGTGCTGGGCCAGGGTTTCCATGCCGGTGGTGGCGGCACGGGCCGAGGCGAGCATCGCTTCGACATTGCCCTTGGCGTGGCTGGTCAGCTCATCGATCGACTTCATGCCCTTTTCGACGGCTTCGCGCGACTTGGCGGCGACCTGCTCCATGGCTTCCTTGCCCTTGGACATGGCGGCCTCGGCGCTGGCGTTGAGGTGGGTGACGGTCGATTGAACGGTATCCTTGGTGGTTTCGAAAGCAGTAGCCATGAAATTATCCTTTTTGATGATGGGGAGAGGGGTAGGCGGGGTGATGGTGATTGGCGGGACAGCAGCTGCCGGTTCCGCCGGGGGTGGAGCGACTGGCGCGGCGGGAGTGGCAATTACAGGCTCGATAGGAGCGACAAAAACCGGTGCCACCGGAACGGCGGGTTCCGGCTTCGCCAGGATCGGAACAGGTGCCGCGACCGGGGCCATCACTGGCTTCGGAACAACGGCAGCCGGGACCGGCGGCGTCGCCGGCAGGCCCATGGCGATCGGCTTGGTTGCCGGGACCGGTTGCGCCTTGGCAATGGTCGCCTTGCCCGCGGGCTTGGCAACGGCATCAGGGGCGATCGAGGTTTTCATGCCATAGACTTTCCCCGCTTTCCGAGGTGCCCTTGTCATGTCGCTCACGAACCGATCCTTTCAATGCTGCAATGCACAATAGGGCCGGTTCGAGATAGTTACAAGCCTTTTGTTGCAGTGCAACAAAATATTCTTGGTTCAGTGTCCAACGACAATTGGGGCCACGCCTGACTGCGCCAGCGCTGCGTTCAAATCGCCCTGCAGGCGCTCGAGTGCCGCCTGATCGTTCGCCTCGACCCGCGCCACCAACACATCCTGGGTGTTCGACGCGCGCAGCAGCCACCAGCCGTCGGGCGTCGTCACCCGCGCGCCGTCAGTCTCGTCGACCTTGGCCCCCGCCGCGCGCAACCGCCCGAGCACCTCCTCGACCACGACGAACTTGCGGTCCTCCGACGACTGGAAGCGCAGTTCGGGCGTGTTGATCATCGCGGGCATGGCGTCCTTCAGCGCGGTCAGCGAGCCGCCAAGCTGCGACACGGCGCGAATCAGCCGGATACCGGCGTAAATACCGTCATCGAAGCCGTACCAGTCGTGTTTGAAGAAGATGTGCCCGCTCATCTCGCCGGCCAGCGGCGAGCCGACTTCCTTCATCTTGGCTTTAATCAGCGAGTGCCCGGTCTTCCACATCAGCGGGGTGCCGCCAAGTTCGGCGATGCGGTCGTAGAGCGCCTGGCTCGCCTTGACGTCGGCGATGATCGTCGCGCCGGGCAATTCCCTGAGCACGGGTTCGGCGAGAATGCCGAGCAGCTGATCGCCCCACACGACGCGGCCCAGGCTGTCGACCGCACCCAGCCGGTCGGCGTCGCCATCGAACGCCAGCCCGAAATCGCAGCCCTTTTCGGCCACGACGCGCTTCAGGTCGACAAGGTTCTTTTCGTCGGTCGGGTCGGGGTGGTGGTTGGGGAAGCTGCCGTCGACCTCGGTGAACAGCAGGTGATGGGTGCCAGGCAGGCGCTTGACGAGCTTTTCCACAACCGGCCCGGCGACGCCGTTGCCGCAGTCCCAGGCGATGGTGAAGGCGTCGCCATCGAAGCCCTGGAGCAGGCGGTCGATATAGCGATCCATGATATCGACGGTGTGGCGCTCGCCGCTGCCGTCTTCCCAGTCGCCCGCTGCCGCCATCGCGCCCAGCGCCTTGATGTCCGTTCCGAAGAACGGCGCACCGGCGAGCATCATCTTGAAGCCGTTGTAATCGGGGGGGTTGTGGCTGCCGGTGATCATCACCCCGCCGTCGCAGCCGAGTTCATGGACGGCGTAATAGAGCATCGGCGTTGGACCGAGGCCAATGCGATAGGCATCGCAGCCCGCCTGGTTGAGCCCCTCGACCAGCGCCGCCTCGAACGATGGCGAAGACGTCCGGCCATCGTAACCGACCGCAACCTTATGGCCGCCTGCGCGCCGGACGATGGTGCCGAAACTGCGGCCGATGGCGTGTGCGTCGGCCTCGGTCAGCGTGTCGTCGACGATGCCCCGGATGTCATATTCACGCAGCGTGGTCGGGTGGAATTGATGGGTCACAAACGGCTCCGGCTGGTTGACGCGGTTCTATGCTGCACGTGCTAACAGGCGCTTAGCGGCGCGTGAGCAACAGGTCACGCGCTGCGGTTACACGCGCCGCAAGGGCTGCGGTTCCGCCGGCGTCGGGATGGACCCGCGCGATCTGGGCGCGCCAAGCGGCGTTGACAGCGTCTGCCCCGGCTCCGGCAGGGACGCCGAGCACGGCGCGCGCCTCGGCAATCACCGCCGGATCGACGGGCTTGGCGCGGCGCAGCACCCACCACAGCGCCCCGGCCCCCGCCGCCAGCAGCGCGAACAAAATCTTGCCATCCTCGAGCATCTTCAGCGCGAACAGCGCCGCCGCACCGCAGCCGCCGTAGCGCACCAAATTGGGCACCAGTTCGCCCTTGCTGTGCAGCCACCACGCCAGCCCGCCTGCGAGGAGCAGTGCGATCAGCATGGACTGTCCGCTATAAGCCACCGCTCAGGCTGAGCTTGTCGAAGCCGGGTCACGGGCGCGCTACCTGACCCGGCTTCGACAGGCTCAGCCTGAGCGGGGGCTGGCGCACGCACCTTCACGCCGCCAGCTTGGCCGGGTTCCAGCCCGGCAGGTTGAGCCCCGCCAGCAGTGCCCGCAGTTCCGCCCGCGCGCCGACATGGCTCAGGCTGAAATCCTCAAGCGCGGCGCGGTCGAGCAGGGTCAGTCCGCGCGGAAAGAATTCGCGGTAGATGACGCGCTCCGACAGGCCACCGACGACGCGGAAGCCGACGCGCTTCGACAGTTCCTCCAGCGCCGCGCCAACCCGCTTCATGTTGCGTGCCTCCAAGCTCGACAGGCGGTTGCGCAGCACGACCCAGTCGACGGTGCCGCCGGTCTGCTTGGCCCGCACCCGCCGCGCATTCCAGATCAGTTCCGAATAGAAACTCGGTCGGGTGACGGCAAAGGTCTCGGGGTCGACCTGACCGATCAGATCGAAATCGACGAACGAATCGTTGATCGGGGTGACGATGGTATCCGCCCGCTGCAGCGCCGCCACCGCCAGCGGCGAATCGCGCCCCGGTGTGTCGACGACGAGGAAATCCGCCGCCGCCGTCGCCTGATCGAAGCGCGCGGCCAGTTCGGCCTCGGCATCCGGCCCTTCGGCGATCACCGCGACATCGGGCATCGCCAGCGTCAGGCCGCGCTTCGCCGTGAATGCCGCGCGATTTTCCAGATAGCGCGCGACGGTTTTCTGTCGCGCGTCGAGATCGATCATCGCGACGCGAAACCCCGCCGTCGCCAGTGCGACGCCGATATGGACCGCCGTCGTCGACTTGCCCGACCCGCCCTTTTCATTGCCGAGCACGATGACGTGCGCGGACTTGCCATTCGCCATGCGGCTGCCCCGTTTGCTTCCCCCGCCCGTTTCCGGCACAGCCGCTCGCCAGTCAACCGGGAGGCGGCAGCTGTCGTCCGATCTTCACATCGTCCGCACCCCCGCCGACCTCACCACCGCCGTTGAACAGTGGAAACGCGAGGGCCAGCGCGTGGCGTTTGTGCCGACGATGGGTGCGCTCCACGCCGGGCATCTGGCGCTGGTCACGGAAGGCTTGAAGCGGGCGGACAAGTGCGTCGCGTCGATCTTCGTCAATCCCAAGCAGTTCGGTCCGGCGGAGGACCTCGACCGCTACCCGCGTGATGAGGCCGGTGATGGAGCCAAGCTGCTGGCGGCAGGGTGCGAGCTGCTCTACGCGCCGAGCGTCGAAACCATGTACCCGCCGGGCTTTGCACTGTTCATCCGCGTCGAGGGGCTACCCGACCGACTTTGCGGCGCGGTGCGCCCGGGGCATTTCGACGGCGTCGCCACGGTCGTCGCCAAGCTGCTGTCGGCGGCACGCGCCGATGTCGCCGTGTTCGGCGAAAAGGACTGGCAGCAGCTGGCGATCATCCGGCGCATGGCTGCCGACATGGACATCGCCACCGAGATCGTCGGCGCGGCGATCGTCCGCGACGCCGACGGCCTCGCGCTGTCGTCGCGCAATCTGTATCTCAGCGCCGATGAACGCCGACGCGCGCTGGCGCTGCCGCAGGCTCTCGACGAGGCGCGTGCAACTTTGCGGGGTGGCGGCGCCGTCGCCCCGGCGCTGGTAGCGGCGCGGACGCGGATGGACGCTGCGGGCTTCGCGCGGGTCGATTATGTCGAGCTGGTTGACGGCGATACGCTGACGCCGCGCGACCGCGTCGTAGCTGGCGCGCGGCTGCTGGCAGCGGCGTGGATGGGAACGACGCGCTTGATCGACAATCTGGCGGTTCAATAGGGCGAATATCGGCTACCGAAACGGTCGCGCCCGAAGCGGCCATAGCCGCCTCCGAGGGAATCGTAACCGAAACCGCCCCGCTGAAACGACAGGATCGCGGTCGCATTGTCGCCAAGCGGTACGATTGCAGTGCCGAACAGTGATGGTCCGCCGGTGCCGATGCCGACGCCGATCTCCCCGTGGATCTTGTTCTCGCGGCTCATCAGCGGCAGGTTTTCGTCGAACAGTGGCACCGGGGTGGTCGCGGCCAAGGCCTTGGCGCGCTCGGCGTCCTCGGGCGACAGGCGATAAACCTCGGGCGTCTGGGCAAGCACCGATGTCGCGGTCAGCATCGCTGCGGCAAGGATCAGGCGCTTCATCGCAAACTCTCCGGCCCCGCAGCAGGGTATGCCCCCGGCGGTCCGCCGAGGCAAGACGGTTGCCTCGCCGCCGCGCCCGCGATAACGCCAACCCGCGCCGGATTAGCTCAGCGGTAGAGCAGCGGTTTTGTAAACCGAAGGTCGGGGGTTCAATCCCCTCATCCGGCACCACCCAGTCCGTGCTCCCGGGATTTGACGGGATTGTCCGGGACAGTTCTTACTGGAGGCGGAAGCCTATCCACAACGTGCGCGGCGTGCCGAGGTCCATCGAGCCGGCCTGATTGCGGGTGATCACTCGTTCGTCCAGCAGATTTTCGGCTCGCGCGACGATCGAGACATGTCGGCCAACCGGGATCCGCGCGAAGACGTCGAGCGTCACCGCAGAGGGCAGCACGTTGGTCTGGAGGTCGTCTTCATATTGCGCGTCGACGTAGCGCAAGGTTGCGGACAGCAAAGGACCTTTGCGTGGCTCCCAAGCCAGTGTGGCGCTCGCGGCGTTGCGCGGGCTCTGCGCCGGGATGAAGCCGTTGAGTCCGGCCTGGCTACCGCTCGAATGGACATGCGAATCGCTGAACGCATAGGAGAAGTCGAGCGACAGCGCGCCGCGCCGAAACGCGCCGGTGATCTCGACGCCCTTTGCCACGATCGCGTCGACATTCTGGCGCTGGCGCAGATTGGTGCCGATGGTGACGTTGGCGATCGCGCCGCCGAGCCGGTTGTAGAAGCCTGTGATGTCGACCGAAACGCCTGGGAGCGGGGTCAGGTCGATCCCGCCTTCGGCCCCCTGCAAATGTTCGAGGCCGAGGTTGGCGTTGGCCTGGGTGGTGACCGGGAAGACGACAAACGGTCGATAGAGTTCATTGAGCGTTGGCAGGCGAAAGCCGGTATAGGCGGCGGCGCGCAGCGTGACGGCACCGTCCACATGGAACAGTGCGCCAACGCGACCGGTCGCTTCGAAGCCGTCGCGGTTTGGAAAATGCTGGTCGCTGTTGGCTGCACCGCTCGCTGCGAGTTCCTGGAAGAAGCCGTTACCGATGGTCCAGCGATCGCCGCGCGCGCTGCCGGTCAGCACAAGTCGGCCAAGCGTCCAATCGCCTTCGACAAAACCGCCGATCGTGCTGGTCGTGCTGCCGGCATGACGTCGTGCCGTGACGAGCCCGGTGACCGTGCTGTAGGCGTCCTCGGACAGCGTGCCATCGGCATAGCGCGCGTCGATCCCGATCCGCAGCACGCGATCGGGACCGACCGGGGGTCGCACCTCGACCTTGCCGCCAAGCCCGGTCGATGGAGTGTTACGCTGGTCGAGCGAGAGTTTGTAATTGGTCGAACTGATCACTTTGTTCGTGAAGTTGCGCGCCTGGACATAGGCGAGCGCCTCGACCGCCCAATCGCCATGGTGGATCAGGCGGACGCTGGCGTCCTCGCCCCCCGATGAACTTTCGGCACCGACAAATCGCAACGTTCGATTGTCACGAAAAACCAGGCCGCTGGTTTGGATCTCAGTCTCGGCATCGACCGGCGTGATCGCGCGCAGGCTCCCTGACCAGTCGCGGAAGCGAGCCCGGGCATCGGCGGGCGTGCTCTGCGAGGGGGGCGTGGTGAAATAGCCGTCGCTGCGTTCCCATTTGCCCGAAGCGGTTACATAGCCGTCGCCAAGATTGGGCGAAAAGCTGCCCGAAACGGTTTCCGAATTATAGCTGCCGATGGAGGCGCTGCCAGCAAGCAGCGGCAGCTCGGCGGGGGTCGCGCTTGCCAACTCGATTGTCCCCGCAACGGCCCCCGCACCGAAGGGCCCCGATCCGCCGCCGCGCGTGATCCGCACGTTCGATAGCCGGTCTGCGACGAGTGCGTTGAATGGGATGGAGCCGAAGAAGGGGTCAGACAGCGGCACACCGTCGAGCAGCACAAGCGCCCGGCTGGCAGCATTGCCACCCAGCGCGCGCAGGGTGACGCCCTGTGCGGACGGATTGGCCGATCGGCTGTCCGAGCGGCGGAACTGCTGCAGCCCAGCGACGTCGGCGAGCACATCCTCGACCCGGCCCGAAGCGTCATTGGTCAACCGCGTGCGCGTGAGCACCACCGAGTCATAGGCCGGTGTGCCCGGCGGTGCCTTCAGTCCCTGGCCGAGGACCACAATGTCATCGGGCGACGCGCCAGCGATTGACGCCAACTGCGCCGCCGCCGGAAACGGTAACAGAAGCGCAAACGACAGCAGGCAATGACCGGGTCGCATCAGCGCGCGTTGCTGGCAGAAAGGACGATCAGGCCGACGTCCAGCCTGCCCCGCGTCGCTTCCCGGCCACGCGATTATCGCACCGCGGGGCTTGCTGAAGCGCGCGCGACTGCCGGAGTGACCCGCCAGACCGCGTTGCCGACGTCATCGGCGATCAGCAGCGCGCCGGTCCGGTCGAACGCAACCCCGACCGGCCGACCCATGGTATTATCGTGGGCGTCGAGGAAGCCGGTCACGAATGGCTCGATCCTGCCCGACGGCTTGCCGCCGGAAAACGGTACGAAGACGACCTGGTAGCCGGTCAGCACGGTTCGATTCCAGCTGCCGTGTTCACCGACAAAGGCACCCCCGGCATAGCGCGGGCCAAAGGTGGCCGACGTGTTGAACGCCAGTCCCAGCGCAGCGACGTGTGGACCCAAGGCGAAGTCAGGAGCGATCGCCTTTGCCACCATGTCGGGTCGTTCGGGCTTGACCCGGACATCGACGTGATCGCCATACCAACTCCACGGCCAGCCATAAAAGCCGCCGTCCTTGACCGAGGTCATATAGTCGGGGACCAGGTTTTGGCCGATTTCGTCGCGTTCGTTGATGACGGCCCACAGCTTGCCACTGGTCGGTTCGAAGGTCAGTCCGTTGGGGTTGCGCAGGCCGGTAGCATAGGGGCGGGTCGCCCCCGTCATCGGGTCGACCTCCCAGATACGGGCGCGGTCCTGTTCGGCCACAATGCCGCGTTCGACGATGTTGCTGTTCGATCCGATTCCGACATAAAGCTTCGATCCGTCGGGGCTCGCGGTCAAACTCTTCGTCCAGTGGTGATCGATCGGCCCGCCCGGCAGCAGAGTTACCAGCACCCCGGGACCCGCGATGCTGGTCTGACCGACTGTGAAGGGATAGCGCATGATTCGGTCGGTTTCGGCGACATATAAATTGTCGCCCACCAGAACGATCCCAAACGGCGAATGAAGCTTGTCGATCAGCACGACCTGCACGTCGGCCTTGCCGTCACCGTTGGTGTCGCGCAACAGCACGACACGGTTGCCCGCCTTGACCGGGCTATGGGCCTGACCCTTGGCAAGGGCGAAGAGTACGTCCTTGGGCCGGGTCATCGGCTCGGGGGGAGGACCGCCCGCCTCGACGGCCAGCACATCGCCATTGGTTAGCGGGTAGACGTTGCGCGGCCCCCTCAGATGGTCGGCAAACGCGGCAATGGTAAAACCCGCAGGCACGGTTGGTGTCTGGCCATCGGCAAAGCCAACCGGCGTCGTTACCTTCATCGGCGGCACAAGGTACTGCTGTGCCGCCGGCAGGTTGGGATTGGCCCCCTCCTGACCTTGAGGCGAGGGCGGGGATGATGAGCAGGCTACGAGACCCAGAAACACCAGCGTTGGCGGTACGATCGCTGCGCGCTTCATAGACCGTCTCCGTGGCGCACGATGTCGTCGCGACTGACGTGGCGATAGGCCAACCGGTGGCCCAGGAAGCCGGTTACCACCATGATCAGCACGGTGATCACCGACAGTGTTAGTCCTATGGGCACAACCGAAGTCCAACCGTCGCGAGCGTGCACCAAATTATTGACCAGCGCGATGGCCAGAATGGCGAGGTTGCCGATCATGTGGACCCAGCCGATCGTCGGCTTGGGCCCCCGGCGGAAGAAGTCGATCATTCCAAGCAGCGCCGCCAGCGAGCCCATCAACATTCCGAATGCCAGCAGCCAGGCGGAGAAATTGGCCCATTGGATCTCGGCGGTGCGCGAATAAACAACGTCCGTAATCATGGCACCGGTGAAACAGGCGATTGGAAACGGCACGAGCATCGCGTGGACAGGTATCCCGGCGATCGTGACACGGGGTGTTATGGGCTCGCTCGGCATGGTCTTTGCGTCCTGTCTGAATTCAAACTTGCACGCAACTCAACTCGCCGTGCGTTGAGTTGGTTGCCCGACGCCTGCCTCAACTGTCTACCAATGAGCAATTTTTGACGGATGGCAGCTAGCATGCCCCCGTTTCACGGTAATCTGATATTCTCCAAAAAGCTGCGCTTTGACTCGGCGCCGCTCGCCTCACTCATAACGCAGGGCGTGGATTGGATTGGCGCGAGCGACGCGGGCAGCGTGGCCGGCGACAGTGCCCGCAGCGATAATCAATGCAGCGAAGCCCGCGGCGAAGAACGGCCCCACCCCCAGAGAAATCCGTGCGTCGAAGGTGTTGAGCCAGTCACGCATCAGCCACCAGGCTACAGGCCAGGCGATCATGTTGGCGATCATCACCGGCTTGGAAAACTGCCAGATCAACAGGCGGATGATGTCGCGGGTGCGTGCGCCCAGAACCTTGCGGATGCCGATCTCCTTGGTCCGGCGTTCGGCCGTGAACGCCGCCAGCCCGAACAGGCCCAGGCAACCGATGATGACCGACAGCACCGCGAACGCAGCAAATGTCTTCGCCCGCGCGTCGTCCGCCTTGTAAAGTTCCTGAACGATGTCGTCGCTGAACTTGGCGTCGAACGGGACTTCGCGCGTAAAGCCTTTCCAGGCCCGTTCGACCCGGTCACGCACTGCAGCCGGATCGCCGTGATAGCGCACCATCAAATACTGGTGGACTGTACGAGTCTTCTGGAAGGCGATGGGTTCGAGCGGTAGCTTGACCGAGCGGAAGCGCGCATCGCCGACAACCCCGACGATCGTCGACGGGACATTGCCGTTTTCGCTTTGGACCAGCGCTGCCTTGAAAGTTTTGCCAACTGCATCGGCGGCATTGGCAAAGCCCAATTCGTGCGCACCCAGCTCATTGATGACGACGTTGGCACCGCGTGCCGCCAATGCTTTTTCGGCGTCGTTACTGGTAGGAAAGGGCAAGGTTGAATCGTCCATCTCGCGGCTGTCGTCGAACCAGCGCCCGGCGATGAGCTTCAGCCCCATGGCGTCCTTGAAGCCAGTGTCGACGTTGTATTGCCCCATGTTGACCGGCTTGGGGATCGACGGAACACTCCAGCTGGTGTTGTTGGAGTTTTCGGGGGCGATTCCGATTTGGGTTCGCCCGACGGCATCGACGCCGTCGATCCGGCGCACCGCATCCTCAATGACCAGGCCCTTGTCGATCAGCTGGTAGCGGCTGAGCCCATCGACTTGGAGTAAGTGATCGCGGCTGAAGCCGGGATCGACGCTGCGCGCATAGATGGTTTGGGCATAGATCACCGTTGTGCAGATAATCAGGCCGATCGATACGGCGAACTGCGCGATCACGAGCGCGCTGCGCAGGCGACCCGATCCAGGCGTTTCGGCACTGGAACGGTTGGCTTTAAGTACCGCCGCTGGCTGGAAGCGCGATAGGAAGAACGCCGGATAGATGCCGCCGAGCACGCCAACGACGACAAGCAGCACAATGACCGGCAATGCGATTCCACCCGCGCCAAAATAGTTCAGCTTCAGATCGGCATCGAGGAACGCTGCGAACGGCGGCATCAGCAGCTCGGCGAGCGCCACTGCAACCAGCATCGCCATCGCGGTGATGAGGAGCGACTCACCGATGAACTGACCGATAAGCTGCTGGCGGCTGGCACCGAGCACCTTGCGCAGCGCGACCTCTCGCGCCCTTTGGCTGGCACGCGATGTCGATAGATTGGTAAAGTTGACGATGGCCATACCGAGGATGAGCAGGGCGACTACCGCGAACGTGACGATGCTGCCCCTGTCATTGCCCGGCGTCATTGTGCCGATCTGCGCCTTGCCGGTGTGGACATCGCGGACGTTGACCAGATGCCAGTCCTGATCGTCGCCCTGATTAAACTTCAGGGCGCCGCTGTTTTCATCAGGGATATTGCGCTTCTTCCAGGCCGGCAGCCGCGCCGCCATCGCCGCGACGTCGGAGCCTGGTCGCAGCTTCAAATAGACCCAGCCACCCTGGCAACCCCAGCAGGACAGGAACTGAGGCTCCTTGATCATCAACTGACGGAAATTGGCGTGGGCTACGGTCGTGATCTTAAGGTGGGAATTTTTCGGAATGTCGCGCAATACGCCGGTGATTCGGTAAACGCGGTGCTCGCCCTTGGCGATGATAGTGAATGTTTTGCCGACGACATCATCGGTGCCGAAGCGGTTGCGCGCTTCCGTCTGAGTCATCATTGCGGTATCGACGGCGTCGAGGCCATTGCGTGTGCCCCTGACCAGCGGCAACGGGATGACGTCCAGCAAATTGCCGTCGGCGTAGATGAAGTCCTTGGTTGGCAGCGCCTGTCCGTCTTTCAAAAATACTGGAGTGCCGCTGAGGGCGTAAATCTCCTTTTCGACCTCCGGAAAGTCCTTTTTGAAGCGCTCGCCCGCGATATAGGACGTCACTTGCAACTGCTGCGGATGGCCGGTCGTTTTGCCCAGGAACCAGCTTTCGAGCTGATAAACGTTCTGCGCGCCGGGCAGCCAGCTGTCGTAACTGACCTCGTAGCGGACATAGAGCAGGATCATCAGGCAGGCGGCGAGGCCGATCGCCAGCCCGAAGATGTTGATGAAGGTGTAGAGGCGGTTCTTGGCCAGCGACCGGAGCCCGACCGTCAGGTAATTCTGCCACATCTTCATTGCTCCCTTAAAGACCTGCTTCAGGCCGCGCGGCGGCGTTCGACGACGATGCGGCCGTCGAGCATGTTGATCACCCGTCCGGCATAGTCGGCATGAGCCGGCGAATGGGTGACCATGACGATCGTCGAACCCTCGCCATTAAGCTGGCGCAGCATCCGCATGACCTCATCGCCGTGAGCGGTATCGAGGTTGCCGGTCGGTTCGTCGGCCAGAATCAGTCGGGGTTCGGCGACCAACGCGCGGGCAACGGCGACGCGCTGCTGCTGGCCGCCCGACAACTGGCCGGGGCGGTGCCCGGCGCGATGGCCGATACCGACCTTGTCGAGCACTTTTTCGACCCGGCGACGGCGCTCGGCGGCGGGGATGTTGTGATAGAGCAATGCCAGTTCGACATTCTCGCGCACCGACAGTTCGTCGACCAGGTTGAAGCTTTGAAAAATGAAGCCGATGGAGCGCTTGCGAGTTTCGGCGAGTTTTGCCTCGCTCAGCCCGGCGACTTCGGCACCTTCGAAGCAGTAGGAACCGCTGGTCGGGCTGTCGAGCATACCCATGACGTTGAGCAGGGTCGACTTCCCACAACCCGATGGTCCCATGATGGCGACGAACTCACCCTCGCTGATGGCGAGGTCGACGCCATCCAGCGCCGCCGTCTCCACGGTATCAGTGCGGTAGGACTTGGACAGGTCGGTCATCGTCAGCATGGTCATTTGGTCATTCCTCCGGATGAGGGTTGAAGGTCGAGGTGGGTCTTGTCGGTGAGGCCGGTGTAGGGCGAGGTCAGCACCCGCTCGCCGGTGTCGAGGCCGTCGAGCACCTCGATGAAATCACTGTTGCGTCGGCCCAGGCGGACGCTGCGGCGTTCGGCGCTGCGTCCGTCGGGGGTGACGACGAACACCCAGTTGCCGCCGGTGTCGTTGTAGAAGCTGCCGTTGGGGATCAACCTGGCCGGGGCCGGATCGCCAAGCGTCAGCCGGGCCTGGAGGGTTTGACCGCGCTGCAGCCCTTGCGGCTCGCTGCCGGCAAAGATCAGGTCGACCTCGAACTGGCCGTTCTTGACCTGCGGATAGATTTTACCGACCTTCAGCTTCACGCTGCTGCCGCCGAAATCCAGCACCGCGATCTGCCCGGTCTGGACGCGGCCAAGGTAGAATTCATCGACCCCGGCGGTCAGCTTGTCGCGCCCCGGACTGTCGATCTGACCCAGCCGCGCACCCTTTTGCATCGACTGGCCAAGCTCGATCGAAAACGACGACAGGCGGCCCGATACCGGCGCGCGCAGGTTGAGCGCGTCGAGGCTGCCGCGCGCGATGGCAAGGCTCGATTGCAGGCCCGCCGCCGACGCCCGCAACTCGCGCAGCTGGCTGGCCTGCAGACGCTCCTCGGTCGCGGCACCGCGGCGGATCACCGCCTCGCGGGCGCGCTGGGCAAGCAGATTGTCCTGGGTATCGTTGAAGACCTTGCCCGCAACGAACCCGCGGTCGGCCAGTGGCTGCTGGACGTCGTAGAGGCGCTGCGCCTTCTGCCGGTCGAGCTGTGCCTCGACGATCGTGCGGTCATTGCTCAATCGGCTCTGCTCGAGCGCGAATTCCTGGCTGCGCATGTTGTTGAGTTGCTGGTTGACCTCGGTCTGGCGGGCCAGCGTGTTGAGCTGCAGCTCGGCGTTCGACAGCTTGGCGAGCAGCTGGCCCTTGGTCACGGTGGCACCGTCTTCAACCAGCAACTGGTCGACCCGGCCACCCTCGACGGCGTCGAGATAAACCGTGACCAGTGGCTTGACCTGCGCCCGCAGCGGCAGGAAATCCTCGAACACGCCCTTGGTTACCACCGAGATGGTGGCGCGGTCGGCGGCGACGGTCTGGCTGCCGGCGCGCGGCGCAAAGGCGAACCATAACAGGCCCGCGAGCAACGCCGCGGCGACGGCGATTGCAGCGACAACCCGCTTGTCGAGCCGTTTGCGGACAATTGCCCGGTCCATCGCACCCCCCGACGTCGGTCCGGCGCGGTCGAGATTGACCACGCGCATGACCGAGGTGTCCGTTTCCGGACGGTCGCTGTTCGATCCCGGACGCATTGGGAAGGCCATGCTTCATCCGTCTCTTCGCTGTCCCGGCGATACTTCCGGGGTTCGACGGACACCCAGCATGTTCCGTGCCAAGCGCTGCAACTGGCCCGGAACTTGCTGAATATCTGCCAAGGCGACACAGGGGTGCGGCATGGCTGTGAGATCAGGTTTCGGGCTGGCGATCGTCATCGACGATGACAGCGACATCGCGCTGGCGGCGCGGCTGGCGCTGCGCGGCCAGTTTGCCGAGGTGATGACCTTTGGCCATCCCGAACAACTGCTGCCGCTGCTCGATACCCTGTCGCCCGACGTCATCCTGCTCGACCTGAACTTTGCCCGCGGTGCCACCGATGGGCGCGAGGGTTTCGCCTGGCTTGACCGGATTATCGCCAAGGACCCCGACGCCGCCATCGTCATCATCACCGCGCACGGGGGCGTCGCCGTCGCCGTGGAGGCGATCAGGCGCGGTGCGATCGATTTTGTCGCCAAGCCGTGGAGCAATGAGCGGCTGGTGGCGACCGCACACACCGCCGCCGCACTCCGCCAGTCGCGCCGCGAGACCAAGGTCGAACGCCGCCGTGCCGTCGAACTGTCGCAGCCGACTGGCGAAGCGCCGCTGCTCGGCCGGTCGAAGGCCATGCAGCGGGTGATGACGCTGATCGAGCGCGCTGGCCCGACCGATGCCAATGTACTGATCCTTGGCGAAAACGGCACCGGCAAGGAACTGGTGGCGCGCGAACTCCACGCCCGCTCACGCCGCGCCGGCGAGGCGATGGTGTCGGTCGACCTTGGCGCGATGAGCGAAACGCTGTTCGAATCCGAACTCTTCGGCCATGTGAAAGGTGCGTTCACCGATGCCCGCAGTGACCGCATCGGGCGGTTGAAGGCGGGCGATGGCGGCACGGTCTTCCTCGATGAGATCGGCAATTTGCCGCTGCACCTCCAGCCGAAGTTGTTGACTGCTCTTGAACGCCGGGAGGTGACCCCCGTCGGCTCCAACCGGGCGGCAGCGCTCGACATCAGGGTCATTGCCGCAACTAACCTTGCGGCGGACAAGATTGCCGACGAGAGCCGGTTTCGGCAGGATTTGCTCTTCCGTCTCAACACCATCGAGATCGAGCTGCCGCCGCTGCGCGACCGGCGCGAGGACATCCCGCTGCTGCTCGATCATTACCTGTCGGCTTATGCACGCAAATACGGCGCGCCGGAGCGGGCGATGGAGAGCGACGTGCTGGGCGCGTTGGTTGCATATCACTGGCCGGGCAACGTCCGATCGCTGCGCCATGCCGCCGAGCGCGCCGTGATTTTGGCCGAGGGCCGGGCCTTCCGCATCGAGGATTTCCCTTTGCCACGCGACGTCTCGGTGCCCCTGCTATCGGCTCCCGAAGGCCCGGCTGACGGCGACCTCAACCTTGAACGCGTCGAGCGCCAGATGGTGGAACGGGCGCTGCGGATGCACCATTACAATATCTCGCTTTCGGCGGCCGAACTTGGGCTTACGCGCGCCGCGCTATACCGGCGGATGGAGAAGCATGGCCTTTAGGCAGCGCTTCGAACTCGGACTGCTGTGGCGGCTGGCGCTGATCGCCGGGCTGGCGACAGTGTTTGTCGTGGCGCTCAGCCAGCCCGGATTGATCGCGGTGCGGACGCTGGCGGCTCTGGCGGCGGCCGGAGCGGCGGTGGAGCTTTGGCACTATATTGGTCGTACAAACCGGGCGGTGGCGCGGTTCATCGATTCGGTGCGCTTCGAGGATTTTGCCCAGCGTTTCGCCCTTGGCGGCGGCGGCGGCTTCGATGCGCTGGGGGCCAGCCTCGACCGCGCTATCGTCGAGCTTGGTGCTCGGCGGGCGCAGTCGGCCGACGAGGCGCGCTTCCTGGGGGCTGTCGTCGACGATGCGCCGGTGGCGCTGCTGATGATCGACGACGGCGACCGGGTAACCCTGCTCAACAAAGCGGCGCGGCAGCAGTTCGCGCTTGCCGAGGGCGTGCGGCTGGACGGCTTTGCAGCGTTCGGCGCGGAATTCGTGGCGGCGTTGACACTCCCGCCGACAGGCCGTCGCCTGACGCGGCTGATGCATGGCGGCATCGCCCAACGGACGATCGTCGAAGCGGCGCGGATCGACCGGGTCGGCAGCGACATCAAGATCGTATCGGTGCTGCCGGTCCAGAATGTGCTGGGGGCAGCCGAGATGGCGGCGCAGGGCGACCTTGTCCGGGTGCTGACGCATGAGATCATGAATTCGCTGACTCCCGTGACATCGCTGGCGCGCACCGCCGCCGACCTGATGGCCGCGCCGGAACCCGATTATGCCGAAGTCCGCGGCGCGATCGACACCGTCGCGCGGCGGGCCGAAGGGATGCACCGCTTCGTCGAAAGCTACCGCGCTTTTGCCCGTGCCCCCGAAGTCCGCCGCCGTCACTTTGAGGCCGCACCTTGGGCAGCCGAGATCGCCCGTCTGTTCGGTGCAGACACCGCCCATGCCGGGGTCGCGCTGGAGGTGGATATCGAGCTGCGGCTGGTCATCGACGGGGACCCCGAACTGCTGGCGCAGCTGTGCCTCAACCTGTTGCGCAATGCGGCGACGGCTGCCGCGGGATGCGCGGCATCGCCGCGGGTTTGCCTGCGCGCCGCCGCATCCGGTGCCCAATGCCTGATCGAAATCGTCGACAATGGCCCCGGCATCGACCCGGCACTGCGCGACGATGTTTTCCTGCCGTTCTATACCACGCGCGCCGACGGCAACGGTGTTGGACTGAGTTTTGCCCGCCAGATCGCCATCGCCCACGGCGGCTCGATTGCCATCGATAGCGCCCCTGGAGGTGGCGCGCTGGTCCGACTGCTCATTTGATACAGGCTGGACCGAGCAGGTAAAATTTTCAGCGCATCACCATGTTTTGCCGCCATCTAAGGGGGCTTCAAGATCAACAAAGTGCGACAGGCAGCCAGCGTCGCGGCAAAATTGGCCAAACGAAAGGCCTATCCCATCAAGGCGCGCCGCACCTCACCGACGCAAACTACTGCGCCCTCTAACCACCTGAGCGACACTGGCGCTATGACGCAGTCAATGGATTATCTTTCTCCCGCACCCCGGCGCGTCTTCGTAATCGGCGGCACCGGCACGATCGGGCGCGCAACGGTCCGCGCCCTTGTTTCGGCGGGGCATGAGGTCGTCTGTTTCGTGCGACCGGGTGCTGCTGGCGTGCGCGCCGATACCGGGCAGCGGAGGTTCGAGGGCGCCACGACCAGGTTCGGTAATGTCACCGACCCCGTATCGCTGGCCCGGGACGGGTTCTGCGGCGAGCGGTTCGACGCGCTCGTCTCCTGCCTCGCCTCGCGAACGGGGGTACCCCGTGACGCCTGGGCGATCGATCATGCTGCCCATGTGACCGCCCTTGCTGCCGCCAGGGCTGCGGGCGTAACGCAGATGGTGCTGCTTTCCGCGATCTGTGTGCAGAAGCCGCTGCTTGCGTTCCAGCAGGCCAAGCTTGCCTTTGAGAAAGTGCTGATTGAATCCGGCGTCGACTATGCGATCGTTCGGCCGACGGCCTTCTTCAAATCCCTTTCCGGGCAAATCGACCGCGTGAAGAAAGGCAAGCCCTTTCTGGTGTTCGGCGACGGCCGGGCGACGGCCTGCAAGCCGATCAGCGATGACGACCTTGCCCGGTTCATGACCGAATGCCTTGACGACGAGAGTCGGCGCAACCGGATCCTGCCGATTGGCGGCCCCGGCAACGCGATCACGCCGCAAGAGCAGGCCGAACATCTGTTTGCGCTGCTCAACCGGAAGCCGCGCATCTCGAGCGTCCCGGTTGCGCTGCTCGATACGATCATCCTGCTGCTTTCAACGCTCGGCCGCTTTGTCCCGCGCCTCGCCGACAAGGCAGAGCTGGCGCGCATCGGCCGGTATTATGCAACCGAATCCATGCTCGTCCTCAATCCGGCGACCGGTCGCTATGATGCAGCGGCGACCCCGGCGACGGGGTCGGAAACGCTGTTCGACTATTATGCTCGGCTGATCGAGGGCAAGGCGAGCCTCGACCGCGGTGCTCACGCAGTTTTTTAAGGCTGTCCGTGCTCGTATGGCTTCAGCACTGGTCAGACGACGGCCAGCGCTTCCAGGAACTGCAGGTGTGCAAGCGCCGCATCGTCGAACCCGGCGACCTTGGGATTGGTCGACTTGATGACCAGCCATTCATTGGGGGCGTGGGCGCCGTCGCCCATGCCGATGCCGAAATGGCCGGCGGCTAGCGACAGCGGCCGATTAGTGAACAAGTGGCCGGGCCAGGAGCCGGCGAGGCGGGGGTTATAGAGTGCCTCGATACCCCGCGCCTTATAGGCCGATGCCATGGCGGCGATCAGCTTTGACTCGATCGGCGTCGTCGTTGGATCATAGCCACCGGTCATGTTGACCTCGATATCACCATAACCCCGCTTGGCGAGATGGGCCTTCAGCTTGGCGAGCGTGTCGGCTGCCGTCATGTCGGGGACAATGCGCATGTCGATCTTGGCGACGGCGCGGCTCGGCAGGATGGTCTTGCCGCCGGGACCGGTATAGCCGGCGACTAATCCCTCGATGTTGACTGTCGGCAGACCTGCCAGCCGCTCCTTCATGGCGAGGTAGGAGAGGTCATCGATCCACACCTTGACGCCCAGCGCGGCCTTCTGGTTGGCTTCGTCCTCACGCGCCGCCTGCACGGCCAGCAGTGCCCGGTCGCGATCCGACAGCGGCTTCACCTTCTCCATGATGCCGTCGATGACCGGCAGATTGCCGTCCTTCGACACCAATGTCGTCAATGCTTCAACCAGCCGCCACGCCGGGCTGTCGACAGCGCCCTTCAGGCTCGAATGAATGTCGTGCGTCGGACCGCGACCCCAGGCCTTGCCGCTGGCGACAAGTTCGAGTTCGATGATGCCTTTGGCGCCGAGATTGATCGGCACCTGGCCATTGGGCGTTTGCCACGATGCGGGCATATAGATGCCAATGGCCTTGGCGAGCGCGGCGCGGATGTCGGGGCGTTCGGTAATGTCGGCGAAATGCGGCGACCCGATTTCCTCTTCGCCCTCGGCGACCAGCACGAGATTGACCGGCAGTTTGCGGCCGGTCGCCTTCATGGCGTGCAGCGCGGCGAGAAACACCGCCTCAGGCCCCTTCTGGTTGACGGCGCCGCGCCCGATCAGCAACTGGCCCATGCCTGCCCGGTCGACCAGCGCGCCCTCGAACGGCGGCGACGACCATTCCTTGGGATCGGCCTGTTTGACGTCGTACATGAAGTAAAGCGCCACGGTCCGTTTGGCCCCGGCATCGAGCGTCGCGAACACCCCCGGCATACCACGCGTCGGCACGACCTCGGCACGTTGGAATCCGGCGTCCTTGAGCATTGCGGCGAGCAGCGGCGCGCCGCCTTCGACGTTCCGCTGTTCGGCGGCGATCGACGGCTGGGCAATCCAGTCCTGCAGCCGCTTGATGTTGGCATCATGCGACCTTGCAAGTTCATCCCGCTGTGGGCCCCAGGTGTCGCGAGCCGCCTTGACGGGACCCGGCGTAATAATGGCCGCGGCAGTACCGGCGGCAAGTAGCTGGCGGCGGGTGGTCATCTGGGTTCTCCTTGGCCATACGCTATCAACTTGCTGGTCAGGGGCAAGACGTCGGGCCATGGTTGCGCGATGGCAGTCAAACGATCTTAATGAAATGGCTACCGATTTCGCATATACCAAACCGGAATCGAAGGGATAGGGGTTCGATGAACATCGGCGCGATGGCCCATTGGCAATGGGCGTACTGACGGTACTCTTTGCGCCCCTTCTGGGGCCGGACGGCTGGCTGTCTGGCCTTTTCCTTCCTTCGCCACCGTCGCCGGTTGATCAACAGCTATCCCGCCTAACCTTGGCGTTCGATATCGTGCGCGCCGACGATCTTTTGGCGTTTCATCTCGATGGCTACAACCTCGAGCTGGACCCCGCCGGGAAGCATCTGAAGGCTGTCGGCCCTGGCAATAGCTTCATCATTTTACGTTTTCCGGGCCAGAATATCGCCGAACAGGCATTTGCGGAGGCCGAAGCCCCGGCGCCGCCGCCGGTTGGCGCAAGACTGGCGGCACCCAGCCAACTCGTCTTTGCCGTGCCTGTTGGCGCTTTGCCGCTAGCGTTTTCGGTGGATGCAATCCTGGGTGCGCTTTCAACTGCGGCGACGCTGGTCGGCGACCGAACCGGTGGCTCGCCGCTGTCACCGCCCCTTGGCGGGACGGCCAGGTTCGGCGGCGTGCGATCACTGCTGACGGAAATCGAAGCGCCGTGGCGCCTCAGGCTGTCGCCGCACCCCGACGCCCGCTGGGCTCACGCGCCGCTGCCTAAAACGCAGGGCGGCAAGGTCGAGCTATGGCACACGCGGCTCGGCGTTGTCGGCGCTGGCGGTGTCGACGAGGTCACGGCCGACAAGCGCACGGCGCGCGCGATCGCCTCGCCGGATTTCGCAGGCAGCGCCGCGCCGGCGCCGACAGCCACGAATCCATTCCTGATGTCGCTTACCCGTCAGGACCGTCACGAACTGGTCCGGCTGAGCTCGGAACGATCGCTGGACGGCAACGCCCCGGTCGCGGTGCATCAGCTGTTGTTATCGGCACTTGGCGCGTCGAGCGATTTGCACGGCAGTTGGGACACCGACGAGATTTCGCTGATCGACTGGCAGAATCGCGCCACCATCGGCCGCGACCAATTCAGCCAGACGGTGCGCAAGGGGTTCCTGTTTCCCCTCGGACACCGGGTCAAGCTTGTTACGATAACCGAACGCAAGCTTGCCGCTGCGCCAGACACGCCCAATTTCGACCCCGACGCGCAGCAGGGTGAGATCGCCTATTTGCGGCAGCGCGTCTTCATCACCATTCGTGAGCCGGTCAAACTCTTCAACCATCGCGCCCTGCCGTTCCGCAGCGTGACGATCCGCACAAAGGTCACACCAAACCTGCGCGACCCCGGCACGACCACCGTGCAGAAGCCGCCGCACAGCGCAGACGCCGCTTTCTGGCCGCGCCACGATATCGATGGTGCCGATATCCTGTTCGACGTCACTGCCGTCGACTGGCAGGGGATCGAATCGCATTTCTCGGTTCCGCAGGCGTTCGTGTTCGATTCGGCTGCCGCGTCGCCCAAGGCGCCAGCGATTGTTGCGGCGTATAACGGTGTCTCGCAATCCGATCCCAGCGGCGGGGCGGCGGTTGTAGCGGTCGTCGAAACCGATCCGCGACGGCAGCGCGACATGGGCGGACAACGCATCGCCTTTGCACCGCAGCAGGTACCCGGCGACACGGCACTCGATACCGGTCAACTGACCTTCGGCGCGCTCGAGGCAACCGGCACGCCGCCGTTCCTCCCTGCGATGCGCGGCGCTGCAGTGGCGGTGCCTGCGGTACGCAAGATGACCGGCAGCGCCGCACCGCGCACCATCCGCTACGACAAGCAGTTTCTTGCCGCCGCCGCCGATACCTTCGGAAATGCTGGCGAAGTGTTTGCCCATATCGAAGCTGCGGCGAAGATCGGCTTCGCCGCCGAAAAGGTCGGCGGGCTGGTAGCGCCCGACCTGACGCCACAGGGTTTGTCGCGCGCGTTTGGACCAGTCGGTGATGTCGACGCCTTTGTTTCCGGCAGTTTCGATCCGGGCAAGATTTTTGCGGGTATCCAGATTCTCGGCGGCATCCCGCTCGACAAAATTTTCCAGAAAATCCCGTTCGGCTTTCCAGGCCAGGCCGGGGCGACGGTGCCATCGCTGAACAGCCTGAAGACGCTGGCCGACCTTGGCAGCGGGCCGCTGCCGGCACATGTCACGCACTATGGCTGGTCCCTCGACAAAGCCCAACTCGCAGAGCAACCGATCTTCACGCCGCTCGACGGGTCATCGTTCGCGCTCGACGCCACGATCGTCACACCGCTCGACGGTACCGCGCCCAGCTTTGCCGTGTCGGGCAAGCTTTCGCAGTTTGAAATCACCCTGCCGCCCGGCAAAGACGCGCTGATCGGGGCGGTGTTCACCTCCGTGGGGTTTAAGGCCGGGTCGGGCCGCAAGGTCGACGTCGCGGTCGAATTCAACGAGATCCGCTTCGAAGGACCGCTGTCGTTCGTCAATACGATCCGCAAATACATCCCGCTCGATGGCTTCGTCGATCCGCCGTACCTTGACGTCAGCGCCGACGGCATCAGCGCCGGCTACACGCTCGGCATCCCGACCATCGGCATCGGCATCTTCGTCCTTCAGGACATCAGCCTCAGCGCCGGGTTCCATCTGCCCTTCGTCGGTGGCGCGGCCGGGCTGCATTTCGCCTTTTGCGAGCGTGACCATCCATTCCTGCTGACGGTGATGGCATTTGGCGGCGGCGGCTATTTCGGCCTCGACCTGGATACGAAGGGCGTCAATAACGTCGAAGCGTCGCTGGAATTCGGCGCGGCGATCGCCATCAATCTGGGCATTGCCGCCGGGGCCGCCTCGATCACCGGCGGCGTTTATTATCAAAAAACCGGTGCGGGCTTCCAGATCACGGCGTTCTTCCGCGCCTCAGGTTCGCTCAGCGTCCTTGGCCTCGTCACCGTTTCGGTCGAGCTGTACGTCGGCCTTGGCTTTGAAAGCGACAAGTCCCAGCCGCACGGTGGCCACCTGTTCGGGACCGCTTCGGTCAAGGTCAAGATCAAGATCGCGTTTTTCAGCAAGACCGTGTCGGTCAGTATCGAGCGCGAATTTGCAGGCAGCGACCCGAGCTTTGCAACGATGGTGTCGCAAAGTGACTGGTCGGAATATTGCGGCGCGTTCGCGGCAGAGGGGCCGTAATGGAAAAGCAGACCCTCATTCTGACGGCCTTGCCCAACGGCTTCGATGCGACGGGGCGGGCGCGGCTGTCGGTGTTCGTCGCGCCGCGGCTGTGGGCGGACGATCCCGCTGTGCGTCAGCTGTCGGCTTGGCCCGATCTGGCCGCCTGGCCCGCAACGGTCGCGGCGCTGAAATGGCAGGCGGCGATCGACGGCGGCGCGCCTGTCCCGCTCGATGTTGAAGCGAGCGATCTCAAGCCGGCGCTCTGGCAGGCGCTGTTTCCCGGCACGGCACAGGTTCGGCCCTACCGGTTCGACGATTATCGCGGCATTCCGATCGAAAGTTTTGGCGCTTCGACCATCGCGGCGACCATCGCCGGGGTCTATGGCCGCGCTTCGGCTGATCCCGCCTATGGCGCCGGGGCAAATCGCCCCTCGCTGTGCGTTCTGGCCGCCGACCCTGACCTGGTCGCCATCGCCCGACCGTCGTTCCCCGAGCCACCAGTCGAGTGGGTCGACCCCGGTTTGGCCGCCGTACCTTTTCCCGACGCGACCCCGGTTACCGAAATCGTGCCGCCGGAACCGCCCGCACCCGAACCGGAACCGTTTAAGCCGGGTTGCGGCTGCGGTTGCCTGTTCTGGCCGCTGGCACTGCTCGGCTGGCTGCTTGGTTTCGATCTGAAGCCTTGGGCGACGGGCGGCGCTGCTCCGACCGGCCCGCTACCGCCGTCATCGACGCCGATCGATACGCCGTCGTTCAACGTCGAGGTCATCCAGCCGCCCTTCGTTGCGCCCATAGATCCGCCGGGCAAGACGGTCCTGCCGCCGCCCCTCAACCCGGCGCAGCAGCTGACACATGATGCATTCAAAGGACTGAACGACTTTCTCAAGCCATTCGCGGGCAACCCACCACCGCTGCCGGACGCGGCGCAGCTTGCCGATGAATGGGATGTCCATCAGGCGCTGTCAGCGCTCGGTGATTATCCGGCCATGCTGCGGCGGTTGGGGCTGGTCGTCGACGTGCTGCTGCCCGTGGGACAAGCATTGCCCGCCCAGGGTGCGATCGAAGTGTCAGTGCCTGCCGCAGTCTGGGCGGCTGGTACGGCGATTGTTGCGCCGCGTACGCATTTCAGCGCCGGTGCCGGACTCTTCACCGCCCTGCCGCGGCCAGTCGACCCGGAGATTTCTGCTGGCTTCCTGCGCGTCGACGATTCGGCGCGGTTCGAGGTCATCCAGAACGATCTTCCGGGCGACGCAACCAAATTGCAGAACACCGCCACCCATGCGCTGTATTTCGCCGATGCGGCGGACCGCCCGCCCGGGCTGCCCGGTGAGGGCGGTCTTCCGGCGCTCAGAACGGCGGGGATCAGTCTGGTTCGGCGCGATGCCGCCGCCGAGCTGTCATCGCAGTTCCTGCGGTCCTGTGCGATCAACGCCTTTGCCTCGGCCATCGATGCGTCGCCACCGCCGCCGCCGGTCGACGGCGATGTACCACCGCTGCCGTCGGGCGATCTCTATGCGGAGGATCTGGTCCGCGGTTACCGGGTCGATGTGTGGGACAAAAAGACCAAGGTCTGGCGGTCGCTCGGGGAACGGCTGGGCAGCTATGAATTCCTCGATGCGACGCCCGCTGCCGTCACCGAGACGGCGATCGACGAAGGCTTTGTCCAACTTGCAGCGACCGAACCCGGCGATCCAGCCGCACCACGCAGCATCCGTATCGGCGAGACGCTGTTTACCTGGAATGGTTGGAGCCTTGCCGCACCGCGTCCCAGCCTGTCGATCCTCGTTACCGAGGACAATCCGGTCACCGACGACACCCCCGACCCTTACGAACACGGCGTGCCGGACAATGCAGCGGTGACGCCTTTCAAGGTACAGACCCGCTTTCATGCCAAAGCGGGCAGCCTGCCGCGCCTGCGCTTTGGCCGGGAATATCGGCTGCGCGCACGCGTCGCCGACTTGGCCGGGAACAGCGTCACACATCCGGGCGATGCCAGTTTCGCTGCCGATGGCCCGGCACCGACTGCGCCCTTCACGGCGCTGCGCTTCGAGCCTGTGGTGCCGCCAACGATCATGTTCCACGCCGCGCCGGTAGAGGGAGAATCGCTGGAGCGGCTGGTGGTACGGTCGCCTGCCATCGGCGGTATGGGAGCCACCACGGCGCGCCACGTCGCGCCGCCACAGGTTTCACAGCTGACCGCCGAACTACATGGTGTGCTGGACAAGACTGGCTTCGACGGCTCGCCCGCCAGTTATGCCCTGTCATCGCGCGAGGTGAATAATTTGCGCGATGACGCCGTCCAGCAGCGCCCGGCGATAAACGGCCTGCCCGGCGAAATTCCGGCGACGCCCGCGCCGAGCGACCCCTGGGTGCAGTCAGCCAATTTCGTAACCGTCGGATACCTGCCCGATCCGCAGGCGAGGGGCGCGGGCTTTACCGATCTGCCCGGCACCCCCGCTGGCGATGTTCATACGTTACCGTTCACGGGCACCTGGCCCGACCTCAAGCCTTTCCGCATCGAGCTAAAGGCGATTGCTGCCGGAGCGATCCCCGCCGCGCCCAAATTCACGCCTTCGGTTGGCAAGGGCAGCGGCGTGCTGACCGTCGAACTGCCCGAGGCACAGCGGGCAACCGTCCGCTTCAGTTCGGTCCTTGATCCCGCCGATTTGCCGACCCGCGGCGTCTGGGACTGGACCGAACGGCAGGCTCCGGCCAACCTCGCCGCGGTCAAGGCGAGCATCATCGCCGGGCAGCATTGGGCGCATCTGCCGTGGCGTGACCTGACGCTGATCCATGCGGTGCAAAAGCCGCTGGCTGCACCTGCTGTCGTGGTGACGTCCGCCAAGTCGCTGGGCGAAAGCAACGTCGTTCTGGCAGGCAACATCACATCCGATGCTGCCAGCACCGGCCGAATCCAGCTCGAAGCGGCGTGGACCGACCCCGTCGACGACGTGACCGCGCCTGCCCCCGGCACCGAGACTGTGCAGGCCAGCATCTGCGAAGTCGTCATTCCGGACGGCAGCGCGACGACAGCCGTCATCGACAGTGCCACTGGGGCGCCGCCATTGCTTGAACTGCACGACACCAAATTCCATCAGGCGGCGATCACGCCGATCGCAGTGACGCGCTTCGCCGAATATTTCCCAGCTTCCACCAACACCGCTGCGGCAACGACGCTGGCTGGCCCGGCGTTCAGCACAGCGATCCTCAATTCGGCGCGACCGGCGCCGCCGCTGGTGCGCTACGCCGTGCCACATTTCGATTGGGACACGTTGCCTGGCGCCGCGGGCATCACGGAACGGACCCGTACCGGCGGCTTGCGAGTCTATCTCGACCGGCCCTGGTATTCGTCCGGCGCAGGCGAATTGCTGGCGGCGGTCTATCTCGATGGGCAGGCATTCCCGGACAACGCCGACCCGGTCGCCAAGCTGGTCAGCTGCTGGGGCGCCGATCCGATCGGGCGGACAGCGCCAGTGCCGGGATCGGCCGGCGGAGTAAACTTCCCCGGTGCCACAATCGTCACCGGCCTGACGCTGGCAGAAAACGCAGCGGTCGTCGCAGCGGCGGGCTTTGCACCCGTCTTCGATGCAGAGCGGAAACTCTGGTTCGCGGATCTCAGCATCGACGCTGGGGATGGCTATTGGCCGTTCGTGCGGCTGGCGCTGGCGAGGCTACAGCCAAACTCGCTGGCCGGGGCGCATTTGTCGCCGGTCCATCGCAACGACTTCATCGCGCTGCCGCCGCGTCGCCATGCCAAGGTGGCCGTGGTCGGCGGCTCGATCCAGATCGATGTCGACGGGCCTGTTGCCAGCTTGACCGAGGCCATCGCCACGTTCGAGCCACCGGTGGGCGCGGGGGCCAGCAACGGCCTCAATGAAATCGAAGCCGTGGTCGAACGGTTGTCGCCCGGCCATTCGCCGGGCGATCCGCTGTCGTGGACGCCGGTCGAATCAACGCGAACGCTGATCGTGCAGGACCCGACGGCGATCGGCAGCTGGAGCGGCACGGTTCCAACCGCAACAGGCCCCGGCACCCACCGGGTCGCCCTGTACGAATATGAATGGCTGCGCACGGATGATTTGGCACCGGCTGCCAATGATCGACGTCACGAGCGGCGGTTCGCCCGGCGATTGGTCTACGCCGACAATTTCCTGCTCTAGGCTCAGGCTGCGGATCAGGCCCGGCTGGCGTCCCGACGTTGCGCGATCGGACAGCGTGTCCGTTCGCCAAAAACCGCGTCGCCGACAGATCCTCTTGGAATCAATCGCGTTTAAATCAAAATGGGGGCCGGTGTTGCCACCGGCCCCCAATGTGTCGCCGCGCTTTGCGGTCTCGGGAGACACGGGCTGACGCCCAGGCTACCGACCCTGCCAGTGCTGCGGCACTGCGGCGAAGGTCTCCGGGATCGCTGCGGCTTTCGCCCGCTCACCCATCGCCGCTACGCCGGGCTTGGCTGCCGGTTCGCTTGCGGGTCTGTCCTCATGCTCGCTTTCGCGGGGGCAAGGACACGCTCGAAGCGTCGTTCGACCAATCCTGACCTCACCTTGGGTTTTCGCCGCTGTCTTCGCTTGCGCAAAGCCACGTGCGATCGCTTCCGGATCGGCTATAACCTGTTGACTTTCTTGGGCGTTTCCGCTTCGGGCCGTCTCTGGCTACAACTGAATGGTCTCACGCAGGGCCGAGTCGTCAAAGCGAAATAATCGCGTTTTGGCCTGTGGATAACGGGGATATCGGGGATAGAATCAATCGCGCTCGACCGCGATCGCCGTGGCTTCACCGCCGCCGATGCACAGCGCCGCCACCCCGCGCTTGCCGCCGGTGCGTTCGAGCGCCGCGACCAGCGTCGCGATGATCCGCGCCCCCGATGCGCCGATCGGATGACCGAGCGCCGTTGCGCCGCCGTGGATGTTGACCTTGGCGTGCGGGATGCCGAGGTCGCGCATCGCGATCATGGCGACCGCTGCGAAGGCCTCGTTGACCTCGAACAGGTCGACATCGGCGACGCTCCAGCCAGCCTTGGCGAGCAGTTTCTGGATCGCCGGGACGGGGGCGGTGGTGAACTTGCCGGGTTCATGGGCGTGCGCGGCGTGCGTCACGATGCGCGCGCGAACCGGCAGGCCCTGCGCGGCGGCGGTCGAGGCGCGGGTCAGCACCAGTGCCGCGGCCCCGTCGCTGATCGACGACGCATTGGCGGCGGTGATCGTGCCGTCTTTGGCAAAAGCTGGCTTGAGGCCCGGGATTTTGTCGGGGCGCGCCTTGCCCGGCTGTTCGTCGACCGCAACCACGGTGTCGCCGCCACGCCCGCTGATCGTCACCGCCACGATTTCACCTTCAAACGCGCCGCTCGCGATGGCGGCGTTGGCGCGCGACAGGCTTTCCAGCGCGTAATCGTCCTGCGCCGCGCGGGTGAACTGGTAATAGCGCGCCGATTCTTCGGCGAAAGCACCCATCAGCTTGCCGGTGTCATAGGCATCTTCGAGCCCGTCGAGATACATCGAATCCTTGACGACGTCATGGCCGATGCGCGCCCCGCTGCGGTGTTTGGTCAGCAGATACGGCGCGTTCGACATCGATTCCATGCCCCCCGCCACGATCACCTCGGCCGATCCCGCCAGCAGCGCATCGTGCGCCATGATCGCCGCCTGCATCCCCGATCCACACATCTTGTTGACGGTGGTCGCCTCTACCGACAGCGGCAACCCGGCCCCCAGTGCCGCCTGCCGCGCCGGGGCCTGGCCCAGACCCGCCGGGAGAACGCAGCCCATGAAGATCATTTCGACAGCGGCGGGGGCGACACCCGACCGTTCGACCGCTGCCTTGACCGCCGCCGCGCCGAGCTGTGTCGCCGATGCGCCCGCCAAAGCACCCTGAAAACCGCCCATCGGGGTGCGGGCGAAGCCGGTAATGACGACGGGATCGGCTTGGGCAGTCATGACACGGTCTTTCATTGCGTAGACCGGCGTGAAATAGGAGCGGTCCCGGTAAAGGTCGATAGCGCCCATGCATCTCAATCACGTCACCGTGCCTGCCGACGACTATGACGCGAGCCTGGCGTTTTACACCGCACTTGGCCTCGTCCAGATCGTCGCCGCCCCACCGCGCTATGCGCGGTTCGAAATGCCCGGCGACGCCGCCTCGACGCTGTCGTTCGAGGTGATGGAGGACGGCGGCCGTGCTGGAGCGGCAGAAATCTATCTCCACTGCGATGATATCGACGCGGAATTTGGTGCCGCAAAAGCGCGCGGCGTCGAATTCGATTTCGCCCCGCGCGACGAGGAGTATTTGTGGCGGCGGGCCGGAGCGACCGACCCCGCGGGCAACCGGATTTTCCTCTATCATGCCGGAACCAACCAGCACTTTCCGCCGTGGCGGATCGACGGCAAGGCCGGTTGCAAGACCGGTTGAATGACTAGGCGCGCTCGAACCAGCCGGTCTTGACGCGCCCCCAATCGACCACCGGCCAGCCACGCGACACCGCCAGCGCCCGCAGCGCCGCCGATGGATTGGCGGCAATCGGCGCGTCGGCACGGTCGAACAGCGGCAGGTCGGAAATATGATCTGAATAAAAGCGCATCGGCGCTGTGCCTAAGTCTTCGCGCGCCAGCCACGCGTCGACCGCCGCCAGCTTGGCCGCGCCATAGCAATTCGGCCCTGCCAACCGCGCCGACAGCACATCGCCGTCCCAGACAGATTCGGTTGCGATGACGTCGTTGACCCCCAGTCGTGCAGCGATGGCGCGGGCGTAATAGGCGTTCGATGCGGTGGCGATGACGATGCGGCGACCGGCGGCGCGTTCGGCTTCGATCTGCGCGATTGCGCCGGGGAAAACGTCGCACGCCAGCACATGGTCGGCATAGGCTGCGGCCATACGGTCGACGATGGTCCCGGGAATATCGCCGCCCATCAGCAGGCGGTGGCCGATTTCCTTCAACCGGCTGCGCGGCATCAGCTTCAACAGATACGCCGCCGCCGCCCCGGCCAGCACCGGCAGCAAAGCCAGCCGCCACGGCGCCTGCCGCCGTGCCCAGAACAGCAACCACGGCGTCCAGGTGCCACCGCGTGTGATCGTCCGGTCCATATCGAAGATGCTCAAGCCCGTCATCGCGCCGCCAGGACCGCTTCGGCAAGCGTGTGATCGGCGATGCGGTCGACATCGATTGCGGCCTCTGCATCGTCGAGCACCACGGCCCGCGCCACCGCGCCAAAGCGCCGACCGAGCCGCGCCGCCGCCGCCTCCAACGTCAGCAACCGCAACGCCGCGCCGATCGCCAGGCCCGGCCCTAACCGGACCAGCAGCCGCCAGCCCGATTTGCGATCGCGCTCGACGGTGGCCCATAGCTTCAACAGTGGCAGTGCCGCCGGACCGCCCAGCGCGAACAGATTGGCTCCCGAATAGGCACCGCCGCGAAATTTCAGCCAGGTGCGACGCGTGTCCGGAAAGCGCGCGAGGACGGTCTTGCGCTCGACCACCGCGGCGGCCGCTGCGGCGCCGTCGGCTCCGGCCAGAAACGCCGCGACCATCGCGGGGGTCAGCAGGACATGATCGGCGGTGGTGACCAGCAGCGGCCAGGGTGCCGTGTTGCCCGCAACGGCCAGAATAGACTGGGCGATGCCAGTCGTGGCGGTCGACTGCGCGATCCGCGGGTGGGTCGCGAGCCAGGCCGTATCCGCAGTCGCGCTGAACGCGGCGTGGTCCTGCGCCAGAATCAACACCTGCGCGACCTGGGGACAGGCAAGCAGCACGCGCGCCGTACGCGACACCATGGCTTCGCCGCCGACCGGCACCAGCGCCTTTGTTGTATAGCCAAAGGCTGCCGCCAGCGGGTCGGTGCCCGGACGCTGACCGGCGAGCAGGATGGCGGTCCACATGCGGATATTGCTTTGGCGTCGTGACGCCCGGCACGCAACCGAGGGCGATTACGACGCCCGGACTTTTCCAGCGCGAACCTCCGGCCGTTGTCGGGATTCTTTACATATATGTGACCCGCTCGTGATCGCCGGTATCGAAATCGCCAATGAAAACAGGTTAGCCTTGTCGACCGGAGGGGTGGCACGATTTATGCATATATAACAACGCTACCCGCCAGGGTTGGCGCACAGGAGTTTCGCACCCGCGTCGAGTTCTGTCGCGCCAGAGCTGGCGAGCGAGCAGTGTTTGCGTGAGGGTCGGTCGATGTTTCGTTTTCTAACCGTGGCTGCATTGCTGATCGCTGTGCCGGCGAGCGCGGTGCAATATTCACTGGTAACCGGCAACAGCACCGGCGCGCGCTCTGATTCCAGTTTTACATCGCTGGGTCGTGCCGATGGTGCATCGACAGTCGTCGGGGAAAGCTTCGTTGCCGCGGGCGACGGGATTCTGCATTCGTTCGGCATCAAACTGGGGTCGGGGACTTCGGGTAATTTTGCGTTCGAACTCGCCAGCTGGAATGGCAGCACAGCAACCAGCCTTGCGCTCTACCGGTCGGTGCCCGTGGCCTATACCGGGCCCGGCATCTATGATTTCAAGAAGCTCGATATCGCGCTCAGCGTTGGCGCAAGCTACATCGGCTTTCTGACGGCATCCGGCATCAACAACCCGGTACAGTCGGTCGAGGTCGCACAGACGTCCGCAGACACCTATGCCTTCGGCGGCCTGTTTGCGCTCGACACTGCAGGTCGGTCACCTTTGACGGGCCCGCGCGCCGGCGATGCCTGGACCCCGGCAGGCGGCGACGCCGTTTTCACCGCTGTGTTCGGCGCGACTGCTGGCGATCTTGAAACCCCTGGGTTGCACATCGGCGTCGTCCCCGAACCGTTGACCTGGGCGATGCTGATCGCTGGCTTTGGCCTGACCGGTGCTGCGATGCGCCGCCGCCGCGCGTCTTTTTCCGTCGCGCGTGCGTAACTTCGCGCTATAGCGATCCTTTCTCGGAGCGCGGGGGCTCCGGCACGGAAGTGAACGCAGCATGCTGAGCGGACTGAAGTCTTTGACCATGGGTGGCCGTGAGGCCTGGCCGCTGGTTGAAGGCGGCAAAGGCGTCGCCGCCACCAACCATCTGTCGTCCGGCGCCTGGGCGCTGGCTGGTGGCGTCGGCACGATCAGCGCGGTCAACGCCGACAGCTATGACCCGACCGGGCGCATCATCCCGCAGATCTACAAGGCGCTGACCCGCCGCGAGCGCCACGAAGAGCTCGTCCAATACGCCATCGACGGCGCGGTGCAGCAGGTCCAGCGCGCCTATGACATGGCATCGTCGGAGCTGTCGCGCGGCCTTGGCGCGCTGAACATCAACGTGCTGTGGGAAATGGGCGGCGCGCAGCGGGTGCTGACCGGCGTCCTGGAAAAGACCAAGGGCCTCGTCAACGGCGTCACCTGCGGGGCAGGCATGCCGTACCGGCTCAGCGAAATCGCCGCGGAACACGGCGTGCATTATTACCCGATCATCAGCAGCGCGCGGGCGTTCCGCGCGCTGTGGAAGCGCGCCTATCACAAGGCTGCCGAATGGCTGGGCGCGGTGGTGTATGAGGACCCCTGGCTGGCGGGGGGCCACAACGGCCTGTCCAATGCCGAAGATCCGCGTGCGCCGCAGAACCCCTATCCGCGCGTTCGTGATCTGCGCGGCGTGATGCGCGAATCGGGTATCCCCGACAGCGTGCCGATCATCATGGCTGGCGGCGTCTGGGCGTTGCGCGAATGGACCGACTGGATCGACAATCCGGAGCTTGGCCAGATCGTCTTTCAGTTCGGCACGCGGCCGTTGCTGACCCAGGAAAGCCCAATCCCCGACGGCTGGAAACAGCGGTTGATGACGCTGGAGGAAGGCGACATCCTGCTCCACAAATTCTCGCCGACCGGTTTCTATTCGAGCGCCGTCCGCAACCCGTTCCTGCGCAATCTGGAGGCGCGGTCGGAGCGGCAGGTGGCGTTTTCGACGACTGCGGCGGGGGAGCACCAGTTCCTCTTGGACGTCGGGGTCGGGCGCAAAAGCTTTTACGTCACAAGGGACGACCTGCTTCACGCGCGCGAATATTATGGCGCGGGCCATACCGAGGCGCTGAAGACCCCCGACAACACATTGGTGTTCGTCAGCGAAGCCGAGAAAGCGACGATCCGCAAGGACCAGACCGATTGCATGGGCTGCCTCAGCCAGTGCGCCTTTTCGAGCTGGGCCGACAGCGAGACCAACACCACCGGCAGGCTCGCCGATCCGCGCAGCTTTTGCATCCAGAAGACCCTGCAGGACATCGCCCATGGCGGCGATACCGAGGCCAATCTGATGTTCGGCGGCCATTCGGCATTCCGCTTTGCCAAGGACCCATTCTACTCCAACGGCTTTGTGCCGACCGTCAAACAGCTCGTCGACCGCATCCTGACCGGCGACTGATGTAACCTTTGCCATGACGCCGCCGAATGACCCTTCGGGCTGGAGTGCGCTGATGGCAGCGGCGCAGACCGGCGATGCGTCGGCCTATCGCTCATTGCTCGCCGAGGTGCGGCCCTGGCTGCACCGTTATTTCATGCGTCGCCTGCCGCCGCCATCGGTCGACGACGCCGTTCAGGACGCCATGATCGCCATCCACACCAAGCGCCACACTTACGATCCGGCCAGACCGTTCGGGGCGTGGTTAGCCGGTATCGCGCGCTACAAATGGATCGACAAGCTGCGGCATTCCGCACGTCACGCGGCGGATGAACTGCCGATCCATTTGTCGACCCCCGATCACGAGGCCGCCGTGACCAGCGCCGAGGCCTTGCGCGGGCTTTTGTCGACGCTGAAGCCGGCCCAGGCCGAGGTGATCCGGCTGGTCAAGCTCGACGGGCTGAGCATCGAGGAAGCCGCCGCCGCCACCGGCCAGTCGATGGCGCTGGTCAAGGTCAACATCCATCGCGGGATGGGGCGCATGGCCAGGGTTGTGGAGGCATCCGATGGCCTCTGATCCCCTCATCGACCGGCTGGTCGGCGACCTGACACCCGTCAAGCGTCTCAGCCGCGCGCGGCAGGTGCTGGTGTTGGTGGCGCTGGGTGTCGCCGAAACGGCGCTATTCCTGTGGTTCTACGGGATGCGGGACGACGCGATGGACGCGATGCATCACCCGTCGATGTGGTGGAAGGGCGGCAGCCTTTTGTTGATCGCGGGCCTCGCCAGCGCCGCCGTGCTCCGCGCCCAGTCGCCCGGCGAACGGGCCCGACCGTTGATCTCCGCGTCGCTGTGGGTCGCACTTGCCGCCGTTTTGGCGGGGTGGTTGATTGATGCCGGAGCGGCTGGCACGCCGGCGCTGATCGCGCGCCTCGATTGGCGCGAGGGCTTGGCCTGCATGGGCGTTGTGGTGGCGCTTGCCGTCCCCGCCGCCGCCGCACTGGCATTGCTGCTCAAACGCGGTGCTCCGGTGGAGCCGGGCCGGGCGGCGGTTGCGGCCGGGCTGGCGGCGGCGGCGTGGGGCGGTTTCGTCTTTACCTTCAACTGCCCGCACGACGACCCGCTGTATATCGTCGTCTGGTTCGGGTTGGCGGTCGCCGTCATTACCGGCGTCTGCCGCTGGATCGTACCACCCCTTACCCGCTGGTAGCGGCCTCAGCTGCGCCCCGCCGCGACGATCGCTCCGCCCGTGCCTGCCTGAACGAATGCCGCCGTTGCCAACCCGGGCTGGGTTGCTGCCGGTAACGCGAACTTCACTGCGCCGCCCTTCCATTGGCCAAGCTTGACCAGCTGGCGCACGACATTGCGGTGGCCGATGGTGCGCCCGTCATTCTCCCCGGCCTTGATCGCCACCTGGATGACGCGCGGATCATACCGCACCAGCCAGACGTCACCGGGCGTTGTCGCAGCGCCCGTCACCGTCACGGCACCGCCCGTCAGATCGACCTGCGGGCCGCTGGTGCCGCGGTCTGCCTTGGCGATCGCAGCATCAAGTTCGGCGCGTCGCGTGCCGACGACATCGGTGCGGCCGTTGACCACCACCTGCGGCGTCCACACCTGCGAATGGCCGAGCCCGTGGGCGAACTCCCACTGCCGATCGGTGAACTGCTTGGACGCAAACACATCCTTCCAGCCGAGCTGGTCCCAATAGGTCACCGCAAAAGTCAGCGCGAGCACGTCTGGCCGGTCGGCGATGGCGTTGATGTTGGCGATGGCGGGCGGGCAGGAGGAGCAGCCCTGGCTCTGGTAAAGCTCGACGATGGTCGGGTGCCGGGCGTCGGCGGCGAAGGTGGGCACAGCCATGATGGCTGCAAGGACGAAGGGGACAAGGTGGCGCATAAAGGACTCCTGACGCGGCCAGTCTACCGATGCCGCTTGCCCAATCATTCGGGGACGCGGACCGGGGGGTTACAGTTGCGCGGCAAAGGTGAACGTGCGGCGGCCGCCATCGTTGGTGACATCGACGGCGCGCCCGAAGGGTTCGCCTTTGGCAAGCACCGCCAGCGTCGCGGCATCGCCATTTCCAGCATTGGCGACGAGCCGCGCGCCGTTTTCGGTACGGGCGATGATCGTGCCCAGCACACCCTTGGCCGAAGGCACAACGGTATAGGTTTCGACCGACGCACGCGTCGTCTCGCCGTCGAAAGCCGACACGCCGTCGGTGGCCACTGCTCGCTTTGCCCGCCGCGCCCCGGAATCGGACCAGGATGCCGGGTCGGTCGAATAAATGCCAGCCGAGTATTTCGACATGAAGCCGCCATTGGCCCCGATCAGCGCATAGCTGCCGCGTCGGGCACGTACGCGTTCGACCGCTTCGGCGATGGCGTGCATCGAATAGTTATTTCCCGCGCCGCCAAAGAACGGCAGTCCGCCGGTCAGCGTCAGGCCGCGCGGATCGTCGGTCGCCAACCCAAGAGCGCCGCAGATGTTGAAGACGGGAATGGCAAAGCAGCTGTAAAAATCGAACCAGTCGATCGCGCCTATGGACTTGCCCGCCAGCGTCAGTGCCTGCTTCACTGCATCGACAGAGGCCGGGCTGCGGCCAAGATCGGGGCGCTGCAGAACCGGCAGTTCGTCGGCGTCGGCGACGGCGTGGATATGCACCCAGCGGGCTTCGGGAACACCAAGCGCCCGCGCCCTGCCAGCCGAACACAGCAGCAGCGCGGCAGCCTGATTGACCTGGTCGCGCGCCACGGTCATCCGCAGATAGGGCTCGGCAACGACGCGGTTGCGGTCCGTTTCTGCGGCAAGCTCGGCGGCGCTGCGCTCGATCGGGGCGGCGGCATGGGGGTTGGCAGCGGCGACGCGGGTGAAGGGTGCAAACAGCGCGCCAATGTCGTCGCGGTATTGCTGGACCGAGCGGCCAAGACGCGCCCGCCGGGCATTTTCGCACAGGGCATAGGTGGCAATCGGGCTGCCGACACCGTGCTTGATCAAGACGGGTTCGACGATTTCGCTGATCCCGTAACCGCGGTCCTCGAGGCTGCCAGCAATGTCTTCGGACCAGTCGCGCGTTTCGCTCCTCGCCTGCAGGTGGCGGACGGTCGACATCGCTTCGCTGCCCGTCAGCAGCGCACAGTCGCTGCGCCCCTCGGCGATCGCCTGCGCCAGCTCGCCGAGCATTCGCTGGGGCCCTTGGCCACCGCCGATTTCCAGAATCGCGCGTTCAGGGTCGATGCCCACCCGCGCAGCGATCGAGCGCGGCAGATTGTTCGACCGACCAAAGGGCGCAACCGCGAACGGCGTCGAGATCTCGAACTGGCGGATCGCCGCGACGGTATCGATGGCGGCGGCGATATCCCCGCTTGCATGCGCATCGGTGATCGCCGCCCGCACGGCCCGGGCGGCAAGATCGACCGGGGACAGCGCAGCATAGTCCGGGCGGTCGGGCGTTTCCGACGCCTGGCCGACGCCGATCAGGACCGGGGTGCGATCGTCGATTTCGGTCTCAGTCATCGCCCGCTCCCGCCTGGTCTCTGGCCGCTACACCTTCGCCCCATGCCCTCTGGCGGCAGCTCTGTCGACATTGCGCTGACCGGATGGATGCGCTCAGCGGGCTTGGTCAGCGCGTCATTTCCTTGAGCAGGCCGATCACCGTTGCCGCATCCTCCGACCGCGCGATCAGCAGATCGGGCATGTAAACGTCTTCGCGGTTGTAGATCAGCGGCGATCCGTCGATGCGGCTGCAGTGCAACCCATAGGCGGCAGCGACGGCGACCGGTGCGGCGCTATCCCATTCATATTGCCCGCCGGAATGCAGGTAGATGTCGGCCTCGCCGCGAACGATCGCCATGGCCTTGGCGCCCGATGACCCCATCGGCACCAGTTCCGCGCCGAGTTTTTCGGCGATGGCGATAGCTTCCGGCGCAGGCCGGGTGCGGCTGACCACCATGCGTAGCGTCGCAGGCGGGGCGGGGATTGGCGCGACCTGATCGGTGCGCAAAACCAGGCCAAGGCCCGGCAGCGCCACCGCGCCGACCGTTGCAACGCCGTCGATGGCCAGACCGACGTGCACCGCCCAGTCGCTGCGACCCTCGCCATATTCCCGCGTGCCGTCGACCGGATCGACAATCCACACCCGCCGCATCCCCAGCCGTGCCCCGTCGCACTGCATCTCCTCGGATAGCAGGCCGTCGTCGGGGCGCTGTTCGCGCAGCGCCCGGCACAGGAATTGATTGGCGGTTTCGTCGCCCGCCTTGCCCAATGCCTTTTCGCCGAACATGCCGCTGTTGCGCACCGTCAGCAGGATTTGCCCCGCAACCTCGGCGAGATGCGCGGCGAGCTCGGCGTCGTTGAGGGGCGGGTTCACTTGAGCGGCATGATCTGGCGGACGATGAATTCCGCGGCTTCGACTGGTGTCATCTCGACTGTATTCACCCGGATTTCGGGATGCAGTGGTGCTTCATAGGGGCTATCGATCCCGGTGAAGTTCTTCAGCTGACCGGCGCGCGCCTTTTTGTACAGCCCCTTCACGTCCCGCGCCTCGGCGACGTCCAATGGCGTTTCGACGAAAATCTCGATGAACTCGCCGTCCGGCAGCATGGCGCGGACCATGTCGCGTTCGACGCGGAACGGCGAGATGAACGCGGTCAGCACGATCAATCCGGCGTCGGCCATCAGCTTGGCGACCTCACCGACACGCCGGATATTCTCGATGCGGTCGGCTTCGGTGAAGCCCAGATCCTTGTTGATGCCGTGGCGGATATTGTCGCCGTCGAGCAGGAACGTGTGGCGGTTCATCACATTGAGCCGCTTTTCGACCTCATTGGCGATAGTCGATTTGCCGGCACCGCTCAGCCCAGTGAACCACAGCACGCGCGGTGTCTGGTTTTTCAGGCTGGCATGGGCCTCGCGTCCGATGTCGGTTGCCTGCCAATGGACATTCTGGCTGCGGCGCAGCGCAAAGTGGATCATCCCTGCAGCGACGGTCGCGTTGGTGATCTTGTCGATCAGGATGAAGCCGCCGAGCGTGCGATTGGTGGCATAGGGTTCGAACACCACCGGCTTGTCGGTGGTAAAGGTCGCGACGCCGATGGCATTCAGCTCGAGCGTTTTGGCCGCCAGCTGCTCCATCGTGTTGACGTTGGTCTGGTATTTCGGCGGCTGCAGCGTCGCCGAGACGGTTTGCGTCGCCAGTTTCAGCCAATAGGCGCGGCCGGCGATCATCGGCTCATCGGCCATCCAGACAATCGTCGCTTCGAACTGGTCGGCGACTTCGGGCGGACTGTCGGCGACGGCGATCACATCGCCGCGCGAACAGTCGATCTCGTCGGCAAAGGTCAGCGTCACCGATTGCGCGGCGACGCCTTGCGCCAGGTCGCCGTCCATCGTCACGATGCGGGTGACGGTCGATGTCTTGCCCGATGGCAGCACGCGGATGGCATCGCCCGGCTTGACCGTGCCGGTGGCGATCAGCCCCGAAAAACCGCGGAAATCGAGGTTGGGGCGGTTGACCCATTGCACCGGCATCCGGAACGGCTTGGCCTGATCCGCGGTGACGTCGAGCTCGACCGTCTCAAGGTGCGCCATCAGCGCCGGGCCGGTGTACCAGGGCGTGTTGGCGCTGGGTGCAGTGATGTTGTCGCCCTTGAATCCGGAAATCGGCATCGGGGTGAAGTCGGCGATGCCGATGCTCGTTGCGAAGGCGCGATAGTCCGCGACGATTTCGTCATATCTGGCCTGATCATAACCGATCAGGTCCATCTTGTTGACCGCCAGCACCAGATTGCGGATGCCGATCAGGTGCGCGAGATAGCTGTGCCGCCGCGTCTGGGTCAGCACACCCTTGCGCGCGTCGATCAGGATCACGGCCAGATCGGCGGTCGATGCACCGGTCACCATGTTGCGGGTATATTGTTCATGCCCCGGCGTGTCGGCGACGATGAACTTGCGCTTTTCGGTCGCGAAGAAGCGATAGGCGACGTCGATGGTGATGCCCTGTTCGCGCTCGGCAGCAAGGCCATCGACGAGCAGCGCGAAATCGATCTCGCCGCCTTGCGTCCCGACGCGCTTGCTGTCGGCTTCGAGTGCCGCCAGCTGATCTTCAAAGATCATCTTGGAATCATACAGCAACCGCCCGATCAGCGTCGATTTGCCGTCGTCGACGCTGCCGCAGGTGATGAAGCGCAGCAGCGATTTGTTCTGATGCTGGACGAGATAGGCGTCGATGTCCGAAGCGATGAGCGCGTCGGTCTGGTAGATGCTATCCTGGGGAAGGGTTTCAGACATCAGAAATACCCCTCCTGCTTTTTCTTCTCCATCGACGCGTCGCCGCCATCCTTGTCGATGACCCGGCCCTGACGTTCGGAGGTGGTGGTCAGCAGCATTTCCTGAATGACCTCGGGCAGGGTCTTCGCCTCGCTCTCGACCGCCCCGGTCAGTGGAAAGCAGCCAAGCGTGCGGAAGCGGATCGAGCGTTCGACGATCTCGGGGCGGCGTCCCATCACGCGTTCCAGCCGCACAATGTCGTCGGCCATGAACAGCTGGCCGTCATGGACATAGGTCGGGCGCTTCGCCGAAAAATACAGCGGCACGATCTCGATGCTGTTCAGCTGGATATATTGCCAGATGTCGAGCTCGGTCCAGTTCGAGATCGGGAAAACGCGGATGCTTTCGCCCTTGGCCTTGCGGGCGTTGTAGAGGTTCCACAATTCGGGCCGCTGGTTCTTCGGGTCCCAGCCATGGCTCGCGGTGCGGAACGAAAAGATGCGCTCCTTGGCGCGGCTCTTTTCCTCATCGCGCCGCGCCCCGCCGAACGCCACATCGAAGCCGTGTTTGTCGAGCGCCTGCTTCAGCCCCTCGGTCTTCCACATGTCGGTGTGCAGGGGGCCATGATCGAACGGGTTGATGCCACGCGCGATGGCTTCAGGGTTCTGGTAGACGAGCAATTCCATCCCGGCATCGCGTGCCGCCTTTTCGCGCAGGTCGTACATCGCCTTAAACTTCCAGGTCGTATCGACGTGGAGCAGCGGAAACGGCGGCGGCGATGGGTAAAAGGCCTTGCGCGCCAGATGCAGCATCACCGCCGAATCCTTACCGACCGAATAGAGCATCACTGGTCGCGCCGCCTCGGCGACCACTTCCCGCAGGATGTGGATGCTCTCCGCTTCAAGGCGTTCGAGATGGGTCAACGTCTGGGGCACTATGGTTCCGTTCGTAAGGCTGTAACGCAAATCGAGTTTCTGGCACCAGCTTTTGACCAGAACTCCAGCCAAAAAGTCCAACGTCGTGAGACAGCCGCGCTCATTCACGCTCCAGGCCCGGATATTGGCTGCCTAGCGACCGATAGCCATGCGCTTCGCGAAAAAGAATCTGGTTTACCGGGGGCATATTCCGACGGAATGTCCTGCGCGGCCAGGTCGGGAAGCAGGGGGGCGGGAGCGGCCCGCCAGATAGGATTTTGGAGCGGGTGAAGGGAATCGAACCCTCGTCACTTGCTTGGGAAGCAAAAGCTCTACCATTGAGCTACACCCGCTTGAGCGGCGGCACGCTTGCCACGCGGCCAAGGCGGCGGTCAAGCCGCTGAGGGCATCCGCAGCGTCAGCAGGGCCGCCAGCCCCAGCGATGCGGCCGCCACCGCCATCGCCGGAACCGGGTTCGACGGCGATACGGCGTGGAGGAACGCCCCCATCAGGCTGGACACCACCAGCTGCGGCACAACGATGAAGATGTTGAACAGCCCCATGTAAACGCCGGTCTTGGCGGGTGGCAACGCGCGCGCCAGGATCGCATAGGGCATGGTCAGGATCGACGCCCAGGCGATGCCGATCAGCACTTCGGCCAGGATCAGCCACTCGACGCCGGGGGCGATCAAATACAGCAGGAACCCCAGCGCCCCCGCCGCCAGCCCGATGGCGTGGGCGGTGCGCACACCGACGCGCGCCGCCAGCGTCGGCAGCACCAAAGCGAACAGCGCGGCGACACCGTTATAGATGGCGAACAATTCCCCGACATGGTCGGCCCCGGCATTGTATCCGGCCGATGCCGGATCGGTGGCGCCATAGAAGCGCCGGGCGACGATGGGCGTGGTGTAGATCCACATGATGAACAGCGCCGACCATGAAAAGAACTGCACCGGCACCAGCGCGCGCATCGCGGCGGGCATGGCGGCGAGGTCGCTGATGATCCGCGCCAGCGCGCCCGAACCGCCTGCCGCGACGCGCATCCGGCTGACGACCTGCGCGAGCCCGAACGCCGTCAGCATGCCGCCCAGCACATAGACCGGCTTGTCGAGGCCCAGCGCGCCGACCGCGACGACGACGGCCAGCCCGACCGCCAGCCACCACGGCCCGCTGCCCGGGATGGCAAGCGGGCGGTCGTCAGCGGCTGCGTCCGCGCCGCCAAACGCCGCCATCTCCTCGGGTGGATATTCGCGGGTCGTGACGACGGTCCACAGCACGCACACGAACAGCGCGCCGGCGCCGACATAGAATGCGAGATGCACCGACGGCGGCACGACGCCGGGCGGGGCGGTGTTGGCGACGTGGAAGACGTTGGTCAGCACCAGCGGCGTCAACGACCCGACGACTGCGCCCGCACCGATGAACGCCGTCTGGAAAGCATAGCCCGCCGTGTGCTGGCTGCTGTCGAGTATGTCGCCGACGAAGGCCCGGAACGGCTCCATCGAGATGTTGAGCGAGGCGTCGAGCAACCACAGCAACACCGCCGCCGCCAGCAGCACGGACGCATTGGGCATGGCGATCAGCGACAGCGTCGCCAGCACCGCGCCACCCAGAAAGAACGGCCGCCGCCGCCCCAGCCGCGTCCAGGTGCGGTCGCTGACATAACCGATCAGCGGCTGCACGATCAGCCCGGTCAAGGGGGCAGCGATCCACAGGAACGCCAGATTGTCGATATCGGTGCCGAGCGACTGGAAGATCCGGCTCATATTGGCGTTCTGCAGGGCGAAGCCGGCCTGAATGCCGAAGAAGCCGAAGCTGATGTTCCACAGCCCAGCGAACCCCTGCCGGGGCTTGGCCGTCACCTCGCCGCAGTCGAGCGGCGCACAATCAGTCGCGGGCTGAGCATCGTCGTCGCGGTCGGTTGCGCGCGGATCTGGCGCAGCAGGGTATCGACCAGCAATTCCCCGGCGCGGGCATAGTCCTGCGCAATCGTCGTCAGCGGCGGCGACGACAGGCTGGCAGCCGGGATGTCGTCGAAGCCGACGACCGAGACATCACCGGGAACGCTCAGCCCCGCCTCCCCGAACGCCCGCAGCGCGCCCGCCGCGATCAGGTCACTGGCGGCGAACACCGCGTCGAAGCCGACGCCGCGCGCGATCAGCTCCAGCGCCGCCGTATGGCCCGCAGCCTCGGTGGTCAGCGCATCGACCTGCAGCGCCGGATCGGGCGCGATGCCCGCCGCACACAGGGCAGCACAGGCTCCGGCATAACGATCCTCGATCTCCGGATAATGGCTCGACGCCTGGCCCAGAAAGGCGATGCGGCGGTGACCGAGGCCGAGCAGATGCTCCGCCGCCTGCTGCCCGCCCTGATGGTTGTCGCAGCCGATGGTGGTGCCGTGCTGCCCAGGCTGCACCGACCCCCAGCGGACGAAATGCGTCCCCTGCTGCGCCAGTTGTTCGAGCCGGGAGCGATAGACATGATAATCGCCATAGCCGAGCAGGATGATGCCATCGGCCTTGTGGCTGTCTTCATAATCCATGTGCCAGTTGCTCGACAGCTGCTGGAACGAGGTCAGCAGGTCGTAGCCGCGGTGCGCCGCCGTCCGCGCGATGGAGCCGAGCATCGACAGGAAGAACGGGTTGATCAGCGAATCGTCGGGAGTCTGGTCTTCGAAAAACAGCAGCGCCAGCGTGTTCGACTGGCGACGGCGCAGACTCGAGGCGTTCTTGTCGACGGTGTAATTGAGCTGGGTGGCGATCGCCTCGATGCGCTTGCGGGTCGCTTCGCTGACCATCGGGTCGCCGCGCAGCGCGCGCGATACCGTCGGCTGCGAAACCCCGGCGCGCTGAGCAATGTCGAACGATGTCGGCTTGCCCTGCGGCATCGGCCGGACGGTCCTCCCCTGATGTGCCGCCTTTGGCAGCGCGTTCAGCCGGATGGTAGCGGCGGCAGCGGCAGCGCGATAGGGCTGCGCGGCGGACATGATGTCACGCAAGATCGTCTCCCCAACCATGCCCTCGCAGCGGGGCGTTGGGGCGGAGCCTAGACATGCCGGGCAAGCCCGTCGTCATGTATACGTATTCATCGCGGCTATCGCGCGCGCCGGTGCCAGATGGCGGCGAGGGAGACTATGGCGATGCGGGTATTGGCAGTGCTGGCGCTGTTGCTGACGGCGGTGAGCGGGGCGGCGGCTACGCCCGAGGCGACTTACCAGCCCACGCCCTATGTGCGGCTGACGCATCCAGAATGGTCGAAGACGGCGGTGCTGTACCAGATCAACACCCGGCAATTCACCCCCGAGGGGACGTTCGCCGCCGCGCAGCAGCAGCTGCCTCGGCTGAAGGCGCTGGGCGTGACGGTGCTGTGGGTGATGCCGATCAACCCCATCGGCGTGCAGAATCGCAAGGGCACGCTCGGTAGCCCCTATGCGGTGCGCGACTATGCGGCGGTCAATCCGGAATTCGGCACGCTGGGCGATTTCAGGGCCTTTGTTGCCGCTGCCCATGCACAGGGGATGCATGTCATCCTCGACTGGGTGGCGAACCACACGGCGTGGGATAATCCGCTGCGCACCCAGCATCCCGACTGGTATGCCCATGACTGGAAGGGTGCGAACCGGCCGACGCCGTGGTGGGACTGGTCGGACATCATCGACCTCGATTATTCCAGGCCCGAACTGCGGCGTTATATGACCGAAACGATGCTCGACTGGGTCCGCAAGACCGACATCGATGGCTTCCGCTGCGATGTCGCCGCCTATGTGCCGCTCGATTTCTGGGAAACCGTCCGCGCCAGGCTGGAAACGATCAAGCCGGTCTTCATGCTGGCGGAGGCCGAACAACGCGATGTCCACGCCCGCGCCTTCGACGCCAGCTATGCGTGGAAATGGAACAACGCCATGGCCGATATCGGCCACGGCAAGGCCGATGTCGGTGCGCTGTTCGGCTATTATTCTGAAAACGAAAAGGTTTTTCCGGCGGCCGCGATGCGGATGACCTATACCGAAAACCATGACCAGAACGCCTGGGAGGGCACCGAGTTCGAACGCTTCGGCCCGGCGCTGAACAACGCCATCATGCTGTCGTTCATCGGCGAAGGGCTGCCGCTGATCCATAATGGGCAGGAGGCGGGCAATCCCAAACGACTGAAATTCTTCGAACGCGATCCGATTGTCTGGCGCGACCACCCCAATGCGGCGCTGTTCAAGGCGCTGATCGCCTTTCGGGCCGCGCATCCGGCGCTGTGGAATGCGCCATGGGGCGCGCGGATGGTACCGGTCGTCAACAGCGCACCGTCAAAGGTGTTGTCGTTCGTCCGCGCCAAGGGCGGCGACATCGTGTTGGCATTGTTCAATTTTTCTGGCGAAATCCAGACGGTGAGCTTCAGCGATGGGCCGGTGGCGGGGCGTTATCGCGACTGGGCCGACGGTTCGCCGGTGACGCTGACCCCCGCGTCGACCGTCACGCTCGCACCGTGGAGCAGCCGCCTGCTCGCCGCCGCGCCGTGACGGTCCGGGTCATCCGCCACGGTCGCGAAGCCGAGCCGGTCGTCGTCATCGACGCCTTCGCGCCCGATCCGCAGCGCTTCATCGACGATGCAGCGTTTCTGGGCTTTCGGCCGATCGGGGAACATTATCCCGGCATCCGCGCCGCTGTCCCGCACGCTCTGCTGGCCCCGCTGCTGGCGACCCTGGCCCCGGTGATCGCCGAGGTGTTCGGGCTGATGCAAACCGAGATCGCCGACGCCTTTTATTCGCTGGTCACCACCGCCGCCGCCGATCTGACGCCGATCCAGCGCCTGCCGCACTTCGACGGCGTCGAGCCGGAGCGGCTGGCGCTGCTGCACTATCTGACCCCCGTCGGCGCGGGAGGAACGGCCTTTTACCGCCACCGCGCGACGGGGTTCGAGACGGTGACGGCGGCGCGCCTGCCCGCCTATCGCGCCGCGCTCGACGCCGACCTGCGCCGCGATGGGCTGCCGCCGCCGGGCTATATCGCCGGGGACACGCCGCTGTTCGAACGCATCGCGGCGCACGACGGGGTGTTCAACCGCGCCATCCTGTACCGTGGCAACACCCTCCACTGCGCCGATCTGCCGCCCGACATGCCCCTGATCGCCGACCCGCAAGCCGGGCGACTGACGGTCAACACATTTCTGACGGGGTCAAGCAAGCCATTGTAAAACCTCAGCTATCAGACTTATCTTGACTCTATCTTGACACATGAATCGCTTGTAAGGCCACCGCGCTACCACCCGCTCAGGCTGAGCCTGTCGAAGCCGGGTCACGAGCGGCGGGGTCCGGAATCCGGCTTCGACAGGCTCAGCCTGAGCGGGGGGGGCCTCGGACATGCCAAAGCGCCGCTCGCGGAAAACCGCTGCGGGGACAGGAATGCGACCGCCGCCTTTTCAGGGCGGGAGCTTGCGATGGGTGGCGTACTGGTCGATCCTGCGTGATGCTTCACTAACACCAGGTTCGACGGGCACGCCGATGACGTCCTTGCCTCGGTCGAACCGGCTTTGGGAGGGCCGGGCCGACAAGGCGGCGGTCGCACCCTGACGCCGGTCTTGTTACCAGCGGCAGAGGGGTGACGGATCCGGGGACATGCACATCCCCATCACCGTCTCAAATATCGCTGTAACCTTTCTGGTTTTATATGTCAAGTCATGTAACGGTTCGGGCTCATTTCAAACTGTGGCTTTGCCGCATCACCCGTCAAGTCCCTGAACGAACACCTCCGTGACAGTCGCGTGAATACGTATGTGTCCCGCTTCCCACGCCGCCGCCCAGGCGACACACCGGCCTCCACACCGCCCAAAGCGGTCGCGACGTCGCCAGCACAAGCGGCGACACTGGGGAGAGACGACAATGACGAGTTTTGAATTGCCGCGTGTTCGCGCCGCAATCTTTGTCACTGGCCTGCGCACTGGCGCGGCGGTGCTGGCGATTGCCATTGCAGCCCCGGCCATCGCCGCCGATGCGGCTGCCGATGCGAATGGCGGCGACGAAATCGTCGTCACCGGCATCCGCGCGGCGCTCAACGCCGCCGCCAACATCAAGAAGCTGTCGCCGACGATCGTCGAAGCGATTTCGGCCGAGGACATCGGCAAGCTCCCCGATGTGTCGATCGCCGATTCGCTCGCCCGCCTGCCCGGCGTGACGGCACAGCGGCTTGAAGGTCGCGACCAGCGCCTGTCGATCCGTGGTCTGGGCCCGGATTTCTCGACGACTTTGCTCAACGGTCGCGAACAGGTGACGGTCGGCGACAACCGCGGCGTCGAATATGACCAGTACCCATCGGAATTCTTCAGCAACGTCGTCGTCCATAAAAGCGCCGACGCATCGCTGATCCCGGCCGGGATCGCCGGCACCGTCGACCTGCGCCAGCTGCGCCCGCTCGACCAGAAGAACCGCGTCATCTCGATCCGTGCGCGCGGTGAAATGAACGGCACGGCCAAGCTCAACCCCGATGGCAGCCGCTACGGCTATCGCGCGTCAGCAACCTATGTCGACAAGTTCGCCGACGACACGTTCGGCATCGCCATCGGCGTGTCGGCGACCTCGGCCCCGTCGCAGGATGAGCGGTACAACGCCTGGGGCTACGCCAATGATGCCAAGGGCAATCTGATCCTTGGCGGTGCCAAGCCCTATGTGCAGTCGAACGTCCTCAACCGCTACGGCGTTGTCGGCACGCTCGAATATCGCCCCAGCGAAAGCTGGCACTCGACGTTCGACGTGCTCTATTCGCACTTCCAGGAAACCGAACATCTGCGCGGGATCGAATTCCCGCTGGGCTTTTCAGGCGCAACGCAAAGCAACATCACCACGGCGAACGGTTTCGATACGATCGCAACCTTCGGCGGCGTTCACGCCATTCAGCGCAACGATTACAACCAGCGCAAGGCCGACCAATACTCGCTGGGCTGGAACAACGTTTTTGCGCTGGGTGAAAAGACCCATCTGACCATCGATGCCAGCTGGAGCCACGCCAAGCGCACCGACTTCCTGTTGGAAACCTATACCGGTGCCGGCTATGCAGGTGCCGGTCCTGCCGACACGATCACCGTGACGCAACAGTCCAACGGCATCTTCAAGATCGTGCCGACGCTGAATTATACCGACACCAGCATCATCAAGATCACCGATCCGGGCGGCTGGGGCTATAACGGCACCGCGCCGGTCGTGCAGGCGGGCTTCCTCAACAAGCCGAGCTTCAAGGACGATCTGAAGTCGCTCCGCGCCAGCCTCGATGGCGAGTTCGGCAACGGCCTTGTCCATGGCTGGGAAGTCGGGGCGAACTTTACCGAGCGCAAGAAGACCAGCAACTTCACCTCGTTCTTCCTGTGCCCGATCGGTGGCGGCACCAATTGCACCGTCGCCAGCGGCACCCCGACGTCGGAGCCGGTTCCCGCCGCAGCGCTGCTCGGCAGCAACATCAGCCTCAGCTATCTCGGCGTACCGGCGATCCTGACGCTCAACCCGCTGTATCTGTACAATAACAGCCTGAACGCGTCGTACGACAACCGGCCGGTTTCGCTGGTCCGCGACAATACGGTCAAGGAGGACATCCTGACCGGCTATGCGATGCTGAAGCTCGACGGCACGCTCGGCGATACGCCGCTGACCGGGTCGATCGGTGCGCAGGTCGTCCATACCCATCAGGAATCGGACGGCAGCATTTCGAACTTCTCCGGCGGTGTCGTCACCGTCGCTCCGGCGCACGGCAGCGCCAACTACACCTATTTCCTGCCCAGTGCTGCGGCGTCGCTGCAGGTTGCGCCGAGCACCTTCATCAAGTTCGGCGCGGCGCGGACCATCGTGCGGGCGCGGCTCGATCAGGAGCGGGTCAATCAGGAATTTTCGACCAATTTCACCTATCTGACCTCGACAAAAGACAACTTTGAGAAGAATGGGCAAAGCTTCTTCAGTTCGAACGGCGGCAATTCAAAGCTGCGGCCGTACATGGCGGACAATTTCGACCTGTCGTTCGAGAAATACTTCCCGCATGGCGGCTATGTTTCGGTCGCGGGCTATTACAAGCATCTCTCCAACTACATCGATTCACGCGACAATTTCATCTATGACTTCTCCGCCGCGACCAGCGTCATTCCAGCTGCGCTGCGTCCCAGCCTGGGCACGACGCTGGGGACCGTGTCGGCACCGTCGAACCGTGGCAGCGGCAACCTGAAGGGTATCGAGGCGACCCTGTCGCTACCCTTCGCCAACGTCTCGCGAGCCCTCGATGGCTTCGGCTTCTTCGGCAGCGCGTCGTACACCGACAGCAAGATCATCCTGGGCAGCAACCCCGGCGTGCCGATTACCCTGCCCGGCCTGTCCGACTGGGTCGCCAACGCGCAAATCTATTATGAAAAGGCCGGTTTCCAGACCCGCGTCAGCTATCGCTATCGCTCCAAGTTCCTCGGCGAAGTCGCGGGGCTGTCGGCCAATCCTGACTTCCGCAACGCCAAGGCCGAAGCCATCCTCGACGCACAGATCGGCTATGAATTCCAGCACGGTACGGCGCTGGCCGGGCTTTCGGTGCTGCTTGAAGTCAAGAACATTACCGACCGTCCGTTCATCACCTACGCGAACAACGATCCGCGTCAGGTCATCGATTACCAGCGTTATGGTCGCGACTATTACCTGGGCGTCGCCTACAAGTTCTGACGGTTCTTTGGCGGCGGGATGCGTCCCGCCGCCGCCGTCCCAGGGATAGGGTCGATGACAGACAGACCGGTCACCATCGTCATCGCAGGCGGCGGCACTGCGGGCTGGATGACGGCTGCCGCGCTCGGGCATTTCCTCGACAGCGGCTTCCGCATCCGCCTGATTGAATCCGAAGACATCGGCACCGTCGGCGTCGGCGAGGCGACAATCCCGCAAATCCGCCTGTTCAATCAGGCACTTGGGCTCGACGAGGATGCGTTCCTGCGGGCGACGCAGGGGACGTTCAAGCTGGGCATTGAGTTCAGCGGCTGGACCCGGCCCGGCGAGCGGTACATGCACGCCTTTGGCGATATCGGCCGCGATGTCGGGCTGGTGGCGTTCCAGCATTACTGGCTGCGCGCGCGGTCGCTGGGGCTGGCGGGGCCGCTCGCCGATTATTCATTGAACGAGATCGCGGCGCGGCTGGGCCGGATGCACCGGGGCGCGCCGCTGACCGCCAAGGCGGTGCCGCCGATGCCGTACGCCTTCCACTTCGACGCCGGGTTATATGCCGCGTACCTGCGCCGCTTTGCGGAAGCGCGCGGGGTTGAGCGCATCGAGGGCCGCATCGCCGCTGTCGAACGCGATGGCGAAAGCGGCGATGTTGCGCGGTTGCGCATGGACGGCGGCGGCGTGATCGACGGCGATATCTTCATCGATTGCTCGGGCTTTCGCGGGCTGTTGATCGAAGGCGCGCTGGCCACCGGCTATGACGACTGGACGCGCTGGCTACCGTGCGACCGCGCTGTTGCGGTGCCGTGCGTCAATGGCGGCGCGTTCACGCCCTACACGCGGGCGACGGCGCATCAGGCGGGCTGGCAGTGGCGCATCCCGCTCCAGCACCGCACCGGCAACGGCCGCGTCTATTGCAGCAGCATGATCTCCGACGACGAGGTCACCGCCGGGCTGATGGCCAATCTCGACGGTGCACCGCTCGCCGAACCGCGCGTGCTGAAGTTCACCACCGGTCGCCGGAAAAAGGCGTGGAATCACAACGTCATCGCCATCGGACTGGCCGGCGGCTTCATGGAACCGCTCGAATCGACGAGCATCCATATGATCCAGTCGGCGGTGTCGCGGCTGTTGAAGCTGCTGCCCGGCCGCAGCGTCGCCCCGGCGCTGCGCGACGAATTCAACCGCCAGACCGACTTCGAAGTTGAACGCATTCGCGATTTCCTGATCCTGCATTACTGGGCGAACCAGCGCGACGAACCGTTCTGGCAGCAGTGCCGGTCGATGACGCTGCCCGACACGCTGCAGGCCAAGATCGACCTGTTCCGCGCCACCGGCCACATCGTCCGCGAGCATGAGGAACTGTTTACCGAAGTCGGCTGGCTGCAGGTCCTGGCCGGGCAGGGGGTGGCGGCGGCGCGCTGGCATCCGCTCGCCGACCAGATCGCCGCGACCGACCTGTCCGATTATATGACGACGCTGACCGCGCTCTACCGGCGCGAGGCTGCCGCCTATCCGAACCACGCCGATTTCATCGCCCGCCATTGCGCAGCGGCCCCGGTCAGGGTCGCGGCATGAGGCTGCGCGCGCTGCTGGCGGCGGCGCTGTTGTTCGCCGCACCCGCGACGGCGGCGGGGTTCCGTGATCGGCTGCCGCAGGATGAGGTCATTTATTTCCTCCTCCCCGACCGCTTCGACAATGGCGACACGGCGAACGATCGCGGCGGGCTGAAGGGCGGCAAGCTCGTCACCGGCTTCGACCCGGCCGACAAGGGCTTTTACCACGGCGGCGACCTGAAGGGCCTGACGCGGCGGCTCGATTATATTCAGGGGCTGGGTGCGACAGCGATCTGGGTCGGGCCGGTGTTCCGCAACAAGCCCGTGCAGGGCGCGCCGGGCAAGGAAAGCGCCGGATATCACGGCTATTGGATCACCGATTTCACCCATGTCGATCCGCATTTCGGCAGCGACGCCGACTTTGCCGCGCTGGTCGCGGCGGCGCACGCGCGCGGGCTGAAGGTCTATATGGACATCATCGCCAACCACACCGCCGATGTCATCCAGTACCGCGAATGCTTGGCGGCCCCCTGCGCCTATCGCAGCCGCGCCGATTACCCGGGCCAAGCCTATACGCCGTTCGTCCCCGTTGCCGACGCGCATGTGAAGGTTCCGGCGTGGCTCAACGACCCAGCGCACTATCACAATCGCGGCGACTCCACGTTCGAGGGCGAAAGCGTCACCACCGGTGACTTCGCGGGTCTCGACGATCTGATGACCGAGGACCCCGCCGTGGTCAGCGGGATGATCGACATCTATGGCGGCTCGATCGACCGTTTTGGCATCGACGGCTTCCGCATCGATACCGCCAAGCATGTCAACCCGGAGTTCTGGCAGGCCTTCGTCCCCGCCATGCTGGCCCGCGCCAAAGCCAGGGGCGTCCCCAACTTCCACATCTTCGGCGAGGTTTACACCGGCGATATCGACCCGGCGATCACCGCCCAACACACCCGCGTCGATAAACTGCCCGCCGTGATCGATTTCCCCTTCCGCCGCGCCGTCGCCGACGCCGTCGTCGGTGGCCGCAGCGACGGGCTCGCACGGCTGTTCGACGGCGACGCGCTGTACGAAGGCGGCGCGGCGATGGCGCTGCAACTTCCGACCTTCCTCAGTAACCATGATGGTGGGCGGTTGGCGCACGACGTGCTGAGCGCGCATCCCGACGCCGCCGAGGCCTTGGCGCGGGTGACTTTAGGCTATGCGATGCTGCTGACACTGCGCGGCGTGCCGACCATCTACAGCGGCGACGAACAGGGCTTCACCGGCCATGGCGGCGATCAGGACGCGCGCGAGGATATGTTCGGCTCGCAGGTCGCCAGCTATAACGACAACCGCCTGCTCGGCAGTACTGCGACCATCGCGACGCCGCGCTTCGACCCCGCCCATCCGCTCTACCGCAGCATCGCCGCGCTGGCCAAGCTGCGCCGCGAGACCCCGGCGCTGCGGCGCGGGCGGCAGGTCGTGCGCTTCGCCTCGGCCAAGCCCGGACTGTTCGCCGCGTCGCGCTTCGATCCCGACAGCGGAGCCGAGGTGCTGCTCGCCTTCAACACATCGGCCGTGCCGATCACCACCAATATCGAGGTCGCCTTGCGCTCCACCGCCTTTACCGCGCTCAGCGGACCCTGCCCCGCCGCCGCGCGCCTGCCCGGCAGCGTCACGATCACGCTGCCGGCCTTCGGCTATGCCGTCTGCGCCGCGAAATGACCGAGGCCGCTCGCCTGCCCGCCGCTTCACCCGCCCGCCCATGGTGGCAGGGTGCGGCGATCTATCAGATTTATCCGCGCAGCTTTGCCGATTCGAACGGCGATGGCATCGGCGATCTGCCCGGCATCACCGCGCATCTGGATCACGTCGCCAGCCTGGGCGTCGATGGCATCTGGCTGTCGCCGTTCTTCCCGTCGCCGATGAACGATTTCGGCTATGACGTGTCCGACTATACCGGCGTCGACCCGATTTTCGGCACGCTGGCGGATTTCGATGCGCTGATCGCGCGCGCCCATGCACACGGCCTGCGCGTCATCATCGATCAGGTTTACGCGCATACCTCCGACGCGCACGCCTGGTTCGCCGACAGCCGGGCGTCGCGCAGCGGTGAGCGCGCCGACTGGTACGTGTGGGCCGACGCCCGGCCCGACGGCAGCCCACCGAACAATTGGCAATCGGTGTTCGGCGGCCCCGGCTGGACCTGGGATGCGCGGCGGCGGCAATATTATTTCCACAATTTTCTGTCGAGCCAACCCCAGCTCAACGGCCACAACCCGGCTGTGCAGGACGCGCTGCTGGCCAGCGCGAAATTCTGGCTCGATCGCGGCGTCGACGGCTTCCGCGTCGATGCGATCAACTTCATGATGCACGACCCGCTGCTGCGCGATAACCCGCCTGCGCCGTCGAACACCGCGCCGACGCGGCCATTCGATTTCCAGCAGCACATCTACAACCAGTCGCACCCCGATATTCCGCTGTTTCTGGAACGGCTGCGCGCGTTGACCGACAGCTATGGCGACCGTTTTACGGTGGCCGAGATCGGCGGCGACGATGCGGCGGGGGAGATGCACAGCTTCACCGCCGATGGTCGGCGGCTGGACAGCGCCTATGGCTTTGATTTTCTCTATGCCGACCGGCTGACGCCGCGCGTGGTCCGCGATGCGCTGTTACGCTGGCCCGATACGGCGGGGACAGGCTGGCCGAGTTGGGCGTTCGAAAACCACGACGCGCCGCGGGCGGTTTCGCGTTGGGTCGATCCCGCGCACCGCGAACCGTTTGCGCGGATGAAGATGCTGCTGCTCGCCTGTCTGCGCGGCAATATCTTCCTGTACAACGGTGAGGAGCTGGGGCTGACCCAGGCCGACATCCCGTTCGAACGGCTGCGCGACCGCGAGGCGATTGCCAATTGGCCGCTGACGCTGGGCCGCGACGGGGCACGGGTACCGATGCCATGGACGGCGGCGGCGCCGAACTTGGGCTTTTCGAGCGGCCAGCCGTGGCTGCCGGTCGCCGAGGATTTCGACGCGCTGGCGGTCGACCGGCAGGAGGGTGATCCGGCGTCGCAGCTCCACCTCACCCGCCAACTGCTGGCCTTCCGTGCCGCGCATGACGCGCTGACCGTTGGCCGCCTGACCGTTATCGAAGCGTCGGAAACACTGCTGGCGTTCGAACGCGCGGTGCCCGGTGAACGGCTGCTGTGCGTGTTCAATTTCGCCGCGGACCCGGTCGACTGGCAACCCGCCGACGCTGAACGCTGGCAGGCGCTGCGCCACGTCAACACCGTCCAGGGCTGGGCGCTTGGCGGCTTTGCCGGGCTGGTGGCGAGGTTTACATGATCCGGCTGCTGGCGCTGCTGTTGGCTTTGGTCACCGCCTTGCCCGCCGTCGCTGCGCCCGTCGTTGCAGCAACCGTCACCTCGCCCGGCAATGTGCTGAGCGTCAGCGTCGGCATCGGTGGCGAGGGGCGGGTCAGTTACGCCGTGACCCGCAAGGGTGCAGCGGTGATCGACCCGTCGCAGTTGGGTTTCCTATTCACCGACGCGCCGCAGATGCTCCGCAACTTCGCCATCGAATCGCAGGCGACGCGTGATGTGGACGACAGCTGGACGCAGCCTTGGGGCGAATGGACGACGGTCCGCAACCACTACCGCGAATTGCACATCGTCCTGCGTGAGACGTCGACGCTGCACCGCCGGCTCGGGCTGACCTTCCGGGTTTATGACGACGGCATCGGCTTTCGGTCTGAATTTCTCGACAATGCCCCGGTCAACATTGCCGAGGAGCTGACCCAGTTCCGCATCGCCCAGCCTGCCACGGCGTGGTGGTGCACGGCGTTCGAATCGAACCGTGAGGAATATCTCTACCACCGCACGCCGATCGCCGAGATCGGCATCGCCCAGACCCCGCTGACGCTGCGGCTGGCCGACGGCACCCATGTCGCGATCCATGAAGCCGCGCTGGTCGATTATGCCGGGATGAACGTCGCCAAGGTCGAGGGCGGGTTGCTGAAGGCGGTGCTGACACCGTCGTCGACCGGGCCAAAGGTCAGCCGCGCCGGGCCGTTCACGACGCCGTGGCGGGTGCTGCTGATCGCGTCCGATGCGCCGGGACTGTACATGGCCAACCCGCTGATCCTGAACCTCAACGAACCCAATGCGCTTGGCGATGTCAGCTGGGTGCACCCGCGCAAGTACATCGGCATCTGGTGGGGGATGCACCTCGACACGCAAAGCTGGGCGTCGGGGCCAAAGCACGGCGCGACGACGGGCAACGCGCTGAAATACATCGATTTCGCGGCGAAGAACGGTTTTACCGGCTTGCTGGTCGAAGGCTGGAACAAGGGCTGGGATGGCGACTGGTTCGCCAATGGCTGGGATTTCAACTTTACCGAACCCTATCCCGATTTCGATCTGGCCAAGGTGCAGGCCTATGCGCTCAAGCACGGCGTAACGCTTATCGGCCATCACGAAACCAGCGCCAACATCGCGCACTATGAAGCGCAGATGGGTGCCGCCTTCGACCTTGACCAGAAGCTCGGCATCGATGCGGTGAAGACCGGCTATGTCTCCGACGCCGGCGGCGTGCAGGCGATGGGAGCAGACGGCCGCATCCATTACGAATGGCACGAGGGACAGGTGATGGCGCGCCACCACCTGAGGGTCGTCACCGAAGCCGCCAAGCGCCACATCGCCATCGACGCGCATGAACCGATCAAGGATACCGGCCTGCGCCGCACCTATCCCAACTGGGTGTCGCGCGAAGGCCAGCGCGGCATGGAGTACAACGCCTGGGGATCGCCCAAGAACCCGCCCGAACATGAGGCCAACCTGGTCTTCACCCGCATGCTCGGCGGGCCGATGGATTTCACGCCGGGGGTGCTGAGCCTCAAGGGGCGCGGCGGCAGCGACATCTTGTCGACGATGGCCAAGCAGTTGGCGCTGTATGTGGTGATCTATTCGCCGATCCAGATGGCCGCCGACCTGCCCGAGAATTACGCGCGCTATCCGGCCGCCTTCCAGTTCATCAAGGACGTCGCGGTCGATTGGTCCGACACGCGCGTACTCAACGGCGAGGTCGGCGATTACGTCACCATCGCCCGCAAGGCGCGGGGGTCGAACGACTGGTTCCTCGGCAGCGTCACTAACGCCGATGCGCGGTCGCTGACCGTGACGCTGGACTTCCTCGATCCGGGCAAGACCTACACCGCGCAAATCTACCGCGACGGACCGGGGGCGGATTACCGCACCGACGCGCGCCACAGCATCGCCATCGAAACCCGCAAGGTGCGTTCGACCGACACGCTGACCCTGGCGCTGGCCCCCGGCGGCGGCGAAGCCGTGCGGTTCGTCGCCTCGAAATGACCCCGCCGCCCGCCAGTATCGCCGTGCTCGGCGGCGGCACGGCGGGGTGGATGGCGGCGTGCCTGCTGGCGCGGGCGTGGCCGCAGACTTTGGTGACCGTCATCGAAAGCCCCGACATCGGCATCATTGGCGTCGGCGAAGGCTCGACGCCACAGCTCAAGGCGTTTTTCGACACGCTTGGCATCGCGGAGGCCGAATGGATGCCGCGCTGCAACGCCACCTACAAAACCGGCATCGCCTTCCATGGCTGGTCGGAGCGCTGCGCCAGCTATTTCCACCCCTTCCCGACCGCAATCGACGGCATCACCGCTCCGGCGTTCTTTGCAGCAGGCATGGCACGGCGGCGGCGCAGCGATGTCTGCGCGCACCCCGACCGCTTCTTCCTGCCCGCGCGGCTGGCGGTGGAGCGCAAGGCCCCGGTCGCCGCGGAGAATTTCCCGTTCGACATCGGCTATGGCTATCATTTCGACGCGCATCTGATCGGGGCCTTCCTCGGCGATCACGCGACCGAAAAGCTCGGTGTCCAGCATCTGCAGCGCAAGGTGGAGGGTGCGACGGTTGGGCCGCAGGGCGTAACTGCGCTGGCGCTGGATGGCGGCGAAACGCTTGCGGCGGACCTGTACATCGACTGCAGCGGCTTTCGGTCGATGCTGGCGCAGCAGGCGTTGGGCGTGACATTCCGGCCCTTCGCCGAAAACCTGTTCAACGACAGCGCCGTCGTCATGCCGACCCCCGCAGATCCCGACGGCACCAACAGCGCGACCAAAGCCACGGCGCTGTCGGCGGGCTGGGCATGGGACATTCCGCTGACCAACCGCACCGGCAATGGTTACGTCTATGCGTCAGGGTACATCGATGCCGATGCGGCGGAGACCGAATTGCGGCGTCACCTCGGGCTGCTCGACAGCGACGTGGCGGCGCGGCACCTGAAGATGAAGGTCGGGCGCGTCGAGACGACATGGACGCACAACACCGTCGCCGTCGGCCTTTCGCAGGGCTTCATCGAGCCGCTCGAAGCCACCGCGCTCCACATCGTCCAGGCGACGGTCGAGGGCTTCATCGGCGCGTATGAACGCGGCGACCGCGACGGCTTCAACGCGCGTATCGCCGCCCGTTACGAGGGCATCCGCGACTATATCGTCGCGCATTACCGGCTGCAGCTGCGCCGCGACACACAATATTGGCGCGATGCCGCCGGGCATGACGCGCTGTCCGATTCGCTCAAATCCATCATGACCTGCTGGTTCACGGGACAGGATCTTGAGGCCGAGATCGCGCGGCAGGGCATTGCCGGATACTATGCACCGATATCGTGGCAATGCCTGTTCGGCGGCTATGGCAACTATCCGGATCAGGCGCGATTGCGTCCGGCGGACGATGCAGCGGCGATTGCGCAGGTCGATGATTTCATCGCGCGCTGCGGGCTGAACTTCGCAGATCACAGGGCGCAACTGGCGGGATTGGGGAACTGACGATGGCATTGGCACCGGCGACCAGCCTCTCCTCGACCGACCCGGTACCGGGCGAGGCGGCGGGCGGGGCCAACGCCGCCGGGCTGCGGCTGTTCGTCTTCGCGCTGTTCTTCATCTTCGGCGGCATCACCAGCCTCAACGACGTCATCATCCCCAAGCTGAAGGAGCTTTTCACGCTCAGCTATGCGCAGGCGATGCTGGTGCAATCAGCGTTTTTCGCGGCCTATTTCATCATGTCGCTGCCGGGCGCCGCCATCGTCCGCCGCTTCGGTTACCTGCGCTCGGCCGCCATCGGGCTGGTGACGATGACGGCGGGCTGCCTGTTGTTCGTGCCTGCGTCGTCGGCGGGGGTGTTCGCGCTGTTCCTGCTGGCGCTGTTCGTACTGGCGAGTGGCATCACCATCGTTCAGGTCGTCGCCAATCCCTTGATCTCGCTGCTCGGTCCGCCCGCAACGGCACACAGCCGGCTGACCTTTGCGCAGGCGTTCAACTCGCTCGGCACGACGATCTTTCCCTATGTCGGGTCGGCGTTGATCCTCGGCTCGCTGGCGACGGTGAAGGCGGCGGACCTCAGCGGCGCTGCGCTCGATGCCTATCGCACCGCCGAAACGCATACCGTGGTGCTAACCTATCTCGGGCTGGCGGCAGCGCTGATGGTCGTCGCCGCCGCCGTCTGGTCGCAGCGCAACCGGCTGCGCGATAGCCATGCCGGCAACTCGCTGCTCGGCAGCTTCGACCTGTTGCGCCGCCCGCGCTTTGCTTTCGGGGCGGCGGGCATCTTCCTTTACGTCGGAGCGGAGGTCGCCATCGGCTCGCTCATCGTCAATTACCTGATGCAGACGGGCGTGATGGGGCTGGGCCAGCAAGCGGCGGGGCAGCATGTGCCCTTCTACTGGGGTGGTGCGCTGGTCGGGCGGTTCATCGGCTCAGCGCTGCTGCAAAAGGTATCGCCCGGCAAGCTGCTGGCGACGGTCGCGGCGCTGGCGATCGGGCTGATCCTGCTGTCGGCGAACACCCATGGCATGATCGCGGGCTGGGCGTTGCTGAGCATCGGGCTGTTCAATTCGATCATGTTTCCGACGATCTTCAGCCTGGCGAGCGAGGGGCTGGGGCCGCGCGCCGCCGATGGTTCCGGCCTGATCTGCGTTGCCATCGTCGGCGGTGCGGTGATCCCGCCGCTGACCGGGCAGGTCGCCGACATGACCAGCCTCGGCTTCGCGCTGATCGTCCCCGCCGTCTGCTATGCGCTGATCCTGGCCTATGGCGTCTATGCGCGACGACCCGCGACCGCGTAATGGGGCTGTAATGACTGCGCTCATCCTCTTCGGTGCGACCGGCGACCTCGCCAAGCGCATGCTGTTGCCGTCGCTGTTCGGGCTGGATTCGGACGGGCTGCTGCCGCCGGATCTGCGCATTCTCGGCACGGCGCGCAGCGGCCTCGATGCGGCGGCGTATCGCGCGCTGGCGGGCGAGGCGCTCGAGCATTTCGTCGAGGCCGACCGGCGCACCACCGCCAAGGTCGCGCACTTCCTCGACCGGCTGAGCTATGTGCCATTGGATGCCAGCGACCCGACCGCCTTCGGGCCGTTGGCGGAGGCGGCGGGCGACTGCAGCCAGGGCCTGTCGATCTTCCTGTCGACCGCGCCGTCGCTGTTCGGCCCGACCATTGCAGGCCTGAGTGCGGCGGGGCTGGCGTGTGGCGGCACGCGGCTGGCGTTGGAAAAGCCACTCGGCCATGACCTCGCCTCGTCGCGCGCCATCAACGACGCCGTCCGCGCCGCGTTCAGCGAGGAACAGACGTTCCGCATCGACCATTATCTCGGCAAGGAGACGGTGCAGAACCTGCTGGCGCTGCGTTTCGGCAATATCCTGTTCGAACCGCTGTGGAACAACGCCGGAATCGATCACGTCCAGATCACCGTGTCGGAGACGGTCGGCGTCGAGGGGCGCGGCGGCTATTACGACGGCATGGGGGCGCTGCGCGACATGGTGCAGAACCATATCCTGCAGCTCGTCGCGCTGGTCGCCATGGAGCCCCCGGCGCGGTTCGACGCGACCAGCGTGCGCGACGAAAAGGTCAAGGTGCTGCGTTCGCTGCGTCCCATCGACCGCGCCAGCGTCGAAGCCTGCAGCGTCATCGGCCAATACGGCGAGGGGGCGAGCGCTGGCCAGCCAGTGCCGGGCTACGCCGCCGAACTAGGCCAGACCTCGGGGACCGAAACCTTCGTCGCGCTGAAGGCGCATATCGACAATTGGCGGTGGAAGGACGTGCCTTTCTACATCCGCACCGGCAAACGCCTGCCGGCGCGCCAGTCCGAAATCACCATCCAGTTCAAGGCGGTGCCGCATTCGATCTTTGGCAGCAGTGGCGGCGGGTTGAAGGCCAACCGTCTTGTCATCCGCCTTCAGCCCGACGAGAATATCGCGCTGTCGATGATGGCCAAACAACCGGGGCTCGACCGCGACGGGCTGCGGCTGCGCGAGGTCATGCTCGACATCCGCCACGCCAACGCCTTTGCCGATGTGCGGCGGCGGATCGCCTATGAACGACTGCTGCTCGACCTGCTGGCGGGCGATCCGACATTGTTCGTGCGACGCGACGAGGTCGAGGCGCAATGGGCGTGGATCGACCGTATCCGCGACGGCTGGGCAGCGACGGGGATGACGCCGCGACCCTATGGCGCCGGAACCTGGGGGCCGTCGGCCGCCATCGCGCTGACCGAACGCGACGGTGTGAGCTGGCATGACTGAATTGCATCCCATCGTCGCCGCCGTCACCGAGCGCATCGTGCGGCGGTCGGCGGAAACCCGCCGCCGCTACCTCGATTTCATCGCCCGCGAAGGCGAGGCGGGGACATCGCGCGAGCGGCTCAGCTGCGGCAACCTCGCCCACGGTTTCGCTGCGTCGGGCGACGACAAGCCCGCCATCCGCGCAGGCCGCGAACCCAATATCGGCATCGTCACGGCCTACAATGACATGCTGTCGGCGCATCAGCCCTATGGCCGCTACCCCGAACTCATCAAGCTCTATGCTCGCGAAGCCGGGGCGACGGCGCAGGTGGCGGGGGGTGTTCCGGCGATGTGCGATGGGGTGACGCAGGGTCAGGCGGGGATGGACCTGTCGCTGGCCAGCCGCGACACCATCGCGCTGTCGACGGCGGTCGCGCTGAGCCATGCGATGTTCGAACGCGTCGCGCTGCTCGGCATCTGCGACAAGATCGTGCCGGGCCTGCTGATCGGCGCGCTGCGTTTCGGCCACCTGCCGGCGCTGTTTATCCCCGCCGGGCCGATGCCGTCGGGCCTTGCCAACAAGGAAAAGCAGCGCGTTCGCCAGTTATTCGCCGAAGGCAAGGCGACCAAGGCCGAACTGCTCGATGCCGAGGCCGCGAGCTATCACGGTGCGGGCACCTGCACCTTTTACGGCACCGCCAATTCGAACCAGATGATGCTGGAGATGATGGGGCTGCAACTGCCGGGCTCGAGCTTCGTCAATCCGGGCACCAAGCTGCGGCAGGCGCTGACCCGGGCTGCCGTCCACCGGCTGGCGGCGCTGACCCGGCCATTGGGCGAACTCGTTGACGAGCGCGCCATCGTCAACGCTATTGCCGGGCTGCTGGCGACGGGTGGCTCGACCAACCACGCCATCCACATTCCGGCGATCGCGCGGGCGGCGGGGATCATCGTCGACTGGGAGGACTTCGACCGGCTATCGCACGCCGTGCCGCTGATCGCGCGCGTCTATCCGGGTGGGTCGGCGGATGTGAACGGCTTTCACGCGGCGGGGGGCATGGCGTATGTGACGCGCGAACTGCTCGGTGCGGGACTGGCCCATGAGGGCATCGTCACCATCGGCGGCGGGCTTGGCGACTGGACGAACGAACCGGTTGCCGACGGTGACGCCGTAGTCTGGCAGCCCGGCTCCGTCGCCAGCCGCGACCTCAGCGTCCTCGCCCCCGTCGCCGCACCCTTCAACCATGATGGCGGGATGCGGCTGGTGCAGGGTAACCTCGGCCGCGCCATCTTCAAGACCAGCGCCGTCGACCCCGCCCGCTGGACCGTCGAGGCCCCGGCGCGGGTGTTTGCCGACCAAAACGACGTGCTGACGGCGTTCAAGGCGGGCGAGCTCGACCGCGACGTGGTGGTCGTCGTCCGCTTCCAGGGGCCACGCGCCAACGGCATGCCCGAACTCCACAAGCTGACCCCGGCGCTCGGCGTGCTGCAGGACCGCGGCTTCAAGGTCGCGCTGGTCACCGATGGCCGCATGTCGGGGGCGAGCGGCAAGGTCCCCGCCGCGATCCATGTCAGCCCGGAAGCACATGGCGACGGGCCATTGGCGCTGCTGCAGGATGGCGACATGGTGTTGCTGTGCGCGACGACCGGCGCGCTGAACACCGCCGCAGATCTGTCAGGCCGGACCGCCGCCGCCCATCCGCCGCAGCCCGAAGGCACCGGCCGCGAGCTGTTCGCGCTGTTCCGCCAGCACAGCGACAGTGCCGAGCAAGGCGCGTCGGCGATGCTCCGCGCCGCCGGGCTGTAGCCGTGTACGATCATGCACCCGCGCATCAGCCACCCTCCACCGCTCAGGCTGAGCTTGTCGAAGCCGGATTCCGCGTCGGACCCGGCTTCGACAAGCTCAGCCTGAGCGGGATTGTGGTGCCGCGCCTCAACTTGTCTGACACGTGCTGATGGAGATCGTCGCAGCCGACATCGGCGGCACCCACGCACGCTTTGCCATCGCCGAGGTCGCCGACGGCCGCGTCGTCCGCCTCGACGCCGAAACCACCTTGCGCACCGCCGACCACGCCAGCCTGCAAATGGCCTGGGCTGCGTTCGGCGAGGCGCTCGGCCGCCCTCTGCCCCGCGCCGCCGCCATCGCCGTCGCCACGCCGATCAGCGGCGAGGTGCTCAAGATGACCAACAACCCGTGGATCATCCGCCCGGCGCTGATCGGCGAAAAGCTGGGCGTCGATATCCATACATTGTGCAACGACTTCACCGCTGTCGGCCACGCCGTGGCACAGGCCGCCCCCGGCGACCTCCGCCACCTGTGCGGCCCCGACACCCCGGTTGCCGCCGCCCCCGTCGTCAGCATCGTCGGCCCCGGCACGGGCCTTGGCGTCGCCCAGCTGGTCCGGCTGGCGGACGGCTACCGCGTCATCGCGACCGAGGGCGGTCACAGCGATTTCGCCCCGCTGGACAGCATCGAGGACGCCATCCTCGCGCGTCTGCGCCAACGCTTCCGCCGCGTCTCGGTCGAACGCATCATCGCCGGGCCGGGCTTGAACGAGATCTACCACGCGCTTGCCGCGCTGGACGGCAGCGCCATCGTCGAAACCGACGACAAGACGCTGTGGACCTCGGCCCTTGCCGGGGACGACCCGCTCGCCGCCGCCGCCCTCGATCGCTTCTGCCTCAGCCTCGGCGCGGTGGCGGGCGACATCGCGCTGACCCAGGGCGCGTCGGCTGTCGTCATTGCCGGCGGACTCGGCCAGCGGCTCGCCGCACATCTGCCGCGCTCCGGCTTCGCCCAGCGCTTCGTCGCCAAAGGGCGCTTCGAGGCGATGATGGCGGCGATGCCCGTCGCCCTGCTGACCATGGCCCAACCCGGCCTGTTCGGCGCCGCAGCGGCGTTCGCGGCGGAGCATCTCGGCGCGGAAGGTTAGGCTCCAGCGCGGTTTTTCTAACCTTCCAACCCGTCCCTCCCCCTTGAGGGGAGGGCGAGAGACGCTGCCCTTGCAGCGGCCCGGGGTGGGGTCTTTGCCTTCTTCCAAAAGCGCAAACCCCCACCCCGCCGCGCCGAGGGGCGCGAGTCGCCCTCCCCTCAAGGGGGAGGGAAAGGTCGGAAGGTTACTCAAAAGGCCGGTTTTTCTAACCTTCCGGCGAATCGATGGATTCAGGGCGTTATCCCTCCTCCACGTATTGTATCCATATAGGTTCGTTTGTCAACCCCCCCCTTGATCCTCCCCTTCTTCAGGGGAGGGGGACAGCGCCCTTGCGCGGTGGAGGGGCGGCGACTTCGCCGTCTGTCTTTTGCGTCGTGGCAGCAACGGCGCGCAAGAGCACCCCTCCACCACGCCGCTGAAGAAGCGGCGCGGTCCCCCTCCCCTGAAGAAGGGGAGGATCAAGAAAGTTTACCCCAGCCGCGCCAGCGCCGCCCGCAGCCGCGCCGCCTCGGCGGAGCGCGCGGCGTGGTCGTCGCGAGCCTTTTCCACCGCTTCGGGCTTCGCCTTTTCGACAAAGCCCGGCGAGTTCAGGCGACCGGCCAGCGATGCGGCCTCCTTCTCGGCGGCTTCGGCGGATTTGGTTAGGCGGGCGCGTTCGGCGGCAAGGTCGATGACGCCTTCGACGTTAATCTTGAAGGTAACATTACCGTTAATGACCTGCAATTTAACTCCGCCATCATCTGCAATGCCCTCTGTCGGCGAAATACGAGCGAACTTGGATATCGCTGCCGTGTTCGCAAGCCGGTATTTCGTATCCTGCGGATCTTCTCCTTCAACATCGTAAGTCAGCTTTGCACTCGGCGGGATGCCCAACTCAGTCCGAGCCGTTCGCACTCCTTCGACCAATTGAATCACCCAATCGATTTCATCACTTGCCGCCGCGTCGCTCGGAATCGCCCCGGCATCCGGCCACACCGCAACGATGAGATCATCCCCATCGCCATGCCCCAGCTTGTGCCAAAGCTCCTCCGTCAAAAACGGCATCACCGGGTGGAGCATGACCAGAATGCGGTCGAGCGCCCAGCCCGTCACTAATCGCGTCTCCGCCGCCACGCCCGCGTCGGCACCCTCCGACAACAACGGCTTGGTCAGTTCCAGATACCAGTCGCAGAAGCGGTTCCAGACGAACTGGTAAATCGCCTCCGCATAGGCATCGAAGCGGAAGGCGGCGATGGCGGCGTCGAGGGCACGGGCGGTGGCGGCAACCTCGCCGATGATCCAGCGGTTGACGGCGTGGTTTGCCGCAGGGGTGTCGGGTGACGTTGAGGCCGAAATGCCATTCGATTGGCAGAACCGCGCCGCGTTCCACAGCTTGGTGGCGAAGTTGCGATAGCCTTCGACGCGCTTTTCATCGAGCTTGATGTCGCGGCCCTGGCTTTCCATCGCGGTCAGGGTGAAGCGCAGGGCGTCGGCACCATATTGGTCGATCAACACCAGCGGATCGACGGTATTGCCCTTTGATTTGGACATCTTGGCGCCGTTCTTGTCGCGGACGAGGCCGTGGCAATAGACGGTCTTGAACGGCACCTCGTCCATGAAGTGCAGCCCCTGCATCATCATCCGCGCCACCCAGAAAAAGATGATGTCGAACCCGGTGACGAGGACATCGGTGGGGTAATAGCGGACGAGATCGGTGGCCTTCGTCCCGTCATTCCCGCTTTCGCGGGAACCCAGCGGTGCCCCCTTGGCGGCGAGGTCAGCCGTTGCAACAGCCCCCTGGGTTCCCGCTTTCGCGGGAATGACGGGTTGGTCGTCCGGCCAGCCGAGTGTGGCGAACGGCCAGAGGGCGGAGGAGAACCAGGTGTCGAGGACGTCGGGGTCTTGCCATATTGGAAAGTTGCCTCGCTCAAATGCTTCATCTTCGGCATCAAGTTCGGCCCAATTAGGTTCTCTCTCCTGCTGTGGTATCGTTTCAATCTCTGCGTTTCTGAAAATCGAGCAGCGAGTGGCTAAGTTACCATAATAGCGCTCTGCCGCTTCGCGCGCCTCTATTTCCGACGCCTCCACAAATACGATCTGACCTGCAAATCGTGCGCTCGTCGGCGAGGTCACTTCAAACGCATATCCATACCAAGCCGGTATCCGGTGCCCCCACCACAATTGCCGACTCACGCACCAGGGCTGGATATTCTCCATCCAGTTGAAATACGTCTTCTCCCAGGTCTTCGGCACGAACTCGGTCTTGCCCTCGCGCACCGCCGCCATCGCGGGCTTGGCCAATTCGGCCGCATTCACATACCATTGGTCGGTCAGATAGGGTTCGATGACGACGCCCGAACGGTCGCCATAGGGCACCTGATGCTTGTGGGGCTCCACCTTATCAAGCAGTCCCAGCGCGTCGAAATCGGCGATGACCTTCAGGCGTGCGGCTTCGCGGGTCAGTCCGCGATACTCTGGCGGGCAGGCGTCGGACATCGTCGCGTCCGGGTTCATCAGGTTGATGACCGGGATGTTGGCCTCGGGGTGGCGCTTGTAGACCTCGAAGTCGTTGAAATCATGCGCGGCGGTAATCTTGACCGCGCCCGATCCGAAATCCGCCTCGACATAGGGGTCGGTGATGATCGGGATCAGCCGGTCGGTCAGCGGCAACCGACAGCGCTTGCCAACATAATGCGCCATCTTCGGATCGTCGGGGTTCACCGCCACCGCGCCGTCGCCGAGGATCGTTTCGGGCCGCGTCGTGGCAATCGCGATAAAGCCCGAACCGTCCTCGAGCGGATAGCGGAAGTGCCACAGATGGCCGTCGATCTCGCGATATTCGACCTCCAGGTCAGAGATCGCCGTCTTGAACTTGGGGTCCCAGTTGACCAGCCGCTTGTCGCGATACAGCAGGCCTTCGTTGTACAGTTGCACGAAAACCCGCGTCACCGCCTTGGTGAAGTGCGGGTCCATGGTGAACTGCTCATTCTCCCAATCGCAGCTGGCCCCCAGCCGCCGCAGTTGCTGGGTGATCGTGGCACCGCTGGTGCGTTTCCAGTCCCACACCGTCTCGACAAACGCGTCCCGGCCCATCGCCTGCCGGGTCGTCCCCTGTGTGCTCTCCGCAAGCTGGCGCTCGACCACCATCTGCGTGGCGATCCCGGCGTGATCGGTGCCGACGATCCAGCGCGCATCGCGGCCCTTCAGCCGGTGATAGCGGATCAACACATCCTGCAGCGTATTGTCGAGCGCATGGCCGATGTGCAGCGACCCCGTCACATTGGGCGGCGGGATGACGATGGTGAACGGCTGCGCATCCGGGCGCGCCGGGCGGAACTGGCCAGCCTTTTCCCAACGCTCATAAAGCCGCTGTTCGAAATCGGCGGGTGCGAAAGTCTTGTCGATCAGGGTCATGGTGCGGGGGTGTTGGCCGATGCGGGCCGCGCGGGCAAGACTTCAGCGGCGGCGACGTGACGGCGGCGGCAGGTCGGCCACCCCGGCAGCAGTGAATTCGGCACGGAGCGGAGCAGGTGGGCGACGGTGCCAGACGATGGGCCGGTTGCTGTATTTCGTCGCCATCAACACCGGCGCGCCTTCGCTGTTATCGAGCAGATCGAGCGTATCGACGTGCGCGGCAAACCAGGCGAGTTGCTCGAACGAGCGCGTGCGACGCGCCCGGATTTTGTCTTCAGGCACATCATGGCCGCCGTTTTCCACCCGCAGCCGGACGCGCTCGATCTGCAACTCGGCGGAGCGCAGGAGGACATAGATCATCCTGACGACAAAGCCGCGGGCCTGAGCGCGCTCGACCAGCTTTTGATATTTGTCCGACGACAGCACCGTCTCGACGCCGATGGTCTGATAGACATCGAGCGATGTGTTCAACCATTGCTCAATCCGCTGGACCGCAGCGAGATTGGCGGCGGCCAGGTCGATCCGCTCATTCTTGCCGATATGTTCTGTCAGCAGGTCCGGGTTGATGATCCAGACAGAGCCGCCCCAGCCCTCGAGCCCCGTTAGATTATAGGCCGAACTCTTGCCGCTGCCATTCGGCCCGGCGATGATCCAAAGTGTCGGTCGTTCAACCTTACGCGGCGTTTTCGCTGCCACGGGCGCGCTTCCGTTGATCGGCCCGGATGCGCCGGACATTTGAACGGAACGCAGCGAGAAAGTCTTGCGAGAAGGTCGGGCTGTCGGCTTGCACGACCTTCATCCGCACAACCGTGCCATCGGCCGAACGGACGATCTTGGTCGGCAGGTCGCGCGGGGTGATTTCGGCCTTGCTCGCCATGATCGTCTCCTAGACGCTCAACATAGCAGGTCGCTGTTGCTGTTCAATGTGTGTCGGCGCTGAGTCGCTGCCCGGCCCGGCGACCACCGGATCGGCATCAGGGCTTGCCCGTCAACCGTCGCACCTCGGCGCGGGCGGCGGCCTCAACGATTTCGGGGAGGTTGGCATCGAGCCACGCCTTGAGCATCGGTTCCAGCGCTTCGCGAACCAATGCCTCGACGGTCAGGCTGCCGCCGGTTGACGGCGGCTCCGGCATGGCGACCGACTCTACCGGCGCTGCCGCAGCGTCCGGCGTATCCGCCGCCTCCGCTCCCGCCATCCGGGTGCGGATCGATGCCAGAATGTCGTCGATGGTCGGGGGCAGGCCAGTCATTCCGTCACCCTATGCGCGCGGCGCGGCGATGGGAACAGCGATGCCAAAGCCCGGCATGCTGGACACACACGCCCTGCACCTTTAAGCGCCGCCGATGGAGACACACCCCGAAGATAGCGTGCTGATTCTGGACTTCGGCAGCCAGGTCACCCAGCTGATTGCGCGGCGGGTTCGCGAGGCCGGGGTCTATTCGGAAATCGTACCGTTCGGCAAAGGCGGCGAGGCCTATGCCCGGCTGAAGCCCAAGGCCGTTATTCTGTCGGGAAGCCCGGCGTCGACCAGCGATATCGGCGCGCCGCAAATTCCCGCCGAGATACTTGCCGCGACCGTCCCTATCCTCGGCATCTGCTACGGCGAACAGGCGCTGTGCGCACAGGGCGGCGGGCGGGTCGGTACGCCCGGCCACCGGGAATTCGGCAAGGCTTTCATCACCATCGCCGACGATACACCCCTGTTCAAAGGCATCTGGGCCAAGGGCGAACGCCATCAGGTCTGGATGAGCCACGGCGACCGCATCGAGGCGATTCCGCCCGGCTACCGTGCCGTCGCGACATCCGAAGGCGCACCCTTCGCCGCGATCGCCGATGACAGCGCCCGGCGCTACGGCGTCCAGTTCCACCCGGAGGTCGTCCACACCCCGGACGGCGCGCGCCTGCTGAGCAATTTCGTCACCAAGGTCGCCGGGATCGCCCCGACGTGGAGCATGGCCGGTTTCCGCGCCGCCAAGGTCGCCGACATCCGCGCGCAGGTCGGCGACGAGCGTGTGCTCTGCGGCCTGTCGGGCGGCGTCGATTCCGCCGTTGCCGCCGTCCTCATTCACGAAGCCATTGGCGACCAACTGACCTGCGTCTTCGTCGATCACGGCCTGCTCCGCGCCGGTGAGGCCGAGCAGGTCGTCACCATGTTCCGCGAACATTATGGCATCCCGCTCGTCCATGTCGACGCCTGCGACACCTTCATGGCGGGGCTGGCGGGCGTCACCGACCCCGAGAAGAAGCGCAAATTTATCGGCGGTGCTTTCATCGATGTCTTTGAAGCCGAAGCCAAAAAAATCGGCGGCGCGCGTTTTCTGGCGCAGGGCACGCTGTACCCCGACGTCATTGAAAGTGTTTCCTTCACCGGCGGGCCTAGCGTCACGATCAAGAGCCACCACAATGTCGGCGGGCTTCCGGCGCGGATGAACATGGCGCTGGTCGAACCGTTGCGGGAATTGTTCAAGGACGAAGTGCGGCGGCTCGGCGTCGAACTCGGCCTGCCGCCGTCGTTCGTCGGTCGCCACCCCTTCCCCGGCCCCGGCCTCGCCATCCGCATCCCCGGCGAAGTTACGCGCGAGGCCTGCGACACGCTGCGCAAGGCCGACGCCATTTACCTCGATGAAATCCGCAAGGCCGGGCTGTACGATGCGATCTGGCAGGCTTTTGCCGTGCTGCTGCCGGTGCGCACCGTCGGCGTGATGGGCGACGGACGCACGTACGACAAGGTCTGCGCCCTGCGCGCCGTGACCAGCGTCGACGGCATGACCGCCGACATCTATCCCTTCGACAGCAGTTTCCTGTCGGCCGTGGCAACCCGCATCGTCAACGAAGTCCCCGGCATCAACCGTGTGGTCTATGACTATACCTCAAAGCCGCCCGGCACCATCGAGTGGGAGTAGCGCGATAGGAAGCCGCCATCGGGTCAGGCGAACAGACGCGCCATGAACCAATAGCTGGCGGTGACGCCGATCGCATAGGTCGTGCCCCGAACCATGGATGAGAGCCAGATGGGCGCCAGCCGCCGAATTGCGGTGAGCACAGCCAAGCTGGCAGCAACAATGATCAATTGTCCGGCTTCGACGCCGAGGTTGAACGTCAGTAACGCCGTGGGAACATCGCTTTCAGGCAACCCGATTTCCTTCAGCGCGCCAGCGAACCCAAAGCCGTGCAGCAGCCCGAAGATAAACGCGACGACCCATGGAATGCGCTCGGAAAGGCGTGGCTGACGCGGGTCTTTCTTGATGATCTCCACCGCCAGAAAAATGATCGACAGTGCGATCAGCGCCTCGACCGGACGCTGGGGCAGGCCGAGCAGTCCGAGCGTCGTGCCGATCAGTGTGATCGAATGCGCAACGGTGAAAGCCGTCACGGCTTTGGCGATTGTGCCAATGCCCGGCAGCAACAACACCAGCGACACGACGAACAGCAGATGGTCGTAGCCAGTCAGGATATGGTCGACGCCGGTGACGAAATAGGTGCGGGCGATCTGCCAGCGACCGGGTTTCGCGCGAATTTCGGCCATCGGCGCGGCGGCAGTCAGCCGGAGTGCCTGCACGGGTCGACCGAGCGGCGCAACGCGGACAAGCACATCGGTCTGGCTCGCCCCGAAGGCCGCAAGCCCGATCGTCTCGCCCATCACCGGGCCCGAACAGTGGATGGCGGTTGTGGTCGTCAGCGCTAGCGCGGTAACCGACCTCAAGGGCGTGCCGATGACGACACAGCCTGTCGGCAGGATTGGTTGCGTCGCTGGAGTGACACCACCCCTGAACGGTGCTTTCCAGACCAGCGACCAAGTCACTGCGTTTTTTTGGGTAAACTCGATATATCCGGGGCGGAGCTCATCCGCACTGACGGCGCCGCTGACCAGCAGCAGAAGGGCAACCAACCAGCGGCTCAAGGCTTGGCGATCCGGATCGTGTAGCCGTCGAGCAGCGCCTGATAGGCCTTGGCGCGGCGCGCTTCCCCGGTTGCGGCGCGCCAGTCGTTTTCAACGGCCTGGCGAACATCGACGAGGCGCGGCTTGCCCGGCACGGTGACCGAACGGATACGCACCAGGTGGAGGCCGAAGCCCGACATGACCGGGCCACTCCACGATCCCTTTGGCTCGCGCCCGAGGGCTTCGGCGAAGTCGGGGCCAAAGCTGCGGACGATTTCGGTCTTGCTCGTCGTCTCGAGGCTGCGCGGCAGCGGCAGCGGATCGCCGAGGCTCGCCCAATCGGCCCCCTGGGCAAGAGCCGCGAGCAGGCGCTGCGCCCGCCCGCGAGCCACATCCGGGTCGTTGCCGCCGATATAGAGCTGATCGAAGCTGTAGACCGGGTCGGCCGCATATTTCTGCGGCATTTTGTCAAGCCAGGCTTGCAGCGTCGCGTCACTGGGTACGGTGTTTTCGACCGACGAGTCGACGAAGGACTCCATCTTCGACGCGAGCCGTCGTCGCACGATCGGATCGTCGGCGTCGAGCCCCATGCGCTTGGCTTCGCGATAATAGACTTCCTCGCGCACATGATCGCGGATGATGTCGTCGATCTCGACGCGGGTCGGCGCGCGGTTCCACGTCTGCGCCCATGTCGCCGTCAGCCGTTCGACCTGTTCGGCATTCAGCGTGATCGTCCGGCTGTCTGGATCGACGGCCTCGCCGCGCCAAGCCGAAAACACAAAGACGACAAAGCCCAGCAGCAGGAAATGCACGAGCGGTTCGCGCAGCCAGATGCGCAGTCGTTCAGCCATCTGCCAGTGCCTCAGGCTGCAGGGTGATACCAGATCGGCGAGGTATAGGCGCGTTCCTGATCCTTGATCCGCACATCGGGCCCGAGTTTGGCACCGTAACGCAGCGCGTCGAACAGCACCCAACGCGGCGTTGGGATTTCGAGGACGCGGACATAATAGAACGCCTTCACTGATGGATCGAATTCGGGATCGGTCCACACTGTCTGGAGTTCGGCGGCCCCGATCGTGTTCGCGTAGGATGCGTGCGCCGCATCCACGGTGTCGCCGACGGGCGCGATCTTGCCGTCACGACCCAGCGGACGTTTGGCCATGTCACTCCAGGCGATGTTGTAGATTTTCTCCTGCGTCTTGCCGGTTTTGTCGATCCAGCCCTTGACCATCTGCACTCGGTCGAGGTTCGCGCCGATGTTGTCCTTCAGCGCCTGGACGATGAAATGCGGCGCACCCTTGCCCGTCGCTGCAAGATCGCCCCCCATCGGCACGCCGCGCTGATACCCGGCAGCGACCCAGTTGCCAGCGAAGTCCTTGTCGGTGAAATCCCAACCGCCAAAGACGCGCACCTGCATCCGCGGGCCCGTCGTCGCATAGGTTTCCTTGCGCATCATTGCATCAAACAGTGCGCCGCGCGTATTCGCCTTCGCCCAGATCGCGGCGTAGCCGCCCGCAAGATAGTTCCAGCCGAAGCGGCCCACTGTCGTGCCGAGGTTCTGCGGAGCCATCGCGCGCGTCGCGCTGGGTTCGTTGCCGCTGTGCTTGCCGAAAAAGTTGTTCTCGTCACCCGTCGACAGCGCGGTGTGACTGTCGGTGGAGCCGATCATGCCGAGTTTGTAGGGATTGACCCCGGTCTGCTGTTCGATCGCGAGGCCGCGCTTCAAGGCCTCGCGGACATATTCGCCGGCGAACATGTCGGGCGTTTTCTTGCGCTGCATGGTCAGATTGCCGAGCTCCCACCCGGCCTTGCCGAAATCGGCGAACTCGTCGTTGGGCGAAAGATAGGGATGGGCTTCGCTGTCGCCCTTGATCTGTGTCGCCTCGACGAGCGGCTCGTGCGCTGCGCGGCGTTTTGCATAGGCCGCGGTCATAGGCCCGCCATCGGGGCCGACCATCTGGAACATCAGGCCGTTCGACACATTGCTGTTGTGGGGAATTGCGAGGACACGACCGCCGGTCGTGCGCTCGTAATTGTCCATGTAATCCCACAGCCCGCTGACATAGGCCACGCCCTGCCCCGGGTCGAACGGCAGCACCTTGTCCGCCTTGTCCTTGCCGTCGCGGAAGATGACGACGCGGTGGAGATTGTCGCCCTGCGGCATCAGCGTGTATTCAAAGCCCATGAACGCCGTGAACTTGCCGGGGTCGTTATAGCGTTCGACGATCGCGGTATGGCTGTTCCAGATCTTTGTCGTGTTCGCCTTGGTCTTGGCAGGATCGGTGAGGCCCTTGGGCAGCGCGTTGTGTCCGACGGCGTCGATCAATTCGCTGGTCGCCCGCAACATCCCTTTGTCACCCTCGTGCATCATGTCGTGCCAGCGCAGCAGGGTCGGGTCTCTGATGAAGAAGCGTGGCGCCTCATACAGCGCCTTGGTGGCACCAAGGCCACCCGAGTGATCCGAGATCACGAGGAAATCGAGCGGACGCGCCAGCTTCGCCTTGAGCCCGTGGGTCGCCGTCACTTCCTCGCCGCGCGCAAAGCGCAGCGCTTCCTCAGGCCCCAACTTGACGCCAAAGCCGAAGGCATCGATCGAATTCGACGTATGGAGATGGGTGTCACCCCAATAGACCCGCTCTGGATATTTGGTCTCGACGACCTCTGCCTCGGCCTTCTTCGGCGGCGATGAGGTCTGGTTGCAGCCCGCCAGCATCAAGGCCAGCACGCTCGTGGCGATTATCGCAGTTCGCATCGTCTTCCCCCCGTCACGCCTTCACCGAAACCGTCCATCCCACCAATGTCCGGTCGGTTCGTCATTTGAATACGTTCTACACGCCGTCGCACCGCTCGGATACGCCGCCGTAGCCTGAGGCCGAATTAACTGGCACGAGTTATGCCAGTTGTCTATGTGCGGACTCGGTGTCGGCGTACGCCAGCTTGTCCTCAGTCGTATCGCGCCGTCGATCCCGGGGCGTTTCTTCTACCCGGCCTTCCTAGGCGATGCGGTCCGTCACTTTTCGGGACCAATCATCATCGGCGAGGACGGCATGGTCTTCAGCCTTGAAGCGGGTAGTACGGACATCGTCCAGCAATCCCTCTCCTGATCGGAGCATCGTTTCATGAACCGTTTTCTCGCGCATACGGGCGCGCGTTATCCGATCGTCCAGGCTCCGATGGGCTGGATTGCCCGCTCGCAACTGGCATCGGCGGTCTGCAATGCTGGCGGGCTCGGGATCATCGAGACATCCTCTGCAGAAACCGAGAATTGCAAGGCCGAAATCCTCAAGATGAAGGATCTGACCTCGGCACCATTCGGCGTGAACCTGCCGATCCGCTTCCTCAAGGATGACGCGATCCTCGATTTCATCTGTCATTCCGGGGTCAAGTTCGTCACCACATCGGCGGGCAGCCCGGCCAAGTTCATTGCCCCGCTCAAGGCTGCCGGCATCATCGTCTATCATGCCGTCCCGACGGTCGACACCGCGATGAAATGCGTCGCGGCGGGGATCGACGGGCTGGTTGTCGAAGGTGCCGAAGGCGGCGGTTTCAAAAACCCGGAAGAAGTATCGACGCTGGTGCTGCTCCAGGCCATTCGCCGGGTGACCGATGTCCCGCTGGTCGCGGCAGGCGGCATCTGCGACGGCAAGGGGATGGCGGCCGCCTTCGCGCTCGGCGCCGAGGCGGTGCAGATGGGCACCCGCTTTGTCAGCTGTGCGGAAAGCCCGGTGCACCAAAACTACAAGCAGGCGATCATCGACGCCAAGGAAACCGGCACGCTGGTCCTGAACACGAAATCCAGCCCGTGCATCCGCGCGCTCAAGACCGAGCGAACTGCGGCGATCCACGAGGCTGGATCGATGCCCGCCGACACATTCTCGCGCATTCTGGAGCTTTATTTTGGCGGGGACATGGAAGCTGCCGTTGGTTTGGCGGGGCAAACCGCAGGGCTGATCGACGAGATCAAGACCGCCAAGGCGATCATCGACGAGACGGTTGCCGAATTCCACGCCATTGGTGCCCGGATGGGCGCGCTGGCAGCGGCGTCGAATTTCGGCTGAGGCTGGGGCGGCGGCAGCCGAGCAGCAACGGCTCTGACCGTCGGTTCTAGCGTTTGGCGAGCCCCTTTTGCTGCATCCGCCATTGCATCTGGTCGAACCGGTCCTGCCCAAAAAATGGCTCGTCGTCGAAAACCATCAGCGGCACGCCGTAATGCCCGCCCGCCCGCTGGGCGTCTTGATTCTGTGTGATCGCAGCGTCGAGGCGCGTGTGGTCAATTGCCAGCACCGCGTCCATTTCGGCCACATCCAGTCCAGCCAGTGCAGCCGCGTCGGCAAGGTGGTTACCCTCGTTCCAGCCCTTCACGTCGCCGCTCCAAATCAGCCTGCTGACCGAGTTCAGGAACGCCAGGCCCTTGCCGCGTTCCGCCGCCAGTTGGCCGAGTTGCGTCAGGCGGTAGATATAAGGCTGTTCCTTGGGGTATTTGCGCGTTGCCAGATCCATGACCACCGGGTCAGGGCTGGGCCATGAGAAGGGCAGCTCGAGGAACTGCGCGCACCTGAAGATGTCGCGCAGGAAATATTGCACCCAAAGCGGGTCATTCTTGTCGAAGAATTCGGGTTGGCGAACCGCGATCGGATAGACGACGCGGACATTGCAGGTGACGTCGTAATCGCGCTCAAAATCGACCAGTCGTTTCATCACGAAGTAGCTGTAGGGCGAGCGGAAGGACCAATAGAGATCGTAGCCGAGTGTCATCCGAGCGGGCCTCTCGTCTTGATATCGAAGCGCTCGAGCACTGGCCACGCCCGCTGTAGATCGGCGTGCAAAAGGAACCCCCTTGGCGGGGTGATCGGCGTCCAAAAGGTGTCCCTCATTTCGATGGTTTAGGCAGCCGCTTGGTTTTTCAGGTGGCGAGATCGGGATGTTGGTGGTGGAGACAGTTGTTCGGATCCGGCGCGAGCGCGCCGCCGGCAAAGCGATCAAGGCGATTGCGCGGGATTTACGGTTGTCGCGCAAGGTGGTGCGCAAAGCGATAGACGCTCCCGAGGGGGCTTTTGGTTATCATCGCACGGTTCAGCCGCTGCCGCGGATCGGGCCTTTCCAGGAACGTCTCGACACGCTGCTGACGGAGAACGAAGCGCGGCATCGGCGTGATCGGCTGCGGATGACGAGGATCCATGACCTGCTGCTGCGCGAGGGATTCGAAGGTTCGTACGATGCGGTAAGGCGCTATGCGCGGCGCTGGGCGGAAGCACGGCGCAAGGATCCTGGCGCCAACGTGACCGGCGGCGTGGCGGCGTTCATCCCGCTGCTGTTCCAGCCCGGCGAGGCATACCAGTTTGACTGGAGCCATGAGGACGTCGAGATCGCGGGCAAGCCCATGCGGGTGAAGGTCGCCCAGATGCGGCTGTGCGCGTCGCGCGCGGTCTACGTCCGGGCCTATCCGCGCGAGACGCAGGAGATGGTGTTCGACGCGCATGCGCGCGGCTTTGCCTTCTTCGGTGGTGTGCCGCTGCGCGGCATCTACGACAACATGAAGACCGCGGTGACGACTGTGTTCGTCGGCAAGCAGCGCATCTTCAACCGCCGGTTCCTGATCATGGCGGATCATTACATGGTTGAGCCCACCGCATGCTCGCCAGCGGCGGGTTGGGAGAAGGGACAGGTCGAGCACCAGGTCCAGACGATCCGGGGCCGTTTCTTCCAGCCCCGTCTGCGGTTCGCCAGCCTTGAGGAGCTGAACGGTTGGCTGGAGGCCGAGTGCCTGCGTTGGGCGGCCATGCACCCGCATCCCGAGCAGAAGGATATGACGGTCGCCGAAGCCCTGGAGGCGGAACGGCCGGCGCTGCAGCCGATGCTGGCACCGTTCGACGGCTTCCACGAGACGAGTCACGCGGTGACCGGAACTTGCCTGATCAGCTTTGATCGCAATCGGTACTCGGTGGCGGCACATGCTGTGCGTTGCGCGGTTCAGGTGCGTGCTTATGCGACAAGGATCGTCGTCCGCTTGGGTGACGAGGTCGTCGCCGAGCATCCTCGCTGCTTCGGGCGCGACCGGACGATTTATGATCCCTGGCACTATCTGCCGGTGCTGGTGAAGAAGCCCGGCGCGCTGCGGAACGGCGCTCCCTTCCTGGGCTGGGATCTGCCGCCCGCGCTTGCTCGGTTGCGGCGCAAGCTTGGCAGCGGTGACGATGCCGACCGCCGCTTTGTTCGCGTTCTGGCGGCCATATCGGGCGATGGGCTGGAAGCGGTCGAGGCTGCGGTCTTCGAAGCACTCGACGCGGGCGCGGCCAGCGACGAGGTGATCCTCAACATCTTGTCGCGACGGCGCGAACCGCTTGTCGATCAGCCGCTGAACGTCGTCGTCGATCTCAAGCTTACCCACCCACCGATCGCCGACTGCGCCCGCTATGATACCGTACGAGATCTCGATGCAGCGGCATGAGATGTTGGACGCCATGCGCGCGCTCGGCCTCAAGGGGATGGCTGGTGCGTTCGACGATGCAGTCACCACCGGTGTGCAGCGCAAACGCACGATCGCAGAGATACTGGCCGATCTGCTGCTCGCCGAAGCCGCCCACCGCCATGCCGCCTCGATCCGCTATCGGATGAGCGCCGCCAAGCTGCCGGTGGTGAAGGACATCGACGCGTTCAAGTTCGAGGGCACCCCGATCAACGAGGAACTGGTCCGTTCACTGCATGCCGGGTCGTTCCTGCCGACCAAGCGCAATATCGTGCTGGTCGGTGGCACAGGGACCGGAAAGACGCACCTGGCCATCGCCATTACTGCCAGCGTCGTGCGTGCCGGTGCCCGTGGCCGGTACTTCAACACTGTCGACCTGGTCACCCGGCTCGAGGACGAGGCGCGGATCGGCAAGGCTGGCTCGCTCGCTGCCCAGCTCGGCCGGCTCGAACTCGTTGTTCTCGATGAACTCGGCTATCTGCCATTTGCGCGCTCAGGCGGCCAGTTGCTGTTCCACCTGATCAGCAAACTCTATGAGAAGACTTCGGTGATCATCACCACCAACCTCGCGTTCGGCGAATGGCCAACCGTGTTCGGTGACCCCAAAATGACCACCGCACTGCTCGACCGCATCACGCACCATTGCGACATCGTCGAGACTGGCAACGACAGCTGGCGCTTCAAAAACCGCAGCTGACCAACCCTCAAGGGCCGAAAGAAAACCGCTTCGCTTTGCTGGCGCC
>JBBQVA010000003.1:0-132459 GCA_038211945.1 Sphingomonadales bacterium
ATGTCTAAATTTAAAAACGCCGCATTTGCGGTGACGGCAGGTCTATGCTTGGCGGCCAATGCTCCGGCTGGCGCCACCAACACCAACGTCTTCCTGCAGACCGCGGGCATATACAATCCCGGCACGACCTATGTCACCACCGGTGCAACCACCACTAACGACTATGCGTCAGATGTCATCTTCCACGCCAATTTCGGTACGGCCGCTGGCGCACCATCGTTCGACCTGATCGGCTTTTGCGTCGATTTGTTCCACAACATCAATGTCGGTGTCGGCTACCAGTACGGCATCAACCTGCCGTATCATGTCGCGCCGTTGCTGACGGACGCTTCAGGCCATGTTCTGACGACGCTGCAAAAGCGTGAGATCGGCGGCTTGGCTGCCAAAGGTGTTGCCATCCAAAATGGCAACTCGGCGAGCAAATATGCCGACCTCGCGGCGATCCAGGGAGCGATCTGGACGATCGAATATCCCAATTCCACGATTGCGGCGTCGGGTGGGCCCGCCGATCTGCAGAGCCGCATCAACGGCTTTGTTGCCCTGGCGCCATCGCTGCACGGAACTCCATTTGCGATTTACCCGACCGCTCCTGGCCATACCCAGGGTTTCGTCATCGGGAATTTGTTCAACTTCAACGGCAGTTCGCTGTCGGGAGCTGTTCCAGAGCCGGAAACATGGGCTCTGTTTGCCGCCGGGTTCGGCCTTGTCGGCGTCGCCCGCCGCAAGCGCGGGCCGCGGGCTACCGCTGCTTAACGGGTCAGAGCAGCGGCAATGCCACGACCAGCCGGCAATCGATCGCAACGCCGGCCCGGCGCTTGTCATCGATAAAGGCGGCAAGGGCGGCGAGCGCGACGACGTGTACGTCGATCGCCTCGCCGCCGACACCGCCACCAGCCCCCGTTCGGTTCAGGCCGGTGGCTCGAAACAGGTGGAACGTTTCGCTCGTCATTCCGGGTGAGGTTGCGAATTCACCCAGATCTTCGAAATGTGTGGCGGTAAAGCCGGTCTCTTCGGCAAGCTCGCGTTCCGCGGTTTCGTGCGCCGATGCGCCGTCGTCCATATCGCCGATCAGCCCGGCAGGCAGTTCGAGGCAGCGCTTACCGAGCGGCACACGGTATTGCTCCACCAATACTATCTCCCGGGCATTGGTCACCGCGAGAATGACTGCAGCGCCAATGCCTCGCGTCCGCGCTGCATATTCCCACCTTCCCTCGCGTCGGACCTCTATAAAATCCCCGCGCCATTCTATGGTCATCGCTTACCGGTCCTTTTCGATGAATTCGGTCAACGCCGCCACCAGCGGCGCATCGGCCGGCGGCATTGCTAGTCGTGCCAGTTCGGCAGCGCTTACCCAGCGCAGGGGCTGACCGAGGAGACCGCGCGGCTCGCCGGCCCAGCGGCGCACAGCGAACAACAGGAGGACAAGATGGTGCGCGCCGATATCCTCGCTCGCGAAAGCTAGCGGGGTCAGCGCCGTTGAATCGACCGTGACGCCCAGTTCCTCGTCCAGTTCGCGCACCAGCGCCGCTTCAGGGGTTTCGCCGTTTTCTATCTTGCCGCCGGGAAATTCCCATAGGCCGGCGAACTGGCCCTGAATGCGCTGCGCCACGAGAATGCGGTCGTGGGGGCTGATCAGCGCGGCGGCGGCGACGGGGAGAAGCATCCGACGATCATGGCCGATCCGTGCCGCTTCGTCATGCTTGACTTGGGTGCAAGTGCCGCATCGATTCCCAGTCTTGGCTGCGTTATAGCGCTTGCATGGAAGACAGTCCCCTCGCCGAACTCCGCCCAAGGCTGATTGCGGCGATGCTGCCGTCGGTGCCGTTCGACGGCTGGAGCGCGACGGCGCGCGATACCGGAGCCGACGCGGCGGGCATCGACAGGGACATTGCCGCCATGGCGTTGCCCGATGCTGCGGCGATGGCGGATGCTTATACGGCGCGGGCCGATGCGGAAATGACCGAGGCGATGGCGGGAGCGGGTGCTGCGACGATGAAGGTCCGCGAGCGCATCCGGCTTGCAGTCACCTCGCGACTGCAAGCCGCCGAGGGCGACAAGGAAGCAGTTCGCCGGTGTTTGGCGATCATGGCGTTGCCGCAGAACGCTGCGATGGGATTGAAGACACTTTGGCGGACCGCCGATGCTATGTGGCGCGCGGCGGGCGATACGGCGACCGACTATAATCACTATACCAAGCGCACGATCCTGGGTGCCGTCTATTCGGCGACGCTGCTGTACTGGCTCGATGACGACAGCGAGGGCAACGCCGCGACCTGGGCGTTCCTCGACCGGCGCATCGATGGCATCATGCGCTTTGAAAAGGCCAAGGGGCGGGTGCTGGGGGCGTTCGATAATCTGCCGGATCCGGCGCGGTTTTTGGGGCGGCTTCGGTATCCGGCGGTTTAGCCATCCGTCCCCTTGCCACTAGCCCTCGTCATACGCACATGATAAGCATTCGCAACAACCGCGCGAGTGTTCCCCGTTCATGGCAACCGCAAAACCCATCGCCAGCCTCAGCCCCGGTGAGACCGCGACCATCGTTGCCATCGATCGGGCGAACGTCGATCCGCTGACCGCGACGCGGCTGCACGAACTCGGTTTCGACGAGGGCGTCGATGTCGAACTGCTCCACCGCGCACCTTTTGGCGGCGATCCGCTGGCGGTGCGGGTCGGCAACATGTGCGTTGCACTGCGTTGTTCGATGGCCAGCCTGATCGAAGTCGAACCCATCGCCGTGCATTTGCTGCAGGCTGCCGAATAGCCCGATGAACTCGCCCGTACTCGCGCCTGCGGTGGCGCTTGTCGGCAACCCCAACGCCGGCAAGACCAGCCTGTTCAACGCCTTGACCGGATCGCGGCAGAAGGTCGGCAATTATCCCGGCGTCACCGTCGAGCGCAAATCCGGCAAGCTGCCGCTGCCCGATGGCCGTACCGCCGACTTGATCGACCTGCCCGGCACCTATAGCCTGACGCCGCGCTCCCCCGACGAAGCGGTGACGCGCGACGCGGTGCTGGGGCGGCTGGCGGGCGAACGCGCCATCGACGCCATCGTCGCCGTCGTCGACGCGACCAATTTGCGCAACCATCTGCGCTTTGTTCTGGAGTTGCGGCGGCTTGGGCTGCCGATGATCGTCGCGCTCAACATGGTCGATCTGGCCGAGCGCGACGGCACGACCATTGATGCCAAGCAGCTGTCGGTGATCCTCGGCCTGCCGGTGGTGCCGACCGTCGCCGTGCGCAAACGCGGTCTCGCCGATCTGGCGACGGCGCTCAGCGGCGTGCTGCTGGCGGGGCATATCCATTCGCCTTCGCCGGGGGAGGCCGATACCCGCCTGCTTCAGCGTGAAGCGCGCACCATCGCCGAGACGGTGACGCTGGCACAAGGCGCACACCGGCGCTGGTCGCAGAGGCTCGATGGCATCGCGCTGCATCCGGTCATTGGGCCGATCCTGCTGGCGGGGCTGTTGTTCTTCATGTTCCAGGGCGTCTTTGCCTGGGCGGCGGCACCGATGGAGTGGCTGGCGGCGGGGGTGACGTGGCTGCAGGGTCAGCTGTCGGCGACCATGGCGCCGGGCGATCTGCGCTCGCTGCTCGTCGACGGCGTCCTCGGCGGAGTCGGCGCGGTCGTGGTGTTCCTGCCGCAGATCCTGATCCTGTTCTTCTTCATCCTGTGCCTCGAACAATCGGGCTATATGGTCCGCGCGGCGTTCCTGATGGACCGGCTGATGGCGCGCGTCGGGCTGAACGGTCGCGCCTTCATCCCGCTGATTTCAAGCTTTGCCTGCGCCATCCCAGGCATCATGGCGACGCGGACCATAGACGCCCCCAAAGACCGGCTGACGACGATCCTGATCGCGCCGCTGATGACCTGTTCGGCGCGGCTGCCGGTCTATGCGGTCATCATCGGCGCGTTCATCCCGACGACGAAGGTCTGGGGGGTGTTCAACCTGCAGGGGCTGGTGCTCTTCGCGCTATACGGGGCCGGGGTCGGCGGCGCGCTGGTCGCGGCGTGGGTATTGCGGCGGACGGTGACCAAGGGCCCGACGCCGACCTTCCTGATGGAAATGCCGAAGTACCAATGGCCCGCGCCGCGCGACATTCTGATCGGCATGTGGTCGCGGGCGCGGGCGTTTCTGGAGCGCGCCGGGACGATCATTCTCGGCTCGACAGTGGCGCTCTGGGTGCTGGCAACCTGGCCCAAGCCTCCCGCCGGATGGAGCGGCACCGCGCTCGAATATTCCGCCGCCGGGCGCATCGGCTCGGCGCTCCAACACATCTTTGCGCCCATCGGCTTCAACAAGGAAATCAGCCTGGCGCTGGTCCCCGGCATGGCGGCGCGCGAGGTCGCGGTGTCGGCGCTCGGCACGGTCTATTCGCTGCAGGGCACCGATGCCGAACATAGCGCCGGGCTGATCGCCACGCTCCACCACGCCTGGAGCCTGCCGACAGCGCTGGCGTTTCTGGCGTGGTTCGTGTTCGCGCCGCAGTGCATTTCGACGCTGGCGGTGACGCGCCGCGAGACGGGCGGCTGGAAATGGCCGGCCTTCATGTTCGCCTATATGTTCGCGGCGGCATACGTCGCAGCGGGCATCACTTACTGGACGGCGCGGGCGCTGCTTTAGCCAGTGCCGCCTTGGCGGCCTTGCCCGCGTCCGACTCCGGTGAATTGTCGGCCGCCGCCTGCCACGCCTGACGCGCCAGATCGGTCTTGCCCTGCGCCTTTGCGATATTGCCCGCTTCGAGCTCGACATCGGCGTCGGCACCCAGTTTCGCCGCCGCCAGGATCGCGGTTTCCGCCTTGGCCAGATCGCCCGCCCGCCGCGCCAGCGTCGCCTTGAGCAGCCAGCCGAGGCGATTGTCGGGCGCGATGCCGGTCACGCGGTCAAGGTCGGCGGCGGCTTCGGGCAGCCGTTTCGCCTCGACATAGGCGCGGGCGCGGTCGATCAGCGGATCGGCCTTGGCGGGGCCCGAAGCCTCCGCCACGGCGGTCGACAGATCGGTGATCGCCTTGTCGGTCTGCTCGGCCAGCAGCGCCGCATTGCCGGCCTGCGCCCATAACAGCGCCGCCTGGCCATTGGCATCGGCTTCCGATTCGAGCGCCGCGCCCTCCAGACTTGCAATGGCGGCGGCATAATCGCCGAGCGCCAGCTGGGCGAGGCCGAGGCAGTGGCGCGCGGGCACGCCGCCGCGTTCGATCCGCCAGCCCTGTGCCGCCTGCACCGCGACTGCCGGATCGCTGCGCGCCTGCGCCAGACAGGTATCGTAGCGGTGCCTGTCGGCGGCGGACGGCTCCGCCAGCGCCGGGACGGCGGTGATCAGGAGCAGCAGCAGGGCAGGGGTGCGCGTCATCGGGCGATCAATTCCTCCACCGTCCGCGTCAGCAGCGCCAGATCGGCGGGGCGCGACAGCCGGTGATCGCCGTCCTTGACCAGCACGACCTGAACATCGTCCGAACGCAACCGTTCGGCGATTTCGGTGCTCAGCACCCACGGCACCGCGTCGTCGCATTGACCGTGGAGCAGCCGCACCGGCGCGTCGATGGCGATGGGACCGGCCATTACACAGGCGGCGGGGGCATCGGCGATCAGCGCGCGGGAATAGCGATAGGGCTGGGGCTCATAGCCGCTGGGCCGGGTGAACCATCCCTGCGTGTCGAGCAGTGCGCGGTCGGCATCGGTTATGTCCAAACCCCAGTCGGTGAAATCCGGCGCGGCTGCGATGCCGACGAGGCCCGCCAGCCGCCCGCCCGGCGCCAGCCCGAGCCGCAACGCGATCCAGCCGCCCATCGACGAGCCGACCAGGATGATACGCGCGCCGGGCGCGACATGATCGATGACCGCGCGCGCATCGTCGGCCCAGCGGCTGATGCTGCCATCCAGGAAATCGCCGCCGCTCGCCCCGCAGCCGCTGTAATCGAGCCGCAGGAATGCACCGCCGGTCGTGGTCGCCCACGACGCCAGCGTTTCGGCCTTGGCACCGGTCATGTCCGACATATAGCCGGGCAGGAAAACCGTCAGCGGCCCGGTGCCGGGCTGATAGCGATAGGCGAGGGCGATGCCGCGATGGGTGACGGTTTCGGTCATCGACGGTGATTAGCCCTGCGTCGCCCTGCTGTCATTGACCGCTCGCGCATCATTGACCGCCCGCGCGCCGCGCCGCGGCGTCCGCCAGATCGGCGCGCCCGACGGCGTCGAGGAACAGCATGCCCTCGAGGGTCGCCAGCACCAGCGCCGCCTCGTCGGGCGGGCCATCGAGATGCGCCTCCGCCCAGTCCGCGAAGCCGGCCATGATCGCGGTGGCGACGGCACGGTCGGGTTGACGCTGCCGCGACGCGCCCGCCGCCAGTTCCAGCCATAGCCGCATATAGGGCGACAGTAGCGGCGACCGCATCGCCGCCCAGACGGCGGTGAGCAACGGCGCGAACCCCAGCCGCACGCCTGCAGGGATCGCGGCATCGAGCATCGCCGTCAGCCGCGCCGCGATGCGCTCCAGCGTCGCTGCCAGCAGTTCGTCACGATCGGCGAAATAATACAGCAGCATGCGGTCGCTGGTCCCCGCCGCGGTCGCCAGCGCCCGCAGCCGCGCGCCGTCCAGCCCGTGCGCCAGCAGATGGTCGGCCATGCGCTCGATGGCGGTTTCGCGGCGGTCATCGCGGATGATCATGAAATTTCTGTAGCAAGCGCTTCACGCTTCGGCTATGTAGCAGATGCTACAGATTCGGGAAGGAGGCGGTGATGACACGGTTTTGGCAGGGTTGGCTGGTGGTTTGGTGCGCGGCGGTGGCGGTGTTTGGGCTGGTGCTGATCAGCGCGGCATTCGCGGCAACCGACGCGCCGGCGCGCGCGGTGCTGACGCTGCTTGGAAATACCGATCCGATGACACCTGTGCTGCGCTTTGCACTCGCGCTGATGGGGGCGGTGTCGCTGGGCTGGTCGGCGACGATCTACGCGATCGTCGTGACGGCGGGCGCCAATGCGCGCGCCTGGCAGCTGCTGACGCTGGGCATGGTAACTTGGTATGTCATCGACAGCAGCCTGTCGGTGGCGACCGGATTCAGGCTCAACGCGGTGTCGAACACCGTCTTCATCACGGCATTCCTGCTGCCGATCCTGCGCAGCGGCGTGCTACGCCCCGCGCACTAACGGCACCGCCCGCCGCCGCATCGCCGCGCCGACCAGGCCGAACCCGGCGATCAGCATGACCCAGGCGGCGGGTTCGGGAACGTCGTTGCTGAAGCTGATTTCAAAGGCGCTGAACGTCGCTGGCGGCACGGCGGGGCCGAACGGCACATAGGCGCTGTCGAGGTGGATGACGACGTGGATGCCGTCAAAGCTCAAGGGCCCGCGCTGCATCTGCCGGACGCCGGTAAAATCGACCGCCGGGTTGCGATCGAACACGCCGGTCTGCGGGCCGGTCGTCGCGTTGACCGCTCCCACGGCATTGATGAAGCTCAGCGTCGCCGTCGACTGGTAGACCGTGCTCGTATAACCGCCGCCGCCGAAGACGGTGAACTGCGCATCATACGGCAGAAAGCCCAGATTGAGCGGCGCACCGCCCGGGAAGGTCAGCGTCACATCGAGCGTGTCGCCGACGTTGTACGGGAACGCCGGGGTCAGATATTGGGTGTAATAGCTCGGGTGGCGGTCGGACGGTCCGGGGAACACATAGGGCCGATCAAGCACCGCACTGACGACCGTCGTCACGGCTTGCGCCGCCGTACTGCCGAGCAGCGTCGCTGCAAGCGCCGTGACCACCGATAGCTTCACCATGATCGACCTCCGCTCAGCGCAGCAGCAACTCTATCCCATTATGGTGGCAGATTGGTGAACTGGGTTCTCGACATCGCCGGAATCAGGCCGGATGCTGCGCCGTATGCCCATACCACCCCCTGTCGCGGTCTTCGTGCTCGACCTGTCGGCGACCGGCGTCGCGCGCAATGCTGTCTTCATTGCCGATGCGCTGTCAAACGACCGTGCTGTTACGTTGCTGACCTGCCGCAACGCTGGCTTGTTCCGTGGGCCAGCGATGCTCGCAGGCGTGCCAGTGGTCGCGCTGACCCGCGGGGGGAAGCTGAGCATCCGACAATTGCTGCTGGCGGCGTGGCGGTTGAGACGCTGGGCCAAGACAAACCGTCCGGTCACGCTGATCTCTGCGGGCAATCGCGGCCATCCGCTGTTCCTGCCGGCACTGGCGGGGCTCAGCGGCGTTACCCGCATCTACCGTTTTTCTAACGATATCGATCATCGCTGCAGCGGGCGCGGCCCGGGTGTCGTCGCGGGGCTGTTCAACGCCGTGCAACTTGCGGCGTTGAGGTGGAGTGCTGACCGGATTGTCGCGGTGGCGCCGGGCCTCGCCACTGATGCGCGGCTGGGGCACGCGGTGACGCTTATTCCCAATGGTGTCGATACGGCGAGGGTGCGTGCGAAGGCGGCGGCACCGTGTCAACATCCCTTCGCTAACGATGGCGGGCCACCGTTCGTGCTTGGCATCGGGCGGCTGACAGTCCAGAAAAACTTTGCCGTGTTAATCGAGGCGATCGCGCGCACCACAGATCTCCGACTGATCATCCTGGGTGAAGGCCCGCAGCGCGTGGAGTTGGAGGCGCTGGCAGAGGCGCTCGGCGTGACGGCGCGTGTCAGTCTGGCGGGTATCGCCGACAATCCCTTTCCCCATCTCGTCCGGGCGGCAGCATTCGCGCTGCCGTCGTGGTGGGAGGGGGCGGCGAACACGCTGCTCGAGGCCCTGGCGTGCGGGACGCCGGTGGTTGCGTCGCCGACGGCTGGCAATGCCGTCGATGTGCTTGGCTGGGAGCAGTATGGGCTTCTCGCCGACCCGGGCGACGCCGGGGCATGGGCGGCGGCGCTGATCCGTCAGAACGGCCCGCGCCGCGTCCGCCCAAGCGATCGCGCCAACGCGTTTCGGCTCGACGACACGCTTGCCGCCTGGCGGGCGCTGGTAGCGGAGGAATGATTTGCCTCCCCGGCACGTCCCGCTATCATCCGCATCAAATCCGGGGAGAGCCGCAATGGACATCACCGCCGATCCTTTCGAAGCCGCGCCGGTCAAGGCGATTACCACGGCCGACATCAACTGGGCGCTGGCCGCCGGCTGGGCCGATTTCAAGGACAAGCGCGGCGACATCCTGCTCCTGCCAATTATTTATGCTGTTGCCGGGATCGCGGCTTCAGTCTTTGCCTTCAACGATCGACTGTTCCCGCTGCTGTTTCCGCTGGCGGCGGGTTTTGCGCTGGTCGGGCCAGCGGCGGCGGCGGGTTTTTACGAATTGGCGCGGCGGCGCGAACAGCATATCGATGCCAATTGGTGGCATTTCCTTGATCCGTTGAAGGGCCGCTCACGGCTGCCGCTGGCCGTGCTGACAGTTATGCTGGCGGTGATCTTCATGGCGTGGATGGGGGCGGCTTGGGCGATCTATACAAACACGCTTGGCCGCGCGGGGCCCGCGACCTTGGCCGACTTCATGAGCACGATGCTGGGTAGTAGCGCCGGCTGGACGATGATCATCGTCGGCAACATCGTCGGTGCCGGGTTCGCGCTGGTAACTCTGGCGGTCGCGGCGTTCAGCTTTCCGATGATCGTCGACCGCAACGTTGATCCGCTGGCGGCGGTGCTGACCTCGGTGGCCGCCTTCCGAAAATCTCCCGTGACGGTGGCGCGTTGGGGCGTAACTGTCGCGCTGATCCTGCTGCTCGGCGCGATCCCGCTGTTTGTGGGGTTGATCGTTGCGCTGCCGGTGCTGGGCTATGCGACCTGGCATCTCTATACGCGGGCTGTGGCGCGGTAATTTTCCGGAGTTTGCGTGTGGTTTTGAAGTCGGTTGCCATCGCCGCCGTATTGGCGTTGGCCGCACCCGCGTCGGCGGAATTATCCGATGCCGCGCGCAGCGTCTACAGCGCCCGCCTGGCTGACAGCGCCACCGGGCGGTTCGGCACGTTACCTGCCTCGCCGCTCAATCGCTTTACACCGGTACCGGTCCTCGACGCTGTGGTGGTCTGGGACCGTCTGCGGCGTGACGCCTATCCAGGAACGTTCGCGGAATTTGCGGGCTTCCTGCGCGATCACACCGATTGGCCCGCTGTTGGCACCATTCGCCGCCGAGCTGAAAAGGCCATCGACGCAAGCGTGTCGCCTGCGGACCGGCTGGCGTATTTCAAGCAGTTTCCACCGGTTTCGGCGCTGGGCAAGCTGCGCCAGGCAGAGGCATTGCTCGTTCAGCGCAAGACAGTAGAGGCGCAGGCGGCGGCGCGTGAGGCTTGGGACTCGGCAGGCCTCGATCCGCTCGCGGAAACCCAGCTGCTGACGCTTTTCGAAGGCGATCTGACGCCGCAGGACTATCTCGCCCGCGCCGATAGGCTGTTGTGGAGCGGCCAGACCAGCGCCGCCGCGCGGTTACTGCCGCGCCTGACGATGGACCAGCGCCTGTGGCTGCTTGCGCGGATCGCTTGCCGGGTCAATTCGACCGATACGATGAACCGGCTGGCTGGGGTGCCGCCTGAGTTGCGTGACGAGCCCGGGCTCATCCTTGATCAAGCGATGTGGCTGAAACGCAAGGGTGATATAGCTGGAGCGCGAACCCGCTTGGCAGGGGCGGTGCTGCCACCTGGCCTGATTCTCGATCCCGAACAGTGGCTGAAGGCAAGGCTCGATCTCGCGCGCGGGGCGTGGCGCGATGGGGATAGCGCGACGGCATTTACCCTCGCCGCCCGGCACGCTGCTTTCCCCTTGGGCCGTTCTCTAACGGAACGGACGCTCGGCGAGCGTCAGGCGTTCATCGAGAGCGAATGGCTGGCTGGCTGGCTCGCGCTGCGCAAGCTTGGGCGTCCGGTGGACGCGGTAGCGCATTTCCAGAACGTTCGTTCAGCAGCGCAGACCCCGCTGAGCCAGACACGCGGCGATTATTGGACGGGCCGCGCTGCCGAAGCTGCCGGCCGAACGCTCGAAGCCCGCAGCGATTATGAGTCAGCCGCTGCCCATACCGATTATTTCTATGGACAACTTGCGGCCGAGCGGCTCGGTCGCCCGCTGGTGCTGGTCAAGCCACCATTGCCTCCCATCGACCCGGCGAAAGCTGCGAAGTTTCAGCAGGACAGCCTGGTGCTGGCGGTGCGCGCTCTTGGTGATCTGGGTGACCGCAACCGGCAGGCTCTGTTCATGAGGGCGATCGTCGACCGCGCCCAGACCGCTGAAGATCAAGCACTGGTAGCGACGCTCGTGCAGCCGCTCGCCCGCCCCGATCTTGGCGTCCTCATCGGCAAGGCAGCGCGGCAGGAGGGGGAGCTGGCGCTGATCGATTACGCCTATCCACAGCTGACTTTGCCCGACAGCCTGGCACCGGAATGGACGATGATACACGCCATCGCCCGGCAGGAGAGCCAATTCGACCGCGCCATCGTCTCGAACGCCAATGCCAAGGGTCTGATGCAACTGTTGCCAGACACTGCGGCCGAGACGGCTGGGAAGCTGGGTTTGCGGTTTTCGGACAGTCGTTTGACCGATGATCCGGTCTATAACGTCACCCTCGGAGGGGCCTATTTCGACCGGCTACGTGCTTCGTTCAGCGGGTCATACGTGCTCGCCGTGGCCGCGTATAACGCCGGGCCCGGAAACGCGCGCAAGTTCATCACCGCCAACGGCGACCCGCGCGAGACAGGGGCCGACATGGTCGACTGGATCGAATCGATCCCGATCTATGAAACGCGCAATTATGTGCAGCGCGTGCTGGAGAATGCCGTGATGTACGATCTGCTCCACCCGGCGACGGCGACGATGCCGGGCACCAACCGGCTGAGCGGTTATCTGGGGAAGAAGGTGCCGGGGTAGCGCGCTATCGCCAGCGGAGGTTGCCTCTGTGCAGTGCGCCGACTGTTCGCGCTCCCATAAGTTTCATGTCCCGCTCGATCTCCGCGCGCAATTTGCCCAGCGCGCGTTCGACCCCCGGCTGGCCCGCCGCTGCCAATGCGTACAGGTACATCCGCCCGCCCGAGCACGCCTTGGCCCCAACGCTGAGCGCCTTGAGTACGTGCGAGCCGCGCTGCACCCCGCCGTCACAGATGACGTCAAGCTTATCGCCGACTGCGTCGACGATTTCCGCCAACTGATCGAAGGGCGCGCGGCTGCCGTCCAGCTGTCGTCCGCCATGGTTCGACACCATGATCGCGGTTGCGCCGATATCAACGGCCCGTCGTGCGTCGCCGACCGACATGATCCCCTTCAGGCAGAATTCGCCACCCCATTGCACCCGGATCGCCTCGGCACGCTTCCAGTCGAGTGACTGATCGAGCATCTGGGTGAAATAGTCGGCGACCGACATGGCGACCTTGGATCCCTCGGGCAGATGGCCGTCGAGATTGGGCAGGCTGAACTTTTCGCGGAACAGGTAGTCGAGCGTCCAGCGCGGGTGGATGGCGAAACTGATAGCCGACCCCGGCGTCAGCCGTGGTGGCGAAGTGAAGCCGGTGCGCAGGCAGCGCTCGCGGTTGCCGCCGACAATCGTATCGACGGTGAGCGCCAGCGCATCGAACTTCGCCGCCTGCGCGCGTTCGATCAGCGACCGGTTCAGCCCCTCGTCCTTATGGACATAGAGCTGGAACAGCTTGGGCGAGGCGATGGTCGCGCCGACCTCCTCGATGCTGACGGTCGCCAGCGAGGAGATGCCGAACCAGGTGTCGAACTTCATCGCTGCCGCACCGACGGCACGCTCGCCGCGCCAGTGGAACAGCCGTTGCAACGCGGTGGGGGACAGGAAAAGCGGCATGGCGATGGTCTTGCCCATCACCGTCGTCGTCATGTCGACATCGGCGACCCCGGCGAGCACGTCGGGGACCAGGTCGCATCCGTCGAAGGCGGCGGTGTTGCGCGCCTTGGTACGTTCATCGTCCGCCGCGCCGTCGATGTAATGGAACACCGGCCCCGGTAGTCGGCGGCGGGCGAGTTCGCGGAAGTCGGCGAAGTTGTGGCAATCTGTCAGCTGCATGTGCGACTCTATAACGGCCTTTCGCGCTTGCGAAATGGCGACGTTGGGCATAGCCCCGGTGCCATGGCCGAATTCTCCCTTCCCAAGAACAGCGTCATCTCCGCCAAAGGCAAGCGCTACCCCGCGCCGCAGGGTGCGACCAACGTGCGGTCGTTCAAAATCTATCGCTGGAACCCCGACGACGGGGCAAACCCGCGCTATGATACCTACGATCTCGACCTTGATACCACCGGGCCGATGGTTCTCGACGCGCTCATCAAGATCAAGGGTGAGGTCGATTCGACGCTGACTTTCCGCCGGTCGTGCCGCGAAGGCATCTGCGGGTCATGCTCGATGAACATCGATGGTACCAACACACTCGCTTGCACCAAGGCCATCGAGGACGTGAAAGGCGAAATCCGCATCACGCCGTTGCCGCACATGGAGGTCGTCAAGGACCTAGTCCCTGATTTCAAGCATTTCTATGCACAATATGCCTCGATCAAGCCGTGGTTGCAGACCGTTACGCCAGCGCCATCGGGGGCCGAACGCATCCAATCGGTCGAACAGCGCGCCAAGATCGACGGGCTGTACGAGTGTATTCTGTGCGCTTGCTGCTCAGCCGCCTGCCCATCCTATTGGTGGAACAGCGATAAATTCCTCGGCCCAGCGATCTTGCTTCAGGCGTATCGCTGGCTGGCGGACAGCCGCGACGAGATGACCGGCGAGCGGCTCGACGCGCTCGAAGACCCGTTCCGCCTCTACCGCTGCCACACGATCATGAACTGCGCCAACGTCTGCCCCAAGGGCCTGAACCCGGCCAAAGCGATCGCCGAGATCAAGATCATGATGGTCGAACGGGCGGGCTGAACTGGACGGCAGCAGTTCGCCCGGCTACCGCATCGCACCATGGCGCGCGAATTCATCACCGAAGGTCCCCTTGCCGGTTGGAGCCGGTGGCACCGCGAGGCGGATGGGCGCTTTGCCTCGCTGCTCGGCGATCTGTATTTCCGGGAGACGCCGGACAAGGGCGTTGAATGCCGGATGGAGACCGACCGTCGGCATTCGAACGGGCTGGGTTATCTCCACGGCGGCTTCATCATGTCGTTCATCGATATGGCGATGTTCAGCTTCATTTTCCGCCAGCTAGAAAACAGCGGCGCGGTGACATTGAGCTGCGCTACCGACTTTCTGTCGCCGGGGATCGTCGGCAAACCGATCTATGCGACCGGCGAAATCCTTAAAGAAACTGGGAAGATGCTGTTCGTGCGCGGGCTGGTGACCCAGGATGGGGTGAATACCGCATCGTTCACTGCAACAATGCGCAAGATTCCGCGCAGTTCGCTGATCAGGGGCGGAGATGCGGCGGTTTGAGCCGGTTCGCATGACCCATGCAACCGATTTCCCCCCCGCAAGGGGAAGGAAAATGAGTGCCGTTCTTTCCGCCTATGACGCGCTGGTCGCGGCTGGTGAGCTTCGCGCCGATCCGGCGCAGGCGGCGGTGGCGGCCGACCTCAATGCGTTAGCGATTGCGCTGGAAGCTCCGGCGGACAAGCCCGGCTTGTTGGGTCGTCTCCTTGGCCGCGATGCCCCCGAAGCGCCGCGCGGCCTGTATATCTGGGGCGGCGTTGGGCGCGGCAAGTCGATGCTGATGGACCTGTTTTTTGCGCACACCGACGTGACGCCCAAGCGCCGCGTCCATTTCCACGAATTCATGCTCGAAATCCACGCCGCGATCTTTGCGGCGCGCGAGGCTTCGGGCGACGATCCAATCCCCCAGGTGGCACGCTGGGAGGCGGGGCGGGCGCGACTGCTGTGCTTCGACGAGATGCAGGTCAAGGACATCGCCGATGCTGCCATCGTGTCGCGGCTGTTCACCGCACTGTTCGACGCTGGGGTGACTGTGGTGACGACGTCAAACCGCGCGCCCGATGACCTCTATAAGGACGGCCTTAACCGCCAACTGTTCCTGCCCTTCATCGACCTTATCAAGGCGCGGTGCGACGTAGTTACGCTCGACGGGCCGGTCGATTACCGGATGCAGCGGCTGGCCGGGGCGGCGACTTGGCATGTGCCCAATGGGCCAGCGGCAACCGAGGCGATGGCTGACGCCTTCTTCCGGCTGACCGATTACCCCGTCGAGGACCGCGCCAAAGTGCCGACCGAGACGATTCCCGTCCCCGGCGGGCGGACGCTGTTCGTGCCGAAATCTCTGAAAGGCGTCGCGGTATTCTCCTTTGCCCGCTTGTGCCGACAGCCGCTGGGCGCGGCGGATTACCTCGCCATCGCGCGGCGCTATCATACGGTGTTCCTTGTCGGCGTGCCGGTGATGGGGCCGGAGAATCGCAACGAAGCGACGCGCTTCACCACGCTGATCGACGCGCTTTATGAACATAAGGTCAAGCTGATCGCCGCCGCCGATGCTGCACCAGCGGCGCTGTATCCGGCGGGCGACAACAGTTTCGAATTCGAACGGACGGTATCGCGGCTGATCGAGATGCAGTCCGCTGAGTATCTGGCGCTCGGGCATGGGTGATATACCTCTCCCCTTTAGGGAGAGGTTGGCTCGCGCCTTTCGCGCGGCGGGAGAGGTCTCTTACTCCCGCCCGCAAAACGACGCCCCTCTCCCAGCCGCCGCAAGGGCGGCGTCTCTCGGCCTCTCCCTCAAGGGGAGAGGGGCACGCGCGGTTGCACCCTCCCCGCGTCCGCTCTAACGCCTCCGACGAAACCCTCTCAGCAAGGACCCGCACACATGGCCCGCAACAAGATCGCCCTTATCGGCGCCGGTAACATCGGCGGCACGCTGGCGCACCTCGCCGCGATCAAGGAATTGGGCGACGTGACCCTGTTCGACGTCGTCGAGGGCGTGCCGCAGGGCAAGGCGCTCGATCTCGCGCAATGCGGCCCGGTCGAGGGCTTCGACGCGATCCTCAAGGGCACCAACGATTACGCCGATATCGCCGGCAGCGACGTCATCATCGTCACCGCCGGGATCGCCCGCAAGCCGGGGATGAGCCGCGACGATCTGCTCGGCATCAACCTCAAGGTCATGAAGGCGGTCGGCGAAGGCATCGCCGCCAATGCGCCGGGCGCGTTCGTCATCTGCATCACCAATCCATTGGACGCGATGGTCTGGGCTCTCCGTGAATTCTCCGGGCTGCCGCACCACATGGTCGTCGGCATGGCGGGCGTGCTCGACAGCAGCCGCTTCCGCCACTTCCTCGCCGATGAATTCAAGGTCAGCGTCCAGGACGTGACGGCGTTCGTGCTCGGCGGCCACGGCGATACGATGGTCCCGGTGGTCGAATATTCGACCGTCGCGGGCATCCCGATCCCCGACCTCATCAAGATGGGTTGGAGCACCAAGGAGCGCATCGACGCCATCGTCGCCCGTACCCGCGCCGGCGGCGGGGAGATCGTCGCGCTGCTGAAGACCGGCAGCGCCTATTACGCGCCTGCAACGAGCGGCATCGCCATGGCCGAGGCGTTCTTGAAGGACCAGAAGCGGGTCATTCCGTGTGCGGTGAATTTGACCGGGCAATATGGGGTGCACGACCTGTACGTCGGCGTACCCTGCGTGATCGGCGCAGGCGGGGTGGAAAAGGTGGTCGAAATCGAACTGAACCCCGAGGCGAAGGCGAATTTTCAGGTGAGCGTCGATGCGGTGAAGGAGTTGCTGGTGGCGTGTAAGGGGATTGAGCCATCGTTGGGGTGATGACGGTGAAAACCCAACTAACCCGAGGGCTTGAGCGACGATTGATGTACGTCGAAAACAAGAGCGGCGACATCGACGGTACAGATGCGCGGATCGGTTGGGTTACGTTCTCCAAGACTGGACAGACTGTCTATTACAGGGGGCGTGAGCTCGCCAAAATTAGAGGTAAGGGCGTCAGGGGTAACCATCGCGATGTCGTCACCGGCCACGAATATTGGGTGTCAGGTGTAAAAAAACGCGGATCGAATACTCACTATGCCGAGTCGGCTTCCGTTGAGATCGATGCCGACGCTTTCGCCGAGTATCAAATGGTCCGGTCTGCATAGAGGTTGATTGAGCGCCATCCCGCCTTGCCCTCACCCCAAACCCAATCCATAGGCAGCACCGCATACCGCATCTGCGAAGGCTTGGGAGCAGCACTCCATGAACATCCATGAATATCAGGCCAAGGAAGTCCTCGCCAAATACGGCGTGCCGGTTCCCGCCGGGTTCGCCGCGCTGACGGTCGATGAAGCGGTGGCCGCCGCCGCCAAGCTCCCCGGGCCCCTGTATGTGGTGAAGGCGCAGATCCACGCCGGCGGGCGCGGCAAGGGCAAGTTCGCCGAACTGCCGCCCGAGGCCAAGGGCGGCGTCCGGCTGGCGCGTTCCGCCGATGACGTGCGGGCAGCGGCGACCGACATGCTCGGCAACACGCTGGTCACAGTCCAGACCGGGCCGCACGGCAAGCAGGTCAACCGGCTCTACGTCACCGACGGCGTTGATATCGCCAAGGAATTCTATCTGGCGCTGCTCGTCGACCGCGCCACCGGGCGCATCGCGCTGGTCGTTTCGACCGAGGGCGGCATGGACATCGAGCATGTCGCGCATGACACGCCCGAGAAAATCCAGACGATGACCATTGATCCGGCGACCGGCGTCATGCCGCACCATGGCCGCGCCGTCGCTGCCGCACTGGGCCTGACCGGAGACCTCGCCAAACAGGCCGAGTTCGTTACGGCCAAGCTGTACGACGCGTTTGTCGGCACCGACGCGTCGCAGATCGAAATCAACCCGCTGGCGGTCACCAATGACGGCAAGTTGATGGTGCTCGACGCCAAGGTCGGCTTTGACCCCAACGCACTGTATCGCCACCCTGATCTGGTCGAACTTCGCGACCTGACCGAGGAGGATCCCGCCGAGGTTGAGGCGTCAAAGTACGATCTCGCCTTCATCAAGCTCGACGGCGACATTGGCTGCCTGGTCAATGGCGCCGGGCTGGCGATGGCGACGATGGACATCATCAAGCTGAATGGCGCCGAGCCGGCCAATTTCCTCGATGTCGGCGGGGGCGCGGACAAGGAAAAGGTCACCAACGCGTTCAAGCTGATCCTCAAAGACCCGGCGGTGAAGGGCATCCTCGTCAATATCTTCGGCGGCATCATGCGCTGCGACATTATTGCCGAGGGCATCATCGCGGCGGCCAAGGAAGTGAATTTGTCGGTGCCGCTGGTCGTTCGGCTGGAGGGGACCAACGTCGATCTCGGCAAGCAGATATTGGCCGATTCGGGCCTTCCCATCGTCAGTGCCAATGATCTTGGCGACGCCGCGCGAAAGATCGTCGCCGAAGTGAAGAAGGCCGCCTGACATGAGCATCCTCGTCAACGCCAGCACCCGCGTCATCACCCAGGGCTTCACCGGCAAGCAGGGAACGTTCCACACCCAGTCGGCAATCGCCTATGGCACCAAGGTCGTCGGCGGCACTGCGCCGGGCAAGGGTGGGCAGACGCATCTCGATCTGCCGGTGTTCAACACCGTGCACGAAGCGATGGCCGCCACCGATGCCGATGCCAGCGTGGTGTATGTGCCGCCGCCCGGTGCGGCCGACGCGATCTGCGAGGCGATCGATGCCGGGATGCCGCTGGTGATCTGCATTACCGAGGGCATTCCGGTGCTCGACATGGTGCGGGTCAAGCGGTCGCTGTCGGGCTCCAACACGCGCCTGATCGGGCCGAACTGCCCCGGCGTGCTGACGCCGGGCGAGTGCAAGATCGGGATTATGCCGGGCAATATCTTCCTGAAAGGCTCGGTCGGCGTCGTGTCGCGGTCCGGGACTTTGACCTATGAGGCGGTGCACCAGACGACGGCTGTGGGTCTGGGCCAGACCACCGCGGTCGGCATCGGTGGCGACCCGGTCAACGGCACCAATTTCATCGACATGCTGGAACTGTTCCTCGCCGATGACGCGACCCAATCGATCATCATGATCGGCGAGATCGGTGGCTCGGCGGAGGAGGAGGCCGCGCAGTTCCTGCTCGACGAGGCCAAGCGCGGGCGGAAAAAGCCGATGGTCGGGTTCATTGCCGGTACGTCAGCGCCTCCGGGACGTCGCATGGGCCATGCCGGGGCGATCGTGTCGGGCGGCAAGGGCGACGCGGGCAGCAAGATCGCCGCGATGGAAGTGGCGGGCATCCGCGTGTCGCCGTCACCGAGCGAGTTGGGGACGACGCTGGCAGAGATGCTGCGGGGATAATTCTCCTCTCCCATTTGGGGGAGAGGAAGGGGCCCGCGCCCGCTTGGGCGTGGGAAGCTGAGGGCAAAGTGCGGAAGTGCCTTCATCCGGCTCGGCCATGGCCGAGTCCGCGCCTCTCTCCGAAGCGGGAGAGGGTAGTGACTACCGTTTCCCCTTGCGCGCGGCATAGCGCGCATCGCGCGCTGCCTTGGCTGCCGCGTCCTTGGCAATCGCAACCAGCCGGTCCTGTTCGGCCTTGACCGCCGCTTCGGCTTCTTTCTGCTTGCGGGCTTCCTCGGCGCGAACGGCGGCTGCGGCGCGTTCGACCTTGCGCTCCTCTTCGCGTTCGGCGCGTTTTTCGGCGGCGCGGGCGCGTGCGGCCAGCGCCTCCTCGTTCGGCGGCGGCGCGCTCTTGAACTTGTCGAGTTTTGCCTTGCGGGCTTCGGCCGCTGCCTTGGCGCGGTCGGTGTGATCGGGGAGTTTGAAAGCCATTGCGGCGCGACATAGCGGCGATGCGCCCTGATCGCAACCGGTGCTGGCGCGGCGGTTCAGGCGGCGTTAGTCAGGGCGCGTGCAAGGAGATCACCCGATGACCCAGCTGACCGCCGCCGACGGCCATAGTTTCGACCTCTATATCGCCGAACCGCCCGCCGGTTCCAAGCGCGGCATCGTCGTCATTCAGGAGATTTTCGGGGTCAACAACCATATCCGCCGCGTCACCGATGGCTATGCGGCGGACGGCTTCATCGCCGCCGCCCCAGCGCTTTTCGACCGCAGGGAACGCGGCGTCGAACTGACCTATGCCGGTGATGATTTCAAAAAGGGCGTCGAACTCGCCACGTCGCTTGGCGGCGATGCGATCAAGGATATCGCCGCTGCGGTCGCATATCTGACCGAACGCACCGGCCGTGCCCCTGCGATCGTCGGTTATTGCTACGGCGGCACCATGGCCTGGCTGGCGGCAGCGCAGCTGCCGGTCGCCTGCGCCATCGGCTATTACGGCGGCAACATCGCATCGATGGCGGCCATGCACCCCAAAGTCCCGGTCCAGCTGCATTTCGGCGAACGCGACAGCCATATCCCGATGACCGATGTCGACAAGATTCGCACCGTACCCGGCGACATTGAAATCTTTACCTATGACGCTGGCCACGGCTTCAACTGCGACGAACGCGCCGATTTCGATCAGGGCGCAGCGGCATTGGCGCGGGGGCGGGCGATGAGCTTTCTTGACAGGCATCTGCCCGCGTGAAGTCGGCGCTTGCCCTGCTGCTTGCCGTTTGCACCGCACCGGTGGCTGCCAAGCCCGCGCTATGGGTGGTGCACGGCAGCGGTGGGGCGGAGATCACGCTTTACGGCACCGTCCATGCCTTGCCCAAGGGCGTCGACTGGCTGACCCCGTCCGCATCGGCCCGGCTGGGTGCCGCTGATACGCTGGTGCTGGAGACGATCATCCCTGATGACCGTTTTGCCATGCTGCCCTTGCTTGAAGGCCTTGGCCGCCGCGACGATCTGAAGCCGTTGGCGCAGCGCGTACCCGCTGCCGCAGCGCGAATCGGTCCCGCAGCGGCGGACGCCGGGATCCCGCTGGTCGCGCTCGATCATATGAAGGTCTGGCTGGCGGCGATTACTCTCAATCAGGCGACGTACGAAAGGCTGGGCATCAGTTCCGCCGACGGCGTCGAACCGGCGCTGACGGTCCGCGCCAGGGCGGCGAACAAGGCAGTCATCGGGCTGGAGACGCCGCAGCAGCAGCTCGCCTATTTCGATACGCTGCCCGACGCCGATCAGGCGCTGCTGCTGACCGCGACCCTCGACGACATGGCAGATGCGCGCGCCGATACCGACAAGCTGCTGGCGGCGTGGCAGGCAGGTGATGTCGACGCCATTGCCGAGGATTTTGCGCGCGAGGCCCATGCCTCGCCGGTGCTGCAACGCGTGCTTCTGACCGACCGCAACACGCGCTGGGCCGATTGGATTACGCGGCTGGCGACGCATGGCGGCAAGACCTTCATCGCCGTCGGTGCGGGGCATTTCGGCGGTGCCGACGGGTTGCTCGCCGATCTGAAGGCGCGCGGGCTGACCGTCGAGCGCGTGGAATGATCTTGCTTTAACCGCCGCCTTCGCCTATGCGCCGCCGCTTCGCGCGGGCCGATTTCGCATCCCTGGAGGCTGGGCCGGGCGGACAACACACTAGGAGCATATAATGAGCGAAGCTTTGAAGCTCGCGGCTGAAACGCGCGACAAGGCAGGCAAGGGAGCCTCCCGCGCAGTTCGTCGTGAAGGCCGCGTTCCCGCGGTCATCTATGGCGCCGGCAAGCCCGCCGCCACCATCCATGTCGAGGAAAAGCTGCTGGTTCGCCAGCTGTCCTCGGGCCACTTCATGAACTCGGTCGTCGAAATTTCGGTGGCCGGCGGTGCCGTCGAACGCACATTGCCGCGCGATGTGCAGTTCCACCCGGTTTCGGATCGCCCAATCCATGTCGATTTCTATCGGCTGACCGGCAATGCCGTGATCACCGTCGCGGTGCCCGTGCACTTCGTCGATGAAGACAAATCGCCCGGCATCAAGCGCGGCGGCGTGCTCAACATCGTCCGGCATGAACTCGAACTCGATTGCCCGTCGAACGCCATCCCCGACCAGATCGACGTGTCGCTGGCCGGGCGCGATGTGGGCGATTCGATCCACATCAGCTCGGTGGTGCTGCCGCAGGGCGTGGTGTCGCACATCACCGACCGCGATTTCACCATCGCCACGCTGGTCGCTCCGTCGGCGCTGAAGAGCGAGACGGCCGAAGCGGGCGATGCTGCGGCTGAAGAGCCTGCGGCTGCGTAAACTGTGTCATCCCAGCGAAAGCTGGGACCCAGTTTCTATCTCGGGCCGCGGTTTGAGATAGCTGGGTTCCAGATTTCGCTGGAATGACAGGAAAGGGCTGGCCGTGATTCTCTTCGCTGGCCTCGGCAACCCCGGCGCTGCGCACGCGCTGCAGCGGCATAACATCGGCTTCATGGCGGTCGATGCGATTGCCGCGCAGCACGGCTTCGGTCCGTGGAAGACGCGCTTTCAGGGCTTGGTCTGCGAAGGCCGCATCGGCGAGCACAAGGTCGCGCTGCTCAAACCAGCGACCTTCATGAACGACAGCGGACGTTCAGTGGGGGAGGCGGTGCGCTTCTGGAAGCTCGATCCGGCGACGGCGCTGACAGTGTTCTATGACGAACTCGATCTCGATCCGCTGCGGGTCAAGGTCAAGCATGGCGGTGGTGCCGCAGGCCATAACGGCATCCGGTCGCTCGATCAGCGTCTGGGACCGGATTACCGCCGTGTCCGGCTCGGCATCGGCCATCCGGGGCACAAGGACCGGGTGCTCGGCTATGTGCTCGGCAATTTCGCCAAGACCGAGATGGAGCCGCTGGCCGACATGCTGGGGGTGGTCGCGGCAGAGGTCCCGTGGCTGCTGGCCGGCGACGACGTGCGGTTCATGAATGATGTGGCGCTTCGCCTCAGCGATAAGGATTAGATATGCCTATCCGTTGCGGAATCGTCGGCCTGCCCAATGTCGGCAAATCGACCCTGTTCAACGCCCTGACGCAGACCGCAGCGGCGGCGGCGGCGAATTATCCGTTCTGTACGATCGAGCCCAATGTCGGCGATGTGCCGGTGCCCGATCCGCGTCTGATCGAGCTTGCCGCCATCGGCCATTCGGCGAAAATCATCGAAACACGGCTGGGCTTTACCGACATTGCCGGGCTGGTGCGCGGCGCGTCGAAGGGGGAGGGGCTGGGCAACCAGTTCCTCGGTAACATCCGCGAAACCGACGCAATCGTCCACGTCCTGCGCTGTTTCGAGGATGACGACGTGACGCACGTCGAGGGTAAGGTCGACCCGGTCTCCGACGCCGAAACGGTCGAGACCGAACTGATGCTGGCCGACCTCGAATCGCTGGAAAAGCGCGTGCCGAACCTGCTGAAAAAGGCGCAGCAGGGCGACAAATGGGCGAAGGTCGAAGCCGCCGTGCTGGGGCAGGCGCTGGAGCTGCTGCGCGAGGGCAAGGCCGCCCGCCTGACCAAACCGCGCGATGAGGAGGAGGCGCGGGCGCTGGCGATGGCGCAGCTGCTCACCGCCAAACCCGTGCTGTACGTCTGCAACGTCGAGGAGGCCGCCGCCGCCACCGGCAACGCGCACAGTGCCGCCGTACAGGCGATGGCCAAGGCCGCCGGGGCCGGGGCAGTGATCGTGTCGGCCGCCATCGAAGCCGAAATCGCCACCATGCCGCCCGAAGACCGCGCCGAATATCTGGATTCGCTGGGGCTGCACGAAACCGGCCTCGCCCGGGTGGTGCGCGCCGCGTATGATCTGCTCGGCCTGATCACCTTCTTCACCGTCGGGCCCAAGGAAGCCCGCGCCTGGACCGTCACCAAAGGCTCGCGCGCCCCGCAAGCGGCTGGCGAAATCCACGGCGACTTCGAAAAGGGCTTCATCCGCGCCGAAACCATCGCCTTCGACGATTATGTCCGGCTGAACGGCGAAAGCGGCGCGCGCGAGGCCGGGCGGCTGCGCTCCGAGGGCAAGGAGTATGTCGTCGCCGACGGCGATGTGATGCTGTTCCGCTTCAACGTCTGATCTACATCGCGGTGCGTACGGTCAGCAGTTCCGGAAAGAACCGCCCATCCAAAACGCCGCGCAGGTAGGCGACCCCCGCCGTGCCGCCGGTGCCGGTCTTCATGCCGATCACCCGCTCGACGGTCTTCAGATGCCCGAAGCGCCACAGCTGGACGTGATATTCGAGGTCGACCAGCTTTTCAGCCAGTTCGTACAGGTCCCATAGCCGGTCGGGCTCGGCATAGACGGCGCGCCAGCACGCCTCGACCCCTGCATCTTCGACCGTCGCCGCATCGACCGGAGCCGCCAGCACTGCCGCCGGCACCGGCAGCCCGCGCCGCGCCAGCAGCTCCAGCGCCGCGCGATACAGCGACGGCCGCGTCAGTTCCTCCGCCAGCATCGCCTGCGTCCCCGGCTCATCGGCGAACACCGCCAGCTTGGACCGGTCGCGCGCACCCATCAGAAATTCCAGCGCACGGTACTGTCCCGACTGGAACCCGCTCGACGTGCCCAGCTTGCCGCGCAGTGCGGAATAATCGGCGGGGGTCATCGTCGACAGCACCTCCCACGACCGGATCATCCCCTCCTGTGCCCGCGCCACCCGCGCCATCATCTTGAACGCCGGTCGCAGGTCGTCGGCGATGATCGCCGCCCGCGCCGCCTGCAGTTCGTGCAGGCACAGCTTCAGCCACAGCTCCGACGCCTGGTGGATGATGATGAACACCAGCTCGTCATGGGCGTCGCTGAGCGGCTGCTGCGCCGACAGCAACGTGTCGAGCTGGAGATAATCGGCATAGGACATGGTGGGCATGACGCGACCCTAACGCATTGCGCCGCGAAGGTTGACCCCCCGCGACCCGCGCCGCTACAGCCTTCGCACCCGCAAAATGCCCGCCAGCCTTTCCTTCCAGGACATCATCCTCACCCTCCAGGCCTATTGGGGCCGGCGCGGTTGCGTCATCCTGCAGCCCTATGACGTCGAGATGGGGGCGGGAACCTTCCACCCGGCGACAACCCTGCGCGCGCTGGGTCCCGAGCCGTGGAACGCCGCCTTCGTCCAGCCGAGCCGCCGCCCGTCGGATGGCCGTTACGGCCAGAACCCCAACCGGCTGCAGCATTATTACCAGTTTCAGGTCATCCTCAAACCCTCACCCGCCGACCTTATCGACCTGTATCTCGGCTCCCTCGATGCCATCGGCATCGACCGCGCCATGCACGACATCCGCTTTGTCGAAGATGACTGGGAATCGCCCACGCTCGGCGCCTGGGGGCTGGGTTGGGAGGTCTGGTGCGACGGCATGGAGGTGACGCAGTTCACCTATTTCCAGCAAGTCGGCGGCCATGATTGCGCGCCGGTTGCGGGCGAATTGACCTATGGGCTCGAACGCCTGGCGATGTATGTCCAGGGCGTCGAGAACGTCTATGACCTGCGCTACAACGATAGCGGGGTTTCGTACGGCGACGTGTTCCTGAAGCAGGAACAGCAGTTCAGTGCCTATAATTTCGAAGCGGCGAACACCGAACGGCTGTTCCAGCATTTCAAGGACGTCGCCGACGAATGCCGCGCTCTGACCGCGCGCGGCCTGCCGCTGCCGGCGTATGACCAGGCGATCAAGGCCAGCCACATTTTCAACCTGCTCAACGCCCGCGGGGTGATTTCTGTCGCCGAACGGCAGGCCTATATCGGCCGCGTCCGCGACCTGGTGAAGGGCGTTGCCGACGCGTGGGTGGCGGCGGCATGAACTTCCTCCTCGAACTCCTGTCCGAAGAAATTCCGGCGCGGATGCAGGCGGGGGCTGCGAGCCAGCTCGCCGAACGTTTCGCCGCCGCCTGCGCCGCCGCGTCGCTGCCGGTCAGCGACGTCACCGCCGACGCCACGCCGCGCCGCCTGTGGCTGACCGCAACCGTCGCCGCCGCCAGCGCCGCTGCGTCGGAGGAACGGCGCGGGCCCAAGGCCGATGCGCCGCCACAGGCCATCGAGGGGTTCCTGCGCTCGACCGGCCTGACCCGCGACCAGTTGGAGGAGCGCGACAGCCCCAAGGGCAAGTTCCTCTACGCCATGATCGCCAGCGAGGGCCGCGCCGCTGCTGCGATCCTGGGCGAGGCGATTCCGGAGATCGTGCGCGCCTTCCAATGGCCGAAATCGATGCGCTGGGGGGCGGAGTCGGTGTCGACCGCATCGGCGCGCTGGGTGCGCCCGCTGGCCGCAATCATTGCCCTGATCGACGGCGAGGTGGTGCCGTTCAGCGTCCATGGTGTCACCAGCGGGCGGTTGACGCGCGGCCACCGTGTGCATGCACCGGGCGAGATTTCGGTCGACAGCGCCGCGACTTATGCCGGGCAACTGCGCGCCGCGCACGTCATCGCCGCCGCCGCCGAACGCCGCGCGCTGATCGAAGCCGGGGCGGCAGCGGCGGCGGCGAAGGCCGGGCTGACGATCATCCCCGACGCCGGGCTGATCGCCGAGAATGCCGGGCTGACCGAATGGCCGGTGCCGCTGCTGGGCCGGTTCGACCCGGCGTTTCTGGCGGTGCCGCGCGAGGTGATCCAGCTCACCATGCGAACCAACCAGAAGTATTTCGCCTGCACCGATGCGGACGGAGCAATGGCCCCGGCGTTCGTCTGCGTCGCCAATCTGGAGGCCAGCGACGGCGGCACCGCCATCGTCAAGGGCAATGAACGCGTGCTGTCGGCGCGGCTGGCGGACGCGAAATTCTTCTGGGACAAGGATCTGGCGGCGGTTGCCGGGCCGGGGGGCCTGGAGGTGTTCACGCCGAAGCTCGCCGACATCGTCTTTCACGAAAAGCTGGGCACGGTCGCCGACAAGGTCGAACGCGTGGCCAAACTGGCGCGCTGGCTGGTGGAGAGCGGCGCGGTCACCTCTCCCCCTGCGGGAGAGGTCGGACTCGGCGCAGCCGAGCCGGGAGAGGGGTCGTCCGAAACTCCATCGCTCGGCACAACCCCTCTCCCCGGGCCGCTGCAAGGGCAGCGTCTCTCGCCCTCTCCCGCAAGGGGAGAGGGAAGCCTCGCCGCGCTCGCCGAACGTGCGGCGCGGCTGTGCAAGGCCGATCTCGTCTCCGCCACCGTCGGCGAATTTCCGGAGGTGCAGGGCATCGCCGGCCGCTATCTGGCGCTGGCGAGCGGCGAAGCCCCCGAAGTCGCCGACGCCATCCGCGACCATTACAAACCCGTGGGGCAGGGGGATGATGTGCCCACCGCGCCGGTAAGTGTGGCGGTGGCGTTGGCGGATAAGTTAGACAGCTTGTTGGCGTTTTTCGTTATAGACGAGCGACCAACTGGCTCCAAAGACCCGTTCGCCCTTCGGCGAGGAGCTTTAGGTATTGTTTCAATCTTAGAGAAATCCGAGATCAGGGTACCGCTCAGTAGCGCGTTACAAATCCATTTCGACGTTGTCTCTGAATCCATCAACGCTGCGGCGATCCGAAAAAAAATGGCCGAAGCGAGAGGTGGGGTTGTCGCACATGGCACGGCGTATCAGGGTGAAAATCCCAAAACAAAACTGCCTCGCGAGATTGTGGATTTCCTCGCCGACCGCCTCAAAGTCCAACAGCGCGAAGCAGGCGTCCGCCACGACCTCATCGATGCCGTCTTCGCCCTTGGCGGCGAGGACGATCTCGTCCGCCTGCTCGCCCGCGTCCGGGCGTTGCAGGCGTTTGTCGCCACCGATGACGGGGTGAATTTGCTCGCCGGGTACAAGCGGGCGGCGAATATTTTGCGGATCGAGACGGCAAAGGCTCCCCTCCCTTCTTCAAGGGAGGGGCTGGGGGAGGGTGCGAGCGCCAGCGAGCCTTCTTCCGTGGCGGCGCAGAAGGAAGAGGAAGAAGAACCCTCCCCCAGCCCCTCCCTGAAGAGGGAGGGGAGTGAGGGCGCGCTTGCCGCCGCGCTCGATGCCGCGCTGCCGGCTGCCGAAGCCGCCATCGCCGCCGAGGATTTCACCGCCGCCATGGCCGCGCTCGCCGCGTTGCGGGCACCGGTCGACAGTTTCTTCGACACCGTCATGGTCAACGATCCCGATCCGGCGATCCGCAAAAACCGCCTTGCCCTGCTGGCGCGATTTCGTGATGCAGTGCACAAAGTCGCCGACTTTTCGCGTATCGAGGGCTGAACATGGCTGCCGCAAAATCCGTCTACCGCTTCGGTGGCGGCACCGCCGACGGCGACGCTAGCCAGAAGACCCTGCTCGGTGGCAAGGGCGCCAACCTGGCCGAAATGGCCGGAATCGGCCTGCCGGTGCCCCCCGGCCTGACCATCGCGACGCCGGTCTGCGCGGCCTATTACGACGCGGGCGGCAAGCTGCCCGACGATGTGAAGGCCGAAACCCTCGCCGCCATCGGGCATATCGAGGCGATTACCGGCAAGAAATTCGGCGACGCCGCCGACCCGCTGCTCGTCTCGGTCCGCTCCGGCGCGCGGGTGTCGATGCCGGGCATGATGGATACCGTGCTCAACCTCGGCCTCAACGACACGACGGTCGCCGGGCTGGCGGCGGCGTCGGGCAATCCGCGCTTTGCCTGGGACAGCTATCGCCGCTTCATCCAGATGTACGCCGATGTCGTCCTTGGCCTCGACCATTATCTGTTCGAGGAGGCGCTGGAAATCGCCAAGGAGGATCGCGGCGTCGCGCTCGATACCGAACTCACTGCTGACGATCTGCAGGCGCTGGTGGCGCGCTACAAGGCGACGGTCGCGCAGAACTGGGGCGATGAATTCCCGCAGGACCCGCACGACCAGCTGTGGGGGGCGATCGGCGCGGTGTTCGGGTCGTGGCGGTCGGACCGCGCGCGGACCTATCGGCGCCTGAACGACATTCCCGAAAGCTGGGGCACCGCGGTCACCGTGCAGGCGATGGTGTTCGGCAATCGCGGCGACACCTCGGCCACAGGGGTCGCCTTCACCCGCGATCCGGCGACCGGCGAGCGCGTCACCTACGGCGAATATCTGATCAATGCGCAGGGTGAAGACGTTGTCGCGGGCATCCGCACGCCGCAATATCTGACGCTGGCGGCGCGGCAGCGGGCCGGGGCGCGGGCGGCGTCGATGGAAGAGGCGATGCCGACGGTGTTCGGCGAACTGGCGCGGGTGTTTGCGCTGCTGGAGAACCATTACCGCGACATGCAGGACATTGAATTCACCGTTGAGGACGGGCGGCTGTGGATGCTGCAAACCCGCAGCGGCAAGCGGACTGCCAAGGCGGCGCTGAAGATTGCCGTCGATATGGCGAGTGAGGGGCTGATTACCGAAGCCGAGGCGATCTTGCGGGTCGAGGCGGGCGCGCTCGATCAGCTGCTGCATCCGACGCTCGATCCCAAGGCCAAGCGCGACGTCATCGCCAAGGGGCTGCCCGCGTCACCGGGGGCGGCATCGGGCGCGGCGGTCTTCGACAGCGACACGGCGGAAATCCGCGCCAAGCTCGGTGAGGATGTGATCCTCGTCCGCACCGAAACCAGCCCCGAGGACATCCACGGGATGCACGCCGCCAAGGGTATATTGACGGCGCGCGGCGGCATGACCAGCCATGCGGCGGTCGTGGCGCGCGGCATGGGGCGGCCGTGCGTGTCGGGGGCTGGCAGCATCGCCATCGATCTGGCGAGGCGGTCGTTCAACGTCGGCGGGCGGACGGTGCGCGAGGGCGAACGCATCACATTGGACGGCGCGACGGGCGAGGTCATGCTCGGCGAAGTGACGACGGTCGAGCCCGATTTGTCTGGCGATTTCGGGCTGTTGATGGAATGGGCCGACCGCCACCGGCGGCTCAAGGTGCGCACCAATGCCGAAACCCCCGCCGATTGCCGCACCGCGCGCGGTTTCGGGGCGGAGGGCATCGGGCTGTGCCGGACCGAACACATGTTCTTCGAACCGTCGCGGATTACCTCGGTGCGCCGGATGATCCTCGCCGAGGACAGTGCGGGCCGGGCGTCAGCGCTGGCCGAACTGCTGCCCGAACAGCGCGCCGATTTCGAAGGCATTTTCCGCGTCATGGCCGGGCTGCCGGTGACCATCCGCCTGCTCGATCCACCGCTGCACGAATTCCTGCCGCACGGTGACACCGGTATCGCCGAGGTCGCGGCGGCGACGGGGCTGAGCGAGGCGGTGGTGCATCGCCGGGTCACCGAACTGCATGAATTCAACCCGATGCTCGGCCATCGCGGCTGCCGGCTCGGCATCACCTATCCCGAAATCTACGCCATGCAGGCGCGGGCGATCTTCGAAGCGGCGGTCGCCGTCGCCAAGGACACCGGCGAGGCGGTCGTGCCCGAGGTGATGATCCCGCTGGTGGCGACGGCGCGCGAACTGGAGATCACCAAGGCGCTGGTCGATGCCGAGGCCAAGGCGGTGTTCGCCGAAACCGGGCGGACGCTGGATTACATGGTCGGCACGATGATCGAACTGCCACGTGCGGCGTTGCGCGCCGGAGACATTGCCGAATTTGCCGAATTCTTCTCGTTCGGCACCAATGATTTGACCCAGACTGCGCTGGGCATCAGCCGCGACGACGCGGCGCGATTCCTCGGCGTCTATGTCGAACAGGGCATCTACCCCCGCGATCCGTTCGTCGGCATCGACGAGGAGGGGGTCGGAGAACTGGTGCAGATTGCGGCCGAACGCGGCCGCGCAGCGCGACCGGGGTTGAAACTCGGCATCTGCGGCGAACACGGCGGCGACCCGGGCAGCATCGATTTCTGCGAGCGGCTGGGGTTGGACTATGTGTCCTGCTCCCCATACCGCGTGCCGATTGCCCGGCTGGCGGCGGCGCAGGCGGCTTTGCGGAAATAGTGTCCCTCCCCCTTGAGGGGAGGGCGACTCGCAGCCACGCGAGCGGGGTGGGGGTTCCCGCACTCAATCCAGAAAGCACCCCCACCCCGGGCCGCGCCAAGCGGCGCGTCTCTCGCCCTCTCCTCAAGGGGGAGGGACAGCGCCCCCCAATTTCCCGAACCGCGTTTCATATTCCGTGTACCGCCCCTCGGTCAGCAGCGCGGCCTGTTCGATCAGCCGGTCGCCCGCGATCCGCCCTTTGAACTCGCCCATCTGGCCGTCGATGACCTCGGCATCGGCGGTGGTCCACCCCGCGATCTGATCGATGCGATGAATGCCCGCAGCCTTTAGCCGGTCGCCGAATTTAGGGCCGACGCCCTTCAGCTGCGCCAGATCGAGCGGATCGACGGTCGGGCCATCGCCCGACAGCAGGGCCGCATCTGCGGGGGTGCGGGCGCGTGCCTTGGCGACGTCGCGGCGCAGTTTATCGACCTCGTCCGACAGGGGACGAATCTCGGCCTCGCGTGCTTTCAGATCCACCACCAGCTTGTCGCGCGCCACAAGCGCCGCGTCGCGCTCGCGGGTCACGCCGTCGATACGCTCCGACAGCACCGCGACCCGCCGCTTCAGGCCGGATCGCAGCGCCAAACCAAGCGCCAGCCCCAGTAACAGCGCGACAACCCCGATGGCGATGGTCTGTGGTTCAAGCGTGTAGGTCATGCGGGCTTCCCTTTTCGTCAGTAGCTCAACACAGCCACGCCGAACTTGTTGCGGTCGGATGCCTGCGGCGACACGTGCATGCGACAACTGGACCGCGATTGATCGCTAAACAAGTTCGCATGACGGGTTGAGGCAGCGATGAGCGCGGACTATCGCTCTATCATGCCCACTTCCCCGCCGATCCTGACGTCCGCTGAGCGCCGCCTGCGCCTGATGGCTGTACTGATCGTGCTGTTCCTGTCGGCGCTCGATCAGACCATTGTGTCGACCGCGATGCCGCGCATCATTGCCGAGCTTAGTGGTTTGGAGCGGATTGCATGGGTTGGCACCGCCTATCTGCTGACCGCGACGGTCATGGTGCCGATCTATGGCAAGCTTGGCGATATCTATGGTCGGCGTCCGGTGCTGGTATTTGGTGTCGTTACGTTCCTTGCCGGCTCGATGCTGTGCGGACTGGCAGGGGAGTTTGGGTCGTTGCCGCTGATCGGCGACGGCATGAACCAGTTGATCGTCTGCCGCGGCTTGCAGGGGTTGGGGGCGGGGGCGTTGACCACCGGCGCGTTCGCCACTGTCGCCGATATCGCGCCGCCGGCGGAGCGCGGCAAATATGTCGGCTGGTTTGGTGCGATGTACGGCCTCGCTTCGATCGGCGGACCGGTCATCGGCGGCGCGCTGACCGATCATGCGACCACGGCGTTCTTCGGCCATATTATAAGCGGTTGGCGCTTTGTCTTTTACGTCAATTTGCCGCTGGGCGCGGTCGCGCTGTGGGTGCTGGCGACGCATTTCCCGCCCGGCGAGCGCGGCGGTGCCAAGCGGATCGACTGGCTGGGCAGCGCGTTGATTGTCGCCAGCTTTGTGCCACTATTGCTCGCGCTGTCGTGGGGCGGCCATGCGCCGGGCTGGGGTGCGCCGCGCGTGATCATCGGCTTTGTCGTCGCTGCCATTGCCATGGCAGGGTTCCTGTGGAGCTCGCGTGGCAATCCGGACGCCGTCGTGCCGCTCGACCTGTTCACCAACCCCGTTATCGGGCGGTCGAATCTGGCGCTGTTCCTGATCAACCTGGGTTTTACCGGATTGGTGATGTTCTGGCCGCTATACATTCAGATCGTGCGCGGCGCTGCGGCGACAGAAAGCGGGCTTGCCATGCTGCCGCTGATGGGCGGTGTTTTGATCGGGAGTATGGGTTCCGGTCAGGTGGCGCGACGCACCCAGCAATATAAGCCGGTTCTGATCGGCGGCGGGCTGATTACGCTGCTCGGAATCGCGCTGATGCTGGGGGTGACGCGCGATACGCCGACCTGGTCGATGCTGATGCGGATGGGAGTCGTTGGGCTCGGCCTGGGCCCGGCACAGGGCATGTTCACACTGGCAATCCAGAGCGCGGTGCCGCACGCCCGCGTCGGTGTGGCGACGGCAAGTGCACAGTTTTTCCGGCAGGTCGGATCGACTGTCGGGGTCGCAGTATTCGGGGCGCTGCTCACGATGCAACTGGCGCATGAACTGCCGCGTCGTGCGCCGGAGCTGGCCTCGTCTGCGGCGGTCGATCTCAGTCAGGCGCAGCGGCTGGCGATGGACCGGCCTGCGCTTGCCGTCGAACTGGCGCGACGTGGCATCGCCGATGCGTCCGCCCCCAGGCGTGTGCAGCGTGGTCTGGCTGACAGCTTTGGCAGCGCGATTGAAAGCCTGTTTCCGGTAACGCTCGGCTTGATGCTGATCGCGCTGATCGTCACGCTTACGGTCCCGGCGCGCAGACTGCGTGGGCGCGGCGAGCCGGTGATCGAACAACTGGAGGAGGATGCGGGCGCAGCTGCCGGTGCGGTGGCGTGAACAAGAGTCTCGACCGTCGTCATTCGCTCCCCACGGGCGCCGTGGTTGGCGATTTTACCCTCAAAGATGGCTGGAAGCTGCGCACAATCCGGTCCGAAAACGTGGTAAATACGCACGGATCGCTGCTTTTTTTGACAGGCCGCGGTGATTTCCTCGAGAAATACGCTGAATCCTTTCACGATTTCGCCGATGCAGGCTGGAATTTCGCCAGTTTCGACTGGCGCGGGCAGGGGTTGTCCGGACGGCAGGGCGATACGGCGATGAAGGGCCATTCGCCCGGATTTGCCAATTGGCTCGGTGATCTTGACCAGATGATCGACTGGTTCGAGGGTGATATGCCGCGCCCCTGGTTCGTCGTTGGTCATTCTATGGGCGGGCATCTGCTGCTCCGCCATCTCGGCGAGAGCCCGCGCCAGTTCGATCGCGCGGTACTGCTTGCGCCGCTCCTCGGGATGCGCGCCAAACCGCTGGGGCCGGGCCTGGCACGGCTGCTGGCGCGGGTGATGACGGCGCTGGGACTGGGCGGGCGCTATGTCGTCGGCGGCGGCGATTACGCGCCGGGCGGGGCTGGATCGATTCGCCAGCACCTGTTGACGACCGACCCCGACCGCTATGCCGACGAAGCCTGGTGGGTGGCGCAGAACCCGGCGCTGGCGCTGGGCAGCGTTACCTTCGGCTGGCTCGATGCGGCGTTCCGGTCGTGCGACGCACTGTTCCGCGACGCACTGGGCAAGGTGGCGACGCCGGTGCTGATCCTGACGCCAGCTGAGGACGGCTTGGTCGATGTAAGGGCAACGCAGCGCGCGGCGGCTTTGTTGCCCGATGCCCGGCTGGAGACAGTCGACGCGGCTGGCCACGAACTGCTGCGTGAGATCACGCCGATCCGCACGCGGGTTCTGGCGCGTCTACTGACATTCCTGGAAACCGGCGCTTGAGTGATTTCGACATCGCCATCATCGGCGCCGGGATCGCCGGGGCGAGCCTCGGTTGGGCGCTTCGACAGCGGGCACCGGCGCTGAAGGTCGCGCTGATCGAGGCCGAGGCGCAGGCCGGATACCACACCACCGGACGCAGCGCGGCGTTCTGGGTAGAGAGTTACGGCGGCCCGGCTGTCGCCCCGCTCAGCCGCGCATCGCGATCGTTCTTCGACGCACCGCCACAGGGGTTTGCCGACACGCCGCTGCTCTCGCTCCGACCGGCGCTGACGCTGGCGCCGCCCGATGATCCGGGGGCACTCGACCGGTTCGCGGCCGAGCTCGACCTAACCGGAGTTGCCTATGAACGTCTGGATGCTGCGGCGATCCTTCGCCGGGCGCCGATGCTGCGACCGGAATGGGCGACGGCGGCGATTCTGGAATCTGATTGCCACGACATCGATGTGGCGGCGCTCCATCAGGGCTATTTGCGAGGGAGCACTTTGATCCGTGATGCGCGGGTGACGGCGCTGGCCCGGGAAGGAGGGTGCTGGCGGCTGACGACGGCGGCGGGCGAGTTGACGGCATCGACGGTGGTCAACGCTGCCGGAGCCTGGGCCGATGAACTGGCGGCGCTGGCAGGCGCGGCGCCGCTCGGACTGACGCCTCTGCGCCGGACGATGGCGGTGCTGCGGACCGATCCGGCACCCAACCCGGACCTGCCGGTGATTTTCGATGCCGCCGGACGATTCTACTTCAAGCCCGATAGCGAACGTATCTGGTTGTCGCCCCATGATGAAACGCCTGATACGGCGCACGATGTCCGCCCCGACGAGCTTGACCTAGCGACGGTCATCGACCGCTTCGAACATGCCGTCACGGCGCGCGTGGTGCGGCTCGAATCGAGTTGGGCAGGTCTGCGCACCTTTGCGCCCGACCGCGCTCCGGTTTACGGCTGGGACGCTGCGCTGCCAGGCTTTTTCTGGTGCGCCGGGCAGGGGGGCTTCGGCATCCAGACCGCGCCGGGGGCAAGTAAGTTGGCGGCGGCGCTGCTGCTTGGCGAACAGACTGCAGTGGATTCAGGCCCCTATCTCGCTACGCGCTTTTCGGCCCGCGCGCCGCACTGATCGCCGCATTCGCCAACCCGTCGGCGCGTTCGTTATCGGGGTCGCCCGAATGGCCTTTTACCCAACGCCAATCGATCTTGTGGACTTCCGCCGCCGTGCAGAGTGCCTGCCATAGCTCGACATTCTTGACCGGCTTGCCGTCGGCGGTGCGCCAGCCCTTGCGGCGCCAGCCATGGACCCATTTGGTGATGCCATCCTTCACGTAGTTGCTGTCGGTCGACAGTATGACTTCGGCGGGTTTGCTCAGCGCATTCAATGCCATGATGGCGGCGGTCAGTTCCATACGATTGTTGGTGGTATGTGCTTCGTAGCCTGACAATTCGCGTTCCTGTCCGTTGGCGGCGCGCAAGATTGCACCCCAGCCGCCAATGCCCGGATTGCCCTTGCAGGCGCCGTCGGTGGCGATGATGACTTTTGGCAGCTCGCTCATCGCCCCAGCATCTCGTCTGGTGTCGCCGCCAATGCCCATTCAAGGCGTCGCGCAAACGCCAGCGGATCCTTGCGCGTCACCAGCGCATCGGGCGGCGTATTGAGCCAGTCATACGCCCGCGTCAGCAGGAAACGCAGCGACGCCCCCGCCGCCAGCACTGGCAGTGCTGCGACCTCGGCTTCGCTCAACCCATGGGTTCCGGCATAGCCTGCCGCCAGCGCCGCCGCGCGGTCGGGGCGATAGTCACGCCCATCGGCGGAGAAGCACCACGCCGCATGGGTAACGGCATAATCATAGGCGCGCACCTCGGTGCAGGCGAAATAGAAATCGATCAGCCCGGTGATGCGGCCATCAAGAAACAGGACGTTGTCACAGAACAGGTCGGTATGAACATTGGCCGACGGCAAATGGCGCGGCCATGCGGCAGTGGCGGCAAGCGCCGCGTCGATCAGCGCTGGCAGCCCGGCGTCGACCTCCTTCAACCGGTCGCCACAACTTGCCGCCATCGCCGCCCAATTGTCGGGGCCGAGGTCATTGTGCCGGGTGCCTGTAAAGCCGACGGCGGCGTGATGCAGTCCGCCCATCGCTGCGCCTGCTGCCTGGCACTCGGCAAGCGAGGGCTCGGTAACCGAAACGCCGGGCGCAAAGTCGATCAGGCACGCCTGGCGGTCATTCAGCGACTGCAGCACTGTGCCCGAACGATCGGCGATCGGGTGTGGCACCGGCATGCCGCGATCGGCGAGATGGCCCATCAACGACAGGAAATATGGCAGTTCGGCGATTTCGGTACGGCTCTCGTACAATGTGAGGAAATACCGCCGACATGTTGTTTCAATGAGGAAATTGCTGTTCTGTACCCCTTCAGCGATGCCCTTTAACATCGTCGGCTCGCCGAGGTCATAGCATTGGAGGAACACCGTCAGATCGTCTGCCGAAACCGGCGTGAAGACCGCCATCAATCCCCCGGATCAATCGACGACAAGGGCGCGCGGCAGTTTGAACACGACATCTTCGGTCGCGGTGCGAACGGCCTCAGTGGCGACGTTGAACCGCTCGCCGAGCAGGGCCAGCACTTCCTGCACCAGCACTTCGGGTGCCGAGGCTCCTGCCGTCAGCCCGAGCGTGTCGACACTGGTGAACCAGCCCCAGTTGATGTCGGCGGCGCGCTGGATGAGATAGGCTGCGGCCCCTTCGCGTTCGGCAACTTCGCGCAATCGCTGCGAATTGGAAGAGTTGGGCGCGCCGATAACCAGCACCAGGTCGCACGCCGGGGCGATCGCCTTGACCGCTGCCTGACGGTTGGAGGTGGCGTAGCAGATGTCCTCGCCCTTGGGCGCAAGGATCGCCGGGAAACGCCGCTGCAGCACCGCGACGATATCGGCGGTGTCATCGACCGACAGTGTCGTCTGGGTCAGGAACCCCAGCCGCTCAGGATCGGCGGCCCGCACGGCTTCGGCATCGGCAACGGTTTCAATCAGCGTCATGCGGCCATCGTCCACCTGGCCGAAGGTGCCGATGACTTCTGGATGCCCGGCATGACCGACGAACAGGATGTGGCGACCCTGTTCGACCAGTCGTTCGGCCTGACGGTGGACCTTCGACACCAGCGGACAGGTCGCATCGAGGAAGTTCATGCCGCGCGCCGCCGCCGCCGCCGGGACCGCCTTTGGCACGCCATGGGCGGAGAATACCACCGGCACGCCTTCGGGGACTTCGTCGAGTTCCTCGACGAAAATCGCCCCCTTGGCCTTCAGCGTGTCGACGACGAAGCGATTGTGGACGATTTCATGCCGGACATAAACGGGTGCACCCCAGCGTTCCAGCGCCAGTTCGACAATGTGGATGGCGCGGTCGACCCCGGCGCAAAACCCGCGCGGCGCCGCGATAAGCACGCGCAGCAGGGGCTTGTCACCGGGTGGGAAGGCAGGAGCGGTCATGCACTGGTTCCTAGGCGATTGCCGGGAGCGGCGCTACTCCCTCCGCCATGGCCGCTGCTGCACGGTCGCTTGTTATAGGTTCCCGGTCGTGGTGCTTTGCCGATCGCGCCGCAATTGGGTGCCGACCAGTCCGAAGCCAACAATCAGCAATGCCCAGCTCGCGGGTTCGGGCACGGTGCCGATTCCGGTGATATGGGCGACCTCGCGAAAGATCGCCGCCTGAATCGGTGCGATGGGGTGGACGCCGTCGACCGAGAAAAAGCCGCTGCAATCGGCTGTTGCAGGCGGCGTCAGATGGTCGAAACAACCGTCGCTGGGCGCATGGGTGAAGGGTGCCACGCCAAAGGCTGCCGGGTTGGCCTGTAGCCGCTGGAAAAAGTTCAGATAGCTGAAACGCTCAAGCGTGGCATTGGTTAGCCCCGGCTGGATGGCGTCGAGCTTGGCCTGAACCAGCGCATCGACGGCAAAACCGGTGGCGTCGGCGTTGGGAATGCCGGTGACCAGGATGCGCGTCGCCCCCGCAGCGTCGAGAAATTGCACAGTCGACGCCAGCACATTGGTCAGCGCGGTTTTATAGGCCGGAACCAACGCCGCCGGAAATAACGGGTTTTCCAGCGCGAAGACATCGTTGCCGCCAAGATTGATGATATAAAGCGCATTGGGATCAACGGTATGCCCGGCGCTATACAGCCCGACCTGTGCAGCGAGATCGGGAACTGGATCATTATTGGCGACATAGGTCGCGCCACCAAAGGCATAATTATTGCCGCCCGCGAGTGACGCCACTGACAGGTGTCCATAGAGCCGCTGATTGAGCAGATCGGTATAATCGGGCCCATTGGTGAACCGTCCCGGAAAATATCCGCGCGACGGATTATTATAGACGTTGGTTGGGCCGAACCCGCCGGTCGCCAAAAACACGTTGCCAGCATCGACTAGGCTGTCGCCGAATACGATGATCTGATCGGGCTGGGCAGCCGCTGCCGGCGGTGCGAATGCTCCGGCGAGCAAAGCGGCGGTAATCAATGTGTTACGCAGCGACATCGGACGGCTCCCCAAGGTTTTAATTGCCTTGGTTCATGGCGCAATCCTGCCAGCCTGACCACTAATCGAACGTAAATATCATGCAGATTTTTGGCAGGAGTTGCCCGCCCGGCTCGCGCTCCGTAAAGCGAGCCTCTGTTCCGAAAGGTAAAGCCCCGTGCGTTCCGTGCCGTTCATCGCCCCCGTTGCGCTCGCTGTAGCTGCGCTTGTTCTGACGAGCTGCGAAAAGAACCCGCTGCTGGTCAAGCGTTCGGCCTGCCCGGCGGTGGCCGTCCCGACTTATGCCGGGGACGTGACGCTGTTCAATCCGCCGCTCAGTCGCGACGCCAGCGCCGTCGACGTGGTCGCGACGATCACCAACGTTCGCGAAAATTGCATCGAGAATGCAAGCACATATGCCAGCGATGTCAGCTATGATGTGCTCGCCCGCCGGACCTCGTCGATCGGCGCCCGCACGGTGGCGCTGCCGGTGTTCGCCAGCGTCGTGCAGGGCGGCAACCTGATCGTCTCCAAGCAGATCGGTCAGGTCGTTATCGCCTTCACCGACGGCCAGTTGCGCGCCACAGGCCACAGCGGCGCGCGCGCCAACATCAGCCGCGCCGCCTCGCAGGTTCCACCTGCCATCCAGGACCGCATCAGCCGCGTCCGCAAAGCCGGTGACCTCGACGCCGCCATCGATCCGCTCGCCGATCCGACGGTCAAGGCAGCGGTGCGCGCGGCGACGTTCGAAGTGCTGGTGGGGTTTCAGCTCGATGACGCGGCGCTGGCGTATAATGTGACGAAATAGGCCGCAGGCGTCGATTGACTCCGTCGCTGCACTGCCGCAAACCTTGATCCGTCGCCGGGAGGGCCCGGCGTTCGCGCGGGAGAGTGTGGGGCGAAAGCTCCACCGCCGAAGGAGCAAGCCGCCCCCGGAATCTCTCAGGCACCAGGACCGCGCGGGCGCATCAGCGACGATCTGGAAAGAGGGCGGGGCCGTCAGGCGCTCGCTCCGCCGAAGGGGTAAGCCGGGGCGTTTGCGCCGGTCAAAGCTCTCAGGTTCAAGGTGACAGACGGGGGTGTTAGGCGGCGGGGCTTTCCCGACGCTGACACGCTGTTGCCGGGACCATCATGGCCGATACCGACCAACCCGCCGAATTGCTGCCCTTGGACAGCCTGCACCGCGAACTCGGCGCGCGAATGGTGCCGTTCGCCGGTTACGCCATGCCGATCCAGTACGAAGGCATCATCGCCGAACATCTGTGGACGCGGTCCAGCGCCGGGCTGTTCGACGTGTCGCACATGGGCCAGCTGCTGCTGCCGCTCGACGCCGATATCGCACTGGAAACACTGCTGCCGGGTGACATCACCGGACTGAAGACCGGCGTATTGCGTTACTCGCTACTGCTGAACGGCCAGGGCGGCATCCTCGACGATCTGATGGTGACGCGCCGCGCCGACGATCTTTACCTGGTCGTCAATGGCGCGGTGAAGCATGGCGACATGGCGGTGCTGCGCGCCGCCGGGCTGGCGGTCGATTACCGCGAGGACTGGGCGCTGCTGGCGGTGCAGGGGCCAAAGGCGGTCGATGCGCTCGAGCGCTTGGTGCCCGGCGTTGCGGCGCTCAGCTTCATGCGCTCCGCCCGGTTCGACTGGCAGGGCGAACCGCTGTGGGTCAGCCGGTCGGGCTATACCGGGGAGGACGGCTTTGAAGTCTCCCTCCCCGCCGCCAGTGCCGAAGCCTTTGCGCGCGCGCTGCTCGCCCAGCCGGAGGTCAAGCCGATCGGCCTGGGTGCACGCGATTCGCTGCGGCTGGAGGCGGGGCTGCCGCTCTATGGGCACGATCTTGGACCGGAGACGACACCGGTCGCCGCTGGCCTCAGCTTTGCCATTTCCAAACGCCGCAAGGCGGAGGGCGGCTTCCCCGGCGCGGCGATTGTGCTCGATGAACTGCTGAATGGCCCCGCCGAAAAGCGCGTAGGCCTGCGCATCGACGGCAAACTGCCCGTCCGCGAGGGGGCCGCAGTGCTGGCGGGCGACACCGTCATCGGGCGCGTCATTTCGGGCGGCTTTGCGCCGTCGGTCGGCGCACCGATTGCCATGGCGTATGTCGAGGCTGCCCATGCCGCCGACGGCACCGCGCTCGAGGTCGAAGTGCGCGGCAAACGCCTTGCCGCAACCGTCGCACCGATGCCGTTCATCCAGAAAAACTACGTCCGCTAGGGAGCCCGATCCATGACCCTCTATTTCACCAAGGACCATGAATGGCTGTCGGTCGACGGCGGCACCGCGACCGTCGGCGTCACCGATTACGCGCAAAGCGCGCTCGGCGATGTGGTGTTCGTCGAACTGCCCGCCGCCGGGGCGACCGTCACCAAGGGCAAGGAGGCGGCGGTGGTCGAATCGGTCAAGGCGGCGTCGGACGTCTATTCGCCGGTCAGCGGCACGGTGACCGAGGCCAATGCCGCGCTTGAGGAAGACCCGGCGCTGGTCAACACCTCCCCCGAAGCCAACGGCTGGTTCTTCAAACTGACGCTGAGCGACGCGGGTGAACTGGACGGGTTGATGGACGAGGGCGCGTACAAGGCGTTCGTGGCCACGCTGTGACCGCCGCCGTCCCCACCCACGCCTGGAACCCCGATCTCTATGCCGCCCACGCCGGGTTCGTCCCCGCGCTCGGCAATGCAGTGCTGGAATTGCTCGCCCCGCAGCCGGGTGAGCGCATCCTCGATATCGGCTGTGGCGACGGTGTGCTGACCGAAAAGCTGGTCGCCGCCGGAGCCGAGGTCATCGGCATCGACGCCGATCCGGCAATGGTCGCAGCGGCCAAGGAAAAGGGCCTCGACGCGCGAAAGATGGACGCCCGCGCGCTGCCGTTCGATGGCGAGTTCGACGCAGTGTTCAGCAACGCCACGCTGCACTGGGTCGGCGCGCCAACGGTGGTTACGGCGGGCGTACTGAAGGCGCTGAAACCCGGCGGGCGCTACGTCGGCGAATTCGGCGGCTTCGGCAACATCGCCGCCATCCGCGTCGCGCTGCGGGCAGTGCTGGCAGCGCGCGGCTTCCGCCTGCCGAACGATGAAACCAGCTACTACCCGACCGCCGAGGCGTTCCGCGCGGTACTGGAGGCAGGCGGCTTTACAGTGTCGGAATGCCGCATCATCCCGCGCCAGACACCGCTGCCAACGGGCATGAGCGCCTGGCTCAACACGTTTCGTGGCGGCTTCATCGATAGCGCCGGGGTGCCGCCGGAGAAGCGCGGGCAGATCATCGAGGACGTCCGAGCGTTGCTCCGCCCGGTGCTGGCTGACGAGGCGGGCAACTGGATGGCTGACTATGTGCGCATCCGGTTCGCGGCGCGGAAAGCAACATGAAAGCGATGCTGGCGCTTGCGGCTATTAGTTTTTCGGCGGTACCGGCGGATGCCGTCCCGCTGACTGTGCCTCAGCTTATGGCGCGGCATCGTGAGTTCGCCGGTAAGACTGTCGAAGTGTACGGCTACATGAACGAGTGCCGCCGCCTCATGTGCGGCCTCTTTGATATTGATGACGCCGAACTGATTGGTCAGGGTATCTCGATCGGTCGGGGTTCGCAGCGAGTAGAAACCGAATTGGCGAGCGTTGATGAGGCATGGGTCGTACTTAGGGTTAAGGTAACGACGGCATGTTGGTCGCCTAACACGACTTGCAGGCCCCGTGCCCCACAGGTGGTCCCACTTCACGTTCGTCGCATTTCGCCTCCCGCAAGTCGTGGAATCAATTAGTTATGCGTTACCTCCCCCTCACCCCCGCCGACCGGACGGAGATGCTCGCCACCATCGGCGCGCCGGGCATCGACGCACTGTTCGCCGATGTCCCCGAGGCGGCGCGGCTGACCGGTCCGATCGCGGGCCTGCCCGACCACGCCCCGGAAATGCACGTCGAACGGCTGCTCGGCGCGATGGCGGCCAAAAACCTCACCGCTGGCACTGTGCCGTTCTTCGTCGGATGCGGGGCCTACAAGCACCACGTCCCGGCCAGCGTCGATCACCTGATCCAGCGCGGCGAGTTCCTGACCAGCTATACGCCCTATCAGCCCGAAATCGCGCAGGGCACCCTGCAGGTGCTGTTCGAATTCCAGTCGCAGGTGGCGCGGCTGACGGGCATGGAGGTCGCCAACGCCTCCATGTACGACGGCTCGACGGCGATGACCGAGGCGGTGTTCATGGCGCGTCGCGTCACCCGCCGCGCCAAGGCGCTCGTGTCGGCGGGAGTGCATCCCCACTACGTCTCGGTGCTGAAGACACTAACGCGCTTCACCGACGATACGGTGGTGACCCACACCCCCGAACTGACCGACGGCGCACCGGGCGACGACCTTGCCGCGCTGATCGCCGCCATCGACGGGGAGACCAGCTGCGTCATCGTCCAGAACCCCAACATCTTCGGCCATGTCGCCGATTTGGCGCCCCTTGCCGACGCCGCCCATGCCAAGGGCGCGCTGCTGATCGTCGTCGTCACCGAGGTCGTGTCGCTCGGGCTGGTCAGATCGCCGGGCGAAATGGGTGCCGATATCGTCGTTGGCGAGGGCCAGAGCATCGGCAACGGGCTCAACTTTGGCGGCCCCTATCTCGGCCTGTTCGCCTGTCGTGAAAAACACGTCCGCCAGATGCCGGGGCGGCTGTGCGGGGAGACCGTCGACGCCGATGGCAAGCGCGGCTTCGTGCTGACGCTGTCGACGCGCGAACAGCATATCCGCCGCGAAAAGGCGACGTCGAACATCTGCACCAATTCAGGGCTTTGCGCGCTGGCGTTCAGCATTCACATGACGTTGCTGGGTGAAAAAGGCCTGCGCCATCTCGCTGAACTCAACCACGCCCGAGCGGTGCAGCTGGCGGAACGGCTCGACCGCATCCCCGGCGTAGAGGTGGTGACCAAGACCTTCTTTAACGAATTCACCCTGCGGCTGAAATCGGAAGCGCGGCCGCTTCTGCGCGAGCTGACGCGGCGCGGTGTGCTGGGCGGCGTCTCGCTGGGGCGGCTGTATCCGGGTGTACACAGCCTGGAACGCGGGCTGGTCGTCGCCGTCACCGAATGCGCGACCGATGCCGATTTCGACGCGCTTGAAGATGCTTTCGACGAGGTGCCGGGATGGTGATGGGTCACGCACGAGCGAGTGCACCGACCAGCGGGAAGGCGGTCGACACGCCGACCTACACCGGAAACCGCGCGCTGATGCTCGAGGAGCCGCTGCTGTTCGAACGCGGCGCAGTGGATAGGTGCGGCGTCGACCTGCCGCCGGTGCCCGCCGTCGCCAGCCGCCTCGCCAGCCTCGCCCGCACCGCGCCCATCGGCCTGCCCGGCCTGTCGGAGCCCGAGACGGTGCGCCACTACACGCGCCTCAGCCGCCAGAATTACGCCATCGACATGGGCATCTTCCCGCTCGGCAGCTGCACGATGAAGCACAATCCGCGGCTCAATGAGAAGATGGCGCGGCTGCCGGGGTTCGCCGATATCCACCCGCTGCAGCCGCAGGCCAGCGTGCAGGGTGCGCTCGAACTGATCGACGTGCTGGCGGGGTGGCTGCTCAGGCTGACCGGCATGCCCGCCGTCGCCATGTCGCCCAAGGCCGGCGCGCACGGTGAATTGTGCGGGATGCTGGCGATCCGGGCGGCGCTCGATGCGCGTGGCGACGAACGCCGCGTCGTGTTGGTGCCGGAATCGGCGCACGGCACCAACCCGGCGACGGCGGCCTTCTGCGGCTTCACCGTCGAGAATATCCCCGCCGATGCGCGCGGCCGCGTCGATCTGGCCGCGCTCAACGCCCGGCTCGGTCCCGACGTGGCAGCGGTGATGATCACCAACCCCAACACCTGCGGGCTGTTCGAGCCCGACATGGTGACGATCTGTGCGGCGGTCCATGCGGCGGGGGGCTTTGTCTATTGCGACGGCGCGAACTTCAACGCCATCGTCGGCCGCGTCCGCCCCGGCGACCTCGGCATCGACGCCATGCACATCAACCTCCACAAGACCTTCAGCACGCCGCACGGCGGCGGCGGGCCGGGCAGCGGGCCAGTCGTGTTCAGCGCCGCACTCGCCCCGTTCGCGCCGCTGCCGTTCGTCCGCAAGACCGGATCGGGCTATGAACTGGTCGAGGAAATGCAGGCCAGCGCCAGCCGCGACCATGACCAGAGCTTTGGCCGCATGGTGGCGTTCCACGGCCAGATGGGCATGTTCGTCCGCGCGCTAGCCTATATGATGAGCCATGGTGCCGATGGCCTGCGGCAGGTCGCCGAGGACGCCGTACTCAACGCCAATTACATCCTCGCGTCGCTCAAGGACGTCTATACCGCGCCCTTCGCCGCGACCGGGCCGTGCATGCACGAGGCGCTGTTTTCCGACGATTTCCTCGACGGCACCGGGCTGACGACGCTCGACCTCGCCAAGGCGATGATCGACGAGGGCTTCCACCCCATGACGATGTATTTCCCGCTGGTCGTCCATGGCGCGATGCTGGTCGAACCGACCGAAACCGAAAGCAAAGCCTCGCTCGACCAGCTCATCGGCGCACTGCGCTCGCTGGCCGAGCGGATGGTCGCCGACCCCGACGCCTTCCGCACCGCGCCGCATTATGCGCCACGGCGGCGGCTGGACGAGACGGCAGCGGCGCGGAAGCCGGTGCTGAGCTGGGCAGGGTAGGCTAAAGCTTCGCGCACAACGCAGGCGCGCGTGCGGCGGCGCAGAAGTCCGGCCTATGCCCCGAAGCGTGCCAATAATCGAACAGCCCGATCTTTCTCACGAGCGCTTCAAATTCGGGAGTTTGGCGGGCGGGGGCGAGGGCGGGCCAATACAGGATGCGTAATGATCCGGGTCCGGTGACATCGATGTTCCGCCCGGCGGCGTCGACAGCCGCAACATCGCGCCCACTGGCGGCGAGTGCCATGACCATCAGCGAAGTCAGCGCGGCGGAATCGACGGCCATCGCCTCGATCGGTGCACCAGCCGCGCGCGCTGCGGCGCGATCGCCTGTGGCAAGCGCCGCCACCAGCGGCTCCATTGCGGCACGCAGCCGCTCGTCGGGTTCGGTCGGGAGGAGCCTGCGGGCCGTCTCCCAATCGCCGCCGGAGATAGCGGCACGCAGCCAGTGCTGGTCGATGCGGCTGCGGTCGCCCCTGATCGCGGCCTCCCTCGCGAATATCGCGCGCGCCTCCCCATAGCGGCCTGTCATGCTGAGCACATCGCCTGTGGCCAGTGTGGTGATTGCGTTCCCGGGCGTGATCGCGAGATCCCTCCTATAGGCTTCCAGCGCTTCTCGCAGTCGGCCGACCGACACGAGGAAATGCCCCTGCGTCTGAAATTCATGGCCCCAGCCAGTGGGTCGCGCATGGAGGGCGCGCGCAATCAATGCATCCTTGGATTTGAAATCGGACACATTCGACAGCGTATATCGCGCCAGAAAGACTTCAGCGTTGTTCGGATCGAGCGCCTCCGCCGCCGCGGCCGCCCTCAGCCCTTCGGCGCGCAGCCCATCCGGATCATGGCCGCCTTTGCCCTTCACCCGCTCGCCGAGGAAGAAGGCCAGAGTGACCTGCGCCGAGGCAAACCGTGGCTCGGCGCGTACCGCTGACCTTAGCGCTTCAAGCTGTCGGGCTTCGTCATAGGTGTCCTTGCTGTTCTCGTCGCAATAGCTCGCCCATCCGGCAAGCGCGGCGGCGGGTTTCGGCACGGGCGGCTCGTTCGCGCCATCGATGATGCAGCGCGCGGCCCATGCCAATTCCGAGCCGACGCCTGACAGCGGCGTATTGGCGGCAAATTGCTTTTGCGGCGTCCAGATCGCCTCCGTGACGCCCGGCGCGTGCAACTCTGCGTACAAGGTGGCGCCATCTGGCGACCCTGTCAGTCTGCCGGTCAGGCGATAGTCCGCAGCTGACCCCCGGCCAGGAATGACGCGAAACTTTTCGGGGGCGATCGCGCTGACCACCGCACTGCGCAACGTCTCTGCCGTGTCCGCGGAAACCCCCGAAGTCGCAAAGCGATCGACGGCAAGCGCAGGTGCCGCCGTTGGCCCCTGCGCACGGTTCCACCACAGCCCCAGTGCGAGCAAGACCACGAGCCCCGCAACGACGGCGATCAGCCGGGGACGCCACATCCTGGCCGCAGGCGCGGTGGCCCCGCCGGCCGGGACGACGGTTGAACCTGGGACGACATCGAGCGCCAGCGGGCGCGCCACCGCCGATGCCACCAGCGCCACGTCGCCGATCAGCCGATAGCCGACCTTGACGATGGTTTCGATCTGGAAGCTGCCGCCGGCACGTTCCTCCGACAGGCGGCGGAGGCGGGAGATGACGCGGTTGATGCTGTCATCGCCGACGATCCTGCCCTCCCAGCATTGCCGGACCAAGGCGTCACGCGAAACGATGGCACCATTGGCGCGCGCCAGCACGACGAGCACCTGCATCACGCGCGGCTGCAGTGTTTCGGATGATGTGGTTGTCGTCGAAACTTGCCGGAGCGCCGGTTCGGCGGTCATCGGCCCGATACGGAATGGCATCGCCGATGCGAGGTCGATCTGGCCGGTATCGTCCACGACCACCCCTCTCCCACTCCGACCGAGTAGGAAACAACCCCATGCTACTCTCAATCGTCAATAATCGGGCGATGATCGGTAAGAAATCGGTCTGACATCCTGTCGCTTTGCCCCGGCACCGCCCAACGAGGACAGGCGCTGCCTGCCACCGGGCGGCACGCAACAGGGGACAAGCCATGACGATTTTCAGAACCGCACTGCTCGCAGCCGCAGCGCTCCTCACCGCATCTGGCGCGAGTGCCGCAATCCATACGATCACCCGCACCGGGTCGATCATCCATCAATATGCGCCCGACAGCCCGGTCAATCCCGATGGCCTGACCGGCCTGCTGGACTGGCACGTCGGTGACGCCCTTTCGATGACGATCACCTATGACGATGCCGACCTCGCGCCGCTGGTTGCCGGCGGCAACACCTATCCGAACGTCTTCCTCACCAATCCGAATATCAGGGGCGTCCAGCTCGGCAACGGCAACCCTGCCAATACCGCGCGCTACACGGTCGGTTCGCACACCGCCTCGATCACCGACGTCGGCTGCTACATGGACACCGCCTGCGAGAACAACGACGGCAATCCCTACCACAACGAGCCGGTCGCCATCTTCTACAAGGGCGTATTCTGGGGACTGGAGGGCGTGTTCGGCGTCGGCGGTGACCCGCACCTGTTCCCGAGCATCGGCATGCAGTTGACGGCGCTGTATAATTTCGATGCCGACCTTGGCGGCTTTTTCGATTTCGGTGGCCCCAAGCGCTTCGATTACGTCCTGCTGCAGGATGCGTCGGTCCGCAATCTGGTGTTCGCAGGGGTTTTCGACACACCGGGCATCGCCGCCATCCCCGAACCCGCCAGCTGGGCCATGCTGATCGCGGGGTTCGGGCTGACCGGGGCGGTCTTGCGGCGCAGGAAGGTCCAGCTCAGCATCGTGTGACCCGATCCCCTTCAGCGCAACGAGCGCCGCCGATCAAAAGGCGGCGCTCCCTCACTCCACCGTCACACTCTTCGCCAAATTGCGCGGCTGGTCGACGTCTGTCCCCTTTGCCACCGCGACGTGATAGGCCAGCAACTGCACCGGCACGGCATACACCAGCGGCGCGATCAGGGGGTGCACCGTCGGCATTTCGATGGTCGCCATTGCATGTGACCCGGCCTCCTCGATGCCTGCCTTGTCGGAGATCAGCACGACCTTGGCACCGCGCGCCATCGCTTCGTGCATGTTGCTGACGGTCTTTTCAAACAATGGCCCGGCGGGGGCGATGACGATCAGCGGAACGTTTTCGTCGATCAGCGCGATTGGACCGTGCTTCATCTCGCCGCTGGCATAGCCTTCGGCGTGGATGTAGCTGATTTCCTTGAGCTTCAGCGCGCCCTCGAGCGCCAGCGGGTAATCCTGGCCGCGCCCCAGGTACAGCACGTCGCGGGCGCTCGCGATGGTGTGGGCCATCGCCTCGATATCGCGGTCGTGGGCCAGCGCGGCGTTGATTGCGGCGGGGGCCTCGGTCAGGTGCCGGACGATCTCGCGCTCGTCCTCGCGGGATAGCTTGCCCTTGGCGCGCGCCAGATTGACCGCCAGTGCCGCCATAACCGCAAGCTGGCAGGTGAAGGCCTTGGTCGAGGCGACGCCGATTTCCGGCCCGGCGTGGGTCGGCAGCAGCAGATCGACCTCACGCGCCATCGACGACGTCGGTACGTTGATGATGCCCGCCGTGGTCAAGCCATTGGCTTTCATGTGGCGCAGTGCGGCGAGCGTGTCGGCGGTCTCGCCAGACTGGCTCACGACGACGCCAAGCATATCGGGCGACAGCACGGGGTCGCGGTAGCGGAACTCCGATGCGACATCGACCTCAACGGGAACGCGCGCTAGCTGTTCGATCCAGTATTTGCCGATCATGCCAACGTACGATGCGGTGCCGCAGGCGACAATGGCGACGCGGCTGACCCCGGCCAAGTCGAAATCCATCTGCGGCAGCGCGACCTGCTCTTCAAGCGGGCGCAGGTACGACCGCAGCGTCTGGGCGACGACGATGGGCTGTTCGTAGATTTCCTTCTGCATGAAGTGGCGGTGGTTGCCCTTGGTCACTGCAAGGCCGGTGATGCCCGAGATCGTTATTTCGCGGGTAACCGGGAAGTTGTTGCGGTCGTGGATTGCCGCGCCGTCGCGGGTGATGACGACCCAGTCGCCCTCCTCCAGATAGGCGATGCGCTGGGTCAGCGGGGCGAGCGCGAGCGCGTCGGAGCCGAGATAGGTCTCGCCATCGCCATAGCCGACGACTAGCGGCGAGCCGAGCCGCGCGCCGATCAGCAAATCCGGGTGCTGACGAAAGGCGATGGCGAGCGCGAAGGCACCGCGTAGCATCGGCAGCACGGCGGTGACGGCGTCCTGCGGGGCGGCCCCGCCCTCCACCTGTTCGGAGATCAGGTGGGCAACGACCTCGGTATCGGTCTGGCTGTAGAAAACCCGCCCGCGCGCCTCCAACGCCTCTCGCAGCGGCTTGAAATTCTCGATGATGCCGTTGTGGACGAGTGCGACTTCTGCCGTCGCGTGGGGGTGGGCGTTGGCGGTGTTGGGGACGCCGTGGGTCGCCCAGCGGGTATGCGCGATGCCGGTGTCGCCGGGGGCGGGATCGGCGGCGAGAACCTTGGCGAGGTTGACCAGTTTGCCCTCGGCACGCCGGCGGATGAGTTGATGATCGAAGACCGTGCAGATACCGGCGGAATCATACCCCCGATATTCCATCCGCTTGAGCCCGTCCCACAGCCGGTCCGCCACGGGTTCCTTGCCGACGATGCCGATGATGCCGCACATGGGGGAAACTTTCGTTAGAGCGTGTAGGGAATGCGGACGCCCGGCATCTGCGCCGGGAAATCTTTGGTATTGCGGGTCACAAGGATTGCGCCGTTCACCTGCGCTGTCGCCAGGATATAGGCGTCAATTAGCTTCATCCGGCTGCGGTGGCGAATATCTGCAGCGGCCAAGGCGATGCGTTGATCGACGTCCACGATTTCAAACGCTGCAATCACCTGCTGCATGGCGCTCCGCCCTTCGAGCGGCTCACCGGCCAATATCTCGGTCCATACGATCCGGCTAATCCGGTGGCGGGTATAGCGCGCCAACTCATTCGTCGCCGCCTGTGAATCGTTCAGCCAATCGATAACGATATTGGTGTCGAAAAACGGGTCCGACACGGTTCAGATTTGGTCATAGGGTGTGCGGTCTTCACGAATAGACAGCTGATATTCCAAACCATCGCGGATATCGTCGCGATCTTTCCAATACCCGCGACCGCGCTCGATCCAGTCCTTATTGGCGGTGTTGTGAACGAGATAAAGCTTTACGGCGTCCCGCAACGCCGATGCGCGCGACCGCTTTTCGGACGCCGCCAGCGCGTCGAGCTTTTCGAGGTCGTCGTCGGGGATGTCGGCTAAGATGCGCATGATATACTGATATCATATCACGATATCAGGCTGTCAAGCCTTCTTCTTCGCCAACATCGCCGCCCGAAACCGCGCGGCCCAGCCCGGCTTTGCCACCTGCGGCGGGCGGACCAGCGCAAGAGCATCAACCGGGACGTCCGTCGTCACCACGCTACCCGCGCCGACGATCGCTCCCGCGCCGATGGTCACCGGGGCAACGAGTGCGCTGTTCGAGCCGATGAAGGCGCCGTCACCGATGACGGTCGGGTATTTGAAGAAGCCGTCGTAGTTGCAGGTGATCGTGCCCGCGCCGATGTTGGCCTTGGCACCGATGCTCGCGTCGCCGATGTAGCTCAGATGGTTGGCCTTGGCTCCAGCGGCGAAACTGGCTTTCTTGGTCTCGACGAAATTGCCGATTTTGACGTTGGCGGCGAGCATCGTGCCGGGGCGGAGGCGGGCGTAAGGTCCGATTTCGCAATTTTCGGCGATGGTCGCACCCTCGATATGACTGTGGGCGCGGATCGTGGTGCCACTGCCGACGCTCACCCCAGGGCCAAAGACTACGAACGGTTCGATGGTGATGTCGCGGGCGACAGCGGTGTCGTAGGCCAAGAACACGCTGCCCGGATCGATCAGGGTGACGCCGTCCGCCATCATCGCAGCACGGCGGGCGGCCTGCCAGCGCGCCTCCATCGCGGCGAGTTCGGCGCGGCTGTTGACCCCGGCAACTTCGTCGGCACCGGTCTCAATAACGCGGCTCGGGTGGCCGTCTTGGGCCGCAAGTTTGACGATGTCGGGCAAATAATATTCGCTCGCGGCATTGTCGTTGGTGACGCGCGCCAGCAGCCGCCACAGAGCGGCCGACCGCGCGGCCATAATCCCGCTGTTGCAAAGTGTTACGGCGCGTTCGGCGTCACTGGCGTCCTTATATTCGACCATCGTTTCGATGACGCCATCAGTGGCAATGATCCGCCCATAGGCCCCGGCATCGACAGGCCGGAAGCCCAGCACTGCCGCGCCCGCCGAATGCTTGAGTGCATCAAGAAGTGCGCGCATCGTCGTCGCCGTCACCAGCGGCACATCGCCGTAAAGGATCAGCACATCGCCGTTGAAGCCGGCCAGCGCCGCCTCCGCCTGCAGCACCGCGTGCCCGGTGCCGAGTTGCGGCGACTGAACGGCGACGCTCGCACCGCGCGGCGCGACGGTCGCCTCGACCTGCTCGCGATTCGCGCCGACGACGACGACGGTGCGCTCTGGCGAAAGTTCGTTCAGGCTGTCCAATAAATGCAACAGCATCGGCTTAGCAGCGATGGGATGCAGAACCTTGTGCAACGAAGACTTCATCCGCGTCCCCTGTCCAGCGGCGAGGACGATGGCGGCGAGCGGGCGGGCGGTGGTCACAACGGCGCGCTTGCCATAGCGGCCCGGCCTTGGGAAGCTGTGCCGATGCAACGTCTTCCGGCCACCATCATCTTCGATCTCGACGGCACCCTTGTGGATACCGCGCCCGATCTGTGCGCGTCGCTCAATCATGCGCTCAGCGTGCTGGGGCGACCGGGAGTTCCGGCGGTTGATGTGAGGCATATGGTCGGGCACGGTGCGAGGCGGCTGCTGGGGCAAGGACTGGCGGCCAGTGGCGCGGCGACACCAGAATTGGTGGAGGCCGGGATGATTCCGTTCCTCGCTTATTACCGCGATCATATCGCCGATGCATCGCGCCCTTATCCAGGGGTGGAAGCGGCGTTGGATGCCCTGTCGGAGGCTGGGTGCAAGCTGGCCATCTGCACCAACAAACCGGTAGCACTGTCTGTGGCATTAATCTCGGCGTTGGGCTGGTCGGAACGGTTCGCCGCCAACATCGGTTTCGATAGCGTGCCCAGCCCCAAGCCTGATCCCGCCCATCTGTTCGAGGCGATCGCGGCAGCGGGCGGGAACCCCATGGACGCGGTCTTTATCGGCGATTCGATCACCGACACGACGACCGCCCGGGCGGCGCGCGTCCCATGCATCGCGGTCAGTTTCGGTTTTGCCGACCGGCCACCGGTCGAACTGGGGGCAGATGCGCTGATCGATCATTATGACCAACTGGTCCCGGCACTGCGGAGCCTGGCGCGATGACGCTGGCGATGCCGGTGCTGGCGGTCACGGCGGTGCTGCTGGTCGCGCTGGGCTGGTGGCTGGCCCAGGTCTATGGGCCGCTCCGCGAGGCGACAGCGGCGGCCGTGGACCCGTTGCCGCTGCCCATACCAGCGGTGTTCTCCGCCGATTCGATCACCATTGATGCGCTTGCCGATCCGGTGCTGATTGTCGCGGGCGACCGTGCGATTGCCGCGAATGCCCCGGCGCGGGCCCTGTTTGGCGCGCGCGTCGAAGGTGGCGACCTGCGCATGGCGGTACGGCATCCGGGTGTCCTCGAAACCATCGCGCAGGCGCGCAGCGGCGGCATCACCATCGAGCGCGAAATCACCGGTATCGGCCAAGGCAACAGTGCCTACCGCGTCCGTGCGGTTGACGCCGGCGAGGGGCGGACGCTGGTGACCTTTGCCGACATCACCCAGGCCCGGCTGACCGAGCGGATGCGTGTCGATTTCGTCGCCAACGCCAGCCACGAACTGCGCACCCCGCTGGCGACGCTGAGCGGTTTCATCGAAACGCTGCAGGGTCCGGCCGCCGACGACGAACCGGCGCGGTCACGGTTTCTCGACATCATGGCGCGCGAAGCGGGGCGGATGTCACGGCTGATCGACGATTTGCTGTCACTGTCGCGAATCGAGCTCGACAAGCATGTGCGGCCGCAGGCGGTCCTCGATCTGCCGGGGCTGATCGCCGATGTCGGCAAGACGCTGGCGATGCGCCTCGATTCGGATGAACGCCAACTCGTCATCGAGGAGGCTGCGGACCTGCCGCCGGTCGTCGCCGACCGTGATCAGGTGCTCCAGGTCCTGCACAATCTGATCTCCAACGCGCTGAAATATGGGCGCAGCGGCTCACCGATCACCGTCAGCGCTGTTGCCGAACCAGCGCATGGCGGCGAACCGGCCACGGTCCTGCTGACTGTTCTCGACCAATCCGAGGGCATCGCTCCTGAACATCTGCCGCGACTGACCGAACGTTTCTATCGGGTTGATTCGCTGCGCTCGCGCCGCATGGGCGGCACCGGGCTTGGCCTCGCCATCGTCAAGCACATCGTGGAGCGACACCGCGGCAAACTTGAAATCGACAGCCGCCCCGGCGAAGGCACCCGTGTATCCTTCACACTCATCCAGGCCGACCCGGCGACAATCGAGGCCTTTGGCAAGAGTTTGGAAACGGCTGTCACGTGACTGACATATAACCGTCATAGAAGCTGCACCCATGGCCGCTAAGCGGTTTGCGCGGGGGCTCGGAACAATCCGGCCTGGAAGCGCGGGTCCCAGTACCCGGCGGCAACGAGGAGATCATACATGACCTACAAGATTTTGCTGGCTGCGAGTTGCGCTGCCATGACCCTTGCGACCCCGGTCGCGGCTGCCGAAATTACCGGTGCGGGTGCCAGCTTCCCGGCACCACTGTATGCCAAATGGGGTTCGGCCTATAAGGCGGCGACCAATAATACCGTCAATTACCAGTCGATCGGTTCGGGTGCCGGACAGGCGCAGATCAAGGCGCGCACCGTCGATTTCGGCGCGACCGATGATCCCATGAAGACCGAGGACATCGCCGCCAACGGCCTCGTCCAGTTCCCTGCCGTGATCGGTTCGGAAGTCATCATCATTAATATTCCCGGCGTCGCCAGCGGCCAGCTGAAGCTGACCCCGGCGGTCCTCGCCGACATCTATCAGGGCAAGATCACCAAGTGGGACGATGCCCAGATCATGGCGCTCAACAAGGGCGTCAAGCTGCGTCCGATGCCGATCACCCCGGTCTATCGCTCCGATTCGTCGGGTACGACCGCGATCTTCACCAATTACCTGACCAAGGCGGCCAAGAACTGGACGCTGGGTGCAGGCAAGACGATCAGCTGGCCAGCGGGTTCAGGCGGCAAGGGTAATGACGGCGTTGCCGGCAACGTCAAAAACACGGTCGGCGCGATTGGCTATGTCGAATTCAACTATGCCTTTGCCAACAAGCTGCCGGTGACCAAGCTCGCCAACGCTGACGGCAAGTTCATCGATCCGACCCCGGCGACCTTCAACGCTGCCGCGTCGCAGGCCGATTGGGCCAAGGCTCCCAACGCCGTCGCCAACATGCTGAACCTGCCGGGCGCCAACACCTGGCCGATTGTCAGCGCGACCTACATCCTGGTGCCGGCCCATCCGACAGACGCCGCCAAGACCACCGAAGTGCTGAACTTCTTTAACTGGAACCTGAAGAGCGGTGCAGGTCTGGCGACCGAACTCGGCTATTTGCCGCTGCCGTCAGCGGCGATCATGCGTGTGCGTGCCGAATGGAAGGGCATCTCCGGCGTCACCCAGCCGAAGTAAGCGTTACAACCCAATGGCGGGCGCGGCTTCGGCTGCGCCCGCACTTCGCTAGCCGATGAGCATCGATCTGCATGAGCAGTGATATCACAGCGACGCCCGTGCCATTGCCCGGCGGCTTGACGCTGCCTGGAGCGGCGATGCGGACATCGCGCCAGTCGCCGGGCGCCGAGCGTCTGTTCGGCGGTGCGGTGACGGGAACCGGCCTCATAGTATTGGTGATGCTCGGCGCGATCATCATCATGCTGGTCATCGGTGCATGGCCGGCAATCAAGACCTTCGGCCTGCCGTTTTTCTGGAACCCGGTCTGGGATTCGGTCAACGATAAATATGGCGCGGGCGTCATGGTTTACGGAACTCTGCTCAGCTCGGCGATTGCGCTTGTGCTGGCTGTGCCACTGGCGACCGGAGTCGCCTATTTCCTCACCGAAATCCTGCCCGCTTCATTGCGTCGCCCGATCGGCATCGTCATTCAGCTACTCGCGGCGATCCCGTCGATCATCTACGGTATGTGGGGGTTCTTCGTGCTGGCACCGTTCCTCGCGCAGCATTTCATCCTCGACGTCGCAGACTTCTTCGCCGGTATTCCGGTGCTGCACAGCGTCTTCGACTACGGCTCGGGCAACAGCGTGTTCACCGCCGGGCTGGTGCTCGGCGTGATGATCCTGCCGCTGATCACCGCAATGTTCGTGGAAATCCTTGGGGCGACGCCGGTCGTCCTCAAGGAATCGGTTTACGGCCTCGGTGCCACCCGCTTCGAGGTCATTCGCCATGTCGCTGTGCCCTACGGCAGGCGCGCGATGGTCGGCGGCATCATGCTCGGCCTTGGCCGCGCGCTCGGCGAGACAATGGCCGTCACCTTCGTCATCGGCAACGCGACACGGCTTTCGCCGAACTTGTTTGCTCAGGGCTCCACGATCGCCTCGACGATCGCCAATGAATTCGCCGAAGCCGGTTTCGGCACGATGAAGCTGGCGTCGTTGCTCGGCCTTGGCCTGACGCTGTTCATCATCTCCTTCATCGTGCTGGCCGCCTCGCGCGCGCTGGTCGCCCCCCGGGTTGCAAGCTGATGGCCATCCGCAAAAGTGCGCGGGGATCGAGCCGCAAGGCGACCAACCTGATCGTCGCCGTGCTGGCGGCGTCGGCAGCGGTGATCGCGCTCGGCGTCCTCGCGTCGCTGCTGTGGACGTTGATCTCGCGCGGCTTGCCGGCCTTCCACTGGAGCATCCTGACCACCTCAATGGCTCCGACCGGCGAGATGGGGGGCCTTGCCAACGCCATCGTTGGCAGCCTGATCCAGGTTGCCATCGGCATGGCCATCGCCGCACCGATCGGGGTGCTGGCCGGAACCTATCTATCCGAATATGCGCGCGGATCGAAGCTGGGCGACGTGACGCGCTTCGTTAGCGACATCCTGCTTTCCGCACCGTCGATCCTTGTCGGCCTGTTTGTCTACACGCTGCTGGTCGCGACGACGAAGACCTATTCGGGCATCGCCGGTGGCGTCGCGCTCGCTGTTATCGCCGTCCCGATGATCGTCCGCACCACCGAGGACATGCTCTCGCTGGTTCCCATCGCACTGCGGGAGGCTGCCGCCGCGCTCGGCGCGCCGAAATGGAAAGTGGTGACGCTCGTCGCCTGGCGCGCGGCCGGGGCGGGGATGTTGACCGGGCTGCTGCTGGCGCTGGCGCGGGTTGCCGGGGAAACCGCGCCGCTGATCTTCACCTCGCTTGGCAACCTCAACTGGTCGACTTCACTCGTCAAACCGATGGCGAGCCTGCCAATCGCCATCTATCAATATGCGTCGAGCCCGTACGAAGACCTGGTCCAGCTTGCCTGGGCGGGCGCGCTGCTGGTGACGCTTGGCGTACTGGCCATCAATATCATCGCGCAGCTGACCGTCGGTCGGCGGCGCTAGGGGGAATTATGTCCGAAGCACCGCAAATGGCGTCGCTGGCGGGCGCCGTCGGCCGCCGCGATACGCTGGCGGGCACCACGCCATACATCACCGCGCGCGGCCTCGACTTCTACTATGGCGATAATCACGCACTGAAGGGCATCAACCTCGATTTCCCCGAAAAGCGCGTGACCGCGCTGATCGGTCCGTCAGGTTGCGGAAAATCAACCCTGCTGCGTGTCATCAACCGCATGTACAGCCTTTATCCCGGCCAACGCGCCACCGGCGAAGTGCTGATGGATGGCGAGAATCTGATCGACGACGCGGTCGACCCGACTGATCTGCGCGCCCGAATCGGCATGGTGTTTCAAAAACCGACACCATTCCCGATGTCGATTTATGAGAATGTCGCGTTCGGCATCCGACTGCACGAAAAGCTGTCCAAATCGGCGCTCGACGAGCGGATCGAATGGAGCCTGCGCAAGGCGGCGATCTGGGACGAGACCAAGGACCGGCTGAACACCTCGGCGCTTGGCATGTCGGGCGGCCAGCAGCAGCGGCTGTGCATCGCCCGCACCATCGCAGTGAAGCCCGAAGTGCTGTTGTTCGACGAACCGACCTCGGCGCTCGATCCGATCTCTACCGCCAAGGTCGAGGAACTGATCGCCGAGCTCCGCGCTGAATTTACCATCCTGATCGTGACGCACTCGATGCAGCAGGCGGCGCGTTGTTCCGACCAGACGGTGTTCATGTATCTGGGGGAAGTTGTCGAAGTCGGGCCGACAGCAGACATCTTTACGAACCCGCGCGAGCAGCGCACCCGCGAATATGTCACCGGCCGCTTCGGCTGATGCTGCGCGCACAAGGAACCGCATCATGTCCGAAATGACCGCCCATACCGTCAAGGCGTTCGACGCAGACATCGAACAGCTGCGCGCCATCATCAGCGAGATGGGCGGGCTGTGCGAAGCGCAGGTCACAGCCGCCGTCGATGCGCTGACCAGCCGCAATGCCGATGCCGCCGCTGCCGTCGTCGCCGGTGACAAGCGCATCGACGCGCTGGAGGCCGATGCCGAAGCGCTGGCTGTTCGCATGATCGCGTTGCGCGCACCGATGGCCGACGATCTCCGCGAAATCATCGCCGCGCTGAAAATCAGCTCTGTGCTCGAACGCATTGGCGATTATGCCAAGAACATCGCCAAGCGCGCGACCGTCCTATCGCAGTCGGCGCAGATCGAACCGATCGTCATCGTCCCTGAAATGGCACGGGTCGTTGTTTCGATGATCAAGGATGTTCTTGACGCCTATGTCGATCGTAACGCCGTTCTCGCCGCCGACGTATCGGCGCGCGACCAGAAGGTCGATGATTTCTACAACAGCCTGTTCCGCTCACTGCTGACCTTCATGATGGAAAACCCGCAGCACATCACGCCGTCGACGCATTTGTTGTTCGTCGCCAAGAACCTCGAACGCATGGGCGATCATGCCACCAACGTCGCCGAAATGGTCTATTACGCCGTAACGGGTGAGCGCCTTGGCGACCGCGCCAAGGGTGACGACAGCCTCATGTACGGGGTGAGCGCCTGATGCGTCCGAAAATTCTCCTCGTCGAAGACGACGCCAATCTGGTCGAGCTGGTCCGCTACAACCTCGACAAGGAAGGCTTTGATGTCGTCCAGACGGCCGATGGCGAAGAAGCTCTTGTGCTCGCTGAGGAGGACAAGCCCGATCTGGTCATCCTCGATTGGATGATTGCCAATCTGTCGGGGATCGAAGTTTGCCGCCGCCTGCGCCGTTCGCCAGCCACCGCCAACCTGCCGATTGTCATGCTGACCGCGCGCGCTGAGGAGGCCGATCGTATCCGCGGGTTGGAAACCGGCGCCGACGATTACGTCACCAAGCCGTTTTCGCCGCGCGAACTCGTCGCCCGCGTCCGCGCCGTGCTGCGCCGCCTGCGCCCAGCGCTGAGCGGCGGCAATCTCGATTACGCCGGGATCATTATGGACACGTCGGCGCATCGGGTGACGCGCGACGGCCTGCCCGTCCAGCTTGGCCCGACAGAATTCCGCCTGCTGCGGCATTTTCTCGAACACCCAGGCCGGGTGTTCTCGCGCGAGCAATTGCTCGACGCCGTGTGGGGCCGCGACGTTTACGTCGAGCAGCGGACGGTCGATGTCCACATCCGGCGGCTGCGCAAAGCGGTCAATGGGGACGATCTGCCCGATGTGATCCGCACGGTACGCTCGGCAGGCTATTCGCTCGACGCGGAGGTGACGACGGCGCGGGCGGCCTAAAGCGCCGCGGTTGCTGCGTGGATCGCGAGACCGACAGTACCACCGATCAACGTGCCGTTGATGCGGATGTATTGGAGATCGCGGCCGACCGCCGATTCGAGCTTGTCGGTAACCGTGCGCGCGTCCCAGCCGCGAACCGTATCGCTCACCAACCGGACGATCTCGTCGCCGTAATCATTGACCAGGCCGACCGCGGCGCGGCGAAGGTGGAGATTGATCGCCGCTCGCAGGGCAGGGTCGGCGTTGAGCCGTTCACCCAGGGTCCGCGTGATGATGCCGATCCGGACAGCTGACGCCCCGCCCGGATCAGCAAGCGCAGCGGTGATGCCACCACGTGCGCTCGTCCACAGCCCCTCCAGCCAGTCGCCGAGTACGGGATTATCGATCAGATCGTCCTTGAAGCCTTCAACCTGCCGCTGCGATTCGGAGAAATGCCGTAGGTCGAACGCATAGGTCCGCAGGCTCCGCGCGATGCGTTCGCGGATCGGATGATAGGGGTCGCTGGCAAGCTCCCACAGCAACTTTCGGATGCCGTCGAGGATGGAATTGGCCACCCGCTCGTCAACATTGACGACCCGAAGCAACCAACTCGTCTGGTCGCTGACCATCGACCGGATCAGCGATTCCTGATCGGCCAATGTCCGTTGCGCCCAGTCTAGCGCCGCATCGATGAGCGGTTCCTGACGGCCTTGATCGACGGTGGCGTCGATCGCGGCTGCGGCGAGCGGCGATAGCTGCATGGCGCGCAGCCGGTCCTGCGCCACCTGCCGGACCAGAGCCCCAACAGCGTCGGTGTCGAGTGCCTCGATCAGTCGGACTAGCAATGGCCCCAGTCCACGCCGTCGCCCGGTGGCGGGGGCACGTTCGGCAACCAGCCAGTTGGCGGCAGCCTGCGCTATGTCGAAACCCTCCAGCCGCCGCGCGACGACCGACGGGGTCAGGAAGTTGTCCTTGAGAAACTGCGCGAGGCTTTCGCCGATGCGGTCTTTATTGGCCGGGATGATAGCGGTGTGCGGGATCGGCAGGCCGAGCGGGCGGCGGAACAACGCGGTGACAGCGAACCAGTCGGCCAACCCGCCAACCAGCGACGCTTCGGTAAAGGCGCGAGCGTAACCGGCCCAGGCACCGGCGGGGTGGAGGATGGTCAGCGCGACAAAGGCGGCCGCCATGGCGAACAGCAGCGCCGTCGCCACGGCGCGCATCCGCGTGAACGGGGTCGCGGGCAGATCGAAAGGGCGGAGAAGTTTGAGGGGCAGGGGCCAAAACCTTCACTGTCATTCCAGCTTTCGCGGGAATGACAGAATAGGCTTACTCGGCCTGCTGGGGAAGCGGCACTGTCCCCGCTTCGCCGCCCGTCAGCAATTTGCCGAAACGCTTGCCGAGCCATTTTTCCAGATCGTCCGCCAAGGTAAAGCCGGCCGGAACGATGACCAACGTCAGGATTGTCGACAGTGTCAGCCCGCCGATGACCGCGACGGCCATGGGTTTCCGGAAGGACGAATCGCCGCCGATCGACAGCGCCACCGGCAGCATACCGGCGACCATGGCGACCGTCGTCATGACGATCGGTTGGGCGCGTTTGCGACCGGCTTCGAGGATCGCGTCGATCCGGTCGACGCCGACGCGCATCTCCTCGATGGCGAAGTCGATGAGCAGGATCGAGTTTTTCGCGACGATGCCGAACAGCATCAACAGCCCGATGAACACCGGCATCGACAACGCCATACCCGCGATCAGCAGCGCGATGATCGACCCCAGCGGGGCCAGCGCCAGCGATGCGACGTTGACGAATGGCGGCAGCGCTTTGCGATAGAGCAGCACCAGCACGGCAAAGACCAGCAGGATGCCAGCGATGACGGCGAAGACGAAATTCGTCAGCAATTCCGCCTGCCACTCGGCATTGCCGAAGGCGACCTCCTTCACGCCCTGCGGCATGGATTTATAGGCGGGCAGGGCGTGAATGGCGTTCATTGCCGTTCCGCTCTGTGCGCCGGGGGCAAGGTCGGCGACAATGGCGATGCGGCGGCCCTGGTTGAAGCGACGGATCTTGACCGCGCCCTCACCGAAGCTAACGTCGGCAAGCACCTTCAGCGGCACCGCGCCGCCGTTCGCCGTCGGCACCAGCATGTTCTTGATCGTGTCGAGATCGCCGCGCGAGCTTTCGGGCAGCTGGACGCGGATCGGGATCTGCCGGTCACTCAGCGAGAATTTCGCCAGATTCTGCGGGATATCGCCGAGCGTGCCGATGCGGATCGTCTGCGACAGCGCCTGCACTGAAACACCCATCTGCGCGGCCAGCGCGAAATGCGGGCGAACGACGATTTCGGGGCGTTGCAGATCGGCGTCAATGTGCGGGTCGCGGAGCGTGCCGATCCCCTTCATGCCGCCAACGATGGCCTGGGCGCTGCTGTGCAGCAGGTTGGGATCGTCGCCGACTAGCATAACCGAGATGTCATGGCCGCCGACGCCACCTTCCTGCGACTGGAAATTGATGCGGGCGTCGGGCAATTGGCGCAGCACGACCGCCATATCGCGTTCGAACTCCACTGTGGTGAGCTTGCGTTGGTCGCGGGGCTTCAGCGTAATCGAAATGTTGGCATAGCGAATTTCGTCATCGCCGCCGATCGATTCGAGCACCGTCTGCACTTCGGGCCGCGCGCGCAGCATTGTCGCCGCCTGACCGGTAACGCGCTTGACGTCCTCGAACCGGACGCCGGGCGCCATTTCGATCTGGACACTCGATTCACCATTGTCGCGCGGCGGCTGGAAGGTCAGCGGCAGCTGGGTCACCAGCACCCCCGACAGCAGGAAAGCCGCAAAACCTGCCATGACCGTCCACCAGCGGTGGCGGATCGACCAGCGCAGGAACTCGATGTAGCGCGCCATCAACTTACCCTGCGCGTGCGGCTTGGCGCCTTCGGGTTTCAGGAAATAGGCGGCGCACAGGGGTGTGATGAGGCGTGCCACGAGCAGCGACATCAGCACGGAAATGACCACGGTCAGCCCGAACTGCTTGAAGAACTGACCCGAGATACCCGGCATCAGCGCCACCGGCAGGAACACCGCAACAATGGCGAAAGTGGTAGCGACGACGGCCAGACCGATCTCGTCGGCGGCGTCCATGGATGCGCGCCACGCCGATTTGCCCATCCGCATGTGCCGGACGATATTCTCGATCTCGACGATGGCGTCGTCGACGAGAATACCGGCGACAAGACTGAGCGCGAGCAGGCTGAGGCCGTTCAGTGTAAAGCCGAGCGCGTCCATGAAAAAGAACGCCGGGATCGACGACAGCGGGATCGCCAGTGCCGAGATCGCCGTCGCCCGCCAGTCGCGCAAGAAGACGAACACCACCAGCACGGCGAGGATTGCGCCTTCGAAGATCGCCTCGATCGCAACATCATATTGCTTGCGGGTGTATTTGACGCTGTCGTCGATCAGGTCGATCTTGACCTTGGGATTTTCGGCGCTGATCTTGGCGAGTTCGGCAGTGACCTTGTCGGCGGTGGCGACCTCGGACACGCCCTTGCCCTTCTGGATCGAAAAGCCGGTGACTTCGCGGCCATTGAGCCGTGCCATGCGGCGTTGTTCTGCGGTCCCGTCGCGCACATCGGCGAGGTCGCCAAGGCGCACCATGCGTCCGCCGGGCAGTGCGATCTGCGTTTCGGCGAGGGTCTGCGCGGTCTTGGCACCGCCGAGCACGCGCAGTGCCTGTTCGGCGCCGGCAACTTCGGCACGTCCGCCTGCAGCATCGACGTTCAGCGCCCGCAGCGCCGAATTGACCTGAACCGCGGTCACTCCGAACGATTGCAGCCGCGCCGGATCGAGGTTGACCCGGATTTCGCGGCTGACCCCGCCCTGGCGGCTGATCCCAGCGACTCCGGGGATCGACAACAGGCGCTTGGAAATCGTGTTGTCGACGAACCAGCTGAGCTGCTCGAGCGTCATGTCGGTCGTGGTGACGGTGTATTGGCCAAGCGTCCCGTCGAAGTCCTGGCGCTGGACGACCGGCTCCAGAATGCCTTCGGGCAGGTCGGGGCGGACCTTGGCGATGGCGTCGCGGACATCATTGATGGCGCGGTCCGGGGACGTGCCGACGGCAAACTCCACGTTCGTCGTCGATGCGCCCTCGACCGCCCAGCTGGTGATCCGCTCGACATTGCCGATCGATGCGACAGCACCTTCGATGCGCTGGGTGATCTGCTTTTCCATCTCGCTCGGCGCGGCACCGGGCTGGCCGACGATCACTGTCGCCACCGGAAAGCTGATGTCCGGGTTCTGGTTGATCGCCATATTGTGGAAGCTGACGAACCCCAGGAACGTCAGCATCAGGAACAGCACGATCGGGAAGGTCGGGTTCTTGATCGCCCAGCTGGAGATGTTACGCATCGGGCTATTGCCCCTTGGCGAGGACGGGCTTGATCTTTTCGCCGGGTTCGAGGAACGCCGCCGAGCTCTGTACGACGCGCTCGTTACCCTGCAACCCGGTCAGGATGGCGATACCGGCGTCGCTGGCGGTGCCCACGGTCACGCCAACGCGGCGGACCTTGTCATCGGATCCAGCGACAAAGACATAGCTACCCTTGTCGTCAATCTGCACCGCCGATTGCGGCAGCACCGGATGGAACGCCTCCCCAGCGGCAATATCGGCGTTGGCAAAAGCTCCGACCCGCAGGCCGGGCGAATAGGCCAGCGCGATGCGTGCGATGCCCTGGCGGCTGTTCGGATCGATGACCGGATCGAGCAGCCAGATACGGCCGTGATAGACGGTCGTCGACCCGACCGGCGTGACGCTGGCAGGAAGCCCGGCCTTCAATCGAGCCATGTCCTGTTCGGCGACCAGTGCGCGCATTTCCAACACGCCGCCCTCGGCGATGCGGAACAGCGCTGCCGACGATGGCCCGACGACCTGGCCGGTTTCGACGTTGCGCGACAGGACGAGCCCCGCGGCGGGGGCGCGAATGTCGAGACGCGCGGTACGCGCCTGCGCCTCCGCCAACTGGGCGCGTGCCACGGCGACCTTGGCGTTAGCCCCGTCGCGCGTCGCAGTCTTGCGGTCGATATCGGCCTTGGAGATAAAGCCCTTGCTGACCAGTGCCTGGGCGCGGGTGAGTTCGGATTGGGCGAGTGCAGCATCGGCCTGCGCCGACTGAATACTCGCGCCGAGCGACACCGCCGTCTGGGTCTGCACCCGCCGGTCGATGCGCGCCAGCACCTGACCTGCAGCAACCGACTGACCCGGCTCGACCAGAACCTGCGTCACCATACCGCCTTCGCCCTGGACACCGACCGAGGAATCTCGGCGTGCGGCAATCGAGCCTGTCGCAGTGATCGCATCGGCGACCGCTACACGACCGGGGATGACTACGGTGACTTGCGGAATCAACGCTATGGCCGGTGGTGGCGGGGCCTTTGCAAACATCCGCGAAGCGACGAAGCCGATTACCAGCAGCGCCAGCACAGCCAAGCCGACCCATAGCCATCGACGACTTCGGGGGCGCGAGGGTTCGGTATCCTCGTTGGCCGCAACCGGCACCATCGCCTCGGTCGCATGGCCCCGACGGATCGGATAGATGGTCGGTGTGTCGGACTCGGCCAGCGTCGGCATCGGTGTCGCCTGTGAAAATTATGTTAGCGGGTGTATTATGCTAATAACGCACCCATCGCAAGCCCTATACTGCAAATTTCTGTCTTGGCGAAGGCTGGATCAATACAATTGCGCAAGGCTCGGCAAACGGGCAACATGAAGCGCGTCATCTCTTGGGGATATGTAATGCTCGGACAGCACGGCTTTCTCGGTTGGATCATCGTCGGCTTGATCGTTGGTGCTATTGCCAAGCTGATCATGCCGGGGCGCGACCCCGGGGGTTTCATCGTCACCATGTTAATCGGTATCGCCGGCGCGCTTGCCGCGGGCTTTCTGGGCAAGTTGATCGGCCTGTATCGCGAGCCCGGCACGGGTCCGGGCTGGATCATGTCCGTTTTGGGCGCGATTGTCCTTCTGGCCTTGTGGCGCGTCATCAACAAGAACCGTACGACCTGACAGTGCGGTTCAGCGCCGCGAAAGCAGTTGCGGCGTCAAGTGTCGGCGGATGACTGCACACAGGGTCAGCCAGGGCACCTGAAAGGACATCTATGCGCATGATTTTCGCCGCTGCTCTGCTGCTGAGCGCTTCGGCGGGCGTCGCTCAAACACCGCAATTCGGCGTGTTTCCGCAGCCTGCAACACTGACCGTGACGGCAGAGGGAAAGGTCGATCGCGCTCCTGACGTTGCGCAAATTTCGGGCGGGGTCGTCACAACCGCCCCGACGGCGTCGGCAGCAATGGCGGAAAATGCGCAGCGTATGTCTGCTGTTGTCGCCGCCGTGCGCAGGGCAGGGGTCGCCGACCGCGATATTCAAACCCAGGGCCTCAGCCTGTCGCCGCAATACCGCTACGATAATAACCAGCCGCCGGTGCTGACCGGCTATCAGGCTTCCAACACCGTGTCGCTGCGGCTGCGCAAACTGGCAGACGCCGGACGGCTGCTCGATACGCTGGTGCAAGTCGGTGCGAACCAGCTTAACGGCCCGACGTTCAGCGTCGACAATACAGCTGCAGCGCTCGACGAAGCGCGCGCGGCGGCCGTTTCACAGGCCCGCAGCCGCGCCGACCTTTACGCCAAGGCGGCTGGCGTCCGTATCAAGCGCATTCTCAGCATCAGCGAAAGCAGCGACCAACCCGGTCCGCGTCCGATGTTGCGCGCGGCCATGGCGATGAAGGCAGAGTCCGCGACCCCGGTCGAACCCGGTGAGATTGCGCTGTCGGTCAATGTGACGATGGTCTTCGAACTCGAATAGTCAGATCGCCGTTGCGCCGCCGTCGATGACATAGGTCTGGCCGGTGGCAAAGGCGCCGGCCTTTGCGGCCAGCAGTACCGCCATCCCGGCGATCTCGTCGGGGATGCCGATCCGGCGCAGTGGCGTGCCCGAGGTCGAGTATTCCAGCGTGTCAGGATTGTCCCACAGCGCTTTGGCGAAATCGGTTTTAATCAAGCCCGGAGCGATGCAATTGACGCGGATATTGTCCGGCCCGAACTCCGCCGCCAGATTGCGCGCCAACTGCATGTCGGCGGCCTTGGAGATGCAATAGGCTCCAATAATCGCCGAGCCTTTCAACCCGCCGATCGACGAGATGATGGTAATGCTGCCGTGCTTGCGGGCCCGCATCGCCGGTGCCGCCATCGCGATCAGCCAATGGTTGCTGACGATGTTGTTTTGCAGGATTTTGTTGAACTGATCGTCAGTGATGCCCTCCTGCGGGCCATAATAGGGGTTCGAAGCGGCGTTGCAGACCAGCGCATCGATCTGACCAAAACGCGCAACGCTGCGGTCGACAAGATTCTGGAGCGACGATTTGTCGGCGATGTTGCAGGGAATGGCGACCGCCGCGTCGCGCCCGACGGCGGCGTTTATTTCAGCGACGGCGGCGTCACAGGCGTCGGCCTTGCGGCTGGACACCACGACATTGGCCCCGGATTCAGCCATACGATGTGCGATCGCCTTGCCGATTCCCCGCGAGGAGCCGGTAATCACGGCAGTTTGGCCGGTCAGGTCGAACAGCGCTGGTATGGTCATGTTTTCGGTCCCCAAGGTTTGCTTGGTCGGCGTTATGACGGCGGGAGGGGCCGGTGTCATCCCCACCTGCCCCGCAAATCATTCTTGATTCTATGAACCGTATAGGTTATAGTAGAGTATGAGCCAGATTCGGAATCTTTTTCTTTTCGCCTTTTCCGCGTCCACCCATCAAGGGTGAGACAGGATGCTACAGTATCCTCTCTTTCCTCTCCTTCGGTGCTTTTCCGTCAGCTTTTCTCACGATTGAGTCGCACAGGTGACAAGTTCGCGTCGCGCCGCCATGGTTTGCCGATGACCGAATCCATCCTTTCCCGGCCCGGCGTTCGCGCCACTGTCCTGTCGTGCCTGTTCTTCGCGGGGTTCGGCTGTCTGGTGCCGTTCCTGCCGCTGTGGCTGGAAAAAGTGCACGGCTTTTCGGGGGCGGAGATTGGCGTCGTGCTGTCCATTGCGGGGTTCAGCCGCGCCGTCGCAGGGCCGCTGACGGCCGCCTGGGCCGATGGCCGCAGCGACCGCCGCGCGCCGCTGTTCATGCTGACCGGCGTACTGACCGCCGGGTTCGTGGCACTGCGTTTTGTCGATGGTTTCGTCGCGGTGTTTGCGTTGATCCTGCTGCTCGACATCGCCTATTGGGGGCTGCTGCCGGTCGTCGAGACGGCACTGCTGCGGCTGACCCGGACTGGTGCACCCAGCTATGGGCTGGCGCGCGGCCTGGCCAGCGCAGCGTTCGTCGCGGGGACGACGATTGTCGGCCTGCTCAACGATACGATGCGCAGTTACTGGCCGATCTGGGGCTTCATGCTGCTGATTTCGGCGCTGATGATCGCTGGCACCGGCTGGATGCCGCGCGAACCCGTCCTCGCCCGTGCCGAGCGGCAGGAGCCGTTCGGCGAGCGGTTGATGGCCGGGCTGGGGATGCTGCGCAATCCGACGTTTACACTGTTCATCTTTGCCGCCGGCCTGATCCAGGCGAGTGCGGCGTTCCTGTACACCTCAGGGTCGCTCGTTTGGAGCAATCAGCAGCATCTGTCGTCATCGACCATTGCCCTGTTATGGGACATCGGCGTGCTGGCGGAGGTTGGCTTTCTGATTGGGCTGTCGGGTTGGTCGTCGCGGTTCAAGCCTGAAACGCTGATTTTGGTCGGCGGCATCGGCGCGGTGGTGCGCTGGACTGCGCTGGCGGCGCTACCGCCGGTGTGGGTCCTGGTGCCGCTGCAACTGCTCCACGCGCTGAGCTTTGCCACGACCTTCCTTGGCGGGATGCGCTTCATTCAAACGATCCACGGCGACGACCGCGCTCCGACGGCGCAGATGATCTATATGGGTCTCGCCAACGCGCCGACCTATGCGGCTGCGGTGCTGATTTCCGGGCCGTTGTATGACCGCGTCGGTGCGCCGGGCTATCTGGCGATGACCGGGGTCGCAGCGGCAGGGACGGTGCTCGCGGTGATGCTGTGGCTGCGGCGGGACCGCGCTGCGATCATCGGATCTTCGGCTTCGGCCAATGCTGCTGCGGTCTAAACCATAACCCCTTGCGCCTTGGCATCGGCGTAATCGGGCTGCGGGATGGCCGCCGCCGCCGCTCGTAGCGCGTTGGACCAGCGGTCGTTCAACTCACGATAATAGGGGTCTTCATTCTCGATCCGGTGCTGCAGGTCGATCTTCGACGCGCCGGTGCGGATGGTCGCTATGTCGATCGGCAGGCCCACCGCCAAGTTCGAGCGCATCGTCGAGCTGAACGAGATCAGCGACACCTTGATGGCCTCGGACAGCGGGGTCTCCCAGTTGATCATGCGGTCAAGGATCGGCTTGCCATACTTCAACTCACCGATCTGCAGGAAAGGGGTATCGGACTGGCATTCGATGAAGTTGCCGGTGCCATAGATCAGGAACAGTCGCGGCTTGCGCCCGCCGATGCTGCCACCGAACAACAACGTTGCCCCGGTCTGGACCTTGTTGTCCTGCACCGCCTCGTCCACCACAGCCTTGGCGTCGTGCAGCGCCGCGCCGACCAGTTGCGCCGCGCGGAACATCGACGGCACGGTATTCAGGCTCTCGCGTTCGTCGTCTTCGGGCAGCAGCAGCGCCTCCATGACGCGGTTGACCGCCGCCTGGGTCACCGACAGCGAACCCGCCGATGCCACCATCATCGACCTGTCGCCGGTCGTTTCGAACACCCTGAGCTTGCGGTAGGTCGAGATATTGTCGACCCCGGCGTTGGTACGCGTGTCGGCAACCATGACCAGCCCCTCGCGGACCAGAATTCCTACGCAATAGGTCATCGCTATCGTCTCATCACTGTACTGGCTGGGTTCGGCATCGTCGATCAAGCCTGAACCTGCATCTGCTGGTGGACGTCGCGCGTGGTAACGCTGACCACCATGGTCTCCGCTCCGCCACCGCGCCGGGCACCGCGGATCGGTGCAGCGTCGAGATAGTCGAGCCCGACCGCAACCCGCAAATGCGCTTCGGTTGTCGAAACGCCGTTGGTGGGATCGAACCCGGTCCAGCCGAGATCAGGGATATAGGCTTCTGCCCAGGCGTGCCCGGCCGGCTGCGTGACCAGCCCGTCGGCGCGGACCAGATGCCCCGAGACATAGCGCGCCGGGATGCGCAGCGACCGCGCGGCGGCGCAGAAGATATGGCTGTAATCCTGGCAGACGCCGCGTTGCAGCGCGAACGCGGCGGCGGCTCCTGTCGTGGAGTGGGTGGCATCGGCATCGAAGGTCATGCTTTCATACAGCGCCGACAGCATCGTGTGGCAGGTCGCCAGCGTGTCAGCGTCCGCACAGCGGCGGGCAAAATCCTTGACCGCATCGTCGGCGACGCTGAGCGGGGTGGACCGCAAGAACGCCAGCGGCGGCAAAGGTTCCGGCGCGCCGCGAATAAGTCCGCCGACCTCATCGGTATCGACCTCGCCCGCGACGTGCAGCGATAGTCGGCTCACCGGCCCGTCGGCGTAAAACATATGGGTGACATTGCCGAACACGTCGGTGCCGCGCCGCAGATGGCCGTCGGCGTCGGTATCGATCCGCCAGCCGACGACATGCTGGTCATCGGTGTTCCCCGGTTCGACGCGCAGCAGCTGGAGCACGTCGCTCGCCGCCGACGCGTAATCGTAGATGGTGGTGTAATCGACCCTGATCCGCATCGTCCCCCCGAACGTTCGTTTAAAACAGATACTGATCGGCGATGGCGGCACCAAGTTTATTGTTGTCGGCGATGAATTTGGTCAGGAACTGATGCAATCCCGACGAGAATATGCTGTCGATGTTGCCCTGGGTCAGCCGCTGGTGGCCTGCCGAAGCCAGCCGATGCGCCGGACCGCGCTTGCCGCTGACACTGGCGAGCAGGTCAAGATGGCGCAGGATTTCGTCGTAGCAGCTCGCCAGCGAACGCGGGATCTGGCGGTTGAGCATGAGCAGGTCGGCGACGAGCCAGGGCTTGACGCTGTCGCGGTAGACCCAGCGATAGGCGGTCATTGCCGAAACCGTGCGCAGGATCGTCGTCCATTGGAAATAGTCGAGCGAGCCGCCGACCGTTTCGCCGCGCGGCAGCAGCAGATGGTATTTCACGTCGAGCAGGCGGGCGGAATTGTCGGCGCGTTCGATGGCGGCCCCCAGATTGATGAACCAGAAGGCGTCACCGCGCAGCATGGTCCGCTGCGCCGCGCCCTCGAACGCCGACACCGTCGACTTGACCAGTTCGAGCAACGGGCCAAGCTGTTCGCGGCTTTCGAGATGGCTGCCGTAGCGCGAGATTTCGAGCCAGGCCGAATTGATCGCCTCCCACGCCTCGACGGTCAGCGCCGTGCGGACGGCACGGGCGTTGTTGCGGGCGTTCTCCAGGCAGCAGCGCACCGACGAATGGTTGTTGGGGTCAAGCGTCAGGAATTCACCGACCGCATGTTCGTCAAGCGCCAGCCCGCGCTCCCGGTGCTTGCCGGTCATCCAGGTTGCGGCCAGCGCCGATTCCCACGCATTGGTCGCGCCGCCGTAGGACGAGGGCAGGGCGGCGAGGCGCGTCGTCGCTTCGATCAATCGCGCGGTGAAATCGGCGCGTTCGAGGTAGCGACCGACCCAGTAGAGGTTGGAGGCGGTGCGGCTTAGCATCGTCCCTCTCCCCTTGTGGGAGAGGGCGAGAGACGCTGCCCTTGCAGCGGCCCGGGGAGAGGGGTTGTTCGACGCGTTTCGAAAAGGGCGGCACAGCCCCTCTCCCGGCTCGGCAAGAGCCGAGTCCGCGCCTCTCCCACAAGGGGAGAGGATAGATTAATCATCCACCACCCACGTATCCTTCGTCCCCCCGCCCTGCGAAGAATTCACCACCAGCGACCCCGGCGTCAGCGCCACCCGGGTCAGGCCGCCAGGAACGATCGTCGTGCCATTCGCCCCGGTCAGCACGAACGGCCGCAGGTCGACATGGCGCGGCGATACGCCGGTGTCGGTAGCGGTCGGGCAGGTCGACAGCGCCAGCGTCGGCTGCGCGATGAACTTTTCGGGATGCGCCTTCAGCTTGGCCGCGAACGCCGCCAGCGTCGCGGCGGGGGCGTGCGGGCCGACCAGCATTCCGTAACCACCCGATCCATCGACCTCCTTGACCACCAGTTCGGCAAGATGATCGAGGACGTAGCCCAGATGTTCCGGCTCGCGGCAGCGCCAGGTCGGCACGTTCTTCAGGATCGGCTCTTCGCCCGTATAGAAGCGCACGATGTCGGGCATGTAACTGTAGATCGCCTTGTCGTCGGCGACCCCGGTGCCGGGGGCATTGGCAATCGTGACATTGCCCGCCGCATAGGCTGCCATAAGCCCGGCAACGCCCAGCATTGAATCGGGGTTGAAGGTCAGCGGATCGATAAAGGCGTCGTCCAGACGGCGGTAGATAACGTCGACACGCTCCGGCCCCTCGGTCGTCCGCATGTAAACCACGTCGTCGTTGACGAAGAGGTCGCTGCCCTCGACGAGCTCGATCCCCAGCTTGTCGGCGAGGAAGCTGTGTTCATAGAAAGCGCTGTTGAACTGGCCCGGCGTCAGCAGCACGCAGGTCGACGAATTGCGGCGCGGGCTGACCGACCGCAATGTCTCCAGCAACGCTTCGGGGTAGGTTTCGACCGGCGCGACCTTTAACTGTTCGAACAGTTCGGGGACCAGCTTGAGCATCACCTCGCGGTTTTCGAGCATGTACGAAACGCCCGACGGGGTGCGGGCATTGTCTTCGAGCACATAAAACTCATCGGGCCCGGTGCGGACCAGATCGATCCCGGCGATATGTACCCAGATGCCGCCCGGCGGCTTCCTGCCCGCCATGTGCAGGCAATAGCCGGGATTGAGCAGCACCAGCTCCTCGGGGACAATCCCGGCGCGGAGGATATCGCGCGCACCATAGACGTCGCCCAGGAACATGTTGAGCGCCGCGACGCGCTGTTTCAGTCCCGCCTCCATCCTCTCCCATTCACTGCGCGCGAGGATACGCGGGACGATGTCGAACGGGATCAGGCGTTCGGACGCGTCGGGGTCACCATAGACCGCAAAGGTGATGCCGATGCGGCGGAAGAACAGCTCGGCCTGACGGCGACGGGCGTTCATCACCTCGGGTGGCGAGGCGTCGAGCCAGTGCTGGATGGCGGCATAGGCGGCGCGCGGTTCGGCGGCAGCGGGGGCGCTGTGGCCGTACATTTCATCGAACGCGGTGGCCGTCGGCACGAATGCTCCCTGTCTGCAGGGGCGATTGTGTGCAGTGCGGCGAAAAGTGCAAGGAGATAGTTTGGGGGAGCGTTACCACTCCCCCTTGAGTTTACTGCGGCTTCTCATCTGGATTGCGGCGTTCCCTTTGCGGGGCACGCTCCTCACGCGGTGGTGGCGCGGGGCGTTCGGCCTGGGCCGGAGGCGGTGCCGGACGGGCAGCCTGCGGCGGCGGTACGAACGCCGGACGCTGCTGGACCTGCGGCACCTGGATGGTCGCACCGGGCTGACCGCCGCCCATGTTCGGCGACCGGTCTGGACGGCCTTGCCAACCCGAATTGCCACCTTGCGGAGCCGGACGCTGATAGACCGGCTGTGTCTGATCGGCAGGGCGGCCGGGGCGAGAACCGGCATAGGGATTGCCAGGCTGGGGCGTCACGACTCCCGGTTGAGGCGCGACGGCAACGGTCTGCCGCCCGTTCCAGCCGGGCCGCTGACCATCCGGACGTGGACCATCCGGACGCTGGCCATCCGGACGCTGGCCATTCCAGTTCGGGCGGTTGCCGCCCTGCTGTTGACCGTTCCAGCCGGGCCGGTTGTTGTCGGGGCGCTGTTGATCGGGGCGCTGTTGATCGGGGCGCTGCTGATCGGGGCGGCCGTTCCAACCGGGGCGGTTGCTGCCCCGTTGTTGGCCGTTCCAGCCCGGACGACCGTTCCCGCTCTGGCCGCCACCGGGGCGACCGTGCCATTCGGGCCGCTGCTGCCAGCGGCTGCGATCCCAGATGCGAAAGCCGATCCGGTAATCGGCGATATGACCACCAAAGCGCGGCTGATACAGGTAGTTGCGTGGCACCCATACCCAGCTTGGCTGGTACCAACTATCGTAGCGGTCGTAGCCATAGCCAAAGCCAAGACCGACGGAAACGCTCAGCCCCGGCGGCAGCGGCGCCCATCCCGAATAGTCATCGGCGTCGCGCCACGCGACCCAGGACGGAGCCCATTCGGTTCCAGGCAACCAAAGCCAGCCGGCATTTGGATCGAACGCCCAGCGACCGTAGTGGTAGGTCGCCCAGCCAAAGGGCTCGTCGCTGATCCAATAACGGCCTTCGCCCCAACGCCCCAGCGTATAGGGACGCCAGTCGCGACCGACGCGCGGTTGCCAGGCCCGCCCATAGCGGCTGTCGATCCAGCGACCATAAGGTGCGAGTTGATCGTAAAAGACTTCGGTGGACGGTACATTGGCCTCGCCGAATGGCACGCCCTGGTCGTACGCTCCGGAAGGCGGATAGCTCTGATCATAAGGTGCGGACGGATAGCCAGGATCGTAACCCTGAGCCTCGCTGTCATAAGCGCAGCCGCTGGCTAGCAGCAGGGCAGTTACTGGCAGAAAGCGCAGGGCAGACATGGCAACCTCCAAGGGCACACTCCGCCGATAGCTGCATCGGACTGTCGCAGCGATGAATGTCCAAATGTTAATGCGGCCGCGTTTTCATCCTGCCAGACTTGTCCAGGCGGCCACGGACGTGCGAGATGTTTCGCAACGACAATGGGGGGCACTATGACGACCGAATTGAAACTGATGGCGTGGACGCTGGTGCTGGCGATCGTCCAGATCCTGGCCTTCGATATTGCGCGTACGGCCTTCTACGGCATCAAATGGAACACCGGCGCGCGCGATGCCGACATGCCGCCGCTGCCGCCCTATGCCGAACGGCTACGGCGCGCTCAGAACAATCTGTACGAAACCCTGCCGCTGTTCATCGCCGCGGTTCTGGCGCTGAAGGCGCTGGGGATTTCGACGTCGCATACGGTGCTGGGCGCGCAGCTCTATTTCTGGGGCCGGGTGGCGTATGTGCCGCTCTATGCCTTCGGGGTGCCGCAGGTGCGGTCGTGGGTGTGGATTGTCAGCTTTGCCGGGCTGGTCATGCTGATCTGGGCGCTTGTTCAAGCGGGATTGTAACTCCAGTGCAGTATCCCGCTCAGGCTGAGCCTGTCGAAGCCGGGTTCAGCGCCGGGCAACCGGCTTCGACAGGCTCAGCCTGAGCGGCGAAAGGTAGCGGTCTTCCGATGAAGCATTTGACGGCAGGACTAATCGCGTTGGTGCTGGCCGCGCCTGCCGTGGCGCGCGACGCCGATGACGACCAGCCGACTTCATCAGGCTTTGCCATCACGCCCCTTGCTGCACCCGGCGCGGTGCTGACCAAATTCGGCACCCTCGACGGGAAGCCGGGATCGCCCGCCATCTCCAACCCGGCTGCGATGGTGGCGAGCCCCGACGGCGCACTGCTGGCGGTGTTGACCTCGGGTTTCAACGGCATGGCGTTGCCCGACGGCAAGCCCGACAAGGCGCATTCGACCGAACGGCTGATGATCTTCCGGCCCGGCGTCAAAGGTGCGGTCAAGCTCGCCGAAGCGCCGCTGCCCGCCAGCTTCGCCGGGTTGGCTTGGGCGGCGGACGGCAAGCGGTTGGCAGTCACGCTGGGCGCAGGCGACGCGGTCATGGTCTTCAGCTGGGACGGCAACGCGCTGACCCCTGTCGGCAAACCGATCCCGCTCGGCCACAAGGAGGGGCTTGGTCTGCGCGTCAAGCCGGCGGCTGCAGGGCTGGTCTGGGCCGATGCAACGCGGCTGCTGGTCGCCAACTTCTTCAACGATTCGGTCAGTCTGGTCGACACGGCGAACGGTAAGGCGGTCACCGAAATCGATCTGCGTCCGGGCAAGCTCGACCCGGCCAAGCGGGGCGTTCCGGGTGGCACCTATCCGTACCAGATCGTCATGGCGGGGCCGGGCAGGGCGGTCGTCTCCAGCCCGCGTGACCGGGAATTGATTACCCTGACTGTTGTTGGCGACAAAATGAGCGTTGCGGCGCGCGCCTCGACACTGGGCCAGCCGACAGCGCTGCTGGCGCTGCCCGACGGGCGGGTGCTGGCGACGGGTGACAATCAGGACACGCTGATCGCGCTGGCGGCGGATGGGGCGAGCGTAGCCGAATATCCGCTGGTGCCCTTCAGGACAGCGGGCGCGGGCCGCCCCAAGGGGCTGAACCCGAACGCGCTGACGATTGCTCCCGCCGGGCGGTTGTGGGTGACGCTGGGCGGTTTGAACGCCGTCGCGGCGGTCGATCTGAAGGCGACGCTGGCGTCCCCATCGGGCGCTCCGGCACACATCACCGGCATGATCCCGACTGGCTGGTATCCCGACGCCGTTGCGGTGGCGGGCGGCAAGCTGGCCGTCGCCAACTTCAAGGGGCTGGCGGGGCCGAACCCCGGTGCCTGCCGCGACACGCTGGCGACCACGGCGGCGGGGGAGGTCAAGTGCCGCACCTCCGGCCAATATGTGCTGCAATTGCAGACGGGATCGCTGCTGACTATGCCGCCGCCCGCGCCTGCTACACTGTTGAAACTCACCGTCGGCGTCCGCGCCAATATGGCGGTGCCCGCTGCCGCCAAGGCCGCCGTCGCCGAACGCGTGATGACTGCGATGCGCGGGCGCATCAAAAACATCATCTACATCGTCAAGGAAAACCGCACCTATGACCAGGTCATCGGCGATCTGAAGCGCGGCGATGGCGACCCCCGGCTAACCCTGTTCCCCGATGCGATCACCCCCAACCACCACGGCCTCGCACGCCAGTTCGTGACCTTCGACCGCTTCTTCGATTCGGGCGAAGTGTCGGCCACCGGCTGGAGCTGGAGCACCCAGGCGCGGGCGCTCGACCTGCTCGAACGCATCACGCCGGTCGGTTATGCGGGCAAGGGCCTCGCCTATGAGGCAGAGGGCACCAATCGCTTCGTCAACGTCGCCCTGTCCGCCGACGCGCGGCACGAGGCTAATCCCGACGTCCCCGCCGATCCCGATCTGCTCGCCGGAACCGCCGACCTGACCGCGACCGATCCGCCGGTGGGCGAGGCCGGCGCGGGGACGCTCTGGGCCGCGGCGATGGCGCGCGGGCTCAGCGTTCGCAACTACGGTTTCTACGGCGACCTGTCGCGCTACGACAAGGAGGCCGGGGCCAATCGCATCCCGCGCGAACGCGATCCCGCCGCCAAGGGCCTGCGGGTGATGTGGGCCGCCGACAAGCGCCTCGATCCGGTCACCGATCCTTATTTCCGCAGCTTCGATCAGGGCTTTCCCGATTATTGGCTGGTCGACGAATGGAAGCGCGACTGGCTGCCGCGCGTTGCGGCGGGGCAGACGCCGCGGCTGACCCTGTTGCGGCTGGCACATGATCATTTCGGTGACTTTGCCGAGGCCATCGATGGGGTGAACACCCCGGACCGGCAGATCGCTGACAATGATTACGCCATCGGGCGGGTCATCGAGGCGGTGGCGCACAGCCCGGCGGGCAAGAACACGCTGATCGCCATTGTCGAGGATGACGCCCAGAACGGCGCCGACCATGTCGACGCGCACCGCTCGCTGGTGTTTCTGATCGGCCCCGGCGTCCGGCGCGGCGCAGTGGTTTCGACGCGCTATACGACCGTCAATCTCCTCAAAACGCTGGAGCGGCTGCTCGATCTGGGGCCGCTGGGGTTGAACGACAGCCTGGCGTTGCCGATGGCCGATGCGTTCGATCCAAAGCTGGTGTCGCCATGGACCTATAAGGCGCGCTGGCCGCAGCCGCTCGATGCGACAGCGCTGCCCAAGCCCGCCGGGGCGATAGCGGCGGCGCGGCCTGCGACACTGGCTCCCGAGCGCCCGTCGTCGTGGTGGGCGACAGCGATGGCCGGGCAGGATTTTTCGGCCGAGGACAAGCTCGATACCGATGCGTTCAACGCGGCGCTGTGGCGCGGGCTGAAGGGGACTGCGCCGCCATCGCGTTGAGGGGGCGGAGGTTCTCGGGCATTTTGATCGGTACGAGCATCGGGCAAATTGTAGTGTCTGCAGCGCCCTTCGCCGAAGCCTGCCGCGATCACAGGATTTCCATTGAGGAAGCCGCAAACGTCAGCGCATAGTCGCCGCGACTTTGGGGAGACTGATGATGCACGTCCTGCGCACGCCCGATGAGCGTTTTGCCAACCTTGATGCCTATGCCTTTGACCCGCACTACGCGACGGTCACCGCCGACGACGGCACAGCGCTGCGCCTCCATTATATCGACGAAGGTCCCCGCGACGCCGCCCCAATCCTGCTGATGCACGGCGAGCCAAGCTGGTCGTACCTGTATCGCAACTTCGTGCCGCCGCTCGTCGCCGCCGGGCACCGCGTTATTGCCCCCGACCTGATCGGCTTCGGCAAATCGGACAAGCCCGCCGCTCGCAGCGATTATACCTATGAACGCCATGTCGACTGGATGACCCAGTGGCTAGTGGGCCTCGACCTCAACAAAATCACGCTGTTCTGCCAGGATTGGGGCGGGTTGATCGGGTTGCGGCTGGTCGCGGCGATGCCGGACCGTTTCGCGCGCATCGTCATCGCCAATACCGGGCTGCCCATCGGTACCGGCTGGTCCGAAGGCTTTGCCGCCTGGCTCAAGTTCAGCCAGGAAGTGCCGCAGTTCCCGACGGGTGGTATCTTAAAAGGGGGCTGCGTTCGCGACCTAACTCTCGCCGAAATCGCCGCCTATGACGCGCCTTTCCCGGACGAGACCTACAAGGAGGGTGCACGCCAGTTCCCGCTGCTGGTGCCGATCACCCCCGAACACGCCTCGGTTGCCCAGAACAAGGCGGCCTGGGAGGTGCTGGGCCGCTTCGACAAGCCCGTGCTGACCGCCTTTAGCGACAAGGACGCCGTGACATCGGGCGGCGAACGGGCGTTCATCGAACGCGTGCCGGGGGCGAAGGGCCAGCCGCACACGATCATAAAAAACGCCGGCCACTTCCTGCAGGAGGATGCGGCAGACGAACTGGCGGCGCTGATCGACCGCTTCATCAAGGATTGATGGTCGGGGAGACAGGATTCGAACCTGCGACCCTCTGGTCCCAAACCAGATGCGCTACCAGGCTGCGCCACTCCCCGACGGGTTGCGCGGCGATAGGCGCAGAAGCCACAGCCGTCAAAGGAAAAGGCCGCCCGGGTCTCCCCGGACGGCCTTCGACATTGCCGGTCACGAAACCGGAGCTAGTGTCAGCGTGAAGCGAAGCCTTTCGCGGCAACCAGCATTCCGGCGCGTAACGTGAGACAATGAGACACTGGACCACCTCCTTTCGTGACGTTGATTGGGACGGAGAACATCGGATGTCCTGCGCGTGATTGCAAGCGCTTCAATCACGGCAGTGCATGTCGGCCCGGTCGCGCCGCTGGGACCATCGGGGGTGCCGAGCGGATACCGCAAGACCGCCATCGCCGGACCCGTTGTCGCCGGTCGGCTGGGCCTAGTGGGGGATGCCCAGGGCGACCTGCGCGTCCATGGCGGTCCCGACAAGGCAGTCTATGGTTACGACCTCGGCTGCTATGCGCGCTGGGCAGAGGAATTGCCCGATCTTGCCGGACGCTTCGTCGCCGGAAGCATGGGCGAAAACCTTATTGTCGCCGGGGCGAACGAGCGCAGCCTGTGCATCGGCGACCGGGTGCGTGCCGGAACCGCTCTGCTGCAGATCACCCAGATTCGCGAGCCGTGCTTCAAGCTCGGCCTGGCCTTCGACGACGCGAGGCTGCTGCGCGCCATGATCCGCAACGGGCGCTGCGGCTGGTATTATCGGGTGCTCGAGGACGGCGCGGTGGCGGCGGGCGATGCCCATGACGTCATCGACCGGCCCAACCCCGACTGGCCAGTCGCGCGCTTTGCCGAACTGGTCGCGGCGCGGGCGTTCGGCACGGAATTGCTGATCGAACTGGTGGCGCTCGAGGGGCTGGCCGAAAACTGGAAGCTCAGGGCGCTGAAGCAGCTAGCCGTTCTGCGTGCCGTGCCGCGTTGAGCGCGCGGAGCTCGGCAATGGTCAGCAGCGTCAGCCCGATCAGAAACGGGATCAGCGTATAGAGCAGCCGGAACAGCACCAACGCGCCGAGCACCTCGGGCTTGGGGATATCGTGGAGCAGCTTAACGCAGACGACTTCGAATACACCCAGGCCGCCAGGCGCGTGGCTCAGCGCGCCGACGACCATGGCCACCGCGTAGATGGTCATGAAATCGGCAAACGGCGGCCGACCGGTGGCGGGCAACAGCACGTAAAGCGCCGCCGCCGCGAACGCCAGATCGAGCGCGCCGACGCCGATCTGCGCCAGCGTCTCGCGCCAGTCGGGCAGGGTGAACTTCAGCCCTTTGAACTTGATCGGCGTGCGGCGGATCATGCCGAACACCAGATAGGCCAGCGTCGTCACGAGCAGCAATATGCCCGCCCATTGTTCGACCAGTGTCGGCGACACGGCGACACCGCTCATCCGCTGGAAGTCGCGCGCCAGATGGCCGAACGGCCGCGCCAATTCGGGCGACGCCAGCAGCCCGACGCCGCCGACCGCAATGATGCCCAGCCAGAAGGTGATACCGCAGAGCAGGACGATCAGCGCGACGTCCAACGGCTTGACCCCGGCGCGGGTGTAGATGCGATACCGGACGGTGCCGCCGGTCAGTACAGTCAGCCCCAGCGTATGGCTCATCGTGAAGCTGCAGAACGACGCCAGCGCCAGCGTCGTCGCCTTGATCCGGTAGCCCAGATGCCGCGTCGCCAGCCAATCGTAACAGACCAGCACGGCATAGCTGGAGGCGACGAACCCAACCGCCATCGCCAACACCAACACCGGCGTGCCGTGCACCGACGCCATGATCTGCGCCCAGCTGGTATCGGCGGCAATCCGCCGCAGCGCCCAGAACGCCAGCGCCAGCACGGCAATGCCCGCCAGCCCGCCTAGCCATTGCCCCCAGTTACTGCCGCGTTTGTCCTTGGTGGTTGATGGCAGCATCGGGTGCAAATGGGTCCTTGGCCGAAATCTCGCCGGTGGGCCCGGAGGGACTCGAACCCCCAACCTAGCCGTTATGAGCGGCCGGCTCTACCGTTGAGCTACAGGCCCGGCCCGGCGGCGAGGGACGTAGCGCGGGGCGACAGATAAGAAAAGGGCCGGGCCCGCACGATGCAGGCCCGGCCCAGGGATCTTTGGCCCGCCGGGGGAGGCGGGCCGGACCCGGCCGCGAGGGGGGTGGCGGCCAAGGTCGCGTCCGGATCGCGAGGGAGGGGTGCGAACCCGGACGGTGGTGCCGTCAATGACGGCGACCCACCCCATATGCCGGTTCGGACGCGGTTCGAGCAGTGGTCATTGCTGCAGCCCAGCTATGCACCCAGCGCATGGCGGTCGATGTCGAGATGGGCGAGAGTCATCCGCTGGACAAGGAAATCGCGCAGCACGGCAACGCGCACCGACCGCCGCAATTCAACGGGATAGACGAAAAAAGTGCGGAACACCGCGCCCTCAAGTTCGGGCATGACGACCTGAACCTTGCCCGAAAAGCGGATCAGATAGCTTGGCAGCGCGGCGATGCCTGCACCCGATTCGACCGCCTGCAGCACGCCGAAGCTGTTGTTGATGGTCAGCGCGGGCTGGCGCGGATCATTGGGATGGCCAAGTTCGAGCGCCCAGTTGATACCTTTCAGAAAGTCCGGCGCGGCGGGCCCATAGGCCAGCAGGCGATGCTCATCGAGGTCGGCGACGGTCTTTGGCGCGCCGTTACGGGCGATGTAATCGGGCGAGGCGCAAAGATAATGGCGGATCGGCGCCAGCGCCTTCTGGATCAGTTCGCCCTGCGTCGGCAGATGAAAGCGGATCGCGCAATCGGCCTCGCGCCGCGCCAGATCGGCGTCATGGTCAGCAAGCTGCACATCGACGGTAATGTCGGGGTACATGTCAAGGAAATCGCCAAGCTGCCGCGCCAGCCAGGTCGACCCGAAGCTCACCGTCGTCGATAGCCGGATTTCACCGGTCGGGCGGTCGCGGGTGGCGTCGATAGCGGCGCGGGCGCTTTCGATCGAATCGTTCATGCTGTGGGTGGCGGCGTGGAGCCGTTCGCCTTCGTGTGTCATGGCAAGGCCGCGGGCGTGGCGGTGAAACAGCTTGGCACCGATGGCGGCCTCAAGCGCCATGATCTGGCGGCTGAGTGCGGGTTGGCTCATGTGGAGACGTCGCGCCGCCTCGGTGAAGCTGCCCGCTGCGGCGACGCAGTCGAACAGGCGCAGGCGTTCCCAGTCGAGGTTCATCTGGCGAGGTTCATCTGCTGAGGGTCATGTCTTCACGCCGCTTCTGCCACCACATGCGCATGGTGCGCCAGAAACCGCTCCGCCTCCAGCGCCGCCATGCAGCCCATGCCGGCCGCCGTCACCGCTTGCCGATAGACCTTGTCCTTCACATCGCCTGCCGCGAACACGCCGGGCACCGAAGTTGCGGTCGAATCGGGCTGGGTGACGATATAACCCTCGGCATCCATCGAGACCTGGCCCGCAAACAGCTCGGTCGCAGGCACATGGCCGATGGCGACGAACAACCCGTCGACCGCGAGCGGCCGCGTCGTGCCGGTGCGCGTGTCGGCGAGCACGATGCCATCGACCGAAGTGGCCCCCGTCACATCGCTGACTTCGGCGTTCCAGATCATCTCGATCTTGGCGTTGGCGAACAGCCGCGACTGGTTGGTGGCATCGGCGCGCAGTTCGTGGCGGCGGTGGATCAGATAGACCTTGGACGCGAAATTGGTCAGGAACAGCGCCTCCTCGACGGCGGTATTGCCGCCGCCGACGACCGCCACGACCTTGTTACGGAAGAAGAAGCCATCGCAGGTCGCGCAGGCCGATACGCCGAAGCCACGCAGCCGGGTTTCAGACTCCAACCCCAGCCAGCGCGCCTGTGCTCCCGTCGCGATGACCAAGGTTTCGGCGCTCCACCGCGTTCCCGAATCGGTTTCAACCGCGAACGGCCGCCGCGACAGATCGACCGAGGTGACGATATCGCTGACCACATTGGTGCCGACATGTTCGGCCTGCGCGGCCATCCGCACCATCAGGTCGGGCCCCATGACGCTGGTGTCGCCGGGCCAGTTCTCGACATCGGTGGTGATCGTCAACTGCCCGCCGGGCTGTAACCCCTGGATCAGCACCGGGTTCAGCGCGGCGCGGGCGGCATAGACGGCGGCGGTGTAACCGGCGGGGCCGGAGCCGATGATCAGCAAGCGGACGGCATTCGGCAAATTCACTCTCCCGCCGCCGATCGCCGACAGCCTGGGCCTTCTACCCTCAAGCGAACAGCTTCGCCCAGCCCCGCTTAGCGCGGCCCTTCCAGTGCCCGCGGTGATAGGCGTCGCTGGCCAGCAGCGGCATGACCGACCCGGCTTCGGCAAAGACCATCTGTTCGATGCCGGTGTTGACCTTGCCCCAGCTCGCGGCCTCCTGCAGCGTCGACGACGAACACGCCCCGTCGCGGACGTCGGCGACGGTGATCTGCACCGCGTATTTGTGCACCTGAACGTCGTCGTGGCCGAGGATCTCGGCGCAGACGACGGTGTCCTGGATGAAGTTCTTGGGCACGCCGCCGCCGATCATCAGCAGGCCCGTGGTGCCGGCCTTGATCTTGATGTCGGTCAGTTCGCGGAAGTCGGCGATGGCGTCGAGGACCATGTACGGCTTGCCCTCTTTGGCGCGGTCGACCTGATGCTTGACGAGGCCGAACCCGGCGCTGCTATCGACGAAGGCCGGGCAGAAGATCGGCACGTCGTGTTCATACGCCAGCTTGACCAGGCTGTTGTCCTTCTTGCCATGTTCGACGAGATATTTGCCCATCTCGCGGATGAAAGCGCGGCTGCTGTACGCTTTGGGTTCAAGCGAATTGGCGATTTCGAGAATGGTGTGGTCGCAATCCTGCAACTGCTCCTCATCGATGTAGGTGTCATAAATCCGGTCGATCAGCAGCGAGCGCAGCGTGTCGTCGTCGGGCACTTCGAGCGCCTGATAATGTTTGTGGCCAAGGCCCTCGAAGAAATCCATGTCGACGATCGACGCGCCGGTGGCGACGATGCCGTCGATCATGTTGTTGCGCAGCAATTCCGCATAAAGGTCCATGCAGCCGCCCGCGCTCGTCGACCCGGCGATGACCAAAAAGATCGTGCAATCAGGGTCCTGCAGCATGTCGTTGTAGATGCCCGTCGCGCGGGCAAGGTCGCGCGACGTGAAGCTCATCCCCGCCATGCCGTCGATGATCGGCCGGGCGTCGAAGCTGCGGATGTCGATGTGCTTGACGGTTTTGCTGAGCAGTTCAGCCTTGCGGGTGTCGTTGATCGTGGTGGTCATGGGTATTGCTCCAGTGGGTCACTGGCTCGACGCCGAAGCGCCGCCCGCGGCTGGATCATCCAGCGCCGAACGGGAAAACTATCCTCTCCCCTTGCGGGAAAGGTCGGACTCGCCGCTTGGCGAGCCGGGAGAGGGGTTGTGATCGCACAACCCCTCTCCCCGGGCCGCTGCAAGGGCAGCGTCTCTCGCCCTCTCCCGCAAGGGGAGAGGGAAGATGCTACGCGCTCACCGCCCGCAACTGCGTAACCTTCGACGGTTGCACCTGCGTGACACCATAGGCCGTCAACATCGGCTCATCACGCACCTCGGCATCCGCCGCTGCGGTGAAGCCGTTGAAACTAGTCCGCATCGCCGATCCGTACGCGCCCAACATGCCGATCTCGACATAGTCGCCGGTCTGGATGTCGGCGGGCAGCTCCCACGGTCCGCGCATGAAATCCATGTCGTCGCAGGTCGGGCCGTAAAAGCTGAACCCCATGTCCTTCGCGCGGGACGGACGTTCGCGGACCAATGCCACCGGAAACTTCCAGTCGATGTGTGCAGCATCGAACAGCGACCCGTAAGCGCCGTCGTTCAGATGCAGCACATCGCCGCGCCGGGCCTCGACACGGACCAGCACCGAAGCATATTCGGCGCACAAAGCCCGGCCCGGTTCGGCCCAAAGCTCGGCCGAATAGGATACCGGCAGCGATTCGAAAGCGCGATGGATCGTGGCGAAATAAGCATCGAGCGACGGTGCCTCCGACCCCGGATAGACCGACGGAAAGCCACCGCCAACATCGATAACGTCGACGGTGACACCCGCACCGACGATCGCCGCGCGGACCATGCCCAGCGCGTCACTGTACGCCTGAGGCGACATGCACTGCGAGCCGACGTGGAAGCAGATGCCGAGCGCATCGGCCGCCTGCCGGGCTGCCATCAGCAGCGGCGGCGCATCGGCGACACCGACCCCGAACTTGGAGCCAAGGCTGAGCTGGGCATGCGCCGACGACACCCGCAGGCGGACGCACAGCGTCAGGTCGCTGGCGGCGACGCCATCGGTCGCGCATTCCTCGACGATCTTGTCGAGCTCCTCATGGCTGTCGAGGCTGAACACCCGGACGCCGTGGGTGTGATACGCTTCGGCAATGGCTTCGCGGCCCTTGATCGGGTGCATGAAGCACAGCACGGCATCGGGCAGCATGCCGCGCACCAGCCGCACCTCGGCAATGGAGGCGACGTCGAACGTGCGGATACCGCTGTCCCACAGCGCGCCGATCAGCGCGGGTGAGGGATTGGCCTTTACCGCATACATCGTCGTGCCCGGAAAGCGTTCAATGAACGCACGGGCGGCGCGATGCGCGGCGTGGGGACGGACGAGGGTGACGGGCTGCGACGGCAGACCCTGCGCTACCCCCAGCGCGCTATATGGCTTATCCAATTCAAGGGACCTCCAGGGCGGCAAAGTATGCCAACGCCGGAATGACGTTGACACCAAAACTGCCTTGCGGTTGGAAGTCCCATGGGGCAGCGGAGGGCGTATCTAGGGTCGCGGACCCCCCATGTAAAGCGGTTTTTTATGACAGCGATTTTTGCTGTTTTGCCTTGGCCGATCAAGAGGTTGTCCTGTGAGTGAATCGATGGCTTTTTCAACGGTTTCGGCGGGCGATGTGCACGTCGCGGCGGGGCGGATCGCGGGCCATGCGGTGCGCACACCGTTGTTGCGGAACGACGCGCTCGATGCGGCGACGGGCGCGCGCATCTGGCTGAAACCCGAAAATCTGCAGCGCACCGGATCGTTCAAATTCCGCGGGGCGTATAATCGCCTGGCCGCCCTGCGCCCAGGCGAAGCACCCGGCGGGGTCGTGGCGTTTTCGAGCGGCAACCATGCGCAAGGGGTTGCAGCGGCAGCGGCGCTGCTGGGCATGGTGGCGCTGATCGTGATGCCGTCCGATGCCCCCGCGATCAAAGTGGCGCGGACGCGGGCGCACGGTGCGGAAGTGGTGTTCTACGACCGGCTGACCGAGGACCGGGGTGCAATTGCTGCAGCGATTGCTGCGCAGCGCGGGGCGGTTATCGTGCCTCCGTTCGACGATCCGTGTGTTGTCGCCGGGCAGGGCACGGCCGGGCTGGAGGCGGCCGAGGATCTCGCGGCGATGGGCGTCACCGCCGATCTGGCGCTGGTCTGCTGCGGCGGCGGCGGGTTGGCGAGCGGCTTTGCGCTGGGGTCAGGGCTGCCTGTCGTTGTCGTCGAGCCGCAGGGCTATGACGATGTCGTGCGGTCGCTGGCGAGCGGGCGGATCGTTCCCGTCGACAACCCCGGCCCGACGATCTGTGACGCATTGCAGACGCTGGTTATGTCGCCGCTGACCTTCGGCGTGCTGAGCGGCGTCGGCGCGCGCGGCGTCGTGGTCAGCGAAGTGCAAGTCCGCCGCGCAGTGGCGTTCGCCTTCCGCGAACTGAAACTGGTGGTGGAGCCGGGCGGCGCAGTGGCGCTGGCGGCGGCGCTGGCGGGGCTGGTCGATTTGCGCGGGAAGACGGCGGTGGTGGTGTTGTCGGGGGGGAATGTCGATGCGGGGGTGTTTGGGGAGTGTCTGGCGGGTGATTAGCGTTAGGGTGCCGACGAACGAACTTGACAAATAACCCATTTGGCTATATCATCGTCGGATGATCGCTCTATCACTTGCCGACGTCCCACGAACCAGGCGGCATCACGCGGGAGAAGGTGTGGATGCTAGGGTATACTCTCTTTCCTCTCCTTCGGCGCTTTTTTTCGCCAAAAAAACAGACGCCCACGCTGACGTTGTCGAATCCTAGGCCGGCATCTCCGCCCCCGGCGTCGCAAACCGGTGCCCAGCTGCCTCGTCGACCAGCTCCGGGGCGGCCTCGCCGAACCACTTCGCCACCGCTGCCCGTCCGGCATTGCCCAGGTGCAGCCCCAGCTTGGTCCGCCGCCACAGCACATCGTCCGCCGTCTTCGCCCATTCGCGCGCAACAAAATGATCGAGTTCGGCTTCGAACACGCCGCCCAGATTGTCGCCCAGCCCGCCGGCCAGCAGCGGTTCGGCCGCCGTCCCCAGCGTCATCGCCAGCCGCCGCACCAGCTTGGGATCATAATCGGAGTGGCGGATGACGAGTTCGCTGAGCCAGCGCTTCATCGCGTCCTGCCCTGTCTCCTCGTCAAGGCGCGGGACGTCGCCGCCGGGCAGGGGGGCGGTGGATGTCCAGGGTTTTGACTTGGGCGCGATGCGTTTCAGCACGTCCTCGGCGAGCACACGGTAGGTGGTGATCTTGCCGCCGACGACCGACAGGGCGGGGACTCCGGCGTGTTCGATCAGCTTGTAATCGCGGCTGGTTTCGCGGTCGCCCTTGCCGGCTTCGAGGATCAGCGGGCGGACCCCGGCAAACCGATGCACGACATCGGCGCGGGTCAGCGGGCGGGCGAGGTAACGGTTGGCGGCGGCCAGCAGATAGTCGGTCTCATCCTCGCTGACGTGCGCGGCTTCGGGGGTTCCCACGTCGCGTTCGGTGGTCCCAATCAATGAGAAATCGCGCTCGTAGGGGATGACGAAGACGATGCGCCCGTCGGGCTGCTGGAGCATGAAGGCATCGCGGCCCAGGTGGACGCGACGGGTGACGATGTGGCTGCCCTGCACCAGCCGCAGGGACGGTGCGTCGTTGCGGCCCATGACCTGCCGCGCGACGGTCTCTGCCCAGGGTCCGGCGGCATTGATGATGCGACGGGCGGCGATGGTGGCACCGGTGTCGAGGGTGGCCGTCCACAGTTCGCCGTCGAAGGATGCGCTGACGACCCGCGTGCGCGGCAGCACCGTCGCTCCCTTTGCTGCCGCGTCCTGCACATTGGCGATGACCAGCCGGGCATCGTCGACCCAGCCGTCCCAGTAACGATAGGCACGGCTGTATTGCGGCGCGAGGGCTCGGCCCGCCCGGTCCTGCCGCAGGTCGACCTTGCTCGATCCCGGCACCACCTTGCGCTTGGCGAGATGGTCGTAAAGGAACAGCCCGGCGCGCAGCATCCATTCAGGGCGCTCGGCGGCGACGGGCAGGATGAACGACTGCGGCCAGCTGATATGCGGCGCGATGTCGAGCAGAACCTCGCGCTCCTTGAGCGCCTTTCGGACCAGACTAAAGGCGTAGAACTCGAGGTAGCGCAGCCCGCCGTGGATGAGCTTGGTCGACGCCGATGACGTTGCCCCGCCCAGATCGCCCTGATCGACGATCGCGACGCTCAGCCCGCGCCCGGTCGCATCGCGGGCGATCCCGGCGCCATTGATCCCGGCACCGATGATGAGCAGATCGTGGATTGTCCGGGCAGGCGGGAGAGCATTCATGGGCCGGGCTTAACTAGCGGCGGGACGTGCGATAGGGAAGGCGGATGGTTGCCGACCTCCTCCTCGCCCTTGATGCGGGTACCACCTCCACCCGCGCCATCGCCTTTTCGCTGACGGGCGACATCGTCGCCAGTTGCGGCCGCCCGATCACCCAGCACTATCCGCACCCCGGTTGGGTCGAACATGACGCCGCCGAAATCTGGCGAGCATCGCGCGATTGCCTGATCGAGGTGGCGGACCGGGTCGGTGCGCCGCGCATCGCCGCCATAGGCATTACCAACCAGCGTGAGACGATCGTGCTGTGGGACCGGGAAACGGGCGAGCCGCTGGCCCCCGCCATTGTCTGGCAGGATCGGCGGACGGCTGGTGTCTGCGCTGCGCTGAAGGCGGCGGGGCATGAGGCGGCGGTACAGGCCAAGACCGGACTGCTGCTCGACCCATATTTTTCGGCAACCAAGCTGCGCTGGGCGCTCCACAACTGGCCTGCCGTTCGCGCCGCCTTTGATGCGGGGACGCTGTGCGCCGGGACGGTTGAAAGCTGGCTGATCTGGAAGCTGTCGGCGGGCGCCGCCCACGTTACCGACGCGACCAACGCGTCGCGGACGCTGCTGATGGACCTGGCGACGTGTGGCTGGGACGATGGCCTGCTCGCGTTGTTCGATGTGCCGCGCGCCATTCTGCCACAGATCGTCGACTGCGCCGGACCCTTGGCGACGACCGCGCTGCTTGGCGGTATCACCCCGATCACGGGCAGCGCCGGCGACCAGCAGGCGGCGGCAATAGGCCAAGCCTGTCTTACGCCTGGCATGGTCAAGGCAACCTATGGGACTGGCTGTTTCGTGTTGGCTCATGCTGGCCCGACTGCACCCGTTTCAGCTCACCGCCTGTTATCGACCGTGGCGTGGCGGCTGGAGGGTCGTGCCGCCTATGCGCTGGAGGGTTCAATCTTCACGGCGGGGGCAGCGGTGCAGTGGCTGCGCGATGGTTTGGGCATCATCGCCGACAGTGCGGAGACCGAAGCGCTGGCGCGCTCGGTTCCGGATAATGGCGGCGTCACGTTCGTCCCCGCGCTGGCGGGAATGGGCGCGCCTCATTGGCGGCCCGAGGCGCGCGGGCTGCTGACTGGACTGACGGCCGGCACCAAGCGTGCGCATATCGTCCGGGCGACACTGGAGGCGATGGGCCAACAGACCGCCGACCTGATTGATGCGCTGGCGGCCGATGGCGTGGCGACGACCAAGCTCCGCGTCGACGGCGGCATGGTGGCGAACGATTGGCTGTGCCAGAACTTGGCCGATGCGATTGGCGTGCCGGTGGAGCGGCCAAAGGTAATCGAAACCACGGCGCTGGGCGCAGCGATGCTGGCAGGCGTCGGCACGGGGCTGTTTGCGTCTCTGGACGCTGCGGCAGAGGCGATGCGCGCGCCGGAGCGGACGTGGGAGCCAAGGCTGGGCGCTGATGAGCGCGCCGGTCAGCGCGGCACCTGGGCAGCTGCGGTGGCGCGTGTGCTGTTATGAACCAGGCCCTCACCACCATCGCCATGCTGGCGGCATTTGCTTTGGTCGGCGGCGGTGTCTGGGCGCTGACGCGGGCCGGCGTGTCGCGGTTGAAGGCGTGGCTGATGATCGTGGCGGGGTTGGTTGTACTGTTCAACGTCTGGATCGCCAGCTTGCCACCACCGCGCTAGCCATGCTTGCCCGTTTATTCCCGCTCGCTACAGTTGCTGCATGACCGACCCCGCCCTCGCCACCGTCGACGCCTCGGCCCTCGCCGGGCGGCAGTTGCGCTATTATGATTTCGCTATGGCGGCGTTCGTCGCGATCCTGCTGTGTTCGAACATCATTGGCGCGGGCAAACAGGCGCAGGTGACGCTTCCCTTCGTCGGGCCGGTGATCTTTGGTGCGGGCATCCTGTTTTTTCCATTGGGCTATGTGCTCGGTGACATCCTGACCGAGGTCTACGGCTATGCCCGCGCGCGGCGCGTCGTCTGGGTCGGGTTTGCCGCGTCGCTGTTCGCCGCGTTCATGTCATGGGCGGTGGTCGCCATCCCGGCCGCGCCGGGCTGGGAGGGGCAGGCAGCGACGGCGGCAGTATTCGGGCAGGTGCCGCGCATCTTCCTCGCCTCGATCGCTGCCTTCTGGGCCGGGGAATTCGCCAACGCCTTTGTGCTGGCGCGGATGAAGGTGTGGACCAATGGCGACAAGCTGTGGACGCGGCTGATCGGCTCGACGGTGGCGGGGCAGGGGGTCGACAGCCTGATCTTCTACCCGTTGGCGTTCCTGGGGGTTTGGGAAACCTCGCGAGTGATCCTGGTGCTGTTCACCAATTACGCGCTCAAAGTCCTGTGGGAGATCGTGCTGATGCCGGTCACCTATGTCATCGTCGATTTCTTCAAACGCGCCGAGGGACTGGACGTTTTCGATCGCGACACCAATTTCACGCCATTCAAGGCAAAGGTGTAGCGCGTGGACGATCTTCCGGCAGAAGGCAGCAACAAGATGCTTAACCGGCTGGTGGCGATCACTGTCGTCATCTTGTCGGTGTTCCTGGGCCTGTGCCACATCAAGGACGACAATCTCGTCCAGGCGATGCAGCAATCAAAGGCCGATGCCGTTGATACCTGGAGCGAATATCAGGCAACACGAACCAAGCTTCACATCGATGAGGGCGCGCTGAATCAGCTCGGCGTCATCGGACCATTGGCGAAGGATCCGGCTGCTGTTGCGGCGCAGACCGAAAAGCTCGCTGCCCAGATCGCCAAATACAAGGCTGAAACGCCGGCGCTACAGGCCAAGGCCAAGGGCTTCGAGGCCGCCTATGACGCGATGAATTACCACGATGATCAGTTCGACGCCGCCGACGCGCTGACCGGGATTGCCGTGTCGGTAGCGGCGGTGGCGGCGCTGGCGGAGGCGGAATGGGTGCTTGGCGTCGCCTGGGTTTTCGGCGCGTTCGGCGTGTTGATGGGTGTCGCCGGGTTTGCCGGCTGGCGCATCCACCCCGATTTTCTTGCCCAACTGCTAAGTTGAGCGACGATTAGTCGCCCAGCGTCATTTCACCCCGAATAACCGAAACACACCTGCCGCTCAGTTCAACCCGGTCGCCGTCGACCCGGCAACCGACATGGCCACCGCGGGCGCTTGCCTGAAACGCTGTGAAACTGTTGCGCCCGAACCGTTCCGCCCAATAGGACGCTATGATCGCGTGCGCGGAGCCGGTCACGGGATCCTCGTCAATCCCAGCCCCTGGCGCAAAGGCGCGGCTGACGACATCGGCGCCTGACACATCTCCATCGCCGGGGGAGGTGGCGATCATCAGCACATCGCCCCCTTGCAGTGCCGCAATGGCACGAAAGTCGGGAGCCAGGGCGCGAACATCGGTCGCCGATGCGAAAACCGCGACAAGATAGTCTGCGCCGCGCGCACGCACCTGAACGGGTGCGGTACCCAACGCCGCCGCAACCTTATCACGCAGATCGCCCGTTACGATATCGTCGGCAGGCCAACTCGGCAGGCTCATCGCATAGCCAATTCCACGACGCGCAACGGTCAATACGCCAGCCTTTCGCGTTGAGAAGCGCACGTGCTCCATTGCCGGAGCAGCTGCGAGAACGACATGGCCGCTGGCCAGCGTTGCATGGCCGCACAGTGCCACCTCCACCGAAGGCGTGAACCAGCGCAGATCGAAATCCGCCTCGGTGGCATCGGCGCGCAACACGATAAACGCAGTCTCGGCGAGATTGTTCTCAGCGGCGATTGCCTGCAACGTCGCGTCCGGCAGCCAGGCGGGCAGGGGCATGACCGCTGCCGGATTGCCCTTGAACGGTACATCAGAAAACGCATCGACCTGCACCAGCGGGATCGTCGTCATTGGGCTTTCAAACTCATTTCAGGGCTTTCAGTATCTTCAGGGCGTGGCTTGTCATCGAAATGGCCGTGTGGATCCACATGCACCATCACTTCGGCTCCCGGATGCGCGGTCCCAACCCGCGCCTCTACGCCATCGACAATAGCATGGGCGGCGGCAACGGTCATTTCGGGCGGCAGCCAGACGTGAAACTGGATGAAGTCGGTGACACCGCTCGACCGGGTTTTCAGGTCATGGGCACCGAGCACGCCCGGCGCATCCCGCACCAACTCCAGAAGGGCCTGGCGCTTTTGTTCGGGCCATTCGCGGTCCATCAGCATGTCGAGCGCCTCACCTGCAGCCCGAATGGCGTTCCAGCCGATCCACAGTGCGATCAGCACGCCGAACACCGGGTCGGCACCATGGACTCCGCCCCAAACCTCCAGTCCCAACGCGACGATGACGGTTATGTTAAGCACCAGATCGGACTGGTAGTGGAGCTGGTCGACGCCGATGGCGATGCTGCCGGTACGCCGCACCACGATCCGCTGCCACCACAATAGCGCCAACGTCAGCGCGACGCAGACCAGCGATACGCCGATGCCCAGATCAGGCCGCTCGACCGCCTTGCTGCCACCGCTCAGCGCCGCCACCGCTCGCCACAGGATCGCTGCCGCCGACGCCAGGATGAGCAGCGTTTGCATCAGCGCGGCGATGGCCTCGGCCTTGCCATGGCCAAAGCGATGCTCGGCGTCGGCAGGCTGGGCAGCGAACGAGACGGCGTAAAGCGTCAATAACGACGCCACCAGATCGAGTGCGGTATCGGCCAGCGACCCCAGCATCGCCACCGACCCGGTCGCCATGGCGGCCCAACCCTTCAGGCCCAGCAGCAGCAGCGCCATCGACGACGACGCCAAAGCTGCAGAGCGCGTCAGCGCACCGCGATTCATCTCGGCGGTTCCGGTCATGGGTAGAGCAGGCTCGTGGTCCAGCCGTCGCCCGACCGCGTGAACAACTCGCGCTCGTGGAGGCGGTTGTCGCGATCCTGCCAGAATTCGATCTGCGACGGCACGATCCGCCAGCCCGACCAGCGCGGCGGCCTGGGGACGGTCACGCCTGCGAAACGGGCGCGGACAGCGGCAAGGCGGTTTTCAAAGGTCTCGCGGTCGGGCAGCGGCTGCGACTGGTCCGAAGCCCAGGCGCCAAGCTGCGATTCACGTGGGCGTCCGGCGAAATAGCCAGCGGCCTCGGCGTGGCCAACTGGTTCCGCGCGTCCATCGACGCGGACCTGGCGCTTCAACGATTTCCAGTGAAAGTCCATGTGGCAGAAAGGATTGGCGGTAAGTTCGCGGCCCTTGCGGCTGTCGAGGTTGGTGTAAAAAACAAAACCGCGTTCGTCCCAGAACTTCATCAGCACAATCCGAACCGACGGCCGGGCGTCCGCAGTCGCCGTCGCCAAAGCAAAGGCGTTGGGATCGGACGGCTCCGCCAGTTTGGCTGCTGCGAACCAGTCGGCAAAGCGCAGATACGGGTCGGTGGGGACGGTCATCACCAGCGGTTTAGCTGTCGCGCTGCAGCATGTCACCCGCGACAGGCGCGTCGTTTATGTCGTTTTTATCCAATTGTTCGTCTGGCAGACGGGCTAGATTCGACGTTCAGCAGGACGGGAAAAGCATTATGGGCATCCGGCACGCAGCGACCATTGTCGCATCATTGTGCTTTGCAACGGGGGCGGCGGCAACGACGCCGGGGCCAGGTGGCACGCAGATTACCACCGCCCATGCGACCTATAGCGTGTCGCTTCACACCTTCGATGATCCGACGGGCGTCACGCGTTCGGGCACCGGCTTTGGCGCGGAAACGATCTCGATCCCCGACTCATTGGCAGTTACCCACGCCGAATTCGGGAGCCAACCCAGCGGACTGGCCTATGCGTCTGCATATTACGATAACGCATCGGGTTCCGGGCATGGCTTTGCCAGCAACACGTTGAACTATGCGTTCAATGTGAAGGCCGCCAACCCCGCCGCCACTGCTGTGCTCGCCGCCTATCTGCTCGCCAACAACGGCGTTGCAATCGTCGCTGACTTTTCGATTTATCTCAGTCAGAATGACAATAGTTACGGCGATGCCAATGGCAGCGTCGATCTTGGAGCGGACGTTTTTTCCGTCGACTGCCAGCGGTCGGGCGGCCCGGGTTGCGGGCTAACCAATTCATCCGTCGGCGGCCGGCTGGTCGCCGGAACATCCGTCAATACTTTCAGCGGATTTGCGCATCTGACCGCGGACGTCGGCCTGCGCGAAGGCGGTCCAAGCTTTGGCTTCGGGTCCGGCTGCGGCGGCGGACTCGGTGGCGGAGGCGGAGGCGCGACGGGCCCCTACCATTCGCCATGCTACAATCCGGGTCGAAATGCTGTCTATGCCTATGTCGATCCGGTCATCAGCCTCGCCAGCGGCTTCACATCGCAGCCGGGGTATAACCCTGCCGATTACACCATCGAATTCAGCCCCGGCGTTGCAGCGGTCCCCGAACCGGCCGCCTGGGCGCTATTGATCATGGGTTTCGGTGCGGTGGGAGCGGTGCAACGGCGGCGGTCATACCTGCGCGCCGTTGCTGCCTGATTAGCGCTGCCCGACGGAGTGTGCCGCAGCGGAATGCGCCGTTAGCGGCGACCGTTCGGCCAATTCAATAGCCGCACCAGCACCCGCGCCGATCCCGATTATGATGCCGATCGCCCAGATCAGCGGGCCGCGGGTCGTTGCAGGCAGGCGATAACGAAATGGCGTCAACGGAGCGCTCCCTGCAGGACGACATCGGTGCGTCCTTTTGTCATATCTCAGCAAAGAGCGTGCCAATCATGGTTAACCGGCCAAGCCGTTGATTTGTCAGAGTCGCAAATTTAACCACTGTCACCGAGTGTAAAGCCCACCGACACCGGACTGTAATATGCAGCCATAAATGTCAGCCCATCGGGGGGGGCGTTGAGGCCAAGACGGTCGCGGCTGGCTGCCTGCAACGCCGCCGCAAGATCCTCGGCCGACCAACGTCCGTGGCCGACGAGCTTAAGGCATCCGGCGATCGACCGCACCTGATGGTGGAGGAACGACCGCGCTTCGGTCTCGATGATGACCGTTTCTTCTTTACGCCGAACCGTCAGGCGATCGAGCGTCTTTATCGGCGATGCTGACTGGCAATGTGCCGATCGGAAGGTGGTGAAGTCGTGGCGGCCGACAAGCGCTTGGGCAGCGAAGTGCATGGCCTCGGCATCAAGCGGTTCGGGCACTTGCCATGCCAGCCCCCTGTCGACGGTCAACGGGGCGCGACGATTGACGATCCGATAGCGATAGGCGCGGCCCGTGCAGTCGAAGCGAGCGTGAAAGCCCGGCGCCTCGATGCAGGCGAGCACGGCAATCGGGGCCGGCCGGAGATGAGCGTTAAGCGCTCCGGTCAGACGGAACGGGGTAATTGCACGCTCAAGATCGAAGTGCGCGACCATGGCGGCGGCGTGGACGCCCGCGTCTGTACGGCCTGCGCCGTGGACGGCAACTGTCTCGCCGCTGATGGCGTGGAGTGCGGCTTCGATGGTGCCCTGGACGCTTGGGCTGTGCTCCTGACGTTGCCACCCAGCAAAGGGTCGACCGTCATATTCGACGGTAATTCTAAAGCGGGTCACGCGAGCCTGGTCCCGGCCGGAACGCGCCAGCCGTTAAGCAACGCTGCGGTCGCCATCGCGGGCTTGCCGGCGCGCTGCACCCGTGTCGGACGCAGCGCGCCGTGGGCGCAGGCAATGGTCAGTCGCTCGTCGAGAACGGTGCCGGGCTCGCCATCCGCATCGATCACCTCGGCGGCAAGCAGCTTGAGCCGCTCGCCAGCGATTTCGATGAACGCACCAGGTGCAGGGTTGAACGCGCGCACCTGCCGTTCTGCCTGAACGGCGGAACCCGAGATTACGAGGCGCGCCTCGGCCTTGTCGATCTTGGCGGCATAGGTCACGCCCTCTACAGGTTGCGCGGCCATAGGCAGCGTATCGAGCCGGGCTAGCGTGTCGACAACCAGATCCGCGCCCAACGCTGCAAGCTCCATAGTCAGTTCGCCCGCAGTCTTGTGACCGATTGGTGTTTCAACCCGCAGCAGCATCGGCCCGGTATCGAGTCCCCGCTCCATCGCTATGATTGTGATGCCTGTGTCCATGTCCCCGGCCAGGATCGCCCGCTGCACCGGCGCGGCACCCCGCCAGCGCGGCAGAAGTGAGCCATGGATATTGAAACAGCCACGTGTCGGAGCATCGAGGATCGCTTGCGGTAGGATCAGGCCATAAGCCGCGACAACAGCCACATCGAGGTTCAGCGCCGCAAATGCCGCCCGGTCCTCGTCGGCCCTGAAGTTGACAGGCGACCGTACTGGCAACCCCAGCCCGTCGGCGCAGCGATGGACTGCTGATAGCGACAGCGCCTTGCCGCGATTGGCCGGGCGCGGCGGCTGGGTATAAACGGCAGCGATATCATGCCGAGCCACAACGAGCGCCTCCAGCGCAGGTACGGCGAAATCCGGGGTTCCCATGAAGGCGATGCGCATCGTGGGGGGCTAGTCTAACCGGCGCGGCAACGCCATATCTGTGCCGATGTCGTCACCCGAAATCGATGCGCTAGCTCAGGCGATGGCGCGGCTGCCGGGGCTCGGCCCGCGTTCGGCGCGGCGTGCTGTGCTGCACCTGATCAAGCGACGCGAGACGGCGTTGGTGCCGCTGATCACGGCGTTGCAGTCAGTCGCCGCTGGCCTGTCGACCTGCGACACCTGCGGCAATGTCGATACGCGCAACCCGTGCGGTATCTGTACCGATCCGCGCCGCGACGCCGCGACTTTGTGCGTCGTCGAGGAGGTCGCCGATTTATGGGCGCTTGACCGGGCGCGACTGTTTCCGGGGCGCTTTCATGTGCTCGGCGGACGGCTGTCGGCGTTGGACGGGGTGCGACCCGAGGATCTGACCGTGGATGCACTGGTCGCGCGCGCTTCGGTCGGTGAAATCACCGAAGTCGTGCTGGCAATGAATGCGACGCTCGAAGGTCAGACGACGATGCACTATGTCGCCGACCGTCTCGCGGGTCTGCCAGTTCGGGTGATGCAGTTGGCGCATGGGCTGCCGGTCGGCGGCGAACTCGACTATCTCGACGAGGGTACGCTGGCGTTGGCGTTGCGGGCGCGTCGCCCTGTTCAATGAAGCCGCTAAGCGGCTGACGTTGACGTTAGCGTGTTGCATACTTAGCTGGAACAAATGGCCATTCTCGACATCATTGAAATTCCGGACACCCGGTTAAAACAGGTTTCAGTACCTGTTGCCGCTGTCACCGACGCCACCCGCGCGCTGATCGCCGACATGTTTGAGACGATGTATGATGCACCCGGCATCGGGTTGGCGGCAGTTCAGATCGGCGTCCCCCAGCGTATCCTGGTCATCGACCTGCAGCGCCCCGGTGTTTCCGATCCCGACGCTGCCGACGACGCGCCGCCGCCCCCTGACGTGCGCGACCCCAAAGTGTTCATCAACCCCGAAATACTTTGGGAATCGGACGAGGTGACCTTCTACAACGAAGGCTGCCTGTCGGTGCCCGAACAATATGCCGATGTGCCCCGCCCGGCGCAGATCAAGGCGAAGTGGCTGGATATCGATGGTGCCGAGCATATCGAGGACATCGACGGCCTGTTGGCGACGTGCCTGCAGCATGAGATCGACCATTTGAACGGCGTGCTGTTCATCGACCATCTGTCGAAGCTGAAGCGCGACATCATCATCAAGAAGCTCGTCAAGGCGCAGCGCAAGGCTGCGTAAATGCTGCGCGAAACAAAGGGCCGCGTCACGCTGGTTGCCGCGACAGCAGCGACGCTCGATGCTGAGGATCGGGGCGGCGCGGCGATCGCGGATGTGCTCGGCGTTGTCGCACCGACGGAATGGCCGCCCGAACATAATGATGCCGAATCTCGGGCGTGGTTCGCTGCGACGCTTGCTGCAAATCCCGCCGCACCCGGCTGTGCGGCATGGTACATCGTTGCCGATGGCCGCCTGTGCGGAACGTGCGGCTACAAGGGGCCACCCCATGAAACCGGGGCGGTAGAGATCGGCTATTCGGTGCTGCCGTCCGATCAGCGGCAGGGACACGCGACGGTGGCTGTCCAGCTCCTCATCGCGCGCGCGTTTCGCGATCCGGCGGTGGCGGTGATTGTCGCTGAAACCTTGCCCTCTTTGCTGCCGTCCCAAGGCGTGCTGCTTAAATGCGGTTTTGCGCACATCGGCGCCGCGTCGAGGAAGAGCTTGGCGAAGTCTGGCGCTACGCCTTGCCGCGCGAGGCCTATTGGGGGGCAAACACGCCGGCTAATGTGATTGCCTGACCGGGCGCGGACTCTGTCGCCTAGCGCGCTATCGCTGCAATAATTCGCGCCGCCACAGCCTCTGGAGCCTGCACCGTCTTCGGGTCTTCCCCCGGAAATGCCCGCGCGCGCATCGCGGTGCGGGTCGCGCCAGGGTTCAGGATGTGGGTGCGAACCGCAGTCACCGTGCCGACTTCGGCACCATAGGTCGCCACCAAATTCTCCAGCGCGGCCTTGGACGCGGCATAGGCCCCCCAATAGGCGCGCGGGGCAGTGGCGACAGTGGACGTGACTGCGACGACGTCTGCGCCCACGCTCGCCCGCAGCCAGGGATCGAACGCCCGGATCAGCCGCCAGTTGGCGGTGAGGTTGAGCGCCATCACCCGGTCCCAGTCCTTCAGATCGATGTGCGGCACCGGCGTCAGGCTGCCGAGTGTCCCCGCGTTCAACACCAGCACATCGAGCCGACCCCATCGCGCACCCAGCGCGGCGGCCAGCCGGTCGATGGCGTCGTAATCCATCAGATCGAAAGGGGCGATTGTCGCGGTCCCACCAGCGGCGTCGATTCGGGTCTCGACAGCCTCAAGGTCCTTTGCTGTCCGCGCTGTCAGGACGACATGGTAGTCAGCGGCGGCGAGGGCTTCTGCGGTGGCAGCACCGATGCCCCGACTTGCGCCGGTCACCAGCGCGAGCCGCTTATTCTCGTCACTCAAGTCAAATCACTCGTTCGGCCAGAAGGCTCAGTTGGTCCGGTGCTTCGGCGGCCTCATGATCGGTCAGCCGCGTCGGATAATCGCCGGTGAAGCAGGCATCGCAAAACTGCGGCGCATCATCCATCCGCGCATCCTCGCCAAGAGCGCGATACAGGCCGTCGATCGACAAAAATGCCAGGCTGTCGACCTTGATGTAATCGCGCATTCGCTCGACATCCATTTGTGCCGCGAGCAGCTTCGATCGCTCAGGCGTGTCGACGCCATAAAAACAGCTGTGCCGGGTCGGTGGCGAGGCAATGCGCATATGCACCTCCTCGGCTCCGGCATCGCGCATCATCTGGACGATCTTCAGGCTGGTGGTGCCCCGCACGATCGAATCATCGATCAGGATAATGCGTTTGCCGGTAATCATCGCGCGGTTGGCGTTGTGCTTGAGCTTGACGCCAAGGTTGCGGATCTGGTCGCCCGGCTGAATGAAGGTCCGCCCGACGTAATGCGAGCGGATGATGCCGAGTTCGAATGGCAGGCCCGATTCCTGCGCGTAACCGATGGCGGCGGGGGTTCCCGAATCGGGGACCGGTACGACCATATCGGCGTCGACCGGGCTTTCGCGTGCCAGTTCGGCGCCGATCTTTTTGCGTACTTGATAGACGCTCGATCCATCGACGACGCTGTCGGGCCGCGAGAAATAGACATGCTCGAAGATGCAGGGCCGGGGACGGGTGATGCCGAACGGCCGCAGCGAACGCAGGCCCTTGGGGCTGATGATGATCAACTCGCCGGGCTCGACGGCACGCAGGAAAGTCGCGCCGACGACATCGAGCGCTACGGTTTCAGACGCGAGGATATAACTATCCCCCAACCGCCCCAGCACCAGCGGACGTACGCCGAGCGGATCGCGCACCGCCAGCATGCCCTCCGGCGTCAGCGCCAGCAGGCTGTACGCACCCTCGACCCGCTTCAGCGCATCGATGAAGCGGTCGAGCAGGGTGCGGTACGATGAATGGGCGACGAGGTGAATGATGACCTCGGTATCGCTTGTCGACTGAAAGATCGCGCCCCGCCGGACCAGATCATGTCGCAATGTCAGCGCGTTGGAGATGTTACCGTTGTGGCAAATCGCGAAGCCACCCGACGACAATTCGGCGAACAGCGGCTGGACGTTGCGCAACGCGGTCTCGCCGGTCGTCGCATAGCGGTTGTGGCCGATGGCGATGTCGCCCTTCAGCTTGTCGATGACGGCAGGCGAATCGAAATTTCCCGCCACATGCCCCATGGCACGGTGGGTATGGAACTCGCGGCCGTCAAAGGTGGTGATGCCCGCCGCCTCCTGGCCGCGATGCTGCAGCGCATGAAGCCCGAGCGCGGCGATCGCGGCGGCACCATCGGCACCGTACACGCCGATGACCCCGCACTCCTCGTGCAGATGATCGTCTTCCCACGGGTCGGTGGTGAGTAGCTTATCCATGGCGTCGGGGGCCTCGTCACGGCGGAGCGTGGCGCGCATATAGGAGCAGGGCTGGCATCTGTCGCCCCCCAAACCGACACGGAATCGTCATATGTCCGAAAAAATGCGCGAAATTGGCTTCGTTCTCGACCCGAAATGGGACGAGCGCGGATTGATCCAGGCGGTGGCAAGCCATGCCGCAACTGGCGCGCTGCTCATGGTGGCGCACATGAATTCTGCCGCGCTACAGGCGACGCTCGCGACCGGCGAGGCACATTATTGGAGCCGATCCCGCGGCGAGGTGTGGCACAAGGGTGCGACATCGGGAAACACCCAGCGCGTCGTTGAAGTGCGGATCGACTGCGACCAGGATGCCGTCTGGCTGACGGTCGAACCGGCCGGACCCGCATGCCACACGGGGCAGGGGAGTTGCTTTTACCGGTCGGTCAGCAGCGATGGATCGCTGGTTGCAATCGATCCGTCATGCAATCGCCCGACAACCCTCACTGACTTGTAACGAGCCTGTAACGGACTGAGCCGAAAGCCCCGTAATCGGCCTGCAGGAGGCTGAGCAAACGGGGTTCAGACGCGTATGACGACGATCCAGCGGAGCGCGCTGCGCGCCTGCGTTTCCATTCTGGCATTGACCACTGCCAGTGCTCGCGCAGCAGATGCCAACGATCTCAACGACATCGTCGTCACTGCAACCAAGGTCAACACCCAGACGCTTATCACTTCCTCGCTGGCAACAATCGAGCCGCAGTCGATCATCAGCCGCGCGGTCATCGAAAACGTCGTGCCGCCGACCGCCGATTTCAACGATGTCATTCTGTTGACGCCGGGCGCATCGGGCACCAGCAACGGCAACGGCCCCGGCCTCAGCGAATCGAAGGCGACTCTGCGCGGCTTCAAGGACGGCAACTACAACGTCACCGTCGACGGTGTGCCGTTCGGTGACACCAACGATCCGACCCACCATTCGACGAGCTATTTCCCCAACGGCACCTATGAACGGATCATCGTCGACCGCGGCCCCGGCAACGCCAGCCAGCTCGGCCAGGCCAATTTCGGCGGCAACATCAACATCCAGTCGCGCGCCCTGACCGACGAGTTCGGCGGCCGGGTGGAGGCGACCTATGGCAGCTTCAACATCCAGCTTTATCGCGGCACGCTGCAAACCGGCCTGCTCGGCACGTCGGGCATCCGTGCCGTGGTCGTCGCCGAGCACAAGCGCACCGATGGCGCGCTGAGCAACTCACCGCTGCGCGCCGACAATATCTTCGGCAAGGTCGAGGCGCGCATCGGCGAGACCGGCGTGCTGAGCATCCTGGCGTCGTACAACGACAATTACTTCAACCAGAGCGACAACAATGGTGCGACGCTGGCGCAGGTCGCGCTGTACGGAAAGAGCTTTGCGCTGAGCAATCCGGCGGACCCGTCGTACGCGACCAACCCCTATCCGCAGACCCGCGCCGACTATAACTTCACCCACAAGCAGAGCGATTTCGAGATCATCCGCCTGCAGGTCGGGCTGACCGACCGGCTGTCGTTCGAGAACAAGGCCTACACCTACTTCTACAAGAACTACACCGTTTCGCCGACCGACATCACCGTCCTCGGCTCGACGCTCAGCGCGTCGCCGCTGGTGGGTGGCGTCGTCACCAAGGTCAACGGCGACATTCCCGGCTACACCAAGCTCAACCAGTACCGCGTTTATGGCGACATCATGCAGGCCAATTACGATACCGGCTTCGGCCTTTTGAAAGTCGGCGGTTGGCTCGAATTCTCCAAGACCCACCGCTACCGCTATGATTATGATCTGACGCGCTCGACGATCAAGGACGGCGTGCTGGTCAACGGTGTCTATAACTACGACCAGAAGACCACCGGGCAGATTGGCGTCGACGCCAACGGCAACGCCATCACCGGAACCTTGCGCGAACTCGATGGCACGCCGCTGCCGCAATATATCCAGTTCGACGAGAATTCATCGTGGAACCAGCAGCAGGTCTTTGCCGAATTCGAATGGAAGCCGATCAAGGGCCTGACGATCACGCCGGGGGTCAAGTTCGTCAACTTCACCCGTGACATCCTGTCGCCGATTGCCACCCAAAAGGCGCGTTTCGGCAACCAGTCTACCAACACCTATCGGACGACCTTGCCGTTCGCCACGGCCAACTATCTGATCCGCGACAATTGGTCGGTCTATGCCCAATACGCCAAGGGCTTCCTGATCCCGGCGCTGAGTAACCAGGAAGTGTCGACGGCCAACCCGTTGATCCCCGATCCCACCAAGACCACCAATTACCAGGCGGGTACGGTCTATGCGGCGGACAATCTCAGCCTCGACGCTGACGCCTATTATATCAAGCTGAGCAACACGATCGCCTGCACCGGTCCAGCAGGGGCGCTGTGCACCAACACCGGCCACCCGTCGACGTACAAGGGGCTGGAGGGGCAGGCGAGCTATGCCATCGGCCATCTGACGCTGCTCGCCAACGCTTCGGTCAATGAATCGAGCGACGATGTGACCGGGCTGCGCGTCGCCGGCGCACCGACCTACACCGCGCTGGCCGGAGCGCTCTACAACGACGGCCGGTTGAAGCTGAGCTTTGTGCAGAAGTTCATCGGCAAGCAATATGCCGACACGGCGCAGGCGCAACCGATCGACGCCTATTCGACCGGCATCGCGTCGGCGCAGTACGGGATCGGCCCGGTTGCGGTGCGGGTTTCCGTGTATAACGTCTTCAACACCAGCGCGATCACCAGCATTTCCGGCGGAACGCAGTATTTCTTCGTGCCCCGCCGCAGCTATGAAGCAACGGCGAGTCTGAAGTTCTGAGCGGAGTGAGCGGCATGGTGCGAGTGACTGTCCTGCTCGCAGCCCTGCTGCTCGCTGCGCCCGTCGCCGCGAGCGACCTCGCAGCCGCCTATGTCGTGATGGGCGATCACGGTCCGGTCGCGCGGGCGGTGACGACAGCGGCCGCGTGCCCGGCGATCCGCATCGACGGGCGCGCGCGTTCGATGACCCTGCGGTTTGCGGCAGCAACGGCCCCGCAGCGGGCTACGGCGTCAAAGCCAGAACTGTCGAAACCGTCGGCCTTCCCGGTGACGGTTTGCGACGCGCCGCTGCCACGTTCGGCGCATAAAGCGTCGATCCAGGGCCAGGCGCTGCCGATCCCGTCGCACCACATTCGCCGCATCGTCGTCATCGGCGATACCGGCTGCCGGATGAAGGCGGCGGACAAGGCCTATCAGGCGTGCAACGACCCGGCGGCGACGCCCTTCGCCACGATTGCCGCCAGCGCCGCGCGGTGGAAACCCGACCTGGTCGTCCATGTCGGCGATTATCTGTACCGAGAGAACCCGTGTCCCGACGGCAATGCCGACTGCGCCGGGTCGCCCTGGGGTTATGGCTGGGATGCCTGGGCGGCGGATTGGTTTGATCCGGCCAAGCCGCTGCTGAACGCTGCACCGCTGGCGTTGGCGCGCGGCAATCACGAAAGCTGCAACCGCGCCGGGCAGGGCTGGTGGCGCCTGCTCGATGGACACGCCTCTGCGCCGGGCCGCGATTGCGACGATCCGGCGAACGATCATGCCGGTGATATCAGCGCGCCCTACGCCATCGACCTTGGCGGCGGCGCGCGGCTGATCATGATGGATTTCTCGGCCGCAGGCGGGGTGGCGCTGGCGGCGGACGATTGGCGGAGGCCGGTGTACGCCGCCGATTTCGCTGCCGTCGCGAAACTTGCCAAGGGTGCGCGCTTTGTCTTTGCGGTCGATCATTACCCGCTGACTGGATTCGCCGCCGACAAGGGCGGTGACGAGCCGGGTTTAAAGCAAGTCAATCTGGCACTGCAATCGGTCTTCGGCCCGCGTTATGCGCCGCCCGGCGTCGACGTCCTGCTCGCGGGCCATGTCCATGTCTGGCAGCAGCTGAGCTTCAAAGGCCATCACCCCAGCCAGTTCATCACCGGCTTTTCGGGAACGCTGGAGGACACCGTGCCGATCCCCGCGCCGCTTCCGGCTGGGGCCGAACCCGCACCCGGATTGAAGGTCGCCAAGTTCAGTTCATGGGTCGATGGTTTTGGCTATATGACGCTGGAACGGACCGGCGCACGGACTTGGCGGGCGGTTGTGCGCGACCGGAATGGCAAACCGGTCAACCATTGTCGTATAAATGGGTCGTGTTCGGTATGTGCGGTGGCAGAGATCAAGGTGCCCTGACCTTGACAGTTGACGCTAACGTCAACTACCTCCGCAGGCCATGTCCGACATCGCCCACGCCTTTGCCGCCGCCGCCGCGCCGCCGCCGTGCGGCAGCGACAGTTTTACCATCACCGACCTGTCGGTGGCGTTCAATGTCACGCCGCGCGCCATCCGCTTTTACGAGGATCAGGGCCTTCTCGCCCCGGAGCGGCAGGGCCAGAACCGTGTCTATTCGCGCCGCGACCGTGCCCGGCTGGCGTGGATCCTGCGCGCCAAGAACGTCGGCTTCAGCCTCGCCGAAATCCGCGAGATGATCGACCTTTACGATCTCGGCGACGGTCGCAAGATGCAGCGCCGGGTGACGCTGGAGAAATGCCGGGTTCGCATCACTGCGCTGGAGGAACAGCGCGCCGACATCGATGCGACGATAGAAGAACTGCAAAGTTTCTGTGCTGTAGTTGAAACCCACGTCCCCGCACCGGCGAACCAGTAACATGCCCAGCTACCGCGCCCCCGTTAAGGACACGCAGTTTGTCCTCCAGCACATTGTTGGGCTGGACAAATATTCCAACCTGCCGGGCTTTGCCGATGCCACCCCCGATGTGGTTCAGGCGATCCTGGAGGAGGGCGGCAAATTCTGTGAACAGGTACTGGCCCCGCTCAACCTGTCCGGCGATATCGAAGGCTGCACGCGCCACGACGACGCGTCGGTCACCGCCCCCGCCGGTTTCAAGGACGCCTATGCGCAGTTCATGGAGGCGGGTTGGGGCACGTTGATGGCCGATCCGGCCTATGGCGGGCAGGGGATGCCGCACGTCATCGGCACTGCGATGGCCGAATATATGTCATCCGCGAACATGGCGTTTGCGATGTACCCCGGCCTCAACCAGGGCGCGCAGGAGGCGATCACCGCGGTCGGTTCGGACGAGCAGAAACGCCAATGGCTGCCCAATATGGTCCATGGCCGCTGGACCGGCACGATGAACCTGACCGAGCCGCAGTGCGGCACCGATCTCGGCCTGATCCGCACCCGCGCTGAGCCGCAAGCCGATGGCACGCACAAGATCACCGGCACAAAGATTTTCATCTCGGCGGGCGAGCATGACCTGTCCGAGAACATCGTCCATCTGGTGCTGGCCAAGACCACCGGCGCGCCCGACACGGTGAAGGGCATAAGCCTGTTCATCGTGCCGAAGTTCATGGTCAACGAAGACGGTTCGCTCGGCGAACGCAACGCCGTCAAATGCGGCTCGATCGAACACAAGATGGGCATCCACGCCAATTCGACCTGCGTGATGAATTACGACGGTGCGACCGGCTATCTTCTCGGCGAGGAGATGAAGGGGCTGCGGGCGATGTTCATTATGATGAACGCGGCGCGGTTGGGTGTCGGTGTGCAGGGACTGAGCCAGGGCGAAGTCGCCTATCAGAACGCCGTCACCTACGCGAAGGATCGCGTGCAGGGTCGGGCACTCACCGGCCCGGTCGATCCCGCCGCCAAGGCCGATCCGATCATCGTCCACCCCGATGTTCGCCGCAATCTGATGGACGGCCGCGCCTTCAACGAGGGGATGCGCGCGCTGGTGCTGTGGGGCGCGTTGCAGGTCGATTTGGCGCACAAGGCGGCAACGCCGGAAGAGCGCGAGATGGCCGATGACCTGATCGGACTGCTGACCCCGGTCATCAAGGGTTACGGTACCGACAAGGGCTATGACATCGCCACCGCCTCGCAGCAGGTTTACGGTGGCCATGGCTATATCCGTGAATGGGGCATGGAGCAGTTCGTCCGCGACGCCCGCATCGCCCAGATTTACGAAGGCACGAATGGCATCCAGGCGATGGATCTGGTCGGCCGCAAGCTGGCGATGAACGGCGGGCGGGGCCTGCGGGCCTATCTGGCGCTGCTGGAGCAGGCTTTGAGCGATTCGCCGGAAGCCATTGCTTTCATTCGCGACCCGCTGAAGAAAGCGAGCGGCGAGTTGCAGGCGGCGACGATGTGGCTGATGCAGAATGGCCTGAGTAAGCCGGACAACGCCGGGGCGGCGGCGACGGCGTATATGCATTTGATGGGTATCGTCGCGGTCGGTCACATGTGGCTGTTGATGGCCAAGGCGGCGCGTGAGGCCCTTGATGCGGGCGCGTCGGATGCCAACTTCATGAACGCCAAGTTGATCACCGCGCGTTACTTTGCCGAACGGTTCATCCCTGATGCGGGCGCTTTGCGGCGCAAGCTCGAGGCGGGGGCGGAGAGCTTGATGGCGCTGCCTGCGGGGGCGTTTTGAACACTGGCTTTTTAAAGGGTCGCGCCGCGCGCCCAACCCGCTCATCCCGCTCATCCCGAGCTTGTCGAGGGACAGATCAGGTGGATGCCGCGCCTGTCCCTCGACAAGCTCGGGATGAGTGAATTTTGACAGGTTGAATCGTTCAAAGGATCAAACAATGACCGAAGCCTATATCTACGACGCCGTCCGCACCCCGCGCGGCAAGGGCAAGAAGGACGGCAGCCTCCACGAGATCACGCCGATCAGCCTCGCCACCCAGGTGCTGCAGGCGATCCGCGACCGCAACAACATTGACACCGCCGACGTCGACGACGTGGTGCTCGGCTGTGTCGCCCCGGTCGGCGAACAGGGCAGTGACATCGCCCGCGTCGCGGTGCTCAACGCCGATTATGCCGAAACCACCGCCGGCGTGCAGATCAACCGCTTCTGCGCCTCGGGCCTCGAAGCCTGCAACATGGCCGCCGCCAAGGTCATTTCGGGCGAGGCGATGTTCGCCATCGGCGGCGGCGTCGAGAGCATGTCGCGCGTGCCGATGGGCGCCGACGGCGGTGCCTGGGCGATGGATCCCGCGGTCAACTACAAGACGTATTTCATGCCTCAGGGTATCGGCGCTGACCTGATCGCCACCAAATATGGCTTCAGCCGCAACGACGTCGACGCCTATGCGATGGAGAGTCAGAAGCGCGCCGCAAGGGCCTGGAACGAAGGACGTTTCAAGAACTCGGTCGTCGGCGTCAAGGACGTCATCGGCGAAACCGTCCTCGATCACGACGAGCATATGCGGCCGCAGACCGACATGCAGTCGCTGGGATCATTGAACGCCGCCTTTACCGGCATCGGCGAGCAGATGCCCGGCTTCGACGCCATCGCGCTGCTGCGTTACCCCGAGGTCGAGCGCATCAACCATGTCCACACCGGCGGCAACTCAAGCGGCATCGTCGACGGCGCGTCGGCGGTGCTGATCGGCAACCGCGAGATCGGCGAGAAATACGGCCTGAAACCCCGCGCCCGCATTCGCGGGATGGCGTCGATCGGCTCCGAACCGTCGATCATGCTGACCGGGCCTTCGTTCGTGTCGGAAAAGGTGCTCAAGCGCCTTGGCATGACGGTCGACGATATCGACCTGTTTGAATTGAACGAGGCGTTTGCCAGCGTGGTGCTGCGCTACATGCAGGCGCTGAACATCGACCACAGCAAAATCAACGTCAACGGCGGCGCAATTGCCATGGGGCATCCGCTTGGCGCGACCGGCGGCATGATCCTCGGCACCGTGCTCGACGAGCTGGAGCGGACCGGCAAGGGCACGGCGCTGGTCAATCTGTGCGTCGGGGCCGGGATGGGCACTGCGACGGTGATCGAGCGGGTTTAGCGTCACGCTGCGGGGCGCACCGAATCCGCGTCATTCCCGCCTTGGCGGGAACCCAGGACTCGCCGCCAAACGCTGGGTTCCCGCAAAAGCGGGAATGACGAAAGATAGAATAGGGAATATTCCATGACCGACACCGCCATCCGCCAGGAGCTCGACGCCGACGGCATCCTCACCCTGACCATCGACGTCCCCGGCCAGTCGATGAACGTCATCACCCCCGAGGTGACACGCGATCTGCGCGCCGCCATCGAGCGGATCAAAACCGACGCCGCCGTCAAGGGTGCCGTGCTGACCAGCGGCAAGGCCAGCGGCTTCATGGCGGGCGCCGATCTGAAGGGGCTGGGCGCACTGTTCGGCGGCGGCGCGCAACTGCCTGAAGGCAAGTCTAAAATGGCGGCGCTGTTCGATGGGGTCTTCGCCCTGAACAGGCTGCTGCGCGACCTCGAAACCTGCGGCAAGCCGGTGGCCGCGGCGGTCAACGGCCTTGCCCTTGGCGGCGGGTTGGAGTTCGTGCTGGCCTGCCACTACCGCGTCGTCGCCGACAATCCGAAAATCACCCTTGGGCTTCCCGAAGTCCTCGTCGGCCTGTTCCCCGGCGCGGGCGGCACTCAGCGTCTGCCGCGCCTGATGGGCGTCCAGCCCGCGCTGATGTATCTGCTACAGGGCAAGAACATGAGCCCGCAGGAGGCGCTCGGCTTCGGCGTCGTCCAGGAACTCGCCCCCGCCGATCAGGTCGTCGAGCGCGCCAAGGCGTGGGTCAAGGCCAACCCGACCAAGTCGGTGCAGCCGTGGGATGAGAAAAGCTTCAAATTCCCCGGTGGTGCGGGCCAGTTCAACCCCGGTTTCGCGCAAACCTTCATGGCGGGCACGGCAATGACGCTGAAGCAGACGCAGGGCAATATGCACGCCCCCATCGCGATTCTGTCGGCGGTTTACGAAGGTTCGCAGCTGCCGATGGATACTGCGATCCGCGTTGAATCAAAGTATTTCGCCAAGGTGATCGCCGATCCGCAGGCCGGCAACATGATCCGATCCTTGTTCGTGTCGAAACAGGCGGCGGAGAAGGGCGCGCGGCGGCCCAAGGGCATTCCGCCGATGCCATCGAAGAAAATCGGGATGCTCGGCGCGGGCCTGATGGGCGCTGGCGTCGCCATGGTTTCGGCGCAGGCCGGGATTGAGGTGGTACTGCTCGACCGTGACCTTGCGGCGGCGGAGAAGGGCAAGCAATACACCGCCGACCGCCTCGCCAAGAAGAAGACCGATCCGGCCAAGGCTGAGGCGATCCTCGCCCGCATCCACCCGACGTCCGATTACGCCGATCTAAAAGGTTGCGACCTCATCATCGAAGCGGTGTTCGAAGCGCGTGACATCAAGGCGGACGTTACCCACAAGACCGAGGCGGTGGTCGGTGCGGACACGATCTTTGGGTCGAACACCTCGACGCTGCCGATCACCGGCCTCGCCGAAGCGTGGAGCAAGCCAGCGAATTTCATCGGCATCCACTTCTTCTCGCCGGTCGAAAAGATGCCGCTCGTTGAGATTATCGTCGGCAAGCTTACCGGCTCCGAAGCTATCGCAAAGGCGCTGGATTACGTCGCGGCGATCCGGAAAACACCCATCGTCGTCAACGATAGCCGCGGTTTTTACACCTCACGCTGCTTCGGCACGTATGTTCAGGAGGGCCTGACCCTGCTCGGTGAGGGCGTGACCCCGGCGCTGATCGAGAATATCGGCAAGGCGATGGGCATGCCGGTCGGGCCATTGGCGGTCAACGACGAGGTCGGGCTGGACCTCAGCTTGAAGGTCGGCAAGCAGACGGCGGCGGATCTGGGCGACAAATACAAGCCCGGCCCCGCCGACGCAGTGATCCGCGAAATGAACGAACTCGGCCGCTACGGTCGCAAGAATAACAAGGGCTTCTACGTTTATCCTGAGGATGGATCGAAGAAATATCTGTGGCCCGAACTGTCGGCGACGGTCGCCACACCGGGCGAGCACAGCGACCCGACACCTGAAGCCGTTCGCGAACGCCTGCTCTACCGCCAGCTTGTCGAATGTGCACGCTGCTTTGCCGAAGGCGTGCTCGAAACGCCTGAGGACGGGGATCTTGGCGCGATCTTCGGCTGGGGCTTCGCGCCGTTCACCGGCGGGCCGTTCAGCCATATGGACACGGTCGGCATCGCCAACGTCGTCGCCATCCTCGACGGGCTGGCGCAGCGGCACGGCGAGCGATTCACGCCGCCGCAACTGCTGCGCGATATGGCGGCGGCCGGGGAAACCTTCTATGGTCGGGCGGCGCTGCAAAAAGCGGCGTGACGGCTTTGAAGGACTGATCATGCGGTTGTGTTTCGCGTCCCTGTTGCTGGCGCTCTCCGCAGTCCCCGCCGTTGCGTCGGGCGTCGTCCAGCGCATTCCGGGGGCCGATGGCGGCTGGGACTATGTCTCGGTCGATGCGGCCAGCAACCGGCTCTTTGTGGCGCGGACCGACGGCGTGATGACGGTCGATCTGGCGACCGGGAAGGTGACCGACAAGTTCGTTCCCGGTGCGCGCTTACATGCGGCGTTTGTGGCTGGCGGCGTCGGCGTCACCACCAACGGCGGCACCAATACGGCGACGCTGTTCGACCCCGCAACCGGGGCCGCGCGCGCCGAAGTTCCGACCGGCAAAAAGCCTGATGCCGCAATCTATGACCCCGTAAGCGGTACGGTCTGGACGATGAACGGCGGCGACGGAACTGCGACAATCATCGACCTCAAGGCAGGCAAGGCGACGGCCACCATGACCATCGGCGGCGCGCTCGAATTTGCCGCGCTCGATGGTAAAGGCCATTTGTTCGTCAACGTTGACAAAAACGAACTCGCCGAAATCGATATTGCCCGGCGCATCGTGCTGCGCCGCACGCCGCTGACCGGCTGCGAGGAACCGTCGGGGCTGGGCATCACCGCGCAGGGCGTACTGATCTCCGCCTGCGCCAATGGCGTTGCCAAGGCGACCGACGCCGCGACGGGCCGGGCGCTGCCCGACATCGCCATCGGCAAGCGGCCCGACGCCGTGCTGATCGATCTGAAACGCAGCCGCGCCTATGTTCCGGCGGGCGAGGGAACGCTGACGGTTATCGACATTTCCGCGAAAACGCCGCGCAAGATCAACGACATCCCCACCCAAACCGGCGCGCGGACCGGGGCTGTCGATCCGGCAACCGGCAAGGTCTACCTTCCCGCCGCGCGTTATGCCGCAGCGGCTGCGGGCGAGCGGCCCAAGGCAATCCCCGGTTCGTTTGAAATCCTGGTCGTCCAACCCTGACGTAGAACTCTGGCCTCAAGCTCTGGCGGGACGACACTTTCCTTTCGTATCGCCTCTCCGGTAGAAAGACCGGGCACGCGGCAGTCGCGAAGAATGGGGTGCCGATGTTGATCGATCGCAGAATGGCCCTTACGGCGCTGGCCGGTGCCGCAGCACTGAGCGGCGGAGCCACCCGGGCGGCTGGCATATCGTCCGCTGCCACCGAGCTTTACAACCGCGCCACCGTCGTCGATGCGCTCGGCGCTCCCGGCGGCTATGATCCGGCGGAACCCGACATGGTGGCTCTGACGAAGGTCAATCTCGCCGATATCCGCGTTTCTGGCATCACCCTCCTCAACTACACCGTCGGGCAGGTGGGCAATGTTCCCGATAGTTTCGAACAGGCGGTCAACGGCATATCCGGGGCGCTGTCGCTTGCCGAAACCGAACATCCAGACTTGTTCACCATCGTCCGCACCAAAGCTGACATCGCCGCTGCAAAGGCGTCGAAGCGCACCGGGTTGATTCTCGGCTTTCAGGACTCGGCACCGTTCGGGGCCGATCTCGACCGGGTCGAGTTGTTCCACGGCCTCGGGCTGCGCATCTGCCAGCCGACCTACAACCGCCGCAATCTGATGGGCGACGGGTGCCTGGAACCGGCGAATGGCGGGCTGTCGAAGCTGGGAGCCGATCTGGTCGCCAAGCTCAACGAAAAGCGCATTCTTGTCGACGCCAGCCACGCCGGGCCGCGCACCCAGTCCGACAGCATCGCCGCGTGCAAGGGGCCAATGGCGATCACCCATACCGGCTGCCGCGCGCTCGCCGACAATCCGCGCAATACCGGCGACGACGTGCTCAGGGCACTGGCGAACAAGGGCGGCGTGGCGGGGATGTATTTCATCCCGTTCCTGCGCACCAGCGGCCAGCCGCACGCCGAGGATTTGATCCGCCACATCGAACACGCCGTCAATATCATGGGCGAGGATCATGTTGGCTTGGGCACCGACGGCGACGTGACTGGCCTTACCCTCGACAAACGTTTCCGAGCCGATTTCGCCAAATTCGTCGCTGACCGGCAGAAAAAGGGCATCTCTGCGCCTGGCGAGACCCCCGACGTGTTCCTCTACATTCCCAAATATAACACGCCGCGTCGCTTCGAAACGTTGGCGTCGGACCTGCTGGTGCGCGGCTGGTCGACGGTGCGGGTTGAAAAGCTCATCGGCGGCAATTTCGCCCGGCTGTTCGGCGAGGTCTGGGGCTGATCCGTCGGTTGTTCCTGGCATTGCTCGGCCTCATTGTCGCGCTGGGCCTCTATGGTTGGGCGGAGGCGGTGCAGGACCCGCGCGTCGTCCGCTACACGATTGCGTTGCCAAAGCTGGCGCGGCCGCTGCGTATCGTCCAGCTGTCCGATACCCACGGCAGCTGGATCGACATGCCGCCGGTGCGGCTCGAACGGATCGTCGCGCAGGCCAATGCGCTGCATCCCGATCTGATCGTCCTCACGGGCGATTATGTCGGTGGCAAGGTGACCGACTGGCCGCGCATCCGGCTGGAAAATGTGTTGTTCCCGTTCGACCGGCTGCGCGCGCCGTTGGGCGTCTATGCGGTCGTCGGCAATCATGACACGGTCTTTTGGACCCGTCATGTGCTGGCCCAGACCCATGTTCGGCTATTGGTGAGCGACTGGAGCGATGTTGGGCCGGTGACGATCGCCGGGGACAATGACCTTACCAACATCGGCGTTGCCGCCGACGAGACGCGTCGCGTCATCGCCGGCGCGCCGACCGACAAGCCTTTGATCCTGATTGCCCATGAGCCGAACTTTTTCGTGGGGAGCCCGTCTCAGGTAGATCTGGTGATTACCGGCCATACCCATGGCGGCCAGATGTTTCCGGGACTGATGGCGCGCTATTACCTCGATGAGTATCTCGCCGAGCATATTCGCGGAGTATACCACGAACACGGCCAGATCATGGTGGTGTCGTCGGGGATCGGTACATCGGTTATTCCGCTCCGGATCGGCGTACCGCCCGAAATTGTCGAAATAACGCTCGTCCCCGTTCAGCTGCCGGGAAGGAAGTCGGGCACCGACAAATAACGCTCCCCAGTGTCGTAGTTGAAACCCAGGACCCGCGCGCCCGGAGCCAGTTCGGGCAGTTTCTGGGCAATCGCCTGCAGTGTTGCGCCGGACGAAATACCGACAAGCATCCCCTCCTCTTTGGCCGCGCGCAGTGCCATCGCCTTGGCCGCTGCCGGATCGACCTGGATGACGCCGTCGAGCAGCTGGGTGTGGAGGTTCATCGGGATGAAGCCCGCGCCGATGCCCTGAATGGGGTGTGGCGCCGGCTGGCCGCCGGAGATGACCGGCGACAGCGTCGGTTCGACGGCAAACACCTGGAGCCCCGGCCAGCGCGCCTTCAAAACTTCGGCGACGCCGGTGATATGACCGCCCGTGCCGACCCCAGTGATGATGGCGTCGATCGGCGTATCGGCGAAATCTGCGTAGATTTCCTCGGCCGTTGTGCGGTGATGAACATCGATATTGGCGGGATTTTCAAACTGCTGTGCCATCCAGCTGCCGGGCGTTGCCGCGACGATTTCGGTCGCGCGTTCAATGGCGCCCTTCATGCCCTTTTCGCGCGGCGTCAGGTCAAAGGTCGCACCATAGGCAAGCATCAGCCGCCGCCGTTCGAGCGACATAGATTCAGGCATGACGAGGATGATCTTATAACCCTTCACCGCGGCCACCATGGCGAGCCCGATGCCGGTGTTGCCACTGGTCGGCTCGACGATGATGCCGCCGGGCTGCAGATGGCCGTCGCGCTCCGCCGCCTCGATCATGGCGAGGCCGATGCGATCCTTGATCGATCCGCCGGGATTCGAGCGCTCTGATTTGATCCAGACCTCGGCGGCGGGAAACAACCGGCTCATCCGGATGTGCGGCGTATTACCGATGGTTTCGAGGATCGATTGGGCTTTCATCTGTTCCGCTCCGCTGCTGTCGCGCCGCTATACCGTAAGACCCGGTGCGGCGTCATCAGCGGCGACGAACTTGTCGGCGCGGCGTAGCTCCGGAAAGCCCCACAGCCATAGTCCGGTAATAATGATCGCACCGATGCCGCCTGCGACAACAGCCTCGACCGGCCCCAGCCATGCCGCCGTCAGCCCGCTTTCGAATTCACCCAGCTCGTTGGATGCTGAAATGAACAGCATCGACACCGACGACACGCGCCCGCGCATCACATCGGGCGTGTGCAATTGGATCAGCGAAGACCGGACATAGACCGAAATCATGTCCGCCGCCCCGAGAACCGCCAGCGCCGCGAGCGACAACGGGTAGTTCGTCGACAGACCGAAGACGACTGTGGACAGCCCGAACAGCGCGACCCCGCCGAACATCACCGGTCCAACGCGGCTGCTCAGCGGCCGGAACGCCATCAGCAGCGCCACGATCGCCGCTCCAGCGGCGGGTGCGGCGCGCAACGGCCCCAACCCCTCGACGCCGACATGCAGCACGTCGCGCGCATAGACCGGCAGCATGGCCGTCGCCCCGCCGAGCAGCACGGCGAACAGATCGAGGCTGATCGCCCCCAGCACGAAGCGGTTATGCCGGACAAAGGCGATGCCCTCGACCACGGATCGCCACGGCGTCATCGCTTCGCGCGCCGGCAGCGCGACCTTGCCGATGCGCAGGATCGTGATTGACGATGCGGCAAACATTATTGCCGCCAGCACATAAGGTGTCGCCGGATGGGCGGCGTACAAATAGGCACCCAGCGGCGGTCCCACGACCGACCCGCCTTGCCAGCTTATCGAATTGAGCGCGATGGCTGACGGCAGCATCGCGCGCGGTACGAGGTTTGGCGCCAGCGCCTGAAAGCTTGGCCCCGAAAACGCCCGACCGACTCCCAGAAGCGCCGCGATGACGAACAACGCGGTCAGCGACATATGCCCGGTCAGCGCCAACCCTCCCAGGATCGCCGCGCTGACGGCGTTAAGCGCCACCGCCGCCCCCGCCACCAGCCGCCGGTCAACGCGGTCGACGATGACGCCGACGATCAACGTCAACCCGAACAGCGGCGCGAACTGCGCGAGGCCGACCATGCCGAGCAGGAACGCCGCGTCCCGAGGCGACATCGTTTGCCGCGCCAGATCGTAAACCTGCCAGCCGATGACGATGACCAGCATGGTGCCACCCAGCGTCGCGAATAGGCGGGCGAGCCAGAAGCTACGGAAATCGGGAATGCGGAGTGGGGCGGGGATTGTAGGCACGGGGTTGGGATAGGGGGCGGGCGTAGGCCAAGCAACTCCCTCCCCCTTGAGGGGAGGGCGACTCGCGCCCCTTGGCGCGGCGGGGTGGGGGTTCACGCTGTCAGATCAAGAAGACCCCACCCCGGGCCGTTGCAAGCGCAGCGTCTCTCGCCCTCCCCTCAAGGGGGAGGGAAACTACGCAACCACCTCCACGAAACTGTCCAGCACCCGTTTCCGCCCGGCATGGTCGAAATCAATCTCCAGCTTGTTGCCCTCGACTGCTGCAACCACGCCGCTGCCGAACTTCGAATGGAACACCTTTGCCCCGACCGCCACATCCGCTCGCCCTTTCAAGCCGACCGCCGATGCCCGCGCCTCGATGACCGGACCGCCGCCGCGCATCGGCAGGCCCGATACGCCCGCCCCGGTCGCGCGGTTCCAACCGGGCCCGCGCCCGGTGCCGCGCGTCACATCGGCGAACGGGTCGCTGCCGCTGCCCAACGCCGCGCGCCACAGGCTGGGGCCGCCCGACATGGTCGACGTCACCTCGACATTGGCCATCGGCAGTTCGCTGACGAAGCGCGACGGGATCGACGAGGTCCATTGTCCGTAAATGCGGCGGTTGGCGGCATGGAGGATGGTTGCCGTGCGCCTCGCCCGGGTGATCGCGACATAGGCCAGTCGGCGTTCCTCCTCGAGCGACGCGGTGCCGCCTTCGTCCATCGCGCGCTGCGACGGGAATACGCCTTCCTCCCAGCCAACGAGGAAGACATGGTTGAATTCCAGGCCCTTGGCGGCATGAATTGTCATGATCGTCAGCTTTTCGGCGGCATCCGAGGCGTCATTCTCCATGACCAGACTGACATGCTCAAGGAATGCCACCAGCGACGGATATTCCTCCATCGCCCGCGTCAGTTCGACCAGGTTCTCCAGGCGGCCCGCAGCCTCGGGCGACCGGTCGGCCTGCCACATCGCGACATAACCCGATTCCTCGAGCACGATCCGCGCCAGTTCGGCGTGTGAGAGCGTCTCCGCCTGCTCCCGCCAGCGGGTCAGGTTGGTCAGGAAGCCGCGCAGCGAACGGCGGGCAGCGGGGGTAATCTCGTCGGTTTCGATCAGCGCTTCGGCGGCGACCGGCAGTGGGCGGTCCATGGCGCGGGCGAGCGCGTGCAGGCGCCCCATCGCCTTGTCGCCCAGCCCGCGTTTCGGCACGTTGATGATCCGCTCAAACGCCAGCGCGTCGCTGGGCGAGGCGATGATGCGCAGATAGGCCAGCGCATCGCGGATTTCGGCGCGTTCGTAGAAGCGGAAGCCCCCGACGATCTTGTACGGCAGGCCGATGGCAATGAAGCGGTCTTCGAATTCCCGCGTCTGGAACTGGGCGCGGACGAGGATCGCCATGTCGTTGAGCGATGCGCCCTCGCGCCCCAGGCGTTCGACATTATCGCCGACCAGTCGCGCCTCCTCCGGCCCGTCCCAGACGCCGATGACCTTGACCGGCTCGCCCGCTGCCGTGTCGGTCCACAATCGCTTGCCCAACCGCCCCTTGTTGTGCCCGATCAGCCCGTCCGCGGCGGCGAGAATATTCGGCGTCGAGCGGTAATTCTGTTCAAGCTTGATGACAGCTGCACCGGGGAAGTCCTTCTCAAACTTCAATATGTTCGCCACTTCGGCACCGCGCCATGAATAGATCGATTGGTCGTCGTCGCCGACGCAGGCGATGTTGCGCCGCTCCTGCGCCAGCAGCCGCAGCCACAGATATTGGGCGATGTTGGTGTCCTGATATTCGTCGACAAGGATGTATTTGAAACGCCGCCGATAGTCCGCCAGTACATCGGGATGCTGGAGGAAGATCGTCAGCATGTGCAGCAGCAGATCGCCAAAATCGCAGGCGTTGAGGCTGCGCAGCCGTTCCTGATAGCGCGCATACAGCGCCGCTCCGGTCTTGCCCGGCCCGGCCTCCCCAAAGCTCGTCGATTCGCCCGGCGGCACCTGTTCGGGGCGTTCGCCGCGGTTCTTCCAGCGGTCGATGAACCCCGCCAGCTGCTTGGCTGGCCAGCGCTTTTCCTCCAGCCCCGCCTCGATGATAACCTGTTTGAGCAGCCGCAGCTGATCGTCGGTGTCGAGAATGGTGAAGCTCGCCTGCAACCCGACCAGCCCGGCATGCCGCCGCAGCATCCTTGCGGCGATGGCGTGGAAGGTGCCGAGGAATGGCATTCCCTCGACCATGTCGCCGAGCAGCATCTCCATCCGGTGGCGCATTTCGCGCGCCGCCTTGTTGGTGAAGGTGACGGCGAGCACCTCCGACGGCCAGGCAAGGCGGCTGTAGATGATGTGCGCCAACCGCGACGTCAGCGCGCGCGTCTTGCCGGTCCCGGCTCCGGCCAGGATCAGCACCGGGCCTTCGGTGGTCAGCACGGCTTCGCGCTGCGGCGGGTTGAGGCCGGTCAGCCACGGCGGCTCGTGCGAAGGGGCAGGGGCGGACGCCATTGCGAACACTTAGGGAACGGGAAGGGGATTGTCACGAGCCGAAGATATTGCACCTTATCGCAAATCGTCGTAGCTTGTGTATCAAAGACTGAGGATAATACACAATGCGCACAAATGTCGATATCGATGACGCGTTGATGGCGCAGGCAATGGCCAATAAGCGCTACCGGACAAAACGCGCCGCGATTGAGGCCGGTCTCGCCCTTGTTGCTCGGCAAGCGACCTATGACGGATTGCGCGAATTGCGTGGCACCGTCGAATGGGATGGTGATCTGGACGCATGGCGACGCGCTGACGGTGATAAGTGGGCAGCCGCCGAGTGAGGCTGCTGGTCGATAGCTCTGTATGGATTGCCTATTTTCGCGGAATTGACAGTCCGGAAACCGCTTTGCTTGATCGGTTGCTGGCGGACGGGAGTGAAAACACGATACTCCTCGGTGATTTGTTCGCCTGTGAGGTCCTGCGCGGAGTGCGCTGGCCCGCGCAACTGCTGCGCATCAATCGCCTGTTCGGGGCCCTGCCAAAGGTCGATCTTGGCGGCTATGACCTGGCCCGGTCGGCAGCAGCGTTGTACCGGGAATTGCGGGTTTTGGGGCACACGGTCGACAGCACGATCGATATTTTGGCGGGTGCATGGTGCATTCGGAACCGATGCCCGCTGCTTCATGCGGATCGGGATTTCGATGCCATGGAGACACATTTTCAATTGCAGGTCGTCAGATAACGCAATCGTGCCGGGTCTTGCGGACTGCCGCCTGATAGTGTACCAGCCAACTATAACACTCGGAGCCGACCCAATGACCCGTGCCGCCCTGCTTCTCGCCGCCCCGCTGGTCTTGGCGCTCGCCGCCTGTGGCCATCACAAGGACAGCGAAGTCACCATCACCACCAGCGACGATGGCAAGACGACGACCACGACAACCACCACCAAAGGCAACGCCGCCTCGACCGAAACGTCGAGTGTCGAACTGAAGCTGCCCGGCGGCTTCGAGGCCAAGGTCAAGGCGCCGCGCATGTTCGGCGACATGACCCATATCGATATCGACGGCGTCGGGCTCTATCCGGGGGCGCATATCGGCGCGGTCAACATCAATGCCGGCGCCGCTGACAGCGACGGCGACAGCGACGAAAAGGGCAAGCATGACGCCACCGTCGGCATCGGCTTCACCAGCGCCGATGCGCCGGGCAAGGTTGCCGACTGGTATGCGACGCAGTTCGCTGCCAAGGGCCGGACCGTCACTCGCAGCGGCGACACGATCAGCGGCAAGACGAAGGACAATGGCGATTTCAGCATTGCACTGACCCCCGGCGGCGCCGGCGGCGCGAAGGGTCAGATTACGATCAAGTCGAGCTGACGCTTCTCCCACCCGCCAGCGGGAGGGGAGGCACTATACCGCTCCCGCGAAGGTATCGCAGTCTGACAGCTTGCCGCTTTCGAAGCCGCGTTGGAACCAGTGGGTGCGCTGCGCCGACGAGCCATGGGTGAAGCTGTCGGGGATGACGACGCCCTGCGCCTGCTTCTGCAACCGGTCATCGCCGACGGAGGCGGCCGCTGTCATCGCCTGATCGATGTCGCCCTGTTCGAGCAGTGCCTTGTTGGCGTTGGCCCAGACCCCGGCGAAGCAATCGGCCTGAAGCTCGACCCTCACCTGGATGGCGTTGCCCTGAACCTTGGACGCCCGCTGCTGGGCTGCGTTTGCCTTGTCCAGGATGCCGAGCAGGTTCTGGACGTGATGGCCGATCTCGTGGGCGATAACATAAGCAGCGGCGAAATCACCCGGCGCGCCGAACTTCGACGACAGTTCATCAAAGAAACTTTGGTCGAGATAGACCTTGCGATCGTTGGGGCAATAAAACGGCCCCATCGCCGATTGCGCCTGACCGCAGCCGCCCGCGTAGCTGCCGTTGTAAAGCAACAGCTTGGGATCGGTATATTGGACGCCCGCCTGGTCCGGCAACAGCGTCGCCCAAGTGCGTTCGGTGGTGTGCAATACCTTGCGAACAAAGCGGTCGCGGTCGCTTTCGGTCCCCGGGGCTGGGGCAGGCGCCGTCTGTTGCGGCTGGCCGATCTGCTGGCCACTGCCGCCTCCGACGTTACCACCGCCAAGCAGGGTCAGCGGATTAATGCCGAAGATCAATGAAACGACGATGATCAGCACGACACCGCCGCAGCCCAACCCCCGCCCGCCAATGGGGAAACCGCCGCCACCGCCGCCAAGGCCGGGAAGGCCAAAGCCGCCGCCGCCGCTGGAACCGCGGGCGTCCTCGACGTTGCTGCTCTCCTCTTCGCCGTCCAAACGCATGGCAATTTCCTCTTTGCGTCAGGCCTAACGCGCGAACGTCCGATTGAGAAGCACCGCCAGCCGGACGCCAGCCTTTTCGACCTGTTCGCGCACGACAGGCGTCGCAGTTGCGATATATTCCTCGCCGATAAGCGCGGTGGCATCGCTTTTGATGGCGCACGAACCCGCGTAGCCGGTCACGGCACCGTAAGTGACAGTGCGCGACACCTCGAATCCCTCACGCGTCCAGTCGGCAAGCGATCCTTTGGACCAGTCGCGCCGCTCGGCCGCCGTAACCGAGCGCTCGGTCACCAGCGGCGGCGTCGTCAGTGCGCGTTCGGCAAGATAGCCATCCCAGATCGCGTGCAGATTGGTGTGCTGCAACGAGCCATAATTGGCATGGACGCCGTTGCCGCCCGCATCCTCGCCGCGGTCGCCGACGTGCAGCGGCATATGCAGGTCGCCGATGAAATGCACCGCGAACGCCAGCGCCATAGCCCGTTCAGCGGGCCTGGCATGGCGGTCGGCCGCGATGGCAAGCTGGCGCGGAATCTGTGCCGTGATGCAATTGCCGTCCGGGCAGGCCTCGGCGATGTCGAAGTCCTTGCAGGTGTCGATGTTCTGATAATGCCACGGGAAGCTATATTTAAAACGGTCGGGCAGGGCGCGAACGCAATCGGGCCATACCGAGGCGTCCTGGATGGTGCGGAGCGGGCAATTGGGCGTATCGACACCCGCGCCCCTGGCAAGGATGCGGCTGATTTCATGGCGCGCCCTGGGCGTCAGTTCAGAAGCGCCGATCCGCGCGATAAGCTGGTGGCCATATTCCCACCAGGCATAGGCGGGCTGTGAAGCGAGGAGCAGGAGGGCAGCGACAATGCGGATCATGCGGGCATGCTATGCCGCAACCATGACCCGCTGGCGACAGCCGGGGCGAGCGGCTAACATCTCCCTTGCACCCGCGCGCTCTGTTGCCAATATGCAACATGCATGTGACATGACAGGATGACGATGCGAGATCCTTATACCGTCCTGGGCGTTGCCAAAACGGCGACCGCCGCCGAAATCAAGAAAGCCTATCGTCGCATTGCCAAGAGCAATCACCCCGACACGCACAAGGATGACGCCAAGGCGCTCGACCGCTTCAAGGAGGCCAACGCCGCCTATGAACTGCTCTCGGACGTCGAGAAGAAGGGCCGCTTCGATCGCGGCGAGATTGGCCCCGATGGCAACCCCACATCACCGTTCGGCGCGGGCGGCGGCGGCTTTCGGGGTGGCGGCAGCCCATTTGGCCAAGGCGGCGGGCGCACCGAAACCAGCTACGAATTCGGCGGCGGTGGCCCTGAGGACCTGTTCGCCGAACTGTTCGGCGGACGCGGTGGTGGCGGGTCGCCGTTCGGCCAGGGATCGCCGTTCGGCGGCCGCGCCGCGCCGCCCAAGGGTGCTGATGTCAGTTACCGCTACACCGTGCCGTTCGAGGATGCCGCCGGGCTCAAGCCCCAGCGGCTGACCCTGCGCAACGGCAAGACGCTCGATGTGAAGCTGCCCGCCGGATTCGAAAGCGGGCGCCAGATTCGCATGGGCGGGCAGGGGGATGCCGGGCCGGGCGGGGCGGGCGACGCCTTGGTGACGCTGGACATCGGCAGCCACCGCTTCTTTCGCCGCGACGGCGACGATGTGCTGCTCGACCTGCCGATAACGTTGGGCGAAGCGGTGACGGGGGCCAAGGTCCGTGTCCCTACCGTCGACGGACCGCTCACCCTGACCGTGCCGCCGGGGACGGGGTCGGGCAAGGTCTTCCGCATCCCGGCGCGCGGCTTCACCCGGGCCGACGGCACCCGCGGCAATCAGCTGGTCCGCGCCATGATCGATATTCCGACCGGCAATGCGGAGCTTGAGGCGTTCGCCGGGCGTTGGAGCGACGAGCGCAATATCAGGCAGGGGCTGGGAGTGTGATCGCAAAGCGTCGAAGCACAGCCGGGTGAATTTTTTCGTTCGCCTTCGCAATCGCTATCGCCGCAGCTGGAGCGTCACCAAGGCCGTCGTCGCTGGTGTATTCGCCGATGGTTTCGTCCACGCCGGCAACCTCGCCTATCTGTCGCTGCTGACGCTGTTTCCGTTCTTCATCGTCGTTGCAGCGGCAGGCGGGGCGTTCGGCCGCACCGACGCCGGGGTGCGTGCCGTCCATGGCTTCCTGCGCACCGTCCCGCCCGATGTCGCGACGCTGATTTCCAAACCCGTCGCCGCCGTCATCGCAGCACGAACGTCGTCGGGCGCGCTGACGCTCGGCATCCTGGTCACTTTATGGACCGTCAGCGGCTTCATCGAGACGATCCGCGACGTCATCCGCCGCGCCTATGGCGTGCCATCCGATGCGCCGATGTGGCGATACCGGGTGGGGTCGATCATTGTTGTTGTTGCGGCGGTCGTGCTGATGCTGATCGCCTTTGCCGCGCAGGTCTTGCTGACCGGGGCTGAACAGGTCGTCGCCGGGCTGCTGCCCGGGTTTGACGACGCGCTCCGGTGGATCGGCATCGGCCGCATTGCCCCCGCCGCTCTGCTGTTCGGAGCGCTTTGGATGGTCTTCTACATTCTGACGCCGCTGCGCTTCCGTGAAGGCAGCTGCCCGATCTGGCCGGGGGCGCTGGTGACGATGGTGGTGTGGATCGGCACGACGATGCTGCTGCCGGTGATCCTTGGCAAATTCGGGCGGTATGACCTGACCTATGGCTCGCTGGCGGGTGTCATCGTCGCGCTGCTGTTCTTCTACATCATTGGCTTGGGCCTTGTTGTCGGGGCGCATTTGAATGCGGCACTGGCGAAAGGCGGGCGAACGCGGTTAAAGACCGTCAAACGCTGACAAAGGGATGCATGTGGCCGGATTGATGACAGGCAAGCGCGGCCTCATCATGGGGGTCGCCAATGATCGCAGCCTCGCCTGGGGCATTGCCAAGGCGGTGGCGGAGCAGGGCGGCGAGATTGCCTTCAGCTATCAGGGCGACGCGCTGGAGAAGCGCGTGCGTCCCCTGGCGGAATCGCTCGGCGGCGCTGGGGCTCCGGGCGCCAACAGCCCGTTCCTGATCGAGTGCGACGTCACCGACACCGCGTCGATGGATGCGTGCTTCGAAACGCTCAAGGCAAAATGGCCGACGATCGACTTCCTTGTCCACGCCATCGGCTTTTCCGACAAGAATGAATTGCGCGGCCGTTATGTCGATACGTCGGCAGCCAATTTCGAGCTGACCATGAATGTCAGCGTGTACAGCTTCACCGCCGTCGCCCAGCGCGCGCTGGCGATGATGCCGAACGGCGGTTCGCTGCTGACGCTGAGCTATTACGGAGCGGAGAAGGTCATCCCGCACTACAACGTCATGGGCGTCGCCAAGGCGGCGCTGGAAACCAGCGTGCGTTACCTTGCGATGGACCTGGGTCCGGACAAGGTGCGCGTCAATGCGATCAGCGCCGGACCGATCAAGACGCTGGCGGCCAGCGGCATCGGCGATTTCCGCTACATCATGAAATGGAACGAGTTTAATTCACCGCTGCGGCGGAACGTGACGATCGAGGATGTCGGCGGGGCGGGGGTGTATCTGCTGTCGGACCTGGCGAGTGGCGTGACCGGCGAAATCCACCACGTCGATGCAGGCTATAACGTCATCGGCATGAAGGCCGAGGATGCGCCGGATATTTCGGTGTCTTGAACTCCTCTCCCGCTTCGGGGAGAGGAAGGGGCCCGCGCCGCTCTTCGGCGGCGTGGGAAGGTGAGGGCAAGTGAGGCAACCAACGGGCCAGGAACCCATCGACCGCGTTCGTGGTATGCGCCGCGAAGCAACTCCCGCCGAAAAATTGCTGTGGAAACACTTGCGAGATCGCCAACTCGCAGGCCACAAATTCCGACGGCAGATGTGGCTTGGGCCATTCATTGTAGATTTTGTATGTATCGTCGGAAGGCTGGTCGTTGAACTGGATGGCAGCCAGCATGCCGACGCCATCCTTTACGATGAACGTCGCACGGCTTGGATAGCGCACGAAGGTTTTTGTGTGCTCCGTTTCTGGAACGGCCAGGTTTTGGAGGATGTTGAAGGGGTGTTGCGGATGATTCTCGCGCACTTGCCCTCACCTTCCCACGCCCAAGTGGGCGCGGGCCCCTTCCTCTCCCCCGAGGGGAGAGGACTCAGGTGAACTCCTTCGGCCACCTCCTCCGCTTCACCACATGGGGTGAATCGCACGGCCCCGCCATTGGCGCGGTCGTCGACGGCTGCCCTCCCGGCCTCAGCCTGGCCGAACAGGATATCCAGCCCTGGCTCGACAAACGTCGCCCCGGGACGTCGCGGTTCACCACGCAGCGGCAGGAGCCGGATCAGGTGCGCATCCTGTCGGGCACCTATGAGGGCCGCACCACGGGCACGCCGATCAGCCTGATGATCGAGAATGTCGATCAGCGCTCCAAGGACTATAGCGAGGTCGCCAAGGCCTATCGCCCCGGCCATGCCGATTACGCCTATGACGCCAAATATGGCCTGCGCGATCCACGCGGTGGCGGGCGGTCTTCGGCGCGCGAAACAGCGTCGCGGGTTGCGGCCGGAGCAGTGGCGCGCTTGGTCATCCCAGAAGTTCGCGTTCGGGCCTATCTCGTTGAACTCGGAGGCATCGCCATCGACCGCGTGCGATTCGACGATGCCGAGATCGACCGCAATCCATTCTTCTGCCCCGACGCCACCGCTGCCGCGCAATGGGAAACCGCCCTCGACGCCGCACGCAAGGCCGGGTCGTCCTTGGGCGCCATCGTCGAATGCGTCGCGACCGGCGTGCCTGCAGGCTGGGGGTCGCCGCTGTACATGAAGCTCGACAGCCAACTCGCCGCGGCGTGCATGGGCATCAACGCGGTCAAGGGCGTCGAGATCGGCGACGGCTTTGGCGCGGCGCGGTTGCGTGGTGAACAGAACGCCGACGCAATGCGGCCCGGAGCGGACGGACCGCAGTTTCTCGCCAACCATGCCGGCGGCACGGCGGGGGGCATCTCCACGGGTCAACCCCTCGTCGTTCGCATGGCGCTCAAACCGACGTCCTCGATCCTGACGCCGGTCGAAACCATCGACCGAGACGGCAACGCCGCCGACATCGTCACTAAGGGCCGCCACGATCCCTGTGTCGGCATCCGCGCCGCCCCAGTCATGGAAGCGATGGTCGCACTGGTGTTGGCCGACGCCAGGCTCATGCAGCGCGGGCAGGTCGGGCGGTAGCCGCGGGGCAAAGCCCGATCGGGAAATCCACCCAAACGGTAGGATTGACAATTAACCTATGTGGTGTTATCATGACTGGATGACGCTGCCCGCTTCCTTTTCAATCCCCTGTCGGCGCGCTTTGGCACAGGTCTGTGTGGATGCTAGGGTATCCTCTCTTTCCTCTCCTTCGAACGCTTTTCCGCCAATTTTCGCGAAGCGGCGACTCGCTACCCCGCCGCGCCGTGACTTCCGTCCAAAGCCAGTCTAACCGGCCCGGATGACCGCCCCCGCCGCCGCCCTGTCCAAAACTGACACCGCACTTCCCATCGGCATCGCCGACGTTCGCGCTGCCGCCGCCGCCATCGCCGGTTCGGTGGTCCGCACGCCGTGCATGCACAGCCAAACGCTGAGCAACCTGACCGGCGCCGATGTCTGGCTGAAATTCGAAAACCTGCAGTTCACTGCCGCGTACAAGGAACGCGGCGCGCTCAACAAATTGCTCAGCCTGACGGCGGAGGAGCGGGCGCGCGGCGTTATTGCGGCGTCGGCGGGCAATCATGCGCAGGGTCTGGCCTATCACGCCCGCCGCCTCGGCATTCCGGCGACCATCGTCATGCCGAAGTTCACGCCGACGGTGAAGGTGCAACAGACCGAGGGACACGACGCTCATGTCGTGCTGTTCGGCGAAAAGTTCGAGGAAGCATCAGCCAAGGCGCATGAACTGGCGGCGAGCAAGGGCTTCGTCTTTGTCCACCCGTTCGACGACCCGCTGGTCATGGCCGGGCAGGGTAGCGTCGGGCTGGAAATGCTCGAACAGGCGCCCGAAATTGACACGCTGGTCATCCCGATCGGTGGTGGCGGACTGATTTCGGGGATCGCCACCGTCGCCCGCGCCAGCGGCCGCGATATCGAGGTGATCGGCGTTCAGGCCGAACTTTACCCGTCGATGTACGCCAAGATGAAGGGCGAAATTCTAGCCTGCGACGGCGACACGCTCGCCGAGGGCATCGCCGTCAAAACGCCTGGCAAGCTGACCTTCGAGGTTGTGCGCGCACTGGTCGATGACATTGTGCTGGTCGCAGAGCGGGATCTCGAACGCGCCGTCGCCATGCTGCTCAATATCGAAAAGACCGTCGTCGAAGGGGCCGGAGCGGCGGGGCTGGCGGCATTGCTTGCGCATCCACGGCGCTTTCGGGGCAAGAAGGTCGGGCTGGTGCTGTGCGGTGGCAACATCGATACGCGGTTGCTGGCGAACGTCCTGCTGCGCGATCTGGCGCGTTCGGGCCGGCTGGCGCGGCTGCGCATCCGGCTGAAGGACCGCCCCGGCCAGTTGTTCGAGGTCGCGCGGATCTTCGACCAGCAGCAGGTCAACATCCTCGAGGTCTATCACCAGCGGGTGTTCACGACGCTGCCCGCCAAGGGACTGATCACCGATATCGAATGCGAAACTCGCGATCGCGACCATCTCGAACGGCTTGTCGAGGCGTTACGGGCGGCGGGCTATGACGTCCGGATGACCGAACTCGATTAACCACCAATCCGCTATATTGCGCCCGACGCGCGCCGCATTAGACTGCGCCGGTCCTGGGAGGGGCGTTCGCCGTTGTGACCGACCAAAGTTTCAAATTTCCACGCTTTTTCGTGACCGCGCCGGGTCCATGCCCCTATGTGCCGGGCCGGGTTGAACGCAAGGTTTTTGCCGAACTGCGGGGGCATGAAGCGCCCGAAATGAACGAGGCGCTGGGGCGCATCGGCTTCCGCCGCAGCCAGAACGTCGTCTATCGCCCCAGCTGCGATGCGTGCCAGGCGTGTGTGTCGGTGCGAGTCGTTGCGTCGCGTTTCGTCGCATCGCCGAGCCAGAAGAAGCTGCTCAAGCGCCACGGCGACCTGGAGGTTCATGCCTGCGAACCCTGGTCGACCGAGGAGCAATGGGCGCTGCTGCAACGCTATCTGGCGGCACGTCACCCGACCGGCGGCATGGCGTCGATGGACGGCCATGATTATGCTGACATGGTTGAACAGTCGCCGGTCGACACCGTGGTCGTCGAATACCGCGAACCGTCTCGTGATGGGCGGATCGGGCGGCTGCTTGGTTGCTGCCTGACCGACAAGCAGAGCGACGGCCTATCGATGATTTACAGCTTTTACGAGCCCGATGATGGCGAGCGGCGCGGCATCGGCAATTACATCATACTGGATCACATCACCCGCGCCGCGCGAGCCGGGATGGCGTTTGTCTATCTCGGCTATTGGATCGAGGGATGTGACCGGATGGCCTATAAAACGCGGTTCCAGCCGGCCGAACAATTGCGCGGCGGGGTCTGGCGGCGGTTAGGTTAGCGCGCGCCGCATCAGGTCCGCGGTCGAAGGATCGAAGTCCAATCCTGTTCCAGCCAGCGCCGCTGTTGCCATTTCTTTGCCCAGCTCGACACCCCATTGATCGAAGGGGTTGATCGCCATCAGCACGGCCGCGGCAAACGTCCGATGTTCATAAAAGGCCAGTAACGCGCCCAGCGTTGCTGCATCGAGCCGGTCGAGCACGATGGTCGTTGAAGGCCGGTTACCGGGAAAGGTTTTGGCCGCCGCCAGTGCCGGATCGCCCCCCGACAGCGCCAGCGCTTCGTCATACGTCCGCCCGCGCATCAGTGCGGCGCCTTGGGCGAAGCAGTTGGCAAGCAGCTGGCGGTGGTGGGTTGAGGGCAGGGCATCGCTGGGCTCGCACACCGCGACGAATTCGACCGGTACGACTTCGGTCCCCTGATGCAGCAGTTGAAACACCGCGTGCTGGGCATCGGTGCCGGTGCCACCCCATGTCACCGCGGCCGTGGGGCCGGAAACCGGGGTACCATCACGCGTCACCGATTTGCCGTTCGATTCCATTTCGAGTTGCTGAAGGAAAGCCGGCAACAGTCGCAGCCGTTCATCATAGGCGAACACGCTGCGCGTTGGGCGCCGCAGATACCGGGCCGACCAGACGTCGAGCTTGGCCGCCAGTAAAGGCGCATTGACCGCGTCCGGAGCGGTCAGAAAATGCGTATCCATGGCGCGCGCGCCAGCCAGCAGTGCCTCCCACGCCGCCCACCCGCAGCGCAATGCAAATGGGAGACCCACCGCCGACCAAAGCGAATAGCGGCCGCCAACGGTTTCGGCGAAGGGCAGCACATCGGCGGCGCCCCATTCGCGCGCCTTTGCGAGAGCAGTGGTTACGGCGACCGTTTGCGCATGAGGGTCGGCAATGCCAGCTGCACGCAACCAATCGAGTGCGCTGGACGCGTTGGTCATGGTCTCCGTCGTTGTGAAGGTCTTGGAAACGACCACAATCAATGTGCGTGCCGGATCGCAACGCGCGCAGGCCCGCTCGAGCGCGATGCCATCGATATTGGCGACGATTTCAACCGCCGGGCCGTCGCCGCCATGGCCGAGCGCGTCGACCAGCAACGCCGGGCCCAACGCCGAGCCGCCAATGCCGATGTGCAGGACATGGGATATGTCGCTGCCACGAATACGATCGACAAGCGCATGCATCGCGTTCTGGCCCTCCCGTGTGGCGGACGCTGCGGCCCCGGATCCCCGTTCGGCGATGTGGGTGGCGGCGCGTGCTTCGCTCGGGTTGACGACGGCTGCATCGAACAAACGTTGCCGCCAGACCGCAAAGTCGCTCGCTTCTGCGAGCTGGTCCAGCCGCGCCAGCGCGGGCTGAGCGATAGCAGCCTTTGCGAAATCGAAATGCAGCCCCGCGACATCGAGCGACAGCGCGCTCAGCCGCCCGGCCTCGGCGCGAAACAAGCTGGCGATGTGAACCGGTATCGCGGCTTCTGCTGCCAGAGCTGCGTCGATTGTGGAAAGGTCTGACATGCTTGCCGCCTAGCAAGGTTGCGCCGCAGCCGCCACCGCAGCCTTGACGCAATCGCCGACCTCCGCCAACCCGCCGTCGTGGCGACCTTTCCAATCGACGATCGTGCGCAGTTCCTGGCCAGTGGCAAACGTCAGCGCGCGGCGCTCATGCGTTGGACCAAGGCCGTGGTGCTCGCGGTGATGGCAGCGCTGGCGCTGCGCACTCTGGTCTATGAACCATATAATATCCCGTCCGAATCCATGCAGCCGGGTTTGCTGGCGGGCGACTATTTGTTCGTCGCCAAATGGCCCTACGGCTACAGCCGTTTCTCATTGCCGCTTGGGCTACCGCTGTTCGATGGGCGTGTCGTGGAGAGGCTTCCGGCGCGCGGTGATGTCATCGTTTTCAAGACGCCGCGCGATAATCGCGCCGATTTCATCAAACGTGTCATCGGTTTGCCCGGTGACCGCGTCCGGATGCGAGGTGGATTGATCGAGATCAACGATTTACTCGTGCCGCGTACGCCAGTCGGAAGTGTGACAGTCCCCGCGGCGCCCGGCGGATGCGCCAGCAGCACGGCCTCTACGGCGGCTGGCCGGCTGTGCCAGTTTCCGGCCTTTGCAGAGACGTTGCCAGGTGGACGTCGAATTACCGTCCTTGATCAACCCGGCCAAGGCGCGCGCGACGATACCCAAGTCGTTACCGTCCCAGCCGCACATATCTTCGTCCTTGGCGACAATCGGGACGATTCTGCCGATAGCCGTTTCACGACGGCGGAGGGTGGGGTCGGCATGGTGCCCGTCGCCAATATCGTCGGTCGGGCCGACCTGATCTTCTTTTCGGTCGATCCTGGCGCATCTTGGCCACAGCGCCTGCGATTGAGCCGTGTTGGCGTGCTGCATTGACCGGTACGCTGCCTCTCCAGACTTGGGCGCGGGAGCGATTGCACCATGACTTTTGCGATCCAGAGCTGTTGCGGCGCGCGTTGACGCACGGTTCGGCGGGGCCGGACAATTATCAGCGGCTCGAATTTCTGGGTGACCGCGTGCTGGGATGCGTCGTCGCGGCCTGGCTGTACCGCGAACATGCCGATGCGGAGGGGCGGTTGACAGCGCGGTTTCATGCGCTGGTCGAGGGGCCGGCCAACGCGGCCGTGGCGCGCGCTCTCGGCGTGCCCGAGGTCCTGGTCATGGAGCGAGCTGCCCGCGCCAAGGGTCTCGCCCAATCCGACAATGTACTGGGCGATGTTGCCGAGGCGCTGGTCGCAGCACTGTTCCTCGACGGCGGCTGGGAGGTCGCGATGGCATTCGTCGAACGCGAATGGGCGAGGCTGCTGAGCGGCGACGTCCCGTTGCTTCTGGCCGATCCGAAATCGGCGTTGCAACGCTGGGCGCTGGGCCGGCGGCTGGGAATGCCGGCCTATGCAGTCATCGACCGTCAGGGACCCGACCACGCGCCGCGCTTTACCGTCGCGGTGACGGTTCGCAGCCATGAGTCGCGAACGGGCGAAGGTGCCAACAAGCAGGAGGCTGAAAAGGCGGCTGCAGTTGCGATGCTGAAGGCGGTCGGCGCTTAGGCGTTACCGGCCCGTCGGCTCATGAACGCCAGTTTTTCGAACAGCATCACATCCGACTCATTCTTCAGCAGCGCGCCGTGGAGCGGTGGGATCAGCGTCTTGGTATCGCGGTTGCGGAGCACCTCGAGCGGCATATCTTCGTGCATCAGCAACTTGAGCCAATCGAGCAGTTCCGACGTCGACGGCTTCTTCTTCATTCCCGGCACTTCGCGGATGTCGAAGAAAATGTTCATCGCCTCGGCGACAAGGTTCTTCTGGATGTCGGGGAAATGCACGCGGACGATACGTTCCATCGTCTCGCGGTCCGGGAATTTGATGTAGTGGAAGAAGCAACGGCGCAGGAAGGCGTCGGGCAGTTCCTTTTCATTGTTCGAGGTGATGATGACTATCGGGCGTTGCGCCGCCTTCACGCGCTCACCGGTCTCGTAAACGTCGAACTCCATCCGATCGAGTTCGGTCAGCAGGTCGTTGGGGAATTCGATATCCGCCTTGTCGATCTCGTCGATCAGCAGGACGGGCAGGGCGGGGGAGGTGAAAGCCTCCCACATCTTGCCGCGCTTGATATAATTGGCAATATCGGTGACGCGCGGATCGCCGAGCTGGCTGTCACGCAGGCGCGACACCGCGTCATATTCGTAGAGGCCCTGCTGCGCCTTTGTCGTCGATTTGATATTCCATTCGATCAGCGGCGCACTGAACGCATCGGCGATCTGTTGGGCAAGGACGGTCTTGCCGGTGCCGGGCTCGCCCTTCACCAGCAGTGGCCGCTGGAGGGTGACGGCGGCGTTGACGGCGACTTCGAGGTCGCGCGAGGCGATGTAGCGGTCGGTGCTGGTGAATTTGGACACGCGGCGATCTCCGGGGGGCGTGGCCAGTTTCGGGGGTATGGCGCGGGACAGCAAGCCTTGCCTTGGCGCCGCGCACCGGGGACAAACGGGGATGGACGCGCTCTATCCCACCCTGCTCTCCCCCCTTCGCGTGGGCGCGCATGTGCTGCGCAACCGGGTGGTGATGGGCTCCATGCACACGCGGCTGGATACGCTGGACCGGCCGGTGGAGCGGCAGGCGGCGTTCTATGCGGCGCGGGCGCGCGGGGGCGTGGCGCTGGTGATCACCGGCGGCGTGGCGCCGAACGCCGACGGGCGGATGGAGGAGGACGCGGCGGTGATCGCCACCGCCGCGGATGCCGCGGAACGACGGCCGATCGTGCAGGCCGTGCATGCCGAAGGCGCGCTGATCATCCTGCAACTGCTGCATGCCGGCGCCTACGCCAAACTCGCGGCACCGGTCGGGCCGGGCGACTA